>CP116226.1:3048202-3657843 GCA_038182865.1 Microbacterium enclense | reverse complement strand
GGAGGGCCGCGCTGTGGCGCACGCCCAGCGGTCGAGTCTACGCGATGCCCTCTGCGGGCGCGATCGACCGTACGCCCTCAGCCGTCCGCGCGGCCCGAGATGACGTCGACGAGCAGTTCCACGGCTCGTGCGTACCCCGGGATGCCCTCGCCGATCACGTGGACGGCCGCGACGTCTTCGATGTACGAGAAGTGCCGGAACGGCTCGCGTTCCTTGATGTTCGAGATGTGCACCTCGGCAACCGGGAGGGCCACGGATGCCAGCGCGTCACGCAGCGCGACGGAGGTGTGCGTGAGTCCCCCGGCGTTGATCACGATGCCGGCGCAGTCCAGCCGCGCGGCGTGGATCGCATCGATGAGGACGCCTTCATGATTGCTCTGGATCGCGCGCACGGCGAGTCCGTGGCGCTCGGCTGCCTCGGCGGTGACCCTCTCGACGTCGGCGAGGGTGTCGGAGCCGTAGATCTCCGGCTGACGGGTGCCGAGCAGGTTGAGGTTCGGACCGTTGACGAGCAGCAGGCGGCGGGGCGTGGTCATGTCGGGCACGCTATCAGCGCCTCCCCTGCGCGGTCAGGCGCACGGGCGCGGTACCTGCTCCGTACCCGGCGTAGGAATCGACGCGTTCGACGAACTCGAAGAACACCTCGCCGATCGTGCGCGTGTAGAAGTGCAGGTACTCCCCCGCGGCATCCTGGTCGTATCCGAGGTGCAACTCACGCAGTTCGTCCACCGCGTCCGACGCGAGATCGAAGCGCGCCGCGATGTCGTCGTAGTAATTACCGGGCATCTCGAGGGGCGCGAACCCCCGATCGCGTGCCGCGCGGGCGGCGGCGCGGACGTCGTCGCACACGAACGCGACGTGCTGCGGGAGGGCGGCACCGGCGCGCTCCGAGGCCAGCACAGGGGGTGCCACGTTGAGTGGGATCCGCACCTGCCCGCCGGGTGCGACCAGCACGCGGCTGGCCACGAGACCGCGGGGTCCGGGGACGTCGGTGCTGCTGTCCACGCGGAGCGCGAAGCCCGCCGTGTAGAACAGGGTCGCCTCCTCGATGGCATCCCACGGCTGGGTGAGGCTCACGTGGTCGACGCCGCGGATGACCGTGTTCCGCTCGGGCTCCCCGTGCTCGAACTCCGCGACCCACGCCGGGTCGCCTTCGTCAGCGGCCTGTGCCCAGTACACCTCGGTCCCGTCGGGGGCGATCGCCCCGTCGAGACGCTCTTCTGTCGCGTAGGTGCGCCGGTAGGCGCGGGGAACCCCCAGCTCGTGCATGCGCAGGTCGACCGCTTCGGCGTCGTCCACCTCGAGGCCGATCGCCGCCAGCCGCGGCTCCCATCCCCGCGCGTGCTGTTCGTTGAGGATGACGCGCGCTTCTCCCGCGGTCCACAGGGTGACCGGTTTGGTGCGGTGCCGGCCCCGAGAGGTGAAGCCGAGCTGCCCGAGCAGCTCCTCGATCGCGGAGGTGTCCTCGGCTTTGACCTCGACGAAGTCGACACCGGAGGGGGCGGCCGAATCGGGGAGCATGCGCAGCTCGTCGGGGGTGTCGGGCAGGGCACGGGACACCGCGTCTTCCAGCCAGCGCAGCGACCGGCGGGCGTGCCGCGCGGTGCGCCGGGCATCGGTCTGGCGGAACGTGTCATTGAACACCTCGAGCGACCACGGGCCGGTGTACCCCGCCTCGACGATGCGGGCCGTGAAGTCGGTGAGATCGAAGTCGCCCTCGCCCGGGAAGAGACGGTGGTGCCGGCTCCACGACAGCACGTCCATGCTGAGGCGTGGCGCGTCGGCGAGCTGGACGAAGAAGATCTTCTCGCCCGGGATCTCGGCGATCGCCGCGGGGTCGTGACCGCGCGACAGGATGTGGAACGAGTCCAGGCACACCCCGACAGCGGGGTGGTCGGCGAGCTCGACGATGCGCCACGCGCGGCGGTAGTCGTCGATGAAACGCCCCCACGCGAGAGCCTCGAAGGCGATGCGGATGCCGTGCCCCGCCGCGAGATCGCCGAGGCGTCGCAGCTGGTCGGCGGAGACCTCGTCGTCGTCGATCGTGGCGGTCCCGACGTTGCTGCAGCACAGGACGAGATCAATGCCCAGGCGGTTCATGAGACGGAACTTCGCCTCGGCCCGGCGGAGGACCGCGGCGAACGCCTCGTCGTCGACGCCCTCGACGTCGCGCATCGGCTGGTACAGGTCGAGGCTGAGGCCGAGGCGGCCGGCCAGAGCGGCGACCTCCTCGGGGCTCTCGGGAGCGGCCAGCAGGTCGGGTTCGAAGATCTCGACGCCATCGAAGCCGGCGTCGGCGCAGGCGTGCAGTTTGTCGGCGAGCGTTCCGCTGATGCAGACGGTCGCGATCGAGGTCCTCATGGCGGCCGAATGTACCATCTGGTACAAAGTCGGTCTACTAGTCTGACCGCATGGCCGAGGCACGCAGAGATGCTGAGCGCACGCGCTCCGAACTGCTCGCCGTGGCGACCGAGGTCTTCGCCGAGGAGGGCTTCTCCGGCGCCCGGGTCGACGACATCGCCGCGCGCACCCGGACCACGAAGCGGATGATCTACTACTACTTCGGCGGGAAAGAGGGCCTCTATCGAGCCGTCCTCGAAGAGGCCTATCGCGGTATCCGCGAGGCGGAGCGCGCGATCGACGTCGATCACGCGGACCCGGTGGATGCCATCCGCGCCCTCGCCGAGCTGACCTTCGACCACCATGTCGGGCACGAGGCCTTTATCCGCCTCGTCGCGATCGAGAACATCCATCGCGGCGAGTTCATCCGGCAGATCGACGGATTGCGCACGCTGTCACAGCCGGCGAAGGGGCTGCTCGACGAGATCCTCGAGCGCGGACGCGCGGCCGGGGTCTTCCGCTCCGACGTCGATGCGATCGACGTGCACCTCGTGATCAGCTCGTATTGCGTCTTCCAGGTCGCGAACCAGTACACCTTCGGCCACCTCTTCGACGTCGACCTCGCCTCCCCCGAGCGTCGCGCCCACCTGCGCGCGGCCCTCGGTGACGTCGTGGTCGGCTGGCTGACCGTCCCCGCGCGCTGACCCGCCCCGGGCCCGCGCCGTTCCCGGGCAGTGAGTGTCCGAAACACTCGGACGCCTCGCGAGACCGTCCGGATGTCTTGGACACTCGACCCCGCCCCGGACCCCGCGCCCCGCGCTCCGCGCCCCGCGCGGCATCCGCATCTTGCCGTTGACACCACGGCCACCTCGTGGTTTCCTCTGAACGTACCGGTTAGTACATAACCGCCACGCGGACACGAAGGAGTACCGTGATCGACGCGCACCCGTACCTCGTCGGCCTCATCGGCACGGGGGTCCTCCCCTCGCTCACCCCGCCGATGCACATGGCCGAGGCACGTGCGCTGGGATTGACCTACGTCTATCGACCGCTCGACCTCACCGCGCTCGGGATCGATCCCGCCCGCATCGGCGACGTGCTCGCGTGGGCCGAGCGCCTCGGCTACGACGCCGTCAACGTCACGCACCCCTGCAAGCAGAGCGTGCTCGACCACCTCGACCGCATCGACCCCGTCGCCGCTGCCCTGGGCGCGGTGAACACGGTGCTCTTCACACCCAGCGGGCGGGTCGGCTACAACACCGACACGACGGGCTTCGCCGCCGCCTTCACGGACGGGCTTCCGGATGCCGAGACCCGCCACGTCGTCCAGCTCGGCGCGGGCGGGGCGGGGTCGGCCGTCGCCGACGCGCTGCTGCGCCTCGGCACCGCTCGACTGACCATCGTCGATCTCGACCCGGCCCGGGCCGGCGCTCTCGCCGCCGACCTGGGGTCGCGGCATCCGCTCGCCGTCGTCGACACCGCGCTGCCGGCGCGACTCGCCGATGTCCTCGCCGAGGCCGACGGCCTCGTGCACTGCACCCCGGTCGGCATGGCGGAGCACCCGGGTCTTCCCCTCGACGAGGCGTTGCTCCGGCCCGAGCTGTGGGTCGCCGACATCGTGTACCGCCCTCTCGACACCGAACTCCTCGTCACCGCGCGCGAGCGCGGCTGCCGCACCCTCAGCGGCGGACGTATGGCGGTCCACCAGGCCGTCGATGCGTTCGCCCTCATCACGGGGACGCGACCCGACCCCGATCGCATGACCGCTCACTTCCTCGACCTCGTATCCGCCGACAAAGCCCCCGACCGACCCGTCGACCCGGCCGTCGCCCGCTAAGGAGACAACGCATGACCACCCCCGCAACGACGCGGAAAACCCCCGTGAAGGCGGCCACCGCCAGCTTCATGGGAAGCGCCGTGGAGTACTACGACTTCTTCCTGTTCGGCTCTGCCGCCGCCCTCATCTTCCCCACGGTGTTCTTCCCGTCAGGTGATCAGGCGGCGTTGGTGATGTCGTTCGCGACCTTCGGGTTCGCGTACATCGCCCGTCCCTTCGGCGCGATCATCCTCGGCCACTTCGGCGACCGCATCGGGCGCCAGAAGGTGCTGATGTTCACCCTGCTGCTCATGGGCTTGTCGACCTTCGTCATCGGGTGCCTCCCGGGCTTCGCGCAGATCGGCTGGTTCGCGCCCGCGCTCCTCGTGCTGTGCCGTCTCGCCCAGGGTCTCTCGGCCGCGGGGGAACAGGCCGGGGCGTCATCGCTGACGCTCGAGCACGCCCCCGACGGGCGCCGCTCCTTCTTCACCTCGTGGACGCTCACCGGGACGCAGGGCGGCCAGATCCTCGCCGCTCTCGTCTTCATCCCCGTGGTCGCGCTCCCCGACGAGATCAAGTTCTCGTGGGGCTGGCGCGTGCCGTTCTGGCTCAGCGCGGTCGTCGTGGTCGTGGCGTTCTTCATCCGCCGGAGCCTGCACGAGACGCCCGAGTTCGAGCAGGCGAAAGCGACCGGTCAGATCGCACGGATGCCGCTGGTCCCGCTTCTGAAGAACCACTGGCGCGACGTGCTCCGCGTGATCTTCTGCGCCTTCATCGCCGCGGTCTCGACGGTCTTCGGCACCCTCGCCATCGCGTACGGCAAGGAGGTGGGCCTCGACGCCAGCGTGACGCTGTGGCTCGTCGTCGTCGCGAACGTGGTCGCGCTGTTCACCCAGCCGCTGTTCGGCAAGCTCGCCGACCGTATCGGGCGCAAGCCGGTCTTCATCTACGGCGCGCTCTCGTCCGCGGCGTTCATGCCGTTCTACATGCTGTCGATGGGGGGAGGGAACACCCTCCTCACGTTCGGTCTCGCGGTGCTGACGTTCTCGTGCGGGTACGCCGCGGCGAACGCCGTCTGGCCGTCGTTCTACGGCGAGATGTTCAGCACCCGCGTCCGCTTCTCGGGCATGGCGATCGGCACGCAGCTCGGCTTCCTCATGGCCGGCTTCGCGCCCAGCATCGTCGCAGCCCTCGGCGGTGGGGGTGCGGGCGGCTGGGTCGTCATCAGCCTCTTCACCGCCGCGATCGCGATCATCGCCTCGGTCAGTGCGCTGACGGCTCGCGAGACCCGCGACGTCCCCACCGATCAACTCGGCCTGCGCTCGGAGCAGCGCGTCCCCGCCGAGGTCTGACCAGGCTGATAGGCCCCGTCGCCTTCGGGCGGCGGGGCTTTTCGCGTCGCAGATCCGGAGAATGTCGGCAGATCCGGATGTCTCGTCGCGAATCGTCCGGATCCGTCGACCATCTCCGGATCCGGCGCGCGTCGCGGCATCCCGGGGCCGGCGCGCGCCGCGGCGGTGGCCCGGGAGAACAGGATGCCGTGGCATCCCGGATCCGGCGCGCGTCGCGGCATCCCGGGGCCGGCGCGCGCCGCGGCGGTGGCCCGGGAGAACAGGATGCCGTGGCATCCCGGGTCTGGCGTGTGCGGGGCCGCGAGATCGGGCGGACTACGCCCCGACCTCCTGGTAGGCCGCGAACAGGAGCGACTCGTCGGGTGCCTGCAGCACCGTGGGACGAGCCAGGTCGTCGAGCACGATGAAGCGCAGCATGCTGCCGCGGCTCTTCTTGTCGCGCTGCATGGTGGCCTTGAGCGTCTGGAACGCCCCGGCGCGGTAGGTCGTCGGCAGCCCCAACGACTCCAGCACCGTGCGGTGCCGCTGCGCGACGTCGTCGGACAGGCGTCCGGCCAGGCGCGACAGCTCGGCCGCGAACACCATGCCGACCGAGATCGCCGCCCCGTGGCGCCAGCGGTAGCGCTCGGCGTGCTCGATCGCGTGTCCGAGGGTGTGGCCGTAGTTGAGCACCTCGCGCAGGCCCGCCTCGCGGAGGTCTTCGCCCACGACCCGCGCCTTCATGTCGATCGCGAGCTCGATGCACCGACGGAACGCGTCGCCGCGGGGGTCCACGATCCCGGACGGGTCGGCCTCGATGAGATCGAGGATCTCCGGATGCCAGATGAAGCCGGCCTTGACCACTTCGGCGAAGCCGGCGGTCGCTTCGTTCTTCGACAGGGTGTCGAGCAGGTCGAGATCGCAGACCACGGCGACGGGCGGCCAGAAGGCGCCGACGAGGTTCTTCCCCTCGGCGGTGTTGATGCCGGTCTTTCCGCCCACGGCCGCGTCGACCATGCCGAGCACCGTGGTCGGCACCTGAACGAGCGCGACACCGCGCAGCCAGGTGGCGGCGACGAAGCCCGCCAGGTCGGTCACCGCTCCCCCGCCGAAGCCGACGACGACGTCGGTCCGCGTGAAGTCGGCCTGCCCCATCACCTGCCAGCAGAATGCGGCCACCTCGACGCGCTTGCCGGCCTCGGCGTCCGGGATCTCGGCGAGAAGCACCTGACGGTCGCCCATCAGCTGCGCGCGCAAGGCCTCGGCCTGCGCCGCGAGGGTCGGCGGGTGGACCACGAGCACCTTCTGCGCCCCGGCCGGCAGCACGTCGCTCAGCGAGGCGAGCAGGCCGCGGCCGATCGTGATGTCGTAGCCGGAGTCGCCGGCGACGCTGATGGTGGTGGTGTCGGTCATGCCGTCTCTCCGGCCGGCACACGGCGTGCCCAGGCCACGATGTCGTCGACGACCCGCACGAGGGGGCCCGACGAGGTGTCGAATGCGATGTCGGCGGTCTGCTCGTAGACGGGCCGCCGCTCTTCGAAGATGCGCTGCCACCGGGCCACGGGGTCTTCGCCGCCGAGGAGGGGCCGGTCGTTCCCATGGATCCGGGATGCCACCACGTGCGGTGCCACGGTCAGCAGCACGACGTGGTGCGCCCGGAGCCGGTCGCGCGTCACGGGGTCGAGTACCGCTCCCCCGCCGAGCGCGACGACACCCCCGCGTGCCAATGCCTCCGCGACGGCGTCTCGCTCCAGGGCACGGAAATGCGCCTCGCCGTGGGCGACGAACAGTGCCGGAATCGGGCCGTGATCGCGCACGACGAGCTTGTCGGTGTCGGTGAACGGCGTTCCGAGTGCGCGCGCCACACGACGGCCGACGCTGGTCTTCCCGGCCCCCATCGGTCCGATGAGAACGACGGCGGAGCCGACGGGATCGCCGGACGCGGGCGTTCCGGCATCCGGAGCCGACGCGTCTGCGGCCACCAGCTCAGGCGAGGTCATGCGCGAGCAGCGCGGCGTCGGAGGCGTCGGTCGTCCGCAGCGTCTCGGGCAGGTGCGCCACGTACGCCTCCAGGTTGCGACGCGTCTCGACGATGTTGTCGCCGCCGAACTTCTCCAGCAACGCGTCAGCGAGCGTCACGGCGACCATCGCCTCGGCGACCACCCCGGCGGCGGGCACGGCGCAGACGTCGGAGCGCTGGTGGTGAGCCGCGGCGGTGTCACCGGTGGCCACGTCGACCGTGCGCAGCGCCTTGGGGATCGTGGCGATCGGCTTCATGCCGGCGCGCACGCGCAGCACGGTTCCGGTCGACATGCCGCCCTCGGTGCCGCCCGCGCGATCGGAGGAGCGCGTGATGCCGTCGCCGGTGGCGAACAACTCGTCGTGCGCCTGGGAACCACGGCGGGTCGTGGTGAGGAACCCGTCGCCGACTTCCACGCCCTTGATCGCCTGGATGCTCATGAGCGCCTGAGCGAGCCTCGCGTCGAGTCGACGATCCCACTGCACGTGCGAACCGAGCCCCGGCGGCAGACCGTACGCGAGCACCTCGACGACGCCGCCGAGCGTGTCGCCGGTCTTCTTGGCGTCGTCGACCTCGGCGACCATCGCGGCGCTCGTCTCGGCGTGGAAACAGCGCAGCGGATCGGCGTCGAGACGATCGACATCGTCGGGGGTCGGGAGGCCGGCGTCGTCGGGAACGCGAACGGGGCCGATGGACAGGGTGTGGCTCACAAGACGGATGCCGAGTTCGCTGAGGAAGGAGCGCGCGATCGCGCCGAGGGCGACGCGGGCAGCCGTCTCGCGCGCGGAGGCGCGCTCGAGGATCGGACGGGCCTCGTCGAAGCCGTACTTCTGCATACCCACGAGATCCGCGTGGCCCGGACGCGGACGCGTGAGCGCGGCACCGCGACCGCGAGACTTGTCGGACAGCTCAACGGGCTCGGGACTCATGACCTCGGTCCACTTGGGCCACTCGGTGTTGCCGATGCGCAGGGCGATCGGGCTGCCGATCGTGAAACCGTGCACGATGCCTGTCGACAGCGTGAGTTCGTCTTCCTCGAACTTCATGCGCGAGCCGCGGCCGTACCCCAGGCGACGGCGCGCGAGCTCGGCGCGGATCTGCGCGGACGAGACGGGCACACCGGCCGGCATCCCCTCCATGAGGGCGATCAGTTCGGGGCCGTGGGACTCGCCGGCCGTGAGAACGCGAAGCATTCCTCTAGTCTCCCACGAGCGCGGTGCGCATTGCGGACAGCACCTCGTCCTCCCGATCCACGGCACGGTCCGGGTCGCCGTTCACGAAGACGCGCACCTGGAGCAGTGCCTGGTGCAGAAGCATCGGGAGGCCGCTGATCGCCGCGTTTCCGGCCGCGTCCCAGTGCGCAGCCAGGGCCGTCGGCCAGTTGCCGTAGACCACGTCGACGAGCAGACCACCGTTCTCGGCGAAGGGACGGATGCCGGGACCCGCATCGACCTTGCCCGGCAGGGCCCCGATCGTCACGTCGACCTCCGTCGGCGCACCCGGGTCGTCGAAGGACGACCGCACGACGTCGACCCCGACCGAGGCCCCCAGCTCGCGTAGCGGCGTGACCGCTTCCGGACGCCTGGCCACGACCTCGACACGGTCGGCGCCGAGCTCGGCGAGCGACAGCACCGCCGATGTCGCGGTTGCGCCCGCACCGAGGATCCGCGCCGTATCGGCGCGAACCACACCGGCCTCGCGGAGCGCACGCGCCAGCCCTCCGACGTCGGTGTTGAACCCGTGAGGACCGCCGGGGGTCAGCAGGTACGTGTTCACCGCCCCCGTGCGCCTCGCCGCGTCATCGAGCGACACCGCCGCCCGCGCAGCGGCGTTCTTCAGCGGCATCGTCAGGGACAGGCCGCGCCACGTGGCATCCAGATCCTGGATCCGCGAAATGAACGCGGCCTCGCTGACGCGCTCGCGCCCGTACTTCCAGTCGAGCCCGAGCACGTCGTAGGCCGCGGCGTGCAACCGGGGCGACCGCGAATGCTCGATCGGGTCGCCCCAGACGGCGAGGCGGGTGGTGCCGGTCAGCATCCGCCGTCGGGGTTCTCGCGGCACCATTGCTGGAACTGATCCACGGCCTTCAGCTGATCGGCGTAGGTGGTCGAGAACACGGTCTCGCCCGTCGCCAGGTTCACGGTCGTGAAGTAGTACCAGCTGCCTTCCGCAGGGTGCATCGCCGCGTCGATGGCGAGGTCGCCCGCGTTGGCGATCGGTCCGATCGGCAGTCCGGGATGGATGTAGGTGTTCCACGGATTGTCACTGGTCAGCGCGTTCTCGGACGATGACGACGATCCGGCACCGATCTCCCCGACGCCGTACTGCGCCGTCGAATCCATCTGGAGCAGGCCGTGCGTCTCATCGTTGTCGGGCTGGAGCCGGTTCTCGATGACGCGTGACACCTTGTAGAAGTCGTCGGACTCGCGCGCCTCGCGTTCGATGATCGACGCGATGATGAGGATTCGCTCGCGGTCGGCCTCAGGCACACCCGCCTGATCGAGCGACTGCACCGTGCGCTGCACCATCCGCGTGATGACGTCCTTCGCGGTCACCCCCTCGTCGAAGTCGTAGGTCGCGGGGAAGATCCAGCCCTCGAGGGAGGAAGCCGAGACGCCGTACTGCGAGGGGTCGGCGACCGCGGCGTCCAGGTCGGCGCGCGCGATGCCGGCCTGCTCCGAGATCGCGTCCAGAGACTGGGTGAGGGTCAGGCCCTCGCGCAGCTGCACCGAGTTGTCGAGGCGGTTCGCAGGGTCGCGGAGCGCCGCGATCACGGCTTCAGAGGTCATCTGCTTCTGCAGCTTGTACACCCCGGGCTGGAAGGTGAAGCCGACGGAGTTGTCGACCATGTACTTGTAGAGCGAGTTCGAGGCCTTCGTGACGCCCGCGTCGAACAGCTTCGGCGACACCGATTCACCCGTGTCGCCCGAGACGATCGTCACCCGCACTTCACCCGTGGCCATCCCGGCTTCGTAGTCGGTCGGCTCGCCGGTGCCCAAGAACGCCTGGACGCGTTCGCCGTAGGTGTTCCACAGGGCGAATCCTCCGCCCACGAGACCTCCGATGATCGCGAGCACGATGGCGAGAGCGATCCACCCGCCGACCCGGCGGCGTTTCTTCGGCGGACGGGGGGCGGGGGCACCGATCTGGTCGGTGTGTGCGCGTCCGGCGAAGAGGTCTTCGAGCGATCCCCCGGCGGCGGAACCCGACGACGGAACAGAGGATGCCGCGCCGCCGGCCGCACCGACGAGGGCGGGCTCGCGCTCAGGCGCGGTGGCGGGCATCGGGGCAGTGGGCGGCTGCGCGGCTGCCCGCGGTGCGTCGAGTGATCGCGAGGTCTGCCCGGGCTGGGACGGCTGCGCGGCGGACGGCCGCGCGGCCGTCGGCTGTGCCGCAGCCGGGCGTGTGACGGGCTGATCGGGCTGCTCTGCCGCCGGTCGCGCGTCGCCGAGGGCGGTCGGCCGGTCGGCGGCGGGCTCTGCGGCTGCCGCCGTCGGCATCTGCGAGCCGGGCGGCGCGGCGGTCGGACCTGTCTGCGCGCGTGCCGCACGGGCGGCACGGCGTGACGGCGGGACGTCGGTCGTCGCCGTGCTCGCTTCCTCAGCCGATGCGGGGCGGCGCGTCGGGCCGTTCGCGGCGGAACGGGGGTCGGGCAGACGTCCGTACAGCTCGGCGAAAGGATCGTCGGCGGTCGGGTCGTTGGTGTCGGGCATGTCAGGCGGGCTCCTGTCCCGGTGTGACGGCGGGTCCGGCCGGCTCGCCGGACTGTCGCTCCACGTCGAGCGCCTGCTGCAGCAGCACCACAGCGGCGACTTGGTCCACAATGCTACGAGAGTCACGCTGAGAACGTCCTGCCTGCCGCAGGACACCGTGCGCCGAGACCGTGCTGAGACGCTCGTCGACGAGGCGCACGGTGACGCTCAGCGCCGCCGCCACCTCCGCCGCGAACACCCGCGCATCGGTCGTCGAGGGGGTGTCCTCCCCGCGGAGGTTCAGCGGCAGACCGACGAGCACTTCGAACGCCTCGTACTCCTGCGCGAGGGCGACGATGCGGCGCACGGGCTCGCCCTTGCGCGGCACCGTCTCGACGGGGACCGCGAGGAGACCGTCCGGGTCCGAGCGGGCCACGCCCACGCGGGCGCGCCCGACATCGATCCCCAGACGGATGCCGCGCCGGAAATCCGTCACGCGGTGGTCGCCCGGACGTCAGCGACGATGCCCTCCAGCGCCTTCGGCAGGGCAGCGGCATCCGTTCCGCCGCCCTGAGCGACGTCCGGACGACCACCGCCGCCACCGCCGAGGATCCCCGCGGCGGCCTTCGCGAGCGCACCGGCAGTGAGACCCCGCTCGCGTGCGGCGTCGTTGGTGACGACGACCACCGTGGCACGGCCGCCGGCGACCGACGCGAGGGCGACGACCGCGGGGTCGGACCCGAGACGATCGCGCACCTGCAGCGCGAGCGAGCGCACGTCGTCGGCCGAGGCGCCCTCTCCGAGGCTTTCGGCGACGACGCGGACGGTGCCGACCGAGACAGCCGATTCCGCGAGCTGCGGAAGGCGACCGCTCAGCGCCTGCGCCTCGAACGCGGCGATCTTCTTCTCGGCGGCCTTCAGGCTCGCGGCGAGCTCGGCGATGCGGGTCGTGAGCTGCTCACGCGGTGTCTTGAGCGAGGTCGACAGCTGCGAGACGATCGCGCGCTCGGCGGCGAGGTCACGGAACGCGTCCAGACCCACCAGCGCCTCGACGCGGCGGTTCGAGGCGCCGACCGACTGCTCGCCGACGAGGTTGACCAGTCCGATCTCTGCGCTGCGGGCGACGTGCGTGCCACCGCAGAGTTCGCGCGACCAGGGACCGCCGATGTCGACCATGCGCACGGTGTCGCCGTACTTCTCGCCGAACAGTGCCATCGCGCCGGCGGCCTTCGCCTCATCGAGCGACATCACGCGAGTGGTGACCTCGAGGTTGTCGCGCACGGCGTTGTTGGCGATGTCTTCGATCTCGGTGCGGGTCTCGGGAGAGAGCGCCGAGCTCCAGCTGAAGTCGAACCGCATGTAGCCGGCGCGGTTCAGCGAGCCGGTCTGCGTCGCCGTCTTTCCGAGGGTGTCGCGGATCGCGGCGTGCACGAGGTGCGTGGCGGAGTGCGCCTGCTGCGCCGAATGACGGTTGAGGGCGTCGACGACGGTGGTCGCGGGGGCACCCACCGACACCTCGCCGGTGGTGACCTCGACGGTGTGGCTGATGAGACCGGGTACGGGGCGCTGGACGTCGAGCACCTCGAGCTCGTAGCCCGGACCGGCGATCGTCCCCTTGTCGGCGACCTGACCGCCCGACTCGGCGTACAGAGCCGTCTCGGCGGTGATGATCTCGGCGATCTGCCCCTCGGAGGCGCGGTCGGTTCCCTGACCACCGACCAGGATGCCGAGGACCCGGGACTCCGTCTGCAGCTCGGTGTAGCCGGTGAACACCGTCTCACCCAGCGCGCGGAACTCGCGGTACGCGCTCTGATCTGCGATGGCACCCTTTCGGGCGCGGGCATCGGCCTTCGCGCGCGAACGCTGCTCCTGCATGAGCTGGTCGAACGCGCCGCGGTCGACCGAGAGCCCCGCCTCTTCGGCGATCTCGAGGGTGAGGTCGATCGGGAAGCCGTACGTGTCGTGCAGCAGGAACGCCTCGGACCCTGACAGGGTTGTGCCGCCGCCGTTCTTGGCCTCGGCGACGGACTGGTCGAGGATGGCCGAGCCCGCCGCGAGCGTGCGCAGGAAGGTCTGCTCTTCCGCGATGGCGTACGCCGACAGGCGGGCGTAGTCGGTCTCGACCTCGGGGTAAGACTCCTTCATCGCGTCGCGCGAGGCGGCGAAGAGCTCGGGGAACGTGGCGCCCTCGACGCCCAGCAGGCGCATGGAGCGGATCGCGCGACGCATGATGCGGCGGAGGATGTAGCCGCGTCCCTCGTTCGACGGCGTCACGCCGTCGGCGAGCAGCATGAGCGACGACCGTACGTGGTCGGCGACGATGCGCAGGCGGACGTCGTCCTCGTGCGACTCGTTGCCGTACTGCTTGCCGGCGAGGGATGCCGCGAGGTCGAGCACCGGGCGGACCTGGTCGGTCTCGTACATGTTGTCGACGCCCTGCTTGATGAACGCGATACGCTCCAGGCCCATGCCGGTGTCGATGTTCTTGGCCGGGAGTTCGCCGACGATGTCGAAGTCGTACTTCGAGCGCACGTTCGTGATCTCGTACTGCATGAACACGAGGTTCCAGATCTCGACGTACCGGTCGTCGTCGGTCGCGGGACCGCCGTCGATGCCGTAGGCCGGGCCGCGGTCGAAGAAGATCTCCGAACACGGACCCGCGGGGCCGGGAAGCCCGGTCGACCAGTAGTTCGTGTCCTTGCCCAGGCGCTGGATGCGATCCTCGGGCAGGCTGCTGAGCTTCAGCCAGAGGTCGTGCGCCTCGTCGTCTTCTTCGTAGACGGTGACCCACAGGTCCTTCGGATCGAAGGCCAGACCGCCCTCCGACTCGGGGGCGGTGAGCAGCTCCCACGCGAAGCGGATCGCGTCTTCCTTGAAGTAGTCGCCGAACGACCAGTTGCCGAGCATCTGGAAGAACGTGCCGTGGCGGGGCGTCTTGCCCACTTCCTCGATGTCGTTGGTACGTATGCACTTCTGCACGTCGGCGGCACGAGGGTACGGGGGCGGGACGACGCCGCTCAGGTACGGGATGAAGGGCACCATGCCCGCCACGGTGAACAGCAGGGCCGGGTCGTCGGTGACGAGCGAGGCCGACGGGACGATCGTGTGGTTCTTCTTCTCGAAGAAGTCGAGGAAGCGCTGGGCGATCTCGGCGGTTTTCATGGCGGGTCTTTCCGTGCGCAGGCGGCAACCGCCCCGGGCGTCGGGGCAGCTGCCTGAGGAGGTCAGTCTGAGGAGGGTGCGGCGTTCTTGGCCGCGGCGGCGGCATCGTCGACGGCATCGGACGCGCGTTCGACCGCGGAAGCCGCGACGCCCTTCACGTCGTCGACGATCTCGGAGAGGCGGGTCTCCTGCGCGTGGTAGGCGTCGCTCATGCGGTCGGTGAACTCACCGATTCGGGAATCGAGCTGTGCGAACAGCTCCTGACCCCGCGGGTCCTTGTTGACCAGGTGGGCGGCGACGAATCCGCCGGCGATACCCAACGCGAACCAGACGAGGCTTCTCACGATCACCACTTCTTCCTCGATACGACGCCGCGGTCGCGGCATCCTTCATCGTAGGCGACGGCTCCTGCGGGCCGCATGCCGAGTCGGCATCCATCCGATCGATGACCGCCGGGAACGCCGAAGGGCGCCGGGAGAACCCGACGCCCTTCGGTGCTCGCTGGGATCAGCGGGCGGCGTAGTACTCGACGACGAGCTGCACGTCACACGTGACGGGCACCTCGGCGCGCTTGGGGCGACGGACGAGCTTCGCCTGCAGCGTCGAGAGGTCGACCTCGAGGTAGCCCGGAACGGGGGGCAGCACTTCGGCGTGTCCACCGGCGGCGGCGACCTGGAAGGGCTCGAGACCCTCGCTCTTGGGCTTGACGTGGATCTGCTGGCCCGGCTTCACACGGAACGACGGGCGGTCCACGAGCTGGCCGTCGACCAGGATGTGGCGGTGCACGACGAGCTGGCGAGCCTGCGCGGTGGTGCGGGCGAAGCCCGAACGCACGACGAGGGCGTCCAGACGCATCTCGAGCAGCTCGACCAGGTTCTCACCGGTCAGGCCGTCGGTGCGGCGGGCCTCGTTGAACGCGATACGCAGCTGCTTCTCGCGGATGCCGTACTGCTCGCGCAGACGCTGCTTCTCGCGGAGACGGACGGCGTAGTCGCTGTCGGCCTTGCGCTTGGTGCGGCCGTGCTCACCGGGAGCGTAGGGACGCTTCTCGAGGTAGCGGGCGGCCTTGGGGGTGAGTGCGACGCCGAGGGCGCGCGACAGACGCACCTTGCGGCGGTCCTGAGACTTCGTGGTCACGAAGTTCTCCTTCCGATGACGTGGCCGCGCCTTTCACGGCTCACGGACGTATCGCCCCCTTCCGCCCGAACCGATGTGCACGCCGGGGCACACCGAAAGGTGATCACAAGAAGGAGGGGATGCCCGAAAACCCTGTTTCGAGCCGATTCATGCTACCAGAGCTGCCTGCGCGTCCCGGTTGCCGGTCTCACGAGCCGTCGAGGATGCGTCGGATCTTCTCCAGACGCGCGGACACGTCGCGCTCGGCCCCGTGATTGGTGGGCTCGTAGTAGCGGCGTCCGCGGAGCTCGTCGGGCAGGTACTGCTGCGTCACGATGCCGATTTCGCTGTCGTGGGCGTACTTGTATCCCTTGCCGTGGCCTAGGCGCTTCGCCCCGGGGTAGTGCGCGTCCCGCAGGTGCATCGGAACGCGCCCCAACCCGCCGGCGCGGACGTCCGCGATCGCGGCGTTGATGGCGTTGTAGGCCGCGTTCGACTTCGCTGTCGTGGCGAGGTACACCGTGGCCTCGGCGAGAGGGATACGGCCCTCGGGCATACCGATGAACGCGACGGCGTCGGCGGCGGCGACGGCGATCTGCAGTGCCTGCGGGTCGGCCATGCCGATGTCTTCGGCCGCGGAGATCACGAGGCGTCGGGCGATGAACCGCGGGTCCTCCCCCGCCTCGATCATCCGTGCGAGGTAGTGGATGGCGGCATCCGGATCGGAGCCTCGCACCGACTTGATGAAGGCGCTGATGACGTCGTAGTGCTCGTCTCCCTGGCGGTCGTAGCGCAGCAGGGCGCGGTCGACGGCCTGGGCGATGTGGTCGGCCGTGATGACGGGCAGCTCGCGGGGCGCGTCGGCATCCGCCTCCTCCCCCGCATCGTCATGGTCATCGCCATCGTCGTCGTCGTCACCGGTGGATACGGCAGCACCGGCATCGTCGCCCGCTACCGACGCGGCCGCTTCCAAGGCCGTCAGCGCACGACGGGCGTCGCCCGAGGCCAGGCGCACGAGAGCGGCCCGCGCGTCGGCGTCGAGGACGACACGGCCAGCCAGTCCGCGCGGATCGCTGACTGCGCGATCGACGAGGGCGCCCAGGTCGTCGTCGCCGAGCGGCCGGAGGGTCAGCAGGAGAGACCGGGAGAGGAGCGGCGAGATGACCGAGAACGAGGGGTTCTCCGTCGTCGCCGCGATGAGCACGACCCATCCGTTCTCGACTCCCGGAAGCAACGCATCCTGCTGGGCCTTGGTGAAACGGTGGATCTCGTCGAGGAACAGAATGGTCGACTGCCCGTAGAGATCGCGCTGCGTCAGTGCCTCTTGCATCACCTCGCGGACGTCTTTGACTCCGGCGGTGATCGCCGACAACTCGACGAAGCGTCGTCCCGACGAGCGGGCGATCGCCTGGGCGAGGGTGGTCTTGCCGGTTCCGGGCGGTCCCCAGAGGATGACGGACACCGCGGATCCGGATGCCGACGAGTCGGTGGTGGCGAGAGTGACAAGCGGTGACCCCGGGCGCAGGAGGTGGCCCTGGCCCGCGACCTCGTCGAGACTCGCGGGCCGCATGCGCACGGCGAGCGGCGTCTGACCCTGGAAGAGAGCGGAGGAGGCGGACACCGAACCAGGCTAGCCGCGCCCACCGACACCGTCGTCGCTCTTTTGGGCGGCTCCCCCGCTGCTGCGTAGGATCGGGGACGGCCGGGATCGGCCGGAGGAGGTCGATGTGGCGACGGGCGGAAAAGACCGGCAGAGCCGCGAGCAGCGCGAACGCGCCCGGGTCTACCAGGCGCGGCAGGAACTGCACCGCCGTCAGGGGCAGCGCCGAACTCGCGACAACGTGCTCGGCGTCGTCATCGGACTCATCGTCATCGCCGGCGCCATCGGCGCGCAGACCCTGTACTTCGTGGCGGGCCCGGGTGCGCCTGCGCCGTCGCCGACCGTGACCGACACCCCCACGCCATCGCTCTCTCCCGACGCGCCGGTGCCCGAGCCGGAGTCGTCGGTCGCACCCACGCCCTGATCCCGTCACGCCGTCGCCGGTCGTACTAGGCTCGGAAGCGTCCTTCTCCCCCAGGCGGCGCTGCCGCGATGAGGTGCTACTTCCGTGACTTCCGCTTCCTCCCCCGACACCGACGGCCCGCGCGACTCCTCGAGCGACGCGGCCGACGAGCTGGTCCCCGCCACCGACGAGACGACGCTCTCGCATGACGAGTCCGCCGCGGCGACCGACCCGGCCGACGTGCCCGCTGAAGTCGACACCGCCGTGCCCGAGTCCGAGAACACTGTGGCCGAGGGCGAGCCTTCGGAACCGGATGCCGCCGAGCCCGCGCCGGCCGCCGCTCCCGCCCCGGCCGCTGCTCCCGCGCCGTCGCCGACGCTCGCCGCCCGGCCCGGACCCCGTCCGGGTGCGCGCGTCGCCGCCCCCACCGAGCCGTGGGGTCGTGTCGACGAGGAGGGCACCGTGTCGGTGCGCGAGGCCGATGGCTGGCGCGTCGTGGGTCAGTACCCCGACGGCACTCCCGACGAGGCGCTGGCCTACTTCCAGCGCAAGTTCGCCGATCTTGCCAGCGAGGTGACCCTCCTCGAAGTTCGTCACCGCCGCGGAGGCGCCTCCGCCTCCGACCTGCGCTCCACCGCGCTCACCGTGCGCGCGAAGCTCGAGGGTGCTGCCGCGGTCGGCGACCTCGCAGCCCTCGTCGCGCGCATCGACGCCCTCACCGCGGAGCTGGCGGAGGCGAGTGAGACCGAGGCCGCCGCGGCGAAAGAGGCCGTGGCCGACGCCGTGCGGGAGCGCACGGTCATCGTCGAGCAGGCCGAGGCGCTGGCCGCCCGCGACCCGCAGACCGTGCAGTGGAAGCAGAGCACGGCGGAGATGTCCGCGCTGTTCGACCGGTGGCAGGCCCACCAGCAGAACGGCCCCCGACTGCCGAAGTCCACGGCGCAGCAGCTGTGGCGTCGCTTCCGCGACGCCCGTGCGAGCTTCGACCGCCACCGCCGCGAGTTCTTCTCGTCGCTGGATGAGACCCACAAGGCCGCCCGCGACGTGAAGACGCGCCTCGTCGAGCGCGCCGAGGCGTTGGCCCCCCGCGGTGAAGACGGCATCGGCGCGTACCGCGACCTCCTCGGCGAGTGGAAGGCCTCTGGCCGAGCCGGTCGCAAGGTCGACGACGCGCTCTGGGCTCGGTTCAAGGCCGCGGGTGACGCGTTGTACGGTGCTCGCGTCGAGCGCGAGGCCGCCGACATCGAGGCCTCCCGCGAGAAGATCGAGCAGAAGCGCGCTCTCCTCGAGAAGGCGGCCCCGATCGTCGACGAGAAGAACCTCGCCACCGCCCGTCAGCGCCTCACGGCCATCCAGCGCGAGTGGGACGAGATCGGCCGGGTGTTCCCGCGCGACGTCGAGCGCGGTCTCGACGACGACCTGCGCAAGATCGAGCAGAGCGTGCGCACGCGTGAAGACGCCGACTGGAAGCGCAACGATCCCGAGCAGAAGGCGCGTGCGAACGATATGACGCGCCAGATCACCGACGCGATCGCCAAGCTCGAAAGCGAGCTCGCCGATGCCGAGGCCCGCGGCGATAAGCGTGCCGCCGCGCAGGCGGCCGAAGCGCTCGAGGCGCGCCGCGGCTGGCTGCGTGCGCTCGGCGGCTGACCCCCGTTTCTCCACAGATCCCCGCCTCGGCGGGAGAGGGCGACACCCTCACGTCAGACTGACGGGATGGTGTCGCCCTTCCTCTTCTTCCCCGGCGAGCGACTCTCCCTCGCCGAACTGACAGCAGCCTGCCTCGACGGCGTCCTCGTCGGCATCGGCGGAGGCTACATGCCGGCTGACGCGGCGGAGACGAGGTGGATGCGCGCGCGCAGTCTCGCTCCCCTGGTGGGCACGCGCTGGGCCGCGGTGCGTCTCAGCGCGGCGTGGATCCACGGTGGAGTCCTCCTCGAGCCGTCCACACATCACCTGCAGCGCGCCGACGCGCGGCGCGCGCGTATGTCGTACGACGGCCGGGTCGTCTACCATGACACCCGGCTCGCCCCCGCAGACGTCGTCGAGATCGCGGGGGTGTCGGTAGCCGCTCCAGACAGGACGCTCGCCGACCTCGCACGCCTCGGCCACGACACCGCTGCGCGCGACTGGGCGCGGAGCGATCCCGAGCTCGCGGAGCACGCGCGCGCGTGGGTCGGCCTCCATCCGCGCGTCCCGTACGGGCGTCGCGCGCTCGACGTGCTCGAGGCGGTGTCGCCTACGACGAGGTGACGCGATAGACGTCGTAGACCGCGTCGATGCGCCGGACGGCGTTGAGGACGCGGTCCAGATGCACCGTGTCGCCCATCTCGAAGACGAACTTGCTCAGGGCGAGACGGTCGTTCGACGTCGAGACCGTTGCCGAGAGGATGTTGACGTGATGTTCGCTCAGCACGCGCGTGACGTCGCTGAGCAGCCCCGACCGATCCAGCGCCTCGACCTGGATCTGGACGAGGAACAGGCTCTTCGTGGTGGGGGCCCACTCGACGTCGATGAGACGGTCGGGGTCTTCTTTGAGCGCTTTCACGTTCGTGCAGTCGCCGCGGTGCACCGAGACACCGCTCCCGCGCGTCACGAAGCCGACGATCTCATCGCCCGGCACCGGCGTGCAGCACTTCGCGAGCTTGACGAGGATGTCCGGCGCCCCGCGCACGAGCACACCCGAATCGCTGTTGCGGGGGGTGCGCCGGCGACCCACCTGCGGCAGATCGATCGGTCCGGTCGAGGTGTCCTCGGCGCTGACGAGGGCGGTGACCTTCTCGATGACCGACTGCGTCGAGACGTGTCCTTCGCCGACTGCGGCGTACAGGGCGGAGACGTCTTCGTAGTGGAACTGGCGGGCGACCTCGGTGAAGGAGTCCTGGCTCATCAACCGCTGCAACGGCAGGTTCTGGCGCCGCATCGCTCGCGCGATCGAGTCCTTCCCCTGTTCGATCGCCTCTTCGCGGCGTTCCTTCGTGAACCACCCGCGGATCTTGTTGCGGGCGCGGGTGCTCTTGACGAAGCCGAGCCAGTCCTGGCTGGGGCCGGCGTCGGGGTTCTTGGAGGTGAAGACCTCGACGACGTCACCGCTCTGCAGGGCCGTCTCGAGGGGAACGAGGCGTCCGTTGACCTTGGCGCCCATCGTGCGGTGACCGATCTCGGTGTGCACGGCGTACGCGAAGTCCACGGGCGTGGCGCCCGCCGGCAGGCCGATGACCCGCCCCTTCGGCGTGAAGACGTAGACCTCTTTCGC
Source organism: Microbacterium enclense (assembly GCA_038182865.1). NCBI lineage: Bacteria > Bacillati > Actinomycetota > Actinomycetes > Micrococcales > Microbacteriaceae > Microbacterium > Microbacterium enclense. Next base: position 3,637,107 of record CP116226.1, on the reverse strand, counting down.
GCCGATCTCGAACCGCAACGAGTCCAGGAACTCACCGGGATCGGCGGTCTCGGCCTGCCAGTCCGAGATGTGCGCGATCCACGCCATGTCGGCGTCGACGGCCTTGGCATCCGCCTTCCCGCCCGCCATGCGCTCCTTGTACTTCCAGTGCGCGGCCACGCCGAACTCTGCCTGCTGGTGCATCTCGTGCGTGCGGATCTGGATCTCGACCGTCCGCCCGCCCGGTCCGATGACCGTGGTGTGCAGCGACTGGTAGAGGTTGAACTTCGGTGTGGCGATGTAGTCCTTGAATCGGCCGGGAAGCGGGGTCCATCGCGCGTGGATGGCACCCAGGACGGCGTAGCAGTCGCGCACGGTCCCCACGAGGATCCGGATGCCGATGAGGTCGTAGATGTCGTCGAACTCACGGCCGCGCACGACCATCTTCTGGTACACGGAGTACAGCTGCTTGGGGCGGCCCATGACGCGACCGCGGACGCGGAGCTCACGGAGATCGGCGTCGACCGCGTCGATGACGTTCTGCACGTACTGCTCGCGTTGCGGTGTGCGCTGTTTGACCAGGCTCTCGATCTCGGCGTACAGCTTGGGATGCATCACGGCGAACGAGAGGTCTTCGAGCTCGCTCTTGATGGCCTGGATGCCGAGACGGTGTGCGAGCGGCGCGTAGATCTCGAGGGTCTCGGTCGCCTTCTTGGCCGCCTTGTGCGGGGGCACGAACCCCCACGTGCGGGCGTTGTGCAAGCGGTCGGCGAGCTTGATGAGGAGCACCCGGATGTCTTTCGACATCGCGACGATCATCTTGCGGACGGTCTCCGCCTGCGCGCTGTCGCCGTACTTGACCTTGTCGAGTTTCGTGACCCCGTCGACGAGCATGGCGACCTCGTCGCCGAAGTCGGCGGCCAGTTCGTCGAGGGGGTATCCGGTGTCTTCGACCGTGTCATGCAGCAGGGCTGCGGCGATCGCCTTGGGCCCGAGACCGAGCTCCGCCAGGATCTGCGCCACCGCGAGCGGGTGCGTGATGTACGGCTCGCCACTCTGGCGTTTCTGGCCGTCGTGCGCCTTGTCGGCCACGGCGTACGCGCGCTCGATGATGCCGAGGTCGCCTTTGGGGTGATGCGTGCGGACGGTGCGCAGCAGCTTGTCGACGTCGTCGCGGCGAGCCGCGCGCGAGAAGATGCGTGGCACGAGCCGACGCAACGACGACGGTGCGGGTGCGGATGCCGCGGTCTCGGTCATCGGTGCCCTCCCCCGTCGTGACGTCCGTCGATCAATCCTACGCCCGGCGGGGCGGGCCCCCGCCGTCAGGCGGGGACACCCGCCTTCTCGCGCGCGGAGCGCACGCGGGCGTCGCGCTGGGCGACGGCCGGTTCCCGCTCACGCAGCAGCGCATAGAGCGGCACCGCGACGAACAGGGTCGAGTACGCCGCGACGAGCGTTCCGACGAAGATCGAGAGGGAGATGTCACTCAGCGTCCGGGCACCGAGCGGCACACCGATGAAGAGGATCGCCCCGATGGGCAGCACCGCGACGACGGTCGTGTTGATCGAGCGGATCAGCGTCTGGTTCGCGGCGAGGTTCACCGATTCGGCGAACGTGCGTCCGGAGATCTCCCCGTCTTCCCTCGTGTTCTCCCTCACCTTGTCGAAGACGACCGTGGTGTCGTACAAGGCGTAGGAGAGGATCGTCAGGAACCCGATCACCGCCGCCGGCGAGATCTCGAACCCGAAGAGCGCGTAGATGCCGACCGTGATGACGAGCACGTCGACGAGCCCGATGATCGCGGCGACCGACATCTTCCACGTGCGGAAGTACAGCGCGAGGATGATGAACGTCAGCGCCAGGAAGATCGCCAGCCCCCAGAGCGACTGACGTGTGACGTCTGCACCCCACGTCGCACCGATGAACGAGTTGGTGACCTCGGAGCTCGGCACCTGGTACGAACTGGCGAGAGCGGCGGAAACGGCCTGCGTCTCGTCGTTGCTCATCTGGTCGGTCTGCACGCGAACGGCCTGATCGCTGATCACGGTCACGCGCGTCGTGGCGCCGGGAACGACCGACGTCACCGCTTGCGTGGCGAGCGATTGGTCGAAGGTCGCCGGGTTGGAGACCGTGAACTGGGAGCCACCGGTGAACTCAATGGAGAACTGAATCGGGCGTACGAGCGGGACGAGGGCCGCACCGATCACGAGCAGGGCGGCGATCAGGAACCACACACGCCGACGCTGCACGAACGGGAACGAGGTCTTCCCCGAGTAGAGGTCGTTACCGAGCTGCGTCATGGAGCGCATCAGTCGTCTCCCCCCTTCGTGGAGCTGCTATCCCCGCGTGAGGCGGCGAGCTCGGCCTGTTTGCGTTCGGCGATCGTCTGGCGCCGCTGCGCCTCGGCGCGTGAGCGCTTCGTGCGCCCGGTGTCGGCGATCGGAGCCCGGAACTGCGCGCGCCCGCGATAGACGGCGCCGAGCGCCTCAGGGTCCATTCCCGACAGCGGGTGCCCCGATCCGAAGAATCGGGTGCGTGCCAGCAGCTGCATCACCGGGTGGGTGAAGAGGATGAAGATGAGGATGTCGATCGCTGTCGTCAGGCCCAGCGTGAAGGCGAAGCCCTTCACCGTGGCATCCGCAAGGATGTACAGCACGACGGCGGCCAGGATGTTGATCGACTTGGAGATGTAGATCGTGCGCTTGGCGCGGGACCAGCCGTCCTCGACGGCCGCGGTGATCGACTTACCGTCGCGCAACTCGTCGCGGATGCGCTCGAAATAGACGATGAACGAGTCGGCCGTGAACCCGATCGTGATGATGAGGCCCGCGACACCGGCGAGCGAGAGGCGGAAGCCCATGCGCCAGGCCAAGATGCACAGCATCACGTAGGTCAACACCGCCATCACGCCGAGCGAGGCGATGATCACCGTGCCCAGTGCGCGATAGACCACGAGCGAGTACACCGCCACCAGCGCGAGACCGATGAGGCCGGCGATGAAGCCGACTTGCAGCTGCTGGGAGCCGAGGGTGGCGGACACCGTGTCGGAGCTCACGACGTCGAAGCTGAGCGGCAGCGCGCCGTACTTCAGCTGGTCGGCGAGGGCCTTCGAGCTCTCCTGCGTGTAGTTGCCGGTGATGCTGGGGCGCCCGTCCAGGATGATCGCGTTCATCTGCGGCGCCGAAAGGACGCTTCCGTCGAGGACGAAGGCGAACTGATTCAGCGGCGCCTGAGCGCCGTAGAGGCGCTGACTGATCTTGCCGAAAACCTGCGTTCCCTCGTCGTTGAAGACGAGGTTCACGGCCCAGCGGCCCGTGTTCTGCTCCTGGCCGTTGGTGGCGTCGGTGATCGAGGTGCCGTCGAGTTCGACCGGGCCGAGGATGTACTTCACGCCGTCGTCGATGCCGCAGGTGATCAGGGGCTCGTTCGCCGGGGCCTTCGCCGCGTCGTTCGCCGGATTGGAGCAGTCGTAGGCGAGGAACTGCGCCTGCAGGGCAGGGGTGATCCACGCGGGGTCGCTCGCGTTGGTCGGCGAGGCGGTGGGCGTCGACGGAAGGCTCGGGTCCGGCGTCGGGTACGGCGTCGAGTTCCCGTCCTCTCCGACGAAGGTCGTCGCGGGCGAGCCGGTGAACAGCACCGGACGCAGCTGGAGCTGAGCGGAGCTCTGGATCCGCTCGCGCGTCGCTTCGTCGGCCTCTCCCGGGATCTGGACCACGATCTTGTCGCTGCCCTCGGTCGCGATGTCGGTCTCACCGACGCCCGAGGCGTCGACGCGCTGTCGGATGATCGAGACCGCCTGCTGAAGCTGCTCGGAGTCGGGCGCGGCGCCGTCCGTCGTCTGCGCCTGCAGGATGATCTGCGTCCCGCCCTGGAGGTCGAGAGCGAGATCGGGGGTCCAGGAGCTGGCCTGGAAGGCGTACACGCCCAGGGCGTTGATGCCGAACAGCACGGCCGTGAGGGCGAGCAGACCGGTCAGAACACGCCAGGCATGGCGCACAGGAGGAGAGGACGCCACGGAGTCGGCTTTCTATGCGGCGGAACGAGAGAAACGAACGGTCGAGGCGTCAGGCCTGCGGACGGTCCTTGTCGGTGCGGTCGGCCTCGGCCTCGGCGGCCTGACGGGCGCGGTGGTCGTCGCTGATGGAGGTGATGTCGCCGTCGGCGACGCCCGCGACGTACTCGGCCTCGGTCTCTTCGGCCTCGATGAACTCGTCTTCGGTGACGGTGCCGGAGGTCGGGTCGACGATGCGCAGCACGGCCTGGCTGTGGACCTTGATCACGACGCCGGGAGCGATCTCGACGTGCGCGGGCTTGTCGAGGTCTTCACCGTCGTACTCGACGATGGTGCCGTATAGGCCGCCCTGGAGGAGGACCTCGGCGCCGGGCACCGTCTGGCGGGCCTTCTCTTCGAGCTCGAGCTTCTGCTTCTGCATGCGGCGGCGCGAGCTCCAGAACATGAAGATCAGCAGGCCGATCAGCAGGATGATGAGGCCGTAGTTGGCGAAGAAGCTCGCGAAATCCATGGAGGCGGTGCACCTTTCAGGTCAGGCGCGCCATGCGGCACTGCCTAGCGGGGGTCGGGGAATCCCTCGCCGAGTATAGGTCATGACCCCTGGCTGAATCGGAGCAGGCCGTCGGGGTGGGGAGCGCCGAGGTGGTCGTAGGCCTCGGGGGTGGCGACCCGGCCGCGCGGCGTGCGGCCCATGAAGCCGATGCGCACGAGGTAGGGCTCGACCACCGACTCGATGGTCTCGGGTTCCTCCCCCACCGCCACGGCGAGCGTGCTGAGGCCCACGGGGCCGCCGCGGAAGCGGCGCACGAGTGCATCGAGAACGGCCCTGTCGAGGCGGTCGAGTCCGATGGCATCCACGTCGTAGAGGTCGAGGGCGGCGCCCACGGTGCGGACGTCGGCGTGACCGTCATCGGTGCCGGCGGACGGGCCGTGTACGACGAGGTAATCGCGCACCCGGCGCAGCAGGCGGTTCGCGATGCGGGGTGTGCCGCGCGAGCGGCGCGCGATCTCCGACCGCGCGGTGCCGGGCAGTCCGACATCGAGCATGGATGCCGACCGCGACACGACCCGCTCGAGTTCTTCGGGCTCGTAGTACTCGAGGTGCGCCGTGAAGCCGAACCGGTCGCGCAGCGGGTTGGGGAGCAGGCCCGCGCGCGTCGTCGCGCCCACGAGCGTGAACGGAGAAAGGTCGAGGGGGATGCTCGTCGCCCCCGCACCCTTGCCGACCATGATGTCGATGCGGAAATCTTCCATCGCGAGGTACAGCATCTCTTCCGCCGAGCGCGCCATGCGGTGGATCTCATCGATGAATAGGACCTCGCCCGGGGTGAGCGATGACAGCAGCGCGGCGAGGTCTCCCGCGTGCTGGATGGCCGGCCCGCTCGATAGGCGCAGGGGCCGACCGCTCTCGTGGGCCACGATCATGGCGAGCGTCGTCTTGCCGAGACCGGGAGGCCCCGAGAGCAGGATGTGATCGGGCGAGCGCTGTTGGATCCGCGCGGCATCGAGGAGCAGCTGGAGCTGCCCCCGGACCTTCTGCTGTCCGACGAACTCCGCAAGAGACGTGGGGCGGAGCGCCCCCTCGATCGCGAGCTCGGTCTCGTCGTCGGGGGCGCCGGCGTCGCGGACGTCAGCCACCCACGGTCTCCTTGCGCGCGGGCCCGAGGAGCGCGAGCGTGAGGCGCAGCAGCGCCTGGACCGAGGCGCGGTCGCTCTCGGAGGCGTTTTCGGCCACGGATGCCACCGCCTCGGCGGCGGTGCGTTCGGTCCAGCCCAGTCCGACCAGCGCTTGCGTGACCTGGAGGGGTACCTGACCGTGCGCTGCCACGGCCGCGGGCGCTGCGACCGGAACCACGGCGAGCTTGCCTGCGAGCTGCACGACGATGAGCTTCGCGGTCTTGGGGCCGATGCCCGAGACGCGGCGGAAGGGGGCGTCGTCGTCGTCTGCCACGGCCTGCGCGATCTGCGGCACCGTGAGCGAGGAGAGCACCCCGAGGGCGGACTTCGGGCCGACGCCCGTGACGCTGATGAGCTGCGTGAACACCGTGAGTTCTTCGCGGCTCTCGAAGCCGTAGAGCGAGAGGGCGTCTTCTCGCACGATGAGATTCGTGTGCAGGTGGATGTCGTCGCCGACGTGCACCGTCCGTGCGAACTGCGCGGTCACGGCGACGGAGAAACCGACACCGCCCACCACGATGACCAGCGAGTCGTCGGCGACGTGGGCCGCCGCCCCGTGCAGCGAAGAGATCATGCCCTCAGCTTACGCGTCGGTTCGTACATGTGTTCGAGCGACACGTGCCTGGGGAGAACGACGCTTCTCGGCGTCGCGCCACGCGCGTTGAGCCGGGGTGAGCGTCGCCTCGCCGGAGACGGCGGCCGCTCCCCCGCGCCAGGCGTGGCACAGCGCGATGGCCAGCGCGTCAGCGGCGTCCGCCGGTTGCGGCAGAGCATCGAGCCGGAGCACCCGCGCGACCATCGTCTGGACTTGGAGCTTGTCGGCCGACCCGTACCCGGTGATGGCAGCCTTGACCTCGCTCGGGGTGTGCGTGGCGGCGGGGATTCCGTGTTCGGCCGCCAACAGCAGGGCGATGCCGCTGGCCTGGGCGGTTCCCATCACGGAGTGGCGGTTGTTCTGCGCGAAGACCCGCTCGACCGCGACGACCTGCGGATCGTGCGCGGCCAGGACGGCGCGGATCCCGGCGGCGATCGCCGCCAGACGCTTCTCGATCGGGTCGGTGGTTGCCGACCGGACGACACCGACGTGCACGAGCGACGCCGTGCGGTTCGGTGAGACGTCGACGATTCCGACGCCGCAGCGCGTGAGGCCGGGGTCGATACCGAGGACGCGGAGGGAACGAGACACGGCCCCCACGCTAAGCGCAGGGGCCGTGGTCGAGTCGAGGGCGCGCCCTTACTCGTCGTTCTCGAGCTCGGCCTGCACCTCGGGGCTCAGGTCGAAGTTCGTGTAGACGTTCTGCACGTCGTCGCTGTCTTCGAGGGCGTCGATGAGGCGGAACACCTTGCGCGCGGTGTCGGCGTCGACCTCGATCTTCAGCGACGGGACGAACTCGACGTCGGCGGAGTCGTACTCGATCCCCGCCTCCTGCAGGGCCGAGCGGACGGTCACCAGATCGCTCGCGTCGGTGATGATGCCGAACCCGTCGCCGTGAGGCTCGATCTCCTCGGCGCCGGCCTCGAGGGTCGCGAGCATGACGTCGTCTTCCGTGGTGCCTTCGCTCGGCACGACGATGACGCCCTTACGGCTGAAGTTGTAGGCGACGCTGCCCGGGTCGGCGAGAGTACCGCCGTTGCGGCTGAGGGCGGTGCGCACCTCGGCCGCAGCGCGGTTCTTGTTGTCGGTCAGACACTCGATGAGGAATGCGACACCGTTGGGGCCGTAGCCCTCGTACATGATCGAGAGGTACTCGACCGCTTCGCCGCCGATGCCGGCACCGCGCTTGATCGCGCGATCGATGTTGTCTTTGGGGACCGAGGTCTTCTTGGCCTTGAGGACGGCGTCGAAGAGGGTCGGGTTGCCCTGGAGGTCGGCGCCGCCGAGCTTGGCCGCGACCTCGATGTTCTTGATGAGCTTGGCCCACGACTTCGCGCGGCGGGCGTCGACGACCGCCTTCTTGTGCTTGGTCGTGGCCCATTTGGAGTGTCCGGACATGGGTCAACGATATCGTGGGCACGAATGGCCTGCGGATACCAAGCCGCGGGCCTCTTGTGTTTTTGGGGCTGAGGCCCCGGGTTCGGCGTCGTCCTCTTACGCCGGGATGATCGTTCAGCGCGGGATCTGGCGCTGCCCGGCGGGTCGCTTCGGATCGACGATCACGCGGGCGATCAGCGGCGGGAGCGGCCGCACCGCGACGGCATGGACGTGACGGATCGGCCGAACCTATGGACGGCGTACCAACGCGAGCGTCGGATGGGATTTCAGGAGCGCGTCGAGAATCTTCGCGCCGAGGGTCTGATCTAGCTTCGCTGATTCGGCATCGCGCAGGCAGGTGTTCCTCCCGGAAGGCGATGCCGGTAGCGAGCAATGAAGAAGTACCCAACTCTGGCGAACCACGAGAACGGTGGAGTCACGAGAAGGTTCCCGAGGAATCTCAAGCCGAGCGAATCCTGCATGCGCAGGATTGCACCGAATGCGGCATGTCCCCGGAGTACCTCACCACCCCGGAAGAACCAGGCGGCGCTTCTCGCATCGCTGTCTGTGAGGCCGAACTGTTCCAGATCAAGCCATTGCCAGGGCTGCGCCTCGGGGAACACACCAAGGGTGTTCTTGAGCCGGGTCACCCATGTCGTGCAGAAGGCGCAGTCGCCGTCGTACACGAGCATCGCTTGGTGCTGCGTCACGCCGCTGATTGTAGCGGCGGCCCCAGTTTCGCGCTCAGGAACGATCATTCGAACGCAACTGCGCGGATTCGAGAGGTGCTGCGCCCTCAACTGTCAGACGAGCGGCTCGCGACCGCCAACGCGATAGTGCTCGCTGAGATTTTGGGCTACTCAGAGGAGGCCCGGTTCGAGGGGGCGAACTCGCGCCCCGGCCGTTGGTACGCAGAAGCGTGTGCGTTCGGCAACCGCCATAGCCGCTCGAAGAATGCTCTCCCCGGCCGCTGCGTCGGGTGATCCGTATCCCCCTTTATGCGGCGAATATGGACATGGGTTCCATGTCGAGAGCGCGGGCGCGTCGTCACGTGATTCCGTCGTGTCGGCGCCGGTGTGCCGGCTCACGGATCGTTGTTGCCCCGCCTCCCGAATGCGATCGTCGTGTCCCCCGAAGAGGGGACGCGATCTTGGTCGCGCGTTACGTAGATTCGACGCCGTGAAGCGAACGCGCTTCGCTTCATATCCCCTCGAGTCACAGGCGATTGGAGAGAGAGATGAAGAGAACACGGATGGCATCGGTCCTCGCCGTTCCCCTTGTCGTCAGCGGTCTGGTGCTGACGTCATCGGCGGCAGCGAACGCGTCTTCCGAGGCCGATTCGGATGCCGCGGTCGAGCAGACGCTCATCGCGAAAGCAAAGGAGGCAGACGCCAAGGGCTACGTGCTCCTGGACCGCTCCGAGGGAGAGAGGGTAGGTGACGCGGTCTTCTACCCGACGGGCCCCGTAAGCGACGAGACCGTCGTCGTTGTCAAAGACGCCGACGGATCTCTTCCGAACGGGTTGACGGAGGAGACTCTTGCCCGCGAAGTCGCGGCGATACGCGCGGGGGTCGGCTCGGCGTCGGTTCCCGCGGACGATCGCGGCGCGGCGTCCCCGCTGGCGGCGGACTCCTACGCGTGGGGGGCGACGAGTGCGGGTTACTCCGACCCGTTCCGTGGCGGGTCGGCGATCGGCTGGGACGACAGCGCAACCGTCAGCTATTCCTTCTTCACCAACCCCGGCTACAACCAGCGAGCGTCCGGCGAAGGCCTTGGCTTCTACCGCGGCTACAACGGAAGCGAATTCGGCACGTGGCAGAAGTACTACTACGTCGGCACGGGCGGCTCGACCGGTGCGGGAGGAAGCGTCCCGTGGGGGAACACCGCGGCGACGAAGTACTTCCGAGCCATCTGCACCCAGACCGTTGCGTGCGGCGGGTACTTCCAATGACGCGGACGCCCTGATCCGAACGCGCCCCGTGTGCTCGCCTCCGCGGAGCGCGCGGGGCGCGTTCATCGGGTGCGCGCTCCGACGGGCGGATCATCAGGGGCGGATGAGGAACGCAACACGCTCCGCCGTCCATGCCGCGGTCATCTGCGCAGGCGATCCTCCACACGTGAGAGGAAGCGCTCGTGGAAGCGCGTCTCCCCCGTCGATTCGGGGTGGAACGCCGTTCCGAGCAGCACCCCCTGTTCGATCGCGACCACCCGCCCATCGGGGAGGGATGCCAGGGGCTCGGCATCCGGACCCCACTCGACCACCGCGGGGGCGCGGATGAACACCGCGTGTATCGGCGGTGCGCCGAAAGCCGGGACGTCGAGGTCGGTCTCGAAGGACGCGGTCTGACTGCCGAAGACATTGCGCGCGACGCGGGCGTCGATCCCGCCGAACGTCTGCTGGTTGGCGATGGCACCGTCGATGCGGTCGGCGAGGAGGATCAGACCCGCGCAGGTGCCGTACATCGGCATCCCGCCGGCGATGGCGGCGCGGATCGGATCGAACAGGCCGAAGGCGCGAGCGAGTTTGTCGATGACACTCGATTCGCCGCCGGGGAGAACGAGCCCGTCCACGGCGGCGAGCTCCTCGGGCCGACGCACGGGACGAGCGTCGGCGCCGAGGACGGTCAGCGCCGCCAGGTGCTCGCGCACATCGCCCTGAAGGGCGAGGACGCCGACGCGGGGCGCGTTACCAGCCACGCTCGGCGAGGCGGTGCGGGGCGGGGAGGTCGGCGACATTGATGCCCACCATCGCCTCCCCGAGACCGCGCGAGGCTTCGGCGACGATCTTCGGGTCGTCGTGGAAGGTCGTCGCCTTCACGATCGCGGCGGCGCGCTGCGCGGGGTTGCCCGACTTGAAGATGCCCGAGCCCACGAAGACGCCGTCGGCGCCGAGCTGCATTATCATCGCGGCGTCGGCGGGCGTGGCCACTCCCCCGGCGGTGAAGAGGACGACGGGGAGCGTTCCGGTCTCGGCGATCTCGGCGACGAGGTCGTAGGGTGCCTGCAGGTCCTTGGCCGCGACGTACAGCTCGTCCTTCGTCTTGGCGCGCAGGGCGTTGATCTCGCCGCGGATCGTGCGGATGTGCTTGGTCGCCTCCGACACGTCGCCGGTGCCGGCCTCGCCCTTGGAGCGGATCATCGCCGCGCCCTCGGTGATGCGGCGCAGGGCCTCGCCGAGATTCGTGGCTCCGCAGACGAACGGGACGGTGAAGTTCCACTTGTCGATGTGGTTGACGTAGTCGGCGGGCGAGAGCACCTCCGACTCGTCGATGTAGTCGACGCCGAGCTCCTGCAGGATCTGCGCCTCGACGAAGTGCCCGATGCGGGCCTTCGCCATGACGGGGATCGACACCGACGCGATGATGTCATCGATCAGGTCGGGGTCGCTCATGCGGGCCACGCCGCCCTGGGCGCGGATGTCGGCGGGAACGCGCTCGAGTGCCATGACGGCGACGGCGCCGGCGTCCTCGGCGATGCGCGCCTGCTCGGCGGTGACGACGTCCATGATGACGCCGCCCTTGAGCATCTCGGCAAGACCGCGCTTGACGCGGGAGGTTCCGGTGTCGGTCATGGCTTCTCCGTTCCGCGCGGAAGGCGCGTGGTGGCGCGCTTCGGGGCGCGATGTATTGGCTTAGGCCAAACCGTAGCATGGCTCAGGACATATGCTGATCGGAACTCAGGGGGGCGTATGACCATCGACATCACCGGGCGATCGGCATCCGGAATCGCCGCAGACCTCCGCGAGCGCATCGAGCGTGGCGAGCTCGCCCCGGGCACGCTGTTACCACCCGTGCGCACCGTGGCCGCCGACCTCGGTGTCAACCGCAACACCGTCGTCGCCGCATACCGCCAGCTCGCCCAAGCGGGGCTCGTCGAGGCGCGAGGACGCGGTGGCACGCGTGTGGCAGACCGGACCGCGGTCGCACAGGAGGGCTATGCCCCCGACACCGTGCTGCGTGACGTCGGCACGGGCAACCCCGACCCGTCGCTGATCCCCGATCCCACCGCCGCCCTCGTCCGCTCCACGCGGCCGGTGCTCTACGGAGAACCGGTCATCGATCCCGGCCTCGAGGCTTGGGCCCGAGAGTGGATGGCCGATCAGCTCCCGCACGACGACCTGCGCATCACGGTGACCAGTGGCGCGAGCGACGCGATCGAGAGACTGCTGGCACAGGCGCTTCAGCGCGACGACGCGGTGGCGCTGGAAGATCCGTGCTTCCTCTCCGCGTTGCACACGGTGCGCACCGGCGGATACCGGGCGGTTCCCGTCGAGGTGGATGCCGAGGGGATGACGGTCGACGGGCTCCGTGCCGCGCTCGAGGCCGGCGTCCGCGCGGTCATCTGCACGCCGCGCGCCCACAACCCCACCGGGGCGAGCCTGAGCCCCGATCGGGCTGCGGGACTGCGGGCTCTTCTCGCCGAGTACCCGTACGTCCTCGTCATCGAGGACGACCACTTCTCTCTCCTGTCGCGGGTGCCGTTGCACTCGGTCATCGGCTCCGGGCAGCGCCGGTGGGTGCGGATCCGTTCGATGTCGAAGTTCCTCGGTCCCGACACGTGCCTGGCTGTCACGGCATCCGATCCCGACACCGCCGACGGTCTCGCCGTGCGGCTCACGCCCGGGACGACGTGGGTCAGCCACATTCTCCAGCGGATGACGCTCGCGCTCGTCACCGACGACGCGGTGCGCGCCGATATCGAGCGTGCCGCGACCCATTACGCCGAGCGGAACGCGGCGTTCGCCCGCGCGCTGACCGAGCGCGGACTCCCCGTCGCACCGGGGGACGGCCTCAATCTCTGGGTGCCCCTTCCGGTGCCCGCTGCGAGCGTCCGCGAGGACCTGATGCGGCGCGGCTGGCTCGTCCGCGAGGGGGACCCCTTCTTCCTCTCCACCGCTACCGGATCGTTCCTGCGCCTGACGGTGCACGATCTCGACGAGACGTCGGCGGCGACGCTTGCTGACGACCTCGCCGCGGCCGTGGGCACGCGGCGGGTCGCCCCGCGAGGTGGGAGGATCGAAGAATGAAGGTGCTCTCGATCCAGTCCGCCGTCGCGTACGGGCACGTCGGCAACTCCGCCGCTGTCTTCCCCCTCCAGCGCATCGGCGTCGAGGTTCTCCCCGTCTACACGGTCAACTTCTCCAACCACACCGGCTACGGCGCGTGGCGCGGACCGCTCATCTCCCCCGACGATGTCGCCGCGGTGATCACCGGGATCGAGGAACGCGGGATCTTTCCCGAGATCGACGTCGTGCTCTCGGGATACCAGGGCGGCGAGGGCATCGCCGACGTCATCATCGACACCGTCGCGCGGGTCAAGAAGGCGAATCCGGATGCCGTCTACGCCTGCGATCCCGTCATGGGCAACGCGAAGTCGGGCTGCTTCGTCGCTCCCGCGATCCCCGAGCTCCTGCGTGAGCGCGTGGTGCCGGTCGCCGACATCCTCACCCCGAACCAGTTCGAGCTCGGCTTCCTCACCGGCACGGAGCCCGGCAGTATCGATTCGACCCTGGAATCGGCCGACGCGCTGCGAGCTCGCGGTCCGCGGACCATTCTCGTCACCAGTGTCGAGCGGCCGGACCGCGAGGCCGACACGATCGAGATGATGGTCATCGACGACAACGGCGCGTGGATCGTGCAGACGCCGCTCATCCCGATGAAGGCGAACGGCTCCGGCGACGTGACCGCGGCCCTCTTCACCGCTCACTACCGCCGCAGCGGCGGGGACGCGGCGGACGCTCTGGCGCGCACCGCTTCGAGCGTGTTCGACCTGTTGACGAACACCTACGAGTCGGGTTCGCGCGAGCTGCGCCTCATCGAGTCGCAGGAGGCGTACGCGCACCCGCGCCTCCAATTCTCGGTACGCCAGGTGCGCTGAGACGCGGGTCACCCGGACAGGCGTACGCGGGCGCCGTGTGACGGACGCCGAGCGTCGTGGGCTGCTGGGGTGCGGAGACGCGGAGCGTTCCGCTGCGGTGCAAGGGCCGGCCTTGTGCGTCCAGCCACGAGCACGTGTCGCGTCAGAGATGCGTTTGCCGAACGTTGTCGGTGTGGCCCGGAGCTGGCGACCTTCTGAGGCAACCGAACGAGCGGGGCGTCATTTCGTTTGACCCAGATGGACGATGCGAGCTTTGAGACGCGACCATCCGGGGCAAGCGAATCCAGCGGGTGGCCGCCGCCATCCCGAACTCGTGCGTGTGGCGCAGGGTGAGGACGCGCTCAGCCGTCCCACGCGTCCGCGACCGCGCGCCGCACGTCACCCAGCAGCTGCGGGAGTGCCTTCGTCTTGGCGATGATGGGGAAGAAGTTCGCGTCGGAGGCCCAGCGCGGCACGATGTGCTGGTGCAGGTGCGCGTCGACACCGGCGCCGGCTATCGCCCCCTGGTTCATACCGAGGTTGAAGCCGTCGCAGTTCGACACCGCCCTCAGTACGCGCATCCCGCGCTGGGTGAGCGCACCGATCTCGGCGACTTCCTCGTCGGTCGCCTGATCGTAGGTGGCGATGTGACGGTACGGGCACACGAGCAGGTGCCCCGAGTTGTAGGGGAAGAGGTTCAGCAGCACGTACGCGGTCTTCCCGCGGGCGACGATCAGTCCGTCCTCGTCACTCTTGTCGGGCGCCGCGCAGAACGGGCAGTTCTTCTCCATCGGCTCGCGGCCCGCCGAGATGTAGGCCATGCGATGCGGTGTCCACAGGCGTTGGAATTCGTCGGGCACGCCCGGAAGTGTCGCGGCGTCGATGAGGGATGCCTCCCCCGCCGCGACGGCATCCGGATCCATCGTCACGCCAAGTCCTCGGCGGTGTTCACGAGCGTGCGGCCGGCGATCGCGCCGGTGATGCGAGCGATCGCCTCGTCGACCGGGATGCCGTTGAGCTGCGTGCCGTCGCGGAACCGGAACGAGACCGTGCCGTTCGAGCGGTCCTGCTCGCCGGCGATCAGCATAAGCGGCACCTTCTGCGTGGTGTGCGTGCGGATCTTCTTCTGCATGCGGTCGTCGCTGTGGTCGGCCTCGGCGCGGACGCCCTTGGTCTTGAGGTCGGCGACGATGCCCTGGAGGTAGTCGCCGTATTCCGCCGCGACGGGCACGGCCACGACCTGCACCGGCGCGAGCCACACCGGGAAGGCCCCGGCGTAGTGCTCGAGCAGGATCGCGAAGAAGCGCTCGACCGAGCCGAAGAGGGCGCGGTGGATCATGACGGGGCGATGCTTCTCGCCGTCGGGGCCGGTGTACTCGAGCTCGAAGCGCTCCGGCTGATTGAAGTCGAGCTGGATCGTCGACATCTGCCAGGTGCGGCCGATCGCGTCGCGTGCCTGCACCGAGATCTTCGGGCCGTAGAAGGCCGCGCCGCCCGGGTCGGGCACGAGCTCGAGTCCGGAAGCCTCGGCGACCTCGCGCAGCGTCTCGGTCGCCTCGGCCCAGAGGGCGTCGTCGCCGATGAACTTCGGGTTGCCGTCTTCCTTCGTCGACAGCTCGAGGTAGAAGTCGTTCAGGCCGTAGTCGCGCAGGGTCTGCAGCACGAAGTCGAGGCTGTGGGTCAGCTCGGCCTTGACCTGGTCGGCGGTGACGTAGATGTGCGTGTCGTCCTGGGTCATGCCGCGCACGCGCGTGAGGCCCGACAGCGTCCCGCTCTTCTCGTAGCGGTATACCGACCCGAACTCGCTCAGGCGCAGGGGCAGCTCGCGGTAGCTGCGTCCGCGCGAGCGGAAGATCAGGTTGTGGAACGGGCAGTTCATGGGCTTCAGGTAGTACTCCTGGCCCTCGCGCGACACGTGCCCGTCGGCATCCACCACCTCGTCGAGCACCATCGGGGGGTACATGCCGTCGGCGTACCACTGCAGGTGGCCGCTGGTCATGAACAGGTCGCCCTTGGTGATGTGCGGGGTGTTGACGACCTCGTAGCCGCTGGCGAGCAGGCGCTCGCGCATGTACCGCTCGATCTCGTAGCGGATGATGCCGCCCTTGGGGTGGAACACCGACAGGCCGGGACCGATCTCGTCGGGGAACGAGAACAGGTCGAGCTCTTTGCCGAGCTTGCGGTGGTCGCGCTTCGCGGCCTCTTCGAGGCGGTGCTGGTACGCGCGCAGCTCGTCCTTCGTGGGCCACGCGGTGCCGTAGATGCGCTGGAGCTGCGGGTTCTTCTCGCTACCGCGCCAGTAGGCACCGGCGATGCGGGTGAGATCCCACCCGTTGCCGATCAGACGGGTGCCCGGCACGTGCGGGCCGCGGCACAGGTCTTTCCAGGCGGTCTCGCCGTCACGGGTGATGTTGTCGTAGATCGTGAGCTCGCCGGCACCGACCTCGACGGAGGCGCCCTCGGCGGCCTCGGCCGATCCGCCCTTCAGCCCGATGAGCTCGAGCTTGAACGGCTCATCGGCGAGTTCGGCGCGTGCCTCGTCGTCCGTGACGACGCGACGCACGAACCGCTGGTTCTCGCGGACGATTCGCTCCATCTCCTTCTTGATGACCTTGAGGTCGTCGGGGGTGAAGGGTTCGTCGACCTGGAAGTCGTAGTAGAAGCCATCCGTGACGGGCGGTCCGATGCCGAGGTTCGCCTGGGGCTTGACACGCTGGACCGCCTGCGCGAGCACGTGCGCCGTCGAGTGGCGGAGGATCGACAGACCGTCCGCGCTGTCGATGGTGACCGGCTCGACCTGGTCGTCGGCCGTCACGGTCGTGGCCAGGTCTTTCAGCTCCCCGTTCACGCGCAAGGCGACGACCGAGCGGTCGGGGAAAAGAGCGAAGCCATCGGCGGGAAAATCAGTCACAGCACATCTCCTGAAAGGGTCGCTTCCAGGCTACCCGGCGGGCGTGGCCTCGACCGCACCGGACGTGCCCCATAGTGGAGCGGTGACTCTGGCCATCATCGGCGGCGTGCTCTGGATCCTCGGGATCATCGCGTTGCTCACCGGCGCCCTTCCCGCGAGCGACGCCCTCGCCGTCGCCGACCGCGTCTGGCCCATCCTGCTGTTCGTGGTCGCCGTCACGGTCGTGGCGGAGCTGGCGTCGAAGGCGGGGCTCTTCGACGTGGTCGCCGCGCGCTTGGCGCGTATCGCCCGAGGGCGCACGGTGTGGTTGTGGGTTCTCGTCGTGGCGTTGGCGACGGTGGCGACGGCGTTCCTCTCCCTCGACACCACCGCCGTGCTCCTCACGCCCGTGGTCATCTCCATGGCGGTCGCGCGCAAGCTCGATCCCCTGCCCTTCGCCTTCGTCACGGTCGTCTTGGCGAACACCGCGTCGCTCGTGCTGCCGGTGTCGAACCTCACCAACCTGTTGGCATCCGAGGCGCTCGGCGGCGGCCATGACCCCGTCGCGTTCCTGTCGCTGCTGGGGCCGTCGGCTCTCATCGCAATTGCGGTATCGGTCGTCGTGCTGACGCTGGTGTTCCTCCGACGCCTGCCGAGAACGTATCCGGACGCCGCTTCCCCCACCGTCTCCGACCCGGTGCTGCTGCGCGTCTCCGGGGTGGTCACGGTGGCGCTGCTCCCCCTCCTGGTGATCGGGCTCGAACCGTGGATGCCGGCTCTGGGTGCCGCCGTCGTCCTCGTGGCTGCATTCGCGTGGCGCGCACCGAGAGCTCTCGGTGTCCGTCTCGTGCCCTGGTCTCTGCTGGTGTTCGCGGGGGGACTCTTCCTGGCCGTGGGCGCGCTCGAAGCGCTGGGAATCGGACGCCTCACGTCGGTGCTCGCCGGGACCGGCGACGATCTCGTGTCGCTCTGGCAGCTCGCCGGCGTGGGTGCCCTCGCGGCGAACGGCATCAACAACCTGCCGGCCTACCTCGCCCTCGAATCGGTGGCGGGCTCGCCCGCCCGTCTCGCAGCGCTTCTCATCGGTGTGAACGCGGGACCGATCGTGACCCCCTGGGCATCGCTCGCGACCCTCCTGTGGCATGACCGCTTGGTGGCGGCAGGCGTCGAGGTGAAGTGGAGCCGCTTCATCGTGCTCGGGGCGGTGATCGCGCCGCTCATTCTGTTCCTCGGAGTGCTGCCGCTGGCGCTCTGAGCCTCAGTCCTCGTAGGTGCGGCCCCACGCCTTGCGCGGCTCGATGAACCACACCGCGAGGCCCTCGCGCATGCCGTACGGGCGACCCTCGTACAGGTGCGAGATGCGATCGACGTACGGCAGCGCGGCATCCCCCTCCATCCTTTCGACGGCTTCGCCGCGCACGAATGCCATCGCGTAGGGGTTGTCGGCTCCCGTGACCGAGATGGCCACGCGAGGGTCACGCCGGAGGTTCCGGTCCTTCAACGCGTCGACCTCGGTGAAGAACATCAGCCGTTCGCCGTCGACGCCGACCCACAGCGGAGTCGAATGCGGAGATCCATCTCGCATGAGAGTCGCGAGGTGCGCGACGGCGGTCGTTTCGAAGAAGGGCTTGGCCTCGGTCCAGTCGCTCATGAGGGCGACAACCTCGGCCGTCGGTGATGCTATTCCCGTTCAGGAACGCGAACCGACGGGCATCTGGTTGTTCGGAACCTCGCGGAACACCATCTCTGCGCGCTGTGCGCTCTCGCGCGGGGTGAACTCCTCGGGTTCGGGGATGACATAGAGTCCGCGCCCGGAATTGGCGTTGTAGGTCAGCGCGTGCAGCCACGGCGCGCTCAACTGGGGGGTCCGCCCGCCGTGATACTTGAACACCATCGACACGTGGGGGTGGATGTAGACCGTGGTGCGACCGCCCCCGGTGCTGATGTCGTCCTTCCACGTGAAGGGAAAACTCTCCCCGCGACGCACTTTCGCCATGATGACCGCCTGCAGGTGCGCGAGGAGTCGATCCTCGAACTCCATTTTCGTGTTGCCGTCGTAGATGAACCTGCCCATGCGATACCTCCGCGCCGGCGCCTCGTCACGCCGCGCATCTTCCGGCGAGGAGGAAGAAGGGGGACGCGGGTGCCGGGGGTGCCAGCCGCTCTCCTGCAACCCTTCGCGAAACAGGCCCGCGCGCCAACCCCCTTGCGCTCGATTGCGGTTCGGGTACACCCTGTCGCGCCTTCGGGCTACCGCGATATCGACCGGTCGGAGCCGCTTCTGCTCCCCGGGCGTGGGGCGGCTCAGGACGTTCGCGAGATGCGGAGGATGACGCGATCGCCGGGGCGCCGCTGGATTCTCCGAACGATCGCCTCGAAGCCGAGGATGGCGCGGCACTGCAGGCCGTACTTGCGACGGAGGGCCGCGTCCGCGCGCGGATCGTCGGTGGCGGGGCCTGCTACGCGTCCGTGTGTCTGGACGGTGATGGCATCCGGAGCGACGGCACCCATGCGGCTGCAAGGCCGCAGTGTCACGCGCGAATCGTTGCGCAGTCGCTTGACCTTTCCGGTGTTCCGCTCGCTCGTCACGACGAGTTCGTCACCGTCACGCGCGATCCAGACGGGGACGGAGACCTCGACGCCGTTGCGTCGAAAGGTGCCGAGGGAGACGAACGGAGACGCGGCGATCTCACGCCACTGCGTGTCGGGAACGGTCATGGGTCAACGGTAGGCGCCACGACAGCGGCGGACAGGGGGCTTGCGCAGAGAATCCGCCGCTCGATGTTCACATGATCGGAACACGGTGCGAACACGAGGAGCCCTCGGACTTGCCAGCCTTGTTCTCGGGAGGTTCGCATGTCACAGCATCACCTCGTCACGCACGCGTACGACTCGCATACCGGGTGGGTGCGTATCGCCCGTACGGAGATGACCCACGAGAGCGCCGAGGACCTGCGCGACCAGGGGTACACCATGGTTCGACTCCGGCGGGGGGTGTTCGGTTCGCGGGATGTCTCGCTCAGTCGATACACCGCCGAGGATGCGGCCCTCGACGTCGAGCACGCGGCGGTCGAGCCGGCGGAGATCACGCTGAGAACCGGCGACGATCAGAAGCGACCGGACGACGCCATGTCGGCGGAGGGTGCCCCCGTCGCGGCGATCCGCATCGCCGACCCGGGCCCGACGCCGCTCATTCCCGCGTCCCCGTCCTCGCGCTCGTCCTCGCCGTCCGCCGCCTGAGGGCGAGAAGCACCGGGGCGTTGAACACCGCCTCTACGTATGGGTCCCGCTCTGACGGTCCCACTCGAGCGACTTCCACTGCAGGAACGAGCAGAGGTTGCCGGCGACGACGAGCTCCGCGGCGAGCGACGCGATGTCGTGGATCGAGAGGGTCAGATCTTCGGGTCGACCCGTGAGGGTCGCCTCCCAGACGGGCTCGTCGTAGCCCCGCGGCTGCATGTAGATCGACGCCTCCGCGTTATGCAGGTTCATGACGACCAGCCCGGTGTCTTGCTGGTCGGCGTCTTCCTGCTGGGCGACCCGAATGGAGCCGCCGATGACGTGCCCCTGATTCTGGAATTCCTGCACCCACGCCTCGAGTTGCTCGCGTGATCGACGCGGGGGCGAATCCTGCAACTCATCCATAGAAACAAGGATGCCACGACCCACCGACATCGCCGCCGCACGGCCCGTGTGACGACGTGCACCCCGCTCGCACGCGCTTCGTGATCCGGCCTCCAACGGAAAAAACCCCCGGCAAGCCGGGGGTTTCCTTCGGTGCGCGATACTGGGATCGAACCAGTGACCTCTTCCGTGTCAGGGAAGCGCGCTACCGCTGCGCCAATCGCGCCTATACAGGCTGTTCAGTTGTGAAGCGAGGTGGCGACGGGATTCGAACCCGTGTAAACGGCTTTGCAGGCCGGTGCCTAGCCGCTCGGCCACGCCACCGTGTGTGGTTCGACCCACGTGTCGTGATCTCCCGTCGGTTTCCCAGACGGAGATCCCTTCACTCGAGCGGATGACGAGATTCGAACTCGCGACCCTCACCTTGGCAAGGTGATGCGCTACCACTGCGCTACATCCGCATTTCGTTCCCGGGGCTTGCCCCGAGCACTTGTAAGACATTACCCGATCCGCGCACGGGTGCAAAACCGGGCGCGACCCGGGAGTGTCCCACGCCGTGGTTCGAAGCACGGCGTCGCATCCGGTACGATCGTTGAGTCCCGTTCGGGATGCGGGCGATTGGCGCAGTTGGTAGCGCGCTTCCTTCACACGGAAGAGGTCATCAGTTCGAGTCTGGTATCGCCCACCGCAAGGCCCCCGGTTCGCCGGGGGCTTTCTCCGTTCGTGCGTCAGTCGGCGTGCTCGGGCGGCCAGACCACGTGAAAGCGCTCGAAGACGATCTCGTCGCCTTCCGACCACTCCCGCCCGAGGGCGGTCGAGATGCGCGTCCAGTACCGCCGGTGCTCCGTGCGCCAGCTGTCGAGGGAGCGGTCGTCCTCCCCCTCGTCATAGGCGAAACGCGCGTCTGCGCTCGCGAAGCCCCCGAGGCGCATCTCGATCGTGCGCAGAATCGCTCGGGGCGCCCCGCGTCCGTCGCAGGCGATCCAGTGCGATCCGATCCGCGGGAGGGGCTGGTGCTCGGCGATGTATTCGGCGACGAGGCCCGACGTTGCGCGCTTCTCGCCCTCGAGCACGCAAGTGAGGAGTTCGTCGGCCAGCCGCTCGGAATCGCCGAAGTGCTCGACGGTGTACTCGGGGCAGGCGGCGACGGCGTCGGGGTGTGCGGTGGTGTAGTCATGCCACATACGTTCGGCTGCGGCGGTATCGATCACGATGGGCGAGATGGTGCTCATCCCTTCATCCTCACGGTCGTCACCCCCGCTGCCAGCCGTAGCGCGCGGTCAACGCCGCCGCCACCGCGTCGAAGCGTCGACGGTCGAGGGCCGCGGCCTCCCGGCGCATGCCGGCATCGTGGACGAGATATAGCTGCTCGATGTCGACCCACGACGGCCGTCCCTGTGGGTCCCACTCTCCTGAACCCAGCGCAAGGTACTGGCGGTCACCGTCGTGCGGCTTGCTGGTCAGACGCACGACGTAGGAGTGGGTGGCATCCGCTCGCCCGATGACGAGGACCGGGCGGTCCTTCCCGCGTCCGTCGCGCTCCTCGTAGGGCACCCACGTCCAGACGATCTCTCCGGCGTCGGGCGCATTGTCGCGCTGAGGGGCATAGGACAGCGTCAGACGCCGTGGCGGGTCGATCTCGACCGTGCGGGCGTCGGCAGCGGCCGCGGAGGGCTGGGCCGGCCCTGAGCCGCGGCGAGGAGGTGCGGCGGGCGTCGACGACCGGAACATCCCGAGGAAGGCCGACACGAGACGAGAGGTGGTTCCCATTCCCCCACCCTAGGCACCCTGCCACCTGACCCCGCGCGCCGTGACCTCCGCCGAATGCCCGTGTGTTCGGCGCCCGCCACGGGCCAACGAGAGACGGGGCGCCACCGACGAATCGGTGACGCCCCGTCCGGGGTTGGAGCTGATCAGGCGCGGGCGTCGCTCAGGACGTAGCCCTCTTCGCCGTGCACGACGGTGTCGATACCGGCGATCTCGTCCTCGTTCTTGACGCGGAAGCCGATCGTCTTCTCGATCGCGAAGCCGATGACGAAGGCCAGCACGAAGGAGTAGATCAGGACCGCGAAGGCCGCGATCGCCTGAACCAGCAGCTGCGTCAGCGAGCCGCTGTAGATGAGGCCCGTGCCGTTGGCGAAGATGCCGAGGTACAGGGTTCCGAGCAGACCACCGACGAGGTGGATGCCGACCACGTCGAGCGAGTCGTCGAAGCCGAGCTTGAACTTCAGCTCGATCGCCAGGGCGCAGACCGCACCGGCGACGAGGCCGAGCACGATGGCCCAGATCGGCGTCAGCGACGCGCAGGCCGGGGTGATTGCGACGAGACCGGCGACGGCACCCGAGGCGGCACCGACCGACGTGGGCTTGCCGTCCTTGATCTTCTCGACGATCAGCCACGAGAGCAGAGCGGCAGCGGGGGCAGCGATCGTGTTGACGAAAGCGAGAGCGGCAGTGCCGTCAGCCGCGAGCTCCGAGCCTGCGTTGAAGCCGAACCAGCCGAACCACAGCAGGCCCGCGCCGAGGAGGACGAACGGCGGGTTGTGAGGGACGTGGGCGCCCTTCTGGAAGCCGACACGCTTGCCGAGCACCAGGGCCAGGGCGAGGGCGGCGGCACCGGCGTTGATGTGGACCGCGGTACCACCGGCGAAGTCGATCGCGCCGACGCCGAAGACGTCCTGCATACCGTGCGTGATCCAGCCGCCGTACGAGAACGAGCCGTCATCGGCGAGGCCGAAGTTGAAGACCCAGCTCGCAACGGGGAAGTAGACGACGGTCGCCCAGATGAACGCGAAGATCATCCAGGAGCCGAACTTGGCGCGGTCGGCGATGGCGCCCGAGACCAGGGCGACGGTGATGATGGCGAACGTGGCCTGGAAGGCGACGAAGGCGAGCGGCGGGTAGGCGGCGCCCTCGGGCGTCTCGAGAACGCCGGTGAGGCCGAGCTCGTTCCAGTCGATCATCCAGGGCAGCTGCGTGACCCCGGCGTCGGTCGCGGGGAAAGCGATCGCGTAGCCGTAGACGACCCAAAGGACCCCGATGAGGCCCATCGCGCCGAAGCTCATCATCATCATGCTGATGACGCTCTTGGCCTTGACGAGGCCGCCGTAGAAGAACGCGAGTCCTGGCGTCATGAGCAGCACGAGGGCGGCTGCTATCAGGATGAATGCGGTGTTGCCTTGATCCATCTCGGAGGAAACCTCTCTGCAGGGACGCAGGTGTAGCGTCGGGTCCCCCCAGTGTTCACAGCCTCGGTTTCCATCGGCGTTCGACTGGTGTTACGGGCGCGTTACAGCGCACGGCTCCAGGTAAACATCGCGTTTCGCGCGGCCGAGAGCCGCGGATGAAGTGGCTGGATCAGGAGTGTGTGAGAGCCACGAGGCGAGAGGTCGCCCGCAGGTACTTCTTCCGGTACCCGCCACCGAGCATCTCGTCGCTGAAGACGGTGTTCAGCGGCACCCCCGTCGCCCGGATCGGGATCTGCGCGTCGTACGCACGGTCGATGAAGGCGACCAGACGCAGAGCCGCCGACTGGTCGTGCAGCACGGTCACGTCCCTCAGTCCGATGACGTCGACGCCGTCGATCAGACGGATGAATCGCGAGGGGTGCACACGGGCCAGGTGAGCGACCAGGTCCGCGAACGCGTCATCGGATGCCACGGCGCCGGAGGCTGCGGCATCCATCGTCCGTCGATACTCGTCGTCGGTCAGGACCTTGGCCTCGCCGTCGATCGCGCGTTGGCGGAAGTCGGTGCCGTCGATGCGGATGGTGCGGAAGCTGTCCGACATCGACTGGATCTCCCGGAGGAAGTCCTGCGCGGCGAACCGCCCCTCGCCGAGGGCGTTGGGCGGGGTGTTCGAAGTCGCCGCCAGCCGGGTCCCGGATGCCACGAGCTCGCCCAGCAGGCGCGTCATCACCATCGTGTCGCCCGGGTCGTCGAGCTCGAACTCGTCGATGCAGAGGAGGTCGCTGCCGCGGAACAGCTCCACGGCCTTGGCGTAGCCGAGGACGCCGACCAGGGCGGTGTACTCGATGAACGACCCGAAGTACTTCCGGCGGGCGGGCATCGCGTGATAGATCGACGCCAACAGGTGGGTCTTGCCGACGCCGAACCCGCCGTCGAGGTAGACGCCCGGCTTGACCGGCGCCGCCTTCTCCGCGCGCCGGAAGAAGCCGCCCTTCTTCGCCGGCGCCGACTGCTTGCCGGCGAACGACTGGAGGAGCTCCTTCGCCTCCTGCTGGGAGGGATAGGCATCGTCCGCCCGGTACGACTCGAACGTCGCCCCGTCGAACTGCGGGGGCGGGACGAGGGCGTTCACCATCTCCGCGCCCGTGACGGCCGGATCGCGCTCGGTGAGGTGAATGAGGCCGGTCGTGGCGGGCGTCGAGGTCATGGCCGTCCTGTGTCCAAGTCTTACGGGAAGGGTGCGTGCCCCATGCCGCGGATCTAGGGTCGATGGTGCGGTGTCCACCCTATGCCGCACCATCCGCCGCCTTGACCGAGGAGTTTCTCGTGACCGTCGAGCTCGACACCACCTCCCCCAAATTCGCCGACTACGCCGAGCCCGGCCGGCTCGTGACGGGCGAGTGGCTCGAGCAGCGCCTCGGGCAGCCCGGTCTCGTCGTCGTCGAGTCCGACGAGGACGTCCTGCTGTACGAGACGGGTCACATCCCGGGGGCGGTGAAGGTCGACTGGCACACCGAGCTCAACGACCCCGTCGTCCGCGACTACGTCGACGGCGCCGGGTTCGCGAAGCTGCTGAGCAGCAAGGGGATCTCGCGCGACGACACCGTCGTCATCTACGGGGACAAGAACAACTGGTGGGCCGCCTACGCCCTGTGGGTGTTCTCTCTCTTCGGTCACGAAGACGTGCGCCTTCTCGACGGTGGCCGTGACAAGTGGATCGCGGAGGGACGCCCGGTGACGACCGACAAGACGGCCGTCGAGCCCACCGACTACCCGGTGGTCGAGCGCGACGACTCGCTGCTGCGCGCGTACAAGGACGACGTGCTCGCGCACCTGGGCAACCCCCTCATCGACGTGCGCTCCCCCGAGGAGTACTCCGGCGAGCGCACCACCGCTCCCGCCTACCCGGAAGAGGGTGCGCTGCGCGCCGGCCACATCCCGAGTGCCCAGAGCGTGCCGTGGGCCAAGGCCGTGGCCGAGGACGGCGGCTTCAAGTCGCGCGAGGAACTCGACGCGATCTACCGCGAGGGCGCGGGTCTGAAGGACGGCGACAAGATCGTGGCGTACTGCCGCATCGGTGAGCGCTCCAGCCACACGTGGTTCGTCCTGAAGCACCTTCTCGGCTTCGATGACGTTCGCAACTACGACGGGTCGTGGACCGAGTGGGGCAGCGCGGTGCGCGTGCCGATCGTCTCGGGGTCCGAGCCCGGCGAGGTTCCCTCCCGCTGAGCCCGGTCGACGCGGGCGTGGGAGGATGACGGAGATGTCCGAGAACACCCTCCCCGCCCGCCTGGCCGAGATCCGCGACGAGTTCCTCGAACTCGATGAGCCCGACCGGTTGCAGCTTCTCCTGGAGTTCTCGCAGGAGCTCCCCGCGGTCCCCGCGGAGTATGCGGACCACCCCGAGCTGCAGGAGCGCGTCGCGGAGTGCCAGTCGCCGGTCTACATCATCGTGACGGTCGACGCAGACGATCGTGTCGCGATGCACGCCACTGCCCCTGCGGAAGCGCCGACCACTCGTGGTTTCGCCAGCATCCTCGCCCAGGGACTGACGGGACTGACCGCGGATGAGGTGCTCGCCGTGCCCGACGATTTCCCGCAGAGCATCGGTCTCACGCGCGCTGTCAGTCCCCTGCGCATCGCGGGGATGACGGGGATGCTGATGCGGGCCAAGCGTCAAGTGCGGTCCAAGCGCGGCGCGTGAGTCGCGGCATCCGTCAGCTCCCGACGGCGAGGCCCCGCTCGCGCACCCAGTCCTCGATCGCTCGGGTGAAGCGAGCCTCGTCGTAGTTCCACAGCTTGGTGTGGCGCGCGACCTCGAACGTCTCCATGGTGACGAGGTCGGGCCGGGCAGCCGCGAGAGCGTGGGAGGCGTCGCTCGGCACGAAACCGTCGTCGTCGCTGTGCAGGATGAGCGTGGGATGCTGCAGCTCGCCCGCGTGAGCAACACGGTCGAGGCGGTCGAGAGGGATGGCCTCCGCGCCGCTCACGAGGCGGGCCCCCCATCGGGAGCCGAGAAGGCGCTCCGTGACGGCGAGCACGGGAGAAGGCAGGTGGAGCAGCCGGCTCTGGTAGCGCAGCACCGTGCGCCAGTCGACGACCGGAGACTCCAAGATCAGGGCGGCGATGACGTCGCGGTGCGCTGACAGCGCCTCCGCCTGCAGACACATCGCCCCACCCATCGACCAGCCCATCAGGATGACGCGCCGTGCTCCCTGGCCGATGGCGTAGGTGATCGCGGCATCGACGTCTTGCCACTCGGTCGCGCCGAGGGCGTAGGTGCCGCTCGTGCTCTGCGGAGCCTCTCCGTCGTTGCGGTACGACACCACGAGAGCGTTGATGCCGAGCGCATGGAAGAGGGGGACGGCCCTCAGCGTCTCGGCCCGTGTGGTCCCCCGGCCGTGCACCTGGATCACCCAGACGTCCGAGTCGATCGCGGCGGGGAACTCCCATGCCGGGCAGGCGCCGACGGGTGTCTCGATCTCTGCTGACCGCACCGACAGGCGCAGGTCTTCGGGTCGGTCGTAGTACCAGCCGCTGAAAGCAGCTTCGGCGGCCAGGCGCCCCTCGGCGGGAACGTGGGTGAGGAGCTTCCGGGTCACGGAGGTGCCGTCGTCCTGTACCACGGAACCCAGCCTCAGGTAGTCGAAGGTGCCCGTGGTGAAGAGCCCGTACCGACCGGGAAGCGCCGTGTCGGGAGTTCGCTGAAGGGTCACGGTCTGCGCCGAGGTGTCCAGAGACAGGATCCGCACATTCGGGACCCGCCCTGCGGGAGTGACGACGGTGCGCGCCATCCGGACGGAGACTGCGCTCAACGCTGTCAGGCTCGCGCCCAGCGCGAGGGAGAGGGCGCCGATTCCGACGCGGGCGATCGCGGAGGTCCGACTCGAGGGCCTGGGCCTCGCGGCGCGCCTGGGAGCGTTCATCGAGGCCTCACTCTAGTCTGTGGCCGTGACTGACCTGGGCTCACCCGAGGCGTCGACCCCTTTCGCCCGGGCGATGGAGGAGGTGCGCGCCGCCACGTTCCGTGAGGATTTCGTGGTGCGCGAGATCCCCTCCCCCGCCGGCCTCGCGCCGCACAGCCTGGCGCTGGCGGGCGATGTCCGTCCCGAGGAGCACGCCACCGACTCACCGTTCGGTACCGGCCGCTTCATCCTCCTCCACGATCCGGAGGAGCCCGACGCGTGGGAGGGAGCCTGGCGAATCGTGTGCTTCGCGCAGGCGCCCCTGGAGCCCGAGATCGGCATCGATCCCCTGCTCGCCCAGGTGGCGTGGTCGTGGCTCATCGACGCGCTGGATTCGCGCGGGGCCGAGCGCCACTCCGAATCGGGGACGGCCACCAAGACGCTCTCCACCGGGTTCGGGGCGCTCGCCTCGCAGGGTGAGGGGTCTCAGATCGAACTTCGCGCGTCATGGTCGCCGCGTGGTCCCATCCGCCCCCATCTCGACGCGTGGGCGGAACTCGTGTGCATGCTCGCCGGCCTCCCCCCGGGGTCGGAGGGCGTCGCCGTCTTCGGAGCCCGGAGGCCCACCCGTGGTTGAGTACATCGTCATCGAGAACGCCGACGGCTTGGCCTCGGCGTCCGACCGTCTGGCAGCGGGCACCGGGCCCGTCGCGGTCGACGTGGAGCGCGCGTCGGGTTTCCGCTACTCCCAGCGCGCCTACCTCATCCAGGTCTTCCGCCGTGAGGCGGGTGTCTTCCTCTTCGACCCCTCGACGATCGAAGACTTCTCCCCGCTGCAGGCCGCACTCGCCGATGCCGAGTGGGTGTTCCACGCCGCCAGCCAAGATCTCCCCTCGTTGCGCGAGCGGGGCCTCGAACCTCCCCGCATCTTCGACACCGAGCTGGGAGCGCGTCTGCTCGGGCACGAGCGTGTGGGCCTCGGCGCTGTCGTGGAGCAGACTCTCGGCATCACCCTGGCGAAGGCGCACTCGGCGGCGGATTGGTCGACTCGGCCTCTCCCCGCGTCGTGGCTGGAGTACGCCGCCCTCGACGTCGAGCACCTCATCGATGTGCGCGACGTGCTGGTCGCCGAACTCGACGAGCAGGGCAAGACCGAGTTCGCGCGCCAGGAGTTCCAGGCGGTCCTGGATCGTCTGCCCAAGCCGCCGCGCGAAGACCCGTGGCGGCGTATGAGCGGGCTGCACACCGTGCGCGGGCGCCGCGCACTCGCCATCGCACGTTCGCTCTGGCGTGCCCGCGAGGAGTACGCCCAGGAGCAGGACGTCGCCCCGGGCCGACTGCTGCCCGACCGGGCGCTCATCGCCGCGGTGCTCGCCGACCCGTCGAGCAAGCAGGCGCTGGCCGGGGTCAAGGAGTTCAACGGTCGGGCGAGCCGCACGCAGCTGGACCGTTGGTGGAACGCGATCGTCGCGGGCCGTGAGGACACCGAGCTTCCCCCCGACCGCGTTCCGAGCGACACCCTCCCCCCTCCTCGGGCGTGGGTCGATCGCAACCCCGAAGCGGATCGTCGACTCAAGGCGGCGCGCCCCGCCGTCGAGGCGCGAGCCGCAGAACTCCGGATGCCGACGGAAAATCTCCTCACTCCCGAGACGCTCCGCCGTGTGGCGTGGACTCCCCCTGCGGAGATCAGCGTCGAGACCATCGGTGCGGCCCTGTCCGAGCTCGGCGCCCGCCCGTGGCAGATTGACCAGACCGCACAGGTGATTGCGGATAGCTTTGTAGCTTCCGTCAATGCGGCCGACGAGGCTCCCGGCGCGGATTCGTAGGTTCGGACAACCGATTCCGTTCCGGGAATGGGCCTTCCTAGGCTGGGGTCATCCCAAACTTTGGAGGCAGAGTGGCCGAGATGACGGACGTCTTCTTCGTCGACGGAATGCGCACCCCTTTCGGGCGCGCCGGCGAGAAGGGTATGTACTGGAACACCCGCGCTGATGACCTGGTGGTCAAGGCGATCATCGGGTTGATGGAGCGTAACGGCGACGTACCGAAGGACCGGATCGACGACGTGGCGATCGCCGCGACGTCGCAGACCGGCGATCAGGGTCTGACCCTCGGGCGCACGGCGGCGATTTTGGCGGGTCTGCCGATGACCGTGCCGGGCCTCGCGATCGAGCGCATGTGCGCGGGCGCCATGACGAGCGTGACCACGATGGGCGCGTCGATCGGCGTCGGCATGTACGACCTCGCCCTCGCGGGCGGAGTCGAGCACATGGGACGCCACCCCATCGGAGGCAATGTCGACCCGAACCCCCGCTTCGTCGCCGAGAAGCTCGTCGACCCGGGCGCGCTCAACATGGGTGTGACGGCCGAGCGCATCCACGACCGCTTCCCGCACTTGACCAAGGAGCGGGCCGACCGCTTCGGCGCGGCTAGCCAGCACAAGGTGCAGGCTGCGTACGAGGCGGGGAAGATCCAGCCGGATCTCGTGCCCGTCGCCGTCAAGGACGCCGACGGCGCCTGGGGTCTTGCGACGGAAGACGAGGGGCGCCGCCCCGAGACGACTGTCGAGGGTCTCGCGACGCTGAAGACTCCGTTCCGCCCTCACGGCCGCGTCACGGCCGGAACCTCGTCGCCCCTCACCGACGGAGCGACGATCAGCCTGCTCGCCGGAGCTGACGCGGTGAAGGAACTCGGCCTGGCACCCAAGATGCGCATGGTCTCGTTCGCGTTCGCCGGGGTCGAGCCCGAGATCATGGGCATCGGGCCCATCCCCTCGACCGAGAAGGCCCTGAAGAAGGCCGGTCTCACGATCGACGACATCGGTCTGTTCGAGCTGAACGAGGCGTTCGCGATCCAGGTCATCTCGCTCCTCGACCACTTCGGCATCGCCGACGACGACCCGCGCGTGAACCCGTGGGGCGGCGCGATCGCCGTCGGTCACCCGCTCGCGGCATCCGGAGTCCGTCTCATGATCCAGCTGGCCGCGCAGTTCGCCGAGCGCCCGGACGTGCGCTACGGCCTCACCGCGATGTGCGTGGGCCTGGGCCAGGGCGGCTCGGTTATCTGGGAGAACCCGTTCTTCGACGGAAAGAAGAAGCGCAAGTGACCGACTACTCCGCGATCGACTTCAGCCCCCTCGACGCCCTGACCGGCGACGAGGTGGTCACCCACTCCCCCGTCCGCGACGTGCGCTTGCCCTCGGGCAATGTGCTCGCGCTGATCACGCTCGACAACGGTCGCGACCACACGCGGCCCAACACGCTCGGGCCCGCCACACTCGCCGAGCTGGGCGAGACGCTCGCGACGCTGAAGCGCCGCGCGGCGTCGGGCGAGATCCACGCCGTCGCGATCACCGGCAAGCAGTACATCCTCGCGGCCGGCGCCGATCTCTCCGACGTGGCGAAGCTGCCGTCGAAAGACGTGGCGCGGCTCATCGCTCAGCGTGGTCACCAGGTGATCGGCTCGCTGTCAGACCTGGGCGTGCCCTCGTTCGCGTTCGTCAACGGTCTCGCCCTCGGCGGCGGCCTCGAGATCGCCCTGAACTCGACCTACCGCACGGTCGACGCCTCGGCCGCGGCCATCGCGCTGCCGGAGGTGTTCCTCGGCATCATCCCCGGCTGGGGCGGCGCCTACCTGCTGCCGAACCTCATCGGTATCGAGAACACGCTCGAGGTCGTCATCTCGAACCCGCTCAAGCAGAACCGCATGCTCAAGCCGCAGCAGGCGTTCGACCTCGGGATCATGGATGCCATCTTCCCGGCGGCCAGCTACCTGGAGGACTCGCTGCGCTGGGCTGACGGCGTGCTCACCGGTCGGGTCCGCGTCGAGCGCAAGAACGAGCCCGGCAAACTCGAGCGTCTGACGAAGTGGCCCATCGCCATCAAGATGGCCCGCGGCATGCTCGAGTCGAAGATCGGCACTGTCCCCCGCTCCCCCTACGTCGCGCTCGACCTGCTCGACAAGGCGAAGAGCGGCACCAAGGCCGAGGGGTTCGCGCGTGAGGATGAGGCGCTGGCCGACCTCATCACGGGCGACCAGTTCGCGGCATCCATGTATGCGTTCGACCTCGTTCAGAAGCGCGCCAAGCGCCCCGTCGGGGCCCCCGACAAGGCGCTCGCGAAGAAGGTGACGAAAGTCGGCGTCATCGGTGCCGGCCTCATGGCCTCGCAGTTCGCGCTGCTGTTCGTGCGCAAGCTCCGGGTGCCCGTGATCATCACGGACCTCGATCAGGGCCGCGTCGACAAGGGCGTGGCATCCATTCGTGAGGAGATCGGCAAGCTCGAGGCGAAGGGGCGCCTGGACGGCGACACGGCGAACCAGCTGCGGGCCCTCGTGCACGGCACCACCGACCGCACGGAGTTCGCGGACTGCGACTTCGTGATCGAGGCCGTGTTCGAGGAGGTCGGCGTCAAGCAGGAGGTGTTCAGCGCGATCGAGAGAATCGTGGCCGACGACGCGATCCTCGCGACGAACACGTCGTCGCTCTCGGTTGCCGAGATCGGCTCGGTGCTGCAGAACCCCGAGCGACTCGTGGGCTTCCACTTCTTCAACCCCGTCGCGGTCATGCCGCTCATCGAGGTCGTCAAGACGCATGCCACCTCCGACGCCGCTCTGTCGACGGCGTTCGTCGTCGCCAAGGGGCTTGGCAAGAACGCGGTGCTCACCGCCGACGCGCCGGGCTTCGTCGTGAACCGCCTGCTGGCGAAGGTCATGGGCGAAGCCGCGCGTGCTGTGTACGAGGGCACTCCGATCACGGTGGTGGAGAAGGCGTTCGCGCCGCTGGGACTGCCCATGGGGCCGTTCCAGCTCATCGATCTCGTCGGCTGGAAGGTCGCGGCTCACGTGCAGGACACCATGGCATCCGCGTTCCCCGACCGGTTCTTCGCGTCGGAGAACTTCCACGAGCTCGCAGCTCTCCCCGAGGTCGTCGAGAAGGACAAGGGCGGTCGCGTGACCGGGTGGACCAAGGCCGCACAGAAGGTGCTCGTCACCGGCAAGACGCCCGTCGCGCCCGAGACCATCCTCGCCCGCGTGCAGGACGGCCTCGCGCAGGAGATCAAGATCATGCTCGATGAGGGCGTCGTGCCAGAGGTGCAGGACATCGACCTGTGCCTCATCCTCGGCGCCGGCTGGCCCTTCATCGACGGTGGGGCCTCGCCCTACCTCGATCGCGAGGGAGCATCGGAGCGCGCCTTCGGCGACACGTTCCACCACCCGCCCATCCGCGGCATCGGCGGCTGATCTCCCCACGAGCGACAGCGGCGCCGTCCCCACGTCGGGGCGGCGCCGCTGTCGTTCGTGCGGGTTCTGTTGTCTAGCAGTCAGGGACGCGAGTTCTCCCACTCGATGGTCGGGATCGAACCCGTCGGCGTCTGACGCGCCACCGGAATGCGGGTCCCGAGCACCTGGGCCACCACGTCATGGGCGATCTTGGATGCGGTGAGTCCGGCATCCTCGAGGATCTGCTCACGCGTGGCATGGTCGATGAACTCATCCGGGATGCCGAGCTCGTCGACGGCCGTGTCGACGCCGGCCTCACGCAGCACCTGGCGCACGCGCGTGCCGACACCGCCGACGCGGATACCGTCTTCGATGGTGATCACGAGGCGGTGCTCGCGCGCCAGCTCGATGACCGAGGGCTGCACGGGGATCGCCCAGCGCGGGTCGATGACCGTTGCGCCGATGCCCTGCGCCTTGAGCCGATCCGCGACCTCGAGGGCCAGGTGCACCATCGGACCGATGCCGACCAGGAGGACGTCTTCGCTCGTGCCACGGCTCAGCACATCGACGCCGTCGTGGAGGCGCTCGATCGCCTCGACGTCGGCGTTCACCTTGCCCTTGGGGTAGCGGACCACGGTGGGCGCGTCCTCGATGGACGTGGCCTCGCGGAACTCCTCGCGCAGGCGCGCGGCATCGCGTGGGGCGGCGATCCGGATGCCGGGGACGAGTTGCAGCATCGCCAGATCCCAGATCCCGTGGTGGCTCGGACCGTCGGGGCCCGTGACACCCGCACGGTCGAGGACGAAAGTGACGCCCGCCTTGTGGAGCGCGACGTCCATCATCACCTGGTCGAACGCGCGGTTCATGAAGGTGGCGTAGATCGCGACGACGGGATGCAGTCCGCCGAACGCGAGGCCGGCCGCCGAGGCGACGGCGTGCTGCTCGGCGATGCCGACGTCGTACACGCGCTCGGGGAACCGCTCGGCGAACTTCTGCAGGCCCGTCGGGCGCAGCATCGCGGCGGTCATGGCGATGACGTCGCTACGCTCAGTGCCGACGTCGACGAGCTCGTCTGCGAAGACATCGGTCCACTGCAGACCACCGCCCGCCCCGAGGGCCTCACCCGTGATCGGGTCGATCTTGCCGACGGCGTGGAACTGGTCAGCCTCGTCGCTCATCGCAGGGGCATACCCGCTGCCCTTGTCGGTGATGGCGTGGACGATCACCGGGGCGCCGTACGACTTGGCGAGTTCGAGAGTCTCGATGAGCGACTCGAAGTCGTGCCCGTCGATCGGGCCGAGGTATTTGATGTCGAGATTGCTGTACAGGGCCTCGTTGTTCGTGAAGCGCGACAGGAAGCCGTGTGTCCCGCCGCGCACGCCGCGGTACACCGCGCGGGCGGCGGGACCGAGGCGGCGGAAGAGCGTGTCCGAGCCGCGATGCAATGTGCGATACGCGTCATTCGTGCGGACACGGTTGAGGTAGCGCGCCATGCCACCGATCGTCGGGGCGTATGAGCGACCGTTGTCGTTCACGACGATGACGAGGTTGCGGTCGTTGTCGTCGCTGATGTTGTTCAGCGCCTCCCACGTCATTCCGCCGGTGAGCGCACCGTCTCCGACGACGGCGACGACGTGGCGATCGCGACGCCCGGTGCGCGAGAACGCCCGTGAGACGCCGTCCGCCCAGCTCAACGAGCTGGAAGCGTGCGACGACTCGACGATGTCGTGCTCGCTCTCAGAGCGCTGCGGGTAGCCGGCCAGCCCGCCGCGAGAGCGAAGGCCCGCGAAGTCCTGTCGGCCGGTGAGCATCTTGTGCACGTACGACTGGTGCCCGGTGTCGAAGATGATCGGGTCGGCTGGTGAGTCGAAGACCTTGTGCAGCGCGATGGTCAGCTCGACGACGCCGAGGTTCGGACCGAGGTGGCCGCCGGTGCGCGCGACGTTCTCGACGAGGAACGCGCGGACTTCGCCGGCCAGCTGCCGCAGCTGGTCGGGGGTCAGATCGTCGAGGTCACGGGGGCCGTGAATGCCGGGTAGGAGAGCCATAAGACTCCTCTCGTGCGGTGCGCGCGGGAACGCGCGTACGTGTCGATTCTAGTCTCGGGGGCTGCGCAGGGCCCGGCAACGGCTTGCGCGGGAACCCCGCGATGCTCTCTCGCCTCGCCCGACGCGCGCCGCGATGGCGGCAACGGACGAGCGCCCGTCCCGACGGATCGGGACGGGCGCTCGCACTGCGCGGTGCGTCAGACCAGCGAACGCAGCACGTACTGCAGGATGCCGCCGTTGCGGTAGTAGTCGGCCTCACCGGGGGTGTCGATGCGGACCACGGCGTCGAACGTGATGGTCTGCTTGCCCTCGGGCGAGAACTCGCTCGGCTCGGCGGTGACCTTCACGGTCTTGGGCGTGACGCCCTCGTTGAGCTGCTCGAGGCCCTCGATCGAGACGATCTCGGTGCCGTCGAGACCCAGCGACTTCCAGCTCTCGCCGGCGGGGAACTGCAGCGGGACGACACCCATACCGATGAGGTTCGAGCGGTGGATGCGCTCGAAGCTCTCGGTGATGACGGCCTTCACGCCGAGGAGGTTGGTGCCCTTCGCGGCCCAGTCGCGCGACGAGCCCGAGCCGTACTCCTTACCGCCGAAGATGACCAGCGGGGTGCCCTGCTCCTGGTAGTTCCGGCTCGCGTCGTAGATGTACGACTGCGGGCCGCCCTCCTTGGTGAAGTCACGGGTGTATCCGCCCTCGATGATCTGACCGTCGTTGACGGCCGCGACCATCTCGTTCTTCAGGCGGATGTTGGCGAACGTGCCGCGGATCATGACCTCGTGGTTGCCACGGCGCGAGCCGTAGGAGTTGAAGTCCTTCTGCGCGACGCCGTGCTCCATGAGGTACTGCGCGGCGGGGGTGCCGGCCTTGATGTTGCCGGCCGGGCTGATGTGATCGGTCGTGACCGAGTCGCCGAGCGTCGCCATCACGCGCGCACCGGTGATGTCGGTGACCGGCGAGGGCTCCATCGACATGCCGTCGAAGTAGGGCGCCTTGCGCACGTAGGTGGAGTCGGCATCCCATTCGAAGACCGGACCGGTCGGCGTGGGCAGGTTCTTCCAGCGCTCGTCACCCTCGAAGACGGTGGCGTACTGCTGGATGAACTGCTCGCGCGAGATCGACGCGTCGATGATCGTCTGCACCTGGTCAGGCGCCGGCCAGATGTCCTTCAGGAAGACGTCGTCGCCGTTCTGGTCCTTGCCGAGGGCGTCGGTCTCGAAGTCGAAGTTCATCGAGCCCGCGAGAGCGTAGGCGACGACCAGCGGCGGGGATGCCAGGTAGTTCATCTTCACGTCGGGGCTGATGCGACCCTCGAAGTTGCGGTTACCCGAGAGGACGGCCGTGACGGCGAGGTCGTTCTCGTTGATGGCTTCGGAGACCTCTTCGATGAGCGGGCCCGAGTTGCCGATGCAGATCGTGCAGCCGTAGCCGACGGTGTAGAAGTCGAGGCCCTCGAGCGCCTTGTCGAGACCGGACTTCTCGTAGTAGTCGGTCACGACCTTCGAGCCGGGTCCGAGCGTCGTCTTGACCCACGGCTTGCGCTTGAGGCCCTTGTCGACGGCGTTCTTGGCGAGCAGGCCCGCCGCGATCATGACCGAGGGGTTCGAGGTGTTCGTGCACGAGGTGATGGCCGCAAGGGTGACCGCCCCGTTGTCGAGCAGGTAGGACTGGCCCTCGGGCGTGGTGACCTTGACCGGCTTGGAGGCGTTGACCGGGTGACCGGAGGAGATGAGCACCTCGCTGTCGGTCACGTCTTCTTCTTCCTCGCCGGGAACCGAACCCGGGTCGGATGCCGGGAAGGTGCCGTCGACTTCGAGGTCGACGATCGAGTCGGAGACCGAAGCATCCGCGTAGTTCAGGATGTCCTTCTCGAACTGCGACTTCGCCTCGGAGAGGAGGATACGGTCCTGCGGGCGCTTGGGGCCGGCGATCGAGGGGACGACCGTCGACAGGTCGAGCTCCATGTACTCGCTGAAGACGAGCTCGCGCGACGGGTCGTGCCAGAGCTTCTGCTCCTTGGCGTACGCCTCGACGAGGGCCACGGTCTGCTCGTCGCGACCGGTGAGACGCAGGTAGTCGAGCGTGACGTCGTCGATGGGGAACATCGCGGCGGTCGAGCCGAACTCGGGGCTCATGTTGCCGATGGTCGCGCGGTTTGCCAGCGGCACCGAGGCGACGCCCTCGCCGTAGAACTCGACGAACTTGCCGACCACGCCGTGCTTGCGCAGCATGTCGGTGATGGTGAGCACGACGTCGGTCGCGGTGACGCCGGCGGGGATCTCGCCCGAGAGCTTGAAGCCGACGACGCGCGGGATCAGCATCGACACGGGCTGGCCGAGCATGGCCGCCTCGGCCTCGATGCCGCCGACGCCCCAGCCGAGCACGCCGAGGCCGTTGACCATCGTGGTGTGCGAGTCGGTGCCGACGCAGGTGTCGGGGTAGGCGCGCAGGACGCCGTCGACCGAGCGGTCGTAGACGACCTTGGCGAGGTGCTCGATGTTGACCTGGTGCACGATGCCGGTGCCCGGGGGCACGACCTTGAAGTCGTCGAATGCCGTCTGGCCCCAGCGGAGGAACTGGTACCGCTCGCCGTTGCGCTCGTACTCGATCTCGACGTTGCGCTCGAGGGCGTTCTCGCTGCCGAAGAGGTCGGCGATGACCGAGTGGTCGATGACCATCTCGGCGGGCGAGAGGGGGTTGATCTTGTTCGGGTCGCCGCCGAGGGCGGTCACGGCCTCGCGCATGGTGGCGAGGTCGACGATGCAGGGCACACCGGTGAAGTCCTGCATGACCACGCGAGCCGGCGTGAACTGGATCTCGGTGTCGGGGTCGGCCGTGGGCACCCACGAGCCGAGGGCCTCGATCTGCTCCTTGGTGACGTTGGCACCATCCTCGGTGCGGAGCAGGTTCTCGAGCAGCACCTTCAGGCTGAACGGGAGCTTCTCGTGACCGGCGACCGTGTCGATGCGGAAGATCTCGTAGTCGGTGCTGCCGACCGTCAGGGTGCTCTTGGCACCGAAGCTGTCAACCGTGGACACGATCGTCTCCTTCGTCGGCGAATGCGCAGGCGTCGGCCCGCGGATCCATCTTCCCCGGGCCGCTCGGTCCCTGCCAGGAAGGCCGACCTAACCGCGTGGAAGACGGGGATTTATCTTGATATCAAGATAAATGTATCAGTCTTCGCGCGCAACGGAGCGAGCGGAGCCGAGGGCACGGACGGTGAGCCAGGTCACCGCGAGCATCGGAGCGAACAGCGGAAGCCCCATCACGATCTTGAGCGTGCCGAGCGCCACCACGTCGCCGGCGAAGTACAACGGCAGCTGCACAGCCAGGCGCGCAGCGAACAGCGCCGCCCAGGCGATCGACAGCCACACGTACGCGCGACGCTTGCGCCGGTCCGCGCGCCAGCGCGTGCCCTCCCCGGTCAGATACCCCGCGGCGAGACCGATGAGCGGCCACCCCACGAGGGCAGACACGAGGAACGCCGTCCCATAGGCGCCGTTGGTGAAGAAGCCGAAGACGAAGTTGTCTTGTCCGCGTCCCGTGACGAGCGCCAGCACCGCGGCCGCGACGGTGGCCAGGAGCCCGCCGATCGCGGCGCTCGGGGGCGACTTCGCAACGAGGCGGGCGATGGTGAACGCGGCCGCGAGTCCGACCGAGACCCCCAGGCTGAGCCAGAGGTTTCCCTGACGCGTCTCGGGGTCGATCGTGACGGTGAACAGGACGACGAACGCGAGTGAGGGGAGAACGGACTCGAGGATGCCGCGCCATCCGCCCATGGCCGACCACACCGCGGAGCCGGTCGTCGCGTGCGCAGCCGGATCGAGTCCGGCGCGCCGCGCCGCGTTCCCCAGCGCCGCACCGAAGGTGTCCGCGGGAGCGGGGGGCTCCAGAGGGACGCTCTCGCCGTGACGGTCCGAGCGGGCCGCGTCGTCGCTCATGCCGTGCCGGGGGTCGCCGGCATCCGGAGCGGGATGAGATCGCGCGGGGGCATGGGTGAGCCGCCGCGGACGACGACGATCGAGCGATAGAGGTCTTCGACGGCGGCTGCCGCCTCGACATCGGTCGTCGCCGCTCCGCCGATGACGCCGCGGAGGAACCATCGCGGACCGTCGACGCCGACGAAGCGCGCGAGCCGCTTTCCTGCCCCGTCCGCGCCGGCCATCACGGGGACCTCTGCGAGGAGCTCAGGGCCGAGAGGGCCTTCGCGCTCTTCGACGCGTCCGCCCTGCTGCTTCACCTGCTGGCGGATCTGCTCGCGCGTCTCTCCCCACAGTCCGCTGGTGCGCGGGGCCGCGAACGGCTGCACCTGCAGGGTGGAGTCGGCATAGTCGAGGCCGACGGCCACGATCCGCTTGGTCTGCTCTTCGACCTCGAGGCGGAGGTTGAGGCCCTCGCGCGGGAGGATCTTGATGCCGCCCAGGTCGATGTACGGACGGACCGGGTTCGCTTCGGACTCGTCGAACGGTCCGCTGCTGTCGCGATCGGCCGGGGCGCTCTTGGCCGCGAGGGCCAGTTCGAGACCGGGCTCCTCGATTTCGGGGGTGGACGGCGCGTCGTCGGTCATCGGGTGCTCCCTTGCAGGTTCTGGTATCCGCTCGATCCGAAGCCGCCCTCGCCGCGCACGCTGTCGGGGAGTCCGTCGACAGGGAGGAATCGCACCGGCGGGATGGGCAGGACGATGAGCTGGGCGATGCGGTCTCCGACCGCGATGTCGTAGGCCTCGTCGAGGTCGGTGTTCAACAGGGCGACTTTGATCTCCCCGCGGTAGCCGGCGTCGATCGTCCCCGGGGAGTTCACGATGGTGATGCCGTGTTTCGCGGCGAGGCCGCTCCGGGGCACGACGAAGGCTGCGTATCCCTCCGGGAGCGCGATGCGCACACCCGTCGAGACGAGCGCGCGTCGGCCGGGTTCGAGTCGCACGGCCTCCGCGGAGGTCAGGTCGGCTCCGGCGTCGCCCGGGTGGGCGAAGACCGGGGGCTCGGATGCGACAATGAGGACATCCACCGTTTCGGTCACCCCACGAGGGTAATGCAGAAGAGGGGGTGCGGTATCCGCACCGGAGTCGAGTATCGAGAGCGCCTCAGCCCATCGCTGTGGGCGCTGGTGGCGGCAGCGGTCTGTGGGCCGATGGCCGCACTTGTCTTCTCCCCCATCGACACCACCTTCGCCCTCGTCATCGGGCTGATCGTGGCCGTGGCGATCGTCGCCGCGCTGGTCGCACTGTCGCCCGTCGTCGAGATCCGCGACGGCGAACTGCGAGCCGGTCGAGCGCGGATCCCGGTCGCCCTGCTCGGAGAGCCTCACGCAGTGGAGGGCGATGCCGCGCGCACTGCCCGTGGGAGTGGTCTCGACCGCCGGGCGTGGCATGTCCTTCGGGGCGGTATCGACGGGGTGGTCACGGTTCCCGTGACCGACCCCGAGGATCCGACTCCCTCGTGGGTGGTGTCCACCCGGACGCCGGATCGCCTGGTGGCGGCGATCCAGCGTGCTCAGCTCAGGCTGCGCACTCCACGCAGATGAAGCCGTTGCCGCTTTCGTGGTCGATCTGCGAGCGGTGCTTCACGAGGAAGCAGTTCATGCACGTGAACTCGTCTTCCTGTGGGGGGAGGACGACGACGTCGAGTTCGATGTCGGACAGGTCTGCCCCGGGCAGCTCGAAGCCCGAGGGGTTGTCGGCATCCTCGTTGTCGATCGACCCCGACGTCTTGTCGGGCACGCGCTCCTTGAGGGCCTCGATCGACTCACTGTCGTCCTCGGTCTTGCGCGGTGCGTCGTAATCGGTCGCCATGCGTGCTGGTCTCTACTTCCGGTGATTGTGGTGCTGTGCGCCGTCGGATACCCGATCGGGCGGCCATAGTTTGCATGACCCGACCTCGATAAGCAAATGCGTTCGGGGGCGGTTGCGTTTCCGGCGACGCGTGAAACTCGCGGCGCGCCCGCGATATTCCCGGAACCACGTGACGCCCGTGACAGCATGGGCGTCGACCGCAGATCGGAGGGGTGTTTCGCATGGAGCAGCTCAAAGTCATCGGAACTGAGGATGACGTCCTCGTCGTCGCGACCGAGTCGGGCGAACGTTTCGCTCTGGCCCTCGACGAGGTGATGCGCGTGCAAGCACGCCGGGCCCGTCGCGACCGCCAGGACGACGATCGTGGACCCCGCCCCAGCCCGCGAGAGATCCAGGCACACATCCGTTCCGGTCTCACCGCGCGCGAGGTGGCGACGCTTCTGAACGCCCGCGTCGAAGACGTCGAGAGATTCGAGGGCCCCGTTCTGGCCGAGCGGGAGCATGTCGTGGCGCAAGCCTTGGCCGTTCCCGTGCTGCTTGGCGGCACACTCGAGCACGACTCCCCCATCACCTTCGGCACCGCTGTGCGGGCGAAGCTCACTGAGGCCGGCGCGTCGGCCGAGCGATGGACGAGCTGGAAAGAGTCGTCCGGCTGGATGGTCAAACTGGAGTTCACCGCGAACGGAATCGACCACGACGCGCGATGGAGCTTCGATCCTCGCCGTAGCACCCTGTCGCCCCAGAACTCCGACGCGATCCAGCTGTCTCGCCAGGGATCGCTTCCCGAGGGGCTGATCCCCCGGCTTCGCGCCCTGGACAGCCCGCTGCCCAAGGACGATTCCCGGTTCGACAGCGGTTCGTTCGGACCTCGCAAGATCGACATCGAAGATGAACCGGGCGTGGAAGCGACCGGGCCGGTCGCCGCGGCCGTTCAGGCGGCCGCCATCAAGCGCGCGCCCGATGCTCCCGTCACGTCGTCCGAGACAGCCGACCTGCTCGAGGCGTTGCGTCGTCGACGAGGTCAACGCGAGCCTCTGCCCGGGGCGGCCGCGACCGAGACGTCGACGCGTCCGGTGGGTGCCCCCGTCGCGCTCTTCGACGCGCTCGAGCCCGGATACGCGGAGCCGGCGGGAGAGTCGACGACCGAGCCCGAGAGCCCGACCCCGTCACCGACCTCGACCGCACCGGCGAACGACTCCGGGCGGCGGACCAAGGGGCGTCCCTCGATGCCCTCGTGGGACGAGATCGTCTTCGGTGCCCGCACCGACGAGAGCTGAGGACCTCAGGCGAACGCGCCGAGGCGGAGAAGCGGGACCGTCCGCTCCTCGTCGGTCAGTGAGCCGTGCTGCCCGACCATGCTCTGGGGCCGCTTGTCGGTCTCGCGATCGTCGTAGTAGGCGTATCGTCCGCGCGCCGCGACGATGACATCGCCGAGACGGTCACGAACCTCGTCCGCGACGACGCCGAACAGGCCCGCCTCGATCGCTTCGTGCCGGGTCATGACCCATGCCCGAGAAGCCTCGCGCTCTCGCCACGTCGAGGCGACGGCATCCGCTTGGCCGGCCTCGGTGTACAGGTGCAGCATGCGCGGCTCGCCGCCGATGAGGGTGACGCCGTCGAGCAGGGCATCTCCGTGGTCCAGGAGAACATGACGGTGGGCGGGTACGTCGACCATCCCGTGATCGGCGGTGACGAGGATCCCCGTCGTCGGATCGGCCTCGTCCGCCAGCAGGCGTGCGGCGGTGTCGAGGCGTTCCAGGGCGTCGGTCCACCGGTCCGACTCCCAGCCGTCGCGATGCCCGGCGGTGTCCAGTTCGGGGGAATAGAGGTACACCACGGCACCGGGATGCCGTGAGGCCAGGCCGGCGGCGATCGCGGCGCGCTCGGTCAGGTCCGCCGAGGGGACGAACTCCGCTCCGC
The DNA here is from genome assembly GCA_038182865.1 of Microbacterium enclense. Classification (NCBI taxonomy): domain Bacteria; kingdom Bacillati; phylum Actinomycetota; class Actinomycetes; order Micrococcales; family Microbacteriaceae; genus Microbacterium; species Microbacterium enclense. The sequence continues at coordinate 3,595,025 of CP116226.1, read as the reverse complement.
GCAGCGTGGCCTCGGTGAAGCCCGTGCGCGTGTACTCGGGGCGAGAGACGACGAAGCACGGGCGACCCTCGGCGCTCTCCCGCTCCAGCAGGGGACGGCTGCGCTGCCATGAGCGCGGGTCGAGGCCGTCGGTCTCCCACCCGTGCAACTGATTCGGCGCGACGTTCGTGCCGGGGATGCGGGCGCGATAGCCCACGATGCCGTGGGTGCCGGGATCGGTGCCGGTGAGCAGGCTGGTGAGGGCCGCGGCGGTCGTCGAGGGGAAGACCGTCCGCGCGACATCGCGGCGTCCTCCCGTCGAACCGAGGAATCGCGCGTGACCCCGCCGGGCGGCGAGGTTGTGCGCCCCCAGACCGTCGACCACGAAGACGATGGCGCTGCGCGCGGGGGCGAACCACTCCGATCGGCCCTGGAGAGCAGCGATCGACTGCTCCACCACACCGGTGAGGCTCCGGGAACGCGGCGGGTCCGCCGGTAGGCTGAGAGACATCGGAGCAAGTCTTCCACACGGCTCCCGATCCCCGTCCTGACGTGACGCCCGCCCGACCCGAGGCCGCATCCATGCCCGATTCCCGTTCCTCCTCCCCCGTGTCCGAGCGCATCGAAGATGTCGATGTCTCCACCGAGATGCAGGGGTCGTTCCTCGAGTACGCCTACTCGGTCATCTATTCGCGCGCTCTTCCCGACGCGCGCGACGGCCTGAAGCCGGTACAACGACGCATCCTCTACCAGATGGCGGAGATGGGCCTGCGTCCCGACCGCGGACACGTCAAGAGCGCCCGCGTCGTCGGCGAGGTGATGGGAAAGCTCCACCCGCACGGTGATGCGCCGATCTACGACGCGCTCGTGCGCCTCGCGCAGCACTTCACGCTACGGGTACCGCTGGTCGACGGTCACGGCAACTTCGGCTCGCTGGACGACGGCCCCGCCGCCTCCCGCTACACCGAAGCGCGCCTGGCTCCCCCGGCGCTCGCCCTCACCGAGAACCTCGACGAGGACGTCGTCGACTTCATCCCCAACTACGACGGGCAGTTCCAGCAGCCCGAGGTGCTGCCGGCGGCGTTCCCCAACCTGCTCGTGAACGGCGCGACGGGCATCGCGGTCGGCATGGCGACCAACATGGCCCCGCACAACCTCGTCGAGGTCGTCGCGGCCGCGACGCACCTGCTCCAGCACCCGGATGCCACGGTGGAAGAGCTCATGGAGTTCGTGCCGGGTCCCGATCTGCCCACGGGCGGCATCATCGTCGGGCTCGACGGCATCAAAGACGCGTACACGAACGGCCGCGGAACCTTTCGCACGCGCGCGAAGGCGTCGATCGAGTCACTCGGACCGCGCCGGACCGGCATCGTCATCACCGAGCTTCCCTATCTCGTCGGCGCCGAACGCGTGATCGAGAAGATCAAGGACGCCGTTCAAGCGAAGAAGCTCGCGGGCATCGCCGATGTCACCGACCTGTCGGACCGTCATCACGGCCTGCGGCTCGTCATCGGCATCAAGACCGGATTCGACCCGAAGGCTGTCCTCGAGCACCTGTACCGGCTCACCCCGCTTGAGGACTCGTTCGGCATCAACAACGTCGCCCTCGTCGACGGGCAGCCTCAGACCCTCGGCCTGAAAGACCTGCTGCGCGTCTACCTCGACCACCGCATCCGTGTCGTCATCCGACGAAGCGAGTACCGCCTGGCGCGCAAGCGCGAGCGCCTGCACCTCGTCGAGGGTCTGCTCATCGCGATCCTCGACATCGACGAGGTCATCCAGGTCATCCGGTCGTCCGACGACGGCGAGGCCGCGCGCACCCGACTGCAGGAGGTGTTCGACCTGTCGCACGCGCAGGCCGAATACATCCTCGAGCTGCGCCTGCGACGCCTGACGAAGTTCTCCCGTATCGAACTCGAGGCCGAGCGCGATCAATTGAACGCCGAGATCGCTCAGCTCGTCGAGTTGCTGGGCAGTGAGACGCTGCTGCGTCAGCAGGTGGCGAGAGAACTGGATGCCGCTGCCGAGGCGTACGGCACCCCGCGGCGCACGCTGCTGCTCAACGGCGGCCCGGTGCAGCCGCGTTCGGCGAAGGCCGCAGCCGCCGCCGACCTGCAGATCGCCGATGCACCGTGTCGGGTGTACCTGTCGGCGACGGGGCGCATGGTGCGCGCCGAGCTCGTGGCCGACGCGCCGAACGGCGGTGTCGTCGCGCCGACACGACGGTCGAAGCACGACGCCATCCGCTCCTCCGTCGACACCACCACGCGCGGAGACATCGGCGCCGTGACATCGGCCGGTCGCCTCGTGCGCTTCTCCCCCGTCGATCTTCCGTCTGTTCCCGCGAACTCGGTGCAGGTCGCCGCGGGCACCAAGGTGGAGCAGTACCTCGCCCTCGGGAAGGGCGAGCAGGTCGTCGGTCTCGTACCGCTGGCCGGTGGACCCACCATCGCGCTCGGCACCGAACAAGGTGTGGTCAAGCGCGTGGCGGCAAGCGAGCTCGGCACCAAGGATGAGATCGAGATCATCGCGCTCCGCGACGGCGACCGCGTCGTGGGCGCGGCGCCCGCGGGCGACAACGCCGAGCTGGTCTTCGTCGCGAGCGATGCGCAGTTGCTGCGCTTCGACGCGTCGTCGGTGCGGCCGCAGGGGCGTTCGGCGGGCGGTATGGCGGGTATCCGGCTGTCCGATGGCGCCCGGGTGATCTCGTTCGCGGTCGTGGGGGCATCGGCTTTCGATGCTGTCGTGGTGACGGTGGCCGGCTCGTCGACGGCACTGCCTGGAACCGACGCCGGCAGCGCGAAGGTGTCAGCCTTCAGCGAGTTTCCCGCGAAGGGACGAGGCACCGGCGGTGTCCGTGCGCAGCGTCTGCTCCGCGGCGAGGACGCCCTCCTCCTGGCCTGGGTGGGCACCGACCCCCGGGCCGTCGGGACCGACGGCTCCGTGCGGGCTCTTCCTGAGTCGGGCGCCAAGCGCGACGCATCGGGTCAGCCACTCGATGCCGCGGTCGGCGCGGTCGGCACCGCCGTCCGCTGACCCCGTCCGCTCACCCCTGCCGCGTCATGGCACGGACGGGCCGTGCCGTCGTGCGGAGACGCCGGCGCCGCGGGCGCGGGCGGCGCCGGCGTGAGGAGTTTCGGTTCGACATGCCGAGTCCGGGCGTGGCGTGCGGCGTGTCGGGCCCGGACTCCGCGTGAGGGTCGGCGTCGGAGGGCCCGGACAGCCGCCTCCGGGCAGCGAGCTGCGACGTCAGACGTCGATGCTCTCTCGCGCGAGGCGGTCGCTGGAATCGATGATGAACTCGCGGCGAGGGGCCACCTCGCTGCCCATCAGCAGATCGAACACCTCGGCCGCCTGCTCGATGTGCTCGACCTGCACGCGGCGCAGAGTGCGGCCGGCACGGTCCATCGTGGTGGTCGCGAGCTGGTCGGCATCCATCTCGCCCAGACCCTTGTATCGCTGGATCGGCTCCTGCCACCGCTTGTTCGACTTCTTCAGACGCGCGAGGAGGGCGTGCAGTTCCTGCTCGCTGTAGGTGTAGATCGTCTCGTTCGGCTTCGACCCCGGGTTCATCACGATCACCCGGTGCAGCGGCGGCACGGCGGCGAACACGCGGCCGGCCTCCACGAGAGGGCGCATGTACCGGAAGAACAGCGTGAGCAGGAGCGTGCGGATGTGCGCGCCGTCGACGTCGGCGTCGCTCATCAGGATGATCTTGCCGTAGCGGGCTGCGCTCAGGTCGAACGAGCGTCCGGATCCGGCGCCGATCACCTGGATGATCGAGGCGCACTCGGCGTTCGACAGCATGTCGCTGATCGATGCCTTCTGCGTGTTGAGGATCTTGCCGCGGATGGGCAGGAGTGCCTGGTACTCGCTGTTGCGCGCGTCGCGGGCGGTACCGAGCGCGGAGTTTCCCTCGACGATGAACAATTCGGAGTTGTCGACGTCGTTTGAACGGCAGTCGACGAGCTTCGAGGGCAGTGATGACGACTCGAGGGCGTTCTTGCGGCGTTGCGTCTCTTTGTGGGTGCGCGCCGAGATGCGGGCCTTCATCTCCGAGACGATCTTCTCGAGCAGCTGCGCCGTCTGCGCCTTGTCGTCGCGCTTCGGTGAGGCGAAGCGGGCCGCGAGCTCTTTCTGCACGACGGATGCCACGATCTGGCGCACCGCGGGAGTCCCGAGCACTTCCTTGGTCTGGCCCTCGAACTGAGGCTCGGGCAGACGCACGGTCAACACGGCCGTCAGGCCGGCGAGGAGGTCGTCTTTCTCGATCTTGTCGTTGCCGACCTTGAGCTTGCGGGCGTTCTGCTCGACCTGTCCGCGCAGAACCTTCATCAGACCCTGCTCGAAGCCCTGCTGGTGCGTCCCGCCCTTGGGCGTGGCGATGATGTTGACGAAGGACCGCGAGGTGGTGTCGTAGCCGGTGCCCCACCGCACGGCGATGTCGACCTCGCACTCGCGCTCGACGTCGGTGGGCACCATTGAACCGCCCGGCTGGAGCACGGGGACGGTCTCGGTGAAGGTGCCCGAGCCGGTGAGGCGCCAGGTGTCGGTCACGGCGGCGTCGGGGGCCAGGAACTCCGCGAACTCCGAGATGCCCCCGTCGAAGCGGTAGCTGGTCTCGATCTTCTCCTCGCCGCGCTCGTCGAGGACGACGATCTCGAGTCCGGGCACGAGGAACGCCGTCTGGCGGACGCGCTGGACGAGCTCGTCCACCCCGAAGGCGGCGTCTTTCGTGAAGATCTGGCGGTCCGCCCAATAGCGGATTCGCGTCCCCGTCACGCCGCGCGGCGCCTTGCCCACGACTCTCAGCTCGCTGCTGCGCTCGAACGGGGTGAAGGTGGAGTCAGGGGTGTCGCCCGCGAACAGGCCTGGCTCGCCGCGGTGGAACGACATCGCGTAGGTCTTGCCCGCCCGGTCGACCTCGACGTCGAGGCGCTCGGACAGGGCGTTGACCACGGAGGCGCCGACGCCGTGCAGGCCGCCGGACGCCGCGTACGATCCGCCGCCGAACTTTCCGCCGGCGTGGAGCTTGGTGAAGACGACCTCGACTCCCGTGAGACCGGTGCGGGGCTCGACATCGACGGGGATGCCTCGGGCCCGGTCGCGCACTTCGACACTTCCGTCGGAGTGCAGCACGATGTCGATGCGCGAGCCGTGGCCGGCCAGGGCCTCATCGACGGAGTTGTCGATGATCTCCCACAGGCAGTGCATGAGACCGCGCGAATCGGTCGAGCCGATGTACATGCCCGGGCGCTTGCGCACGGCCTCGAGTCCCTCGAGGACCTGGAGATGATGGGCGGAGTACTCGGACGTCACGATCTCCCAGCGTAATCGGGGCCGCCGACATCCCCTGCCAGACACACAGAGCGGACGGGTCACCGTACGCGCACAGCGAAATGTGATCAAGCCGCGGCATAGGGGAAACATCCGCGTGGTTGTATATGGAGACTCGCCCAACGACCACTTGAGGAGGGCACCCGAGATGACCACCACGACCGCACCCGACGCGTCTGTTCTCGACCACCGCCTGACGGCGGCGGATCGCTGCGACTCCTGCGGCGCGCAGGCCTACATCGCCGCCGAGGTCAATGGCAGCGAGCTGCTGTTCTGCGCGCACCACGGCCGCAAGTACGAAGAGAAGCTTCGCAGCATCGCCACCTCGTGGCATGACGAGACGGCACGGCTCACGGCCGCCGACTGAGATCTTCGCGTCAGAAAGGGCCTCGCACCACTCCTCAGGAGTGGATCGGGGCCCTTTCTGCATTGAGAGACCTGGTCGGCGTCAGCTCGTCCCGCGGTAGTACACCCGGGGGACGACCGGCGACACGCGGAGGGCGATCTCCTCGCCGATCGTGTCGACGAGTTCCGCGAGGTCGGTCGCGCTGGACAGCGCGTTCCGGCCGAAGACCACGACCTCGTCGCCCTCCTCCGCGGTATCCCACGGCGCGACGGTCATCGAGGTCGGCCCGATGGCCTCGACACGACGTGCGCCCGCCGGGGTCCCGATGTCGAACCGTCCCGCGAGGGGGCTCGGAAGGCCGTGCAGGCTCCCCACGCCCAGGCGAACGCCCGAGCGATCGACCGCGATGACGCGGGCCACGAGGCTTGCGATGGGAGAGATGCCGAGTTCCGCTTCGTCGGGGCCGCCGGCGGGGCGGATCCCGTAGGAGAAGGCGCCCACCCGGACCAGGTCTTCGCGGAACTCCCCGCGCGCGAAGCCTGCCGCGCTGGCGGCCAGGTGGGAGAAGACCGGCGCGAGACCCGTGGCGCGTGCCGCGTCGCGCGCGGCGAGGAAGAGGGCGCGGGCGTGGTCGTCGTCGGCATCCGATGCCTCGGAGATGTGCGACCAGATGCCCTCGAAGCTCACGCGACCCTCGTCCACCAGGGCCGCGGTGCGGGCGAGCGCGGCGTCCCACCTCTCAGGGCGGATGCCGTTGCGGTGCAGGCCCGTGTCGATCTTGAGGTGCACCCGGGCCGGAGCATCAGCGTGGACCGCGGCGAGGTCGTCGAGCAAGGCCTCGTCACCGATGCCGAGATCGAGGTCGGCCGCGACGCCCGCCGCGAGGTCGTCGCCGCCACCGATGAGCCAGACGAAGATGCGCGCCTCCGGTCCGACGATCGACCGCACGGCCGTGCCGGTCGCGACATCGAAGGCCCCGAACCAACGCACTCCTTCGTCCCACGCGTGACGGACGAGGACGTCGAGCCCGTGCGCGTAGGCGTCGTCCTTGACGACGAACATGTGCGTCGCGGGCGCCACCGCCTCGCGAACGCGGTGCAGGTTCCGCGCGAAGGCGTTGAGATCGATGCGGTACTCGGCGCTCACGCGACGATCCGCCGTTCCGCGCGGACGCCGACGGCGGCGACGATCTCGGCCGCGGTCCAGCCCGTGGCATCCGTCCACTCCTCAAGCGATGGGTGAGCGTTGGACGGATCGCCGAAGAAGACGACCTCGGTTCCGCGTGGGACCACCGCGTCTTCGACGTCGACGACGCTGACATCCATCGCGACGCGTCCGACGATGCGGTGCCGGCGGCCCTCGATCGATACCGTCGCGGCGTTGCCGAGCGCGCGGACGACGCCCTGGGCGTAGCCGCCGGTGACGAGGGCGACGGTGGTGTCACGAGGCGCGCGATGTGTGTAGCCGTACGAGACTCCCTCGCCGCGCAGCAGCGGCTTCGTGCCCAGGGCGCGGCCGCGCAGCGACATCACCGGGCGCGCGTGCGAGCCCGGGAGGCCGTACAGCATCCCGGCGTCGAGGGCCCCGGCATCCATCCCGAGGTCGGCGAGGACGGATGCCACCCATGCGGCGCCATGACCGTACGCGTCGGCGGCGAGGACGTCGTCGCCACCGGCAGCGAGGCGGGCGTTTTGCCGCAGTGCGGACTCGGAGACGAGGGCGACCGGGGCGACTCCCCCGGCGCCGGGCGCGCGGGCAGGGAGCGTGGAGGTCACGCATCTAGACTAACGGGGTCCGTGATCCTCGACCCCGGAGCGTGCATGCCTACCCAGGGCTTCTCCCCCGTCACCCGTCTGCGTTATCTCGCCGGACGTGCTCGTCGCATCGATGTGGGCTCGGTGATCGAACGAGCCAAGGAAGCCTCGGAGCAGCACGGGAAGGCGCTGCCGCTCGTCGTCGCCGACATGCTCTACCAGGCGGGCGTGAAGAACGTCGGCTTCCAGGACTACATCGACTACGACTTCGCGATCCTCAGCCCCGCCGAGCGCGCGACGTACATGACGCACCCGGTGTCGAACCAGATCTCGCAGAAGTACGACCACCCCGACTACCGCGGGATCTTCCAGGACAAGGTGGCTTTCGACCGTCGGTTCAGCGAGTTCCTGCGCCGCGACTGGATGGTGGTGGATGCCGACAACGCCGACGAACTGCGCGCGTTCACCGAGCGTCTGGGCACCATCGTCACGAAGGAGCCGGTGGGTCAGGCCGGAACCGGCGTGCACCGCTACCACGCGGCCGAGGTCGACGACTGGGGTGCGTTCCACCGCGGTCTGCTCGAGCGTGGCGAGATCCTTGTCGAAGAGGTCATCCGCCAGCACGACGACCTCGCGGCCGTCTGCCCCGGCACCGTGAACACCACGCGGGTGACCGCCTTCTTCGACGGGCAGAAGACGCACATCCTGGCGATCGCGCAGAAGTTCGGCCGCGGAGCGGTCAGTGACCAGATGACCTTCGGTGGCTTCTACACGATGCTGGATGAGAACGGCCACGCCCTCGGCGCGGGGTACGACTCGCACGGCCACGTGCACGAGCTGCATCCTGACTCGGGCGTGCGCATCGCTGACTTCCAACTGCCGCTGATGGACGAGGTCACGGCGTTCGTCGATCAGGTCGCGCGTGTCGTCCCGCAGGTGCAGTACGTCGGCTGGGACATCGTCGTCGGTCCCGACGGGCCTGTGCTCGTCGAGGGCAACTGGGGCGCCGGCGTCTACGAGAACAAGCCGAGCGTCACCGGCATCCGCACCGGTCACAAGCCCCGCTACCGGGCGGCCATCGGGTTCTGATCCTGGATGCCACGAAGGCCCGCTCCCGTGACGGGGCGGGCCTTCGACGTCTTCCGGTGGCTTCGACGGACTCCGCCACCCCTGCACAGAATGACCATGAGCTTGCCTTGGGACCGGGGTGCGGAGGTGTTCGGTGGCCTCCGGAGGCTCGATCACGGGGTGGGAGGACCCTGAGCCTGTCGAGGGGCCGCGCGGAGCCGTGGCATCCGGAAACGCGGAGGCCCGCCCCGGGAACGAGACGGGCCTTCGCGTGTGTTTTGGTCAGCTGCGGCGGACGATACCTAGCGGCGTGGACTCGTGTCCCTGGCCGAGCGGGTTGTCCTTGAGGATCGCAACCAGGCGCTTCTCGCCGGCCTTGTCCATCGTCGAACCGAGGATGTTGCCGCCGAGGTCGTTGATGTCGACCACCGCGACATCCAGATCGATCCCGAGCAGAGCCTTCAGTCGAGCGGCGACCTCGCGAGGACGCTCCGGGCCGAGCACGACGGCCTGGTTGTACGGCGGGATCGTGCCCTTGGTGGGACCGTCGATCGCGCGGGCCTTATCGCCGGCGATGCGGTAGAAGTCGCCCTTGCGTCCGAACGCCTTGGTCACGGCCGACACGGCTGCGGCGAACAGGATGCGCGGCGTTCCGCACTCGCGCAACGCCATCTCCATCGTCTCGGGCATGCCGAGGCCGATCCCGTAGGGCGTCCGCGTGACGTACTTCGACAGGAACAGGGCGAGCTTGCGCGGCTTGATCGTGTCGAGCTTGTACGAGCGGCCCTGCGTGATCGCAACGATCTTCTCGGTGACGAACAGCAGGTCTCCCGGCTGCACGGCATCCTTCGCGTACTCGAGGATGAACGCATCGAGGTCGTCTCCCGGCATGACGACCCGGGTGCGGATCGGGATGCGAGCGTACGAGGTGCCCTCGACCGTACGAGTGAGCGCCTTGCCGGCGTTGGCCTCCCCGCTCATTCGAGGTAGTCCCGCAGCGACTGGGAGCGGCTGGGGTGACGCAGCTTGGCCATCGTCTTCGACTCGATCTGGCGGATGCGCTCGCGCGTGACGCCGAACGTGTCGCCGATCTGGTCGAGGGTCTTGGGCTGACCGTCGCCGAGGCCGAAGCGCATGCGGATCACGCCCGCCTCACGCTCGCTGAGCGAGTCGAGGAGCGACTCGAGCTGACGCTGCAGCATCGTGAAGCCGACCGCGTCGGCCGGGACGACGGCCTCGGTGTCTTCGATGAGGTCACCGAACTCACTGTCGCCGTCCTCACCGAGGGGCGTGTGCAGGGAGATGGGCTCGCGCCCGTACTTCTGCACCTCGATGACCTTCTCGGGGGTCATGTCGAGTTCGCGGCTGAGCTCCTCGGGGGTGGGTTCGCGACCGAGATCCTGGAGCATCTGACGCTGCACACGGGCGAGCTTGTTGATGACCTCGACCATGTGCACCGGGATGCGGATGGTGCGGGCCTGGTCGGCCATGGCGCGAGTGATCGCCTGACGGATCCACCAGGTGGCGTAGGTCGAGAACTTGAAGCCCTTGGTGTAGTCGAACTTCTCGACCGCACGGATCAGGCCCAGGTTGCCCTCCTGAATGAGGTCGAGGAACTGCATGCCGCGGCCGGTGTAGCGCTTGGCGAGCGAGACGACCAGGCGGAGGTTTGCGCCGAGCAGGTGGCTCTTGGCGCGCTGACCGTCGCGGGCGACCCACTGCAGGTCGAGACCGAGCTGGCTCGTCTTCTCGGCCGCCGACATGTTCGACAGCTTCTCCTCGGCGAACAGACCTGCCTCGATGCGCATGGCGAGCTCGACCTCTTCGGCCGCGTTCAGCAGCGGGACTTTGCCGATCTGCTTCAGGTAGTCCTTGACCGGGTCAGCCGTCGCGCCGGTGATCTGCGCCGAGTAGACGGGAACGTCGTCCTCGTCGCTGGAGGAGATGACGATCGCGCCGGTGGGCAGAGCCTCCGCGGGAGCCTTGGGGGCTTCCTCGTCGTCGTCGGAGTCGTCGTCCGACTTCTTGGCGGCGGGCTTGGTCTCGTCGTCGTCGGAGTCGTCGTCGGAGTCGATCTCGACATCGACCTCCTCGTCGACCTCTTCTTCTTCATCGAGGTCGTCGTCATTCTTCGCCTTCGACTTCGCCTTCGCGGGCGCAGCCTTCGACTTGGCGGGGGCCTTCTTCGCGGGCGTCTTCGTCGACGTCGTCACGGCCTCCTCAGAAGTGTCGAGGTCGGTGTCCTTCGCACTCCGGGAGCGGGTCTTGGTGTTCGTGCCTGCCACGTTTCGCCTTTCACCGGGAACGTACGTCGCACGGCCGCCGGTCGTTCTCGGACACTAGTAAGACCCTTGTCAAGTCCGGAGCCGAGGAGCGGGGCTCCTGGACCGGACGACAACGGGTCAGGTTCTTCATTGTCTCACATCCTCGCCGCGGGACTTGACGTGCGCCGGGGATCTATGCGTAGTAACGCCGGGGAGCCGCCCCGCATTCCGGAAGACGAGGTCGCGAACGGTGAGCGGGCCCCGTTGCGGTCAGCCCAGCGGCCCGCGACGGTCGTCGTCGCCCGGGCCCGAAGCGAGGAAACGCTCGAGTTCGGCCGCAAGTTCATCGGCGCTGGGGAGATCACCGGTGTGGATGATCGGTGTCGCCTGTGTCGAGCCGGCCATGTAGGCGTCGTACCGCTCCTCCAGGCCCTGGAGCATGCGCGTCAGCTCCTCGCTGGCCGTGACCTGTTCGGTCACCTTCGTGAGGAATTCCCGGTTCTCTTCGCGGAGGGTCTCTCCGGAGAACACGAGCCCCGTCGCCACCGTCAGGCTGTCGAGTGCGGCGAGAGCGGCGGCGGGGTACTCGGTGTCTCCGAGATAGTGCGGGACGAGCAGAGCGAAGCCGGTGACCTTCGCCCCCGCTTCGGCGAAGCGGTACTCGAGGAGATGGCCGACGGTCGAGGGGACCTGGGTGTGCGGTCGCCACACGGAGTGTGCCTCCGCCAGATCGGAGCGTGTTCCACTGACGGTCGTCCCGATGGGGCGCGTGTGCGGGACGGGAAGCGGGATGGCGTGCACCCACGTGACGGATGAGACCTGGAGACCGGCGCTCAGCTCCAGCACGCTTTCCGCGAACGCCTCCCAGAGGAAATCGGGCTCGTATCCGGCGAGCAAGAGGAACGGGCTACCGAGCGAATCGTGGGCGAGGGAGAGCTCGAGACGGGGCGGACGGTAGTCCGTGAGGTGGTCTTCGACGAATGTGATCGGGGGGCGCCGGGCGCGGTAGTCGAGCAGGGTGTCGTTGTCGAACGCCACGACCGGGTGTGGCTCCAGGTCGTTGCGGAAGTACTCGACGAGGCGGGTGACGGCCCCTCCGGCATCGGTGAACCCGGTGAGAGCGATCACGAGGGGAAGCCCCGAGGGCACCGGTGGCGCGGAGGGTGCGCGGTCGTACAGCGGTGCGGAATACGGCATGCCTCCAGCTTACGAGCCGGGCCCGACGCCCGGCTCCGGAGCGTCCCGCTTCTAGCGAACACGCGCGAACCTAGGATGGAAGGCATGCCCTTTCCTTCTGTGGCGTATACCGACGCCCCCGTCCGCGAGTCCGATGCCGATGCGATCCTCCTGGTGGTCGCCAAACCAGCAGGCGAAGGGGCAGATCCCGACGGGTGGGAGGGGCTCGGCGCTGCGCTGACAGCGGTCGGGTTCACCGGTGCCGCGGGTTCGTTCCAGCGCGTTCACGTTCCGGGCGTCACGACCCCCGTGGCTGTCGTCGGCGCGGGTGTCGAGCCGGATGACGCCGCCCTCCGCGATGCTGCCGGAACGGGGTTGCGCCAGCTCGCCGGCTTCGCCCATGTGGCCGTCGAGGCGCTGACTCCGGCCGCCTGGCGACCGCTTGCGGAGGGTGCGGCCCTCGGCGGCTACCGATTCGCCGGATACAAGAAGGACGCGCCGAAGCCCCGCGCGAGCCGGGTCACCGTCTTCTCGCCTGTTGCTCCGGCCGATGACGACCTCGTCGCCGTCGCCGCGATCTCCGGTGCTGTGGCGCTTGTGAAGGATCTCGTGACCACTCCGGCCGAATGGCTCGGACCTGCCGACTTCGCCGACCAGGCCGTTGACGCCGTCGCCGGTCTGCCCGTCGAGGTCGAGGTGCTCGACGAGGAAGCACTGCGCGAGGGCGGCTACGGCGGCATCCTCGGTGTGGGCCAGGGGTCGGACCGGCCTCCGCGCCTCGTGCGCCTCGAGTACTCCCCGGCTGGAGCAAACCGTCACGTCGCGCTCGTCGGCAAGGGCATCACGTTCGACACCGGTGGTCTTTCGCTCAAACCGGCAGCGTCCATGGTGGGCATGAAGTACGACATGTGCGGTGCGGCCACGGTCCTGGCTGTGCTCAAGGCCGCCGCGGAGATGGCGCTACCCGTGCACGTCAGCGCGTGGTTGTGCATCGCCGACAACATGCCCTCCGGGCGGGCCACGCGCCCCGGAGATGTCCTGCGCACGCTCGACGGCACGACCGTCGAGGTGTTGAACACGGATGCCGAGGGACGCCTGGTGCTCGCCGATGGCCTCGCGGCCGCGAGCCGGGAACGGCCCGACCTGATCGTCGACGTCGCGACTCTGACCGGGGCCATCACGATCGCTCTGGGGAACCGTCACACGGGCGTCATGGGAGAGGACGACGCGGTCGCGGAGTACCTCGGCGCAGCCTCGCGCGTGGCGGAGCTGGCGTGGCAGCTTCCCCTGCCCGCGCACATGGTGGATGACCTCGACTCCCCCATCGCCGACCTCCAGAACGCCAAGATCGGCGACCCGGCGGGTGGCTCGTTGTTCGCGGGTCTCTTCTTGCGTCATTTCGTCGGGCGCGTCTCGGACGAAGCCGATGCCCCGCGCATCCCGTGGGTGCACCTCGACATCGCCGGCGTCGGTATGAACAAGGGCGCCCCGTTCGGGTTCACCGACAAGGGCGTCACGGCCGCGACCGTTCGCTCTCTCGTCGAGCTTCTGGCGAGCTCGCGATGACCGAGCACTCGGCCGACGTCGTCGTCCTCGGGGGTGGGAGCGGCGGGTACGCCGCCGCGCTGCGTCTGGCTGAACTGGGCAAGGATGTCGTCCTCATCGAGAAGGACAAACTGGGCGGCACGTGTCTGCACCGCGGGTGCATCCCGACCAAAGCCCTACTGCACGCGGCGGAGGTCGCCGACGCGGCGCGCGACGCCTCGCGCATCGGGGTGAACGCCAGCCTGTCGGGTATCGACCCGGCGGCACTGCGTTCGTACCGCGAGGGGATCGTCGCCAAGAAGTTCAAGGGCCTCGAGGGGCTGATCTCGACCCGTGGTATCCGTGTCGTCCACGGCGAAGGGTCGTTGGAGGCGGGTCCGGCAGTACGGGTCGGTGACGACCTCTACCGGGGTACCGACGTGATCCTCGCGACGGGATCGTTCAGCCGCGGCCTCCCGGGCCTCGAGATCGGCGGTCGTGTCCTCACCAGCGAGCAGGCCCTCGACCTGGACGTCATCCCGGAACGGGTCATCGTCCTCGGCGGCGGGGTCATCGGCGTCGAGTTCGCCAGCGTCTGGCGCTCGTTCGGTGTCGAGGTGACCATCGTCGAGGCTCTTCCTCACCTGCTTCCGGCGGAAGATCTCGCCTCCAGCAAGGCGCTGGAGAGGGCGTTCCGTAAGCGCGGCATCGAGTTCCGGCTGGGTCGACGCTTCGCCTCGCATACCGTCTCGGCCGATGATGTCACAGTCGTCCTCGACGATGGAGCGGAGCTCACCGCCGACTACGTGTTGGTTGCGGTCGGTCGTGGGCCCGTCACCGCGGGTCTCGGATACGAAGAGGCCGGCGTGGCGCTCGAACGCGGCTTCGTCCAGACCGACGAGCGTCTGCGCACGGCGGTTCCCCACGTCTGGGCGGTCGGCGACATCGTTCCCGGCCTGCAGCTGGCGCACCGAGGCTTCCAGCAGGGCATCTTCGTCGCCGAGGAGATCGCCGGGCTGTCGCCCGTGCTGGTCCCCGACGTCGACGTCCCGCGTGTGGCGTATTCGCACCCCGAGGTGGCTTCGGTGGGCTTGACGGAGGTTCAGGCGCAGGATCGTTATGGATCCGAGGCCATCCGTGCCTACGAGTACAACCTGGCCGGTAACGGTCGGAGCGAGATCATCGGAACATCGGGCATCGTCAAGATCGTCCGGCGCGTGGATGGGCCCGTCGTCGGTGCGCATCTCGTGGGTGACCGCGTAGGTGAGCTGATCACCGAGGCGCAGCTCGCGGTCGGCTGGGAAGCGCACCCGGAAGACATCGCGCCGTTCATCCACGCCCATCCCACCCAGAGCGAGGCGCTCGGCGAAGCCTTCCTGGCGCTCGCCGGGAAGCCCCTGCACGCACTCTGACCGCTCACCGGTCACTAAGCTAGATACCGCATCCGGTACGAAGGAGACATATCCATGAGCACTTCCGTCGTCCTCCCCGCTCTCGGTGAGAGCGTGACCGAGGGAACGGTCACCCGCTGGCTGAAGCAGGTCGGTGACACCGTCCAGGAGGACGAGGGCCTGCTGGAGATCTCGACCGACAAGGTCGACACCGAGATCCCGTCGCCCGTTTCGGGTGTGATCGAAGAGATCCTCGTGCAGGAAGACGAGACCGTCGAGGTCGGCGCCGTGCTGGCGAAGATCGGCGATGGCTCCGGCGCGTCGGCGTCCGACGACGCCCCCGAGGCCGCTCCCGCGGCCCAGGAGGAAGCCCCCGCGCAGGAGGCAGCTCCCGCCGAGGCGGCTCCCGCTGAGGCGGCTCCCGCTGAGGCGCCCGCTGCCGCCCCGGCCCCCGCCGCTTCGGGCGACGCGACCGACGTCAAGCTCCCCGAGCTCGGCGAGAGCGTGACCGAAGGCACGGTGACCCGCTGGCTCAAGGCCGTCGGCGACGACGTGGCCGTTGACGAGCCGCTCCTCGAGATCTCCACCGACAAGGTCGACACCGAAATCCCGTCGCCGGTCGCTGGAACTCTTCAGGAGATCGTCGTCCAGGAGGACGAGACCGTTGCCGTCGGCGCCACCCTCGCCCGCATCGGCAGCGGGGCGGCCGCCCCCGCCCCGGCTGAGGCCCCGGCCCCGGCCGCCGAGGAGAAGCCCGCCGAGCAGCCCGCTCCTCCCGCCGAGCAGCCCGCTCCTCCCGCCGAGCAGCCCGCTCCTCCCGCCGAGAAGCCGGCCGAACAGGCTGCCCCCGCGCCGGAGAAGCCGGCCGAGCAGGCTCCTGCCGCGTCGTCGAACGACGACGTCACGTATGTCACCCCGCTCGTGCGCCGCCTCGCCCAGCAGCAGGGTGTCGACCTGACCACCGTCAAGGGAAGCGGCGTCGGCGGACGTATCCGCAAGGAAGACGTCCTCAAGGCGGCTGAGGCTGCCACGTCGGCTCCCGCCGCGGCCCCGGCCGCCGCAGCCCCCGCGGCACCGACGACCGTCGAGGTCTCGCCCTTGCGCGGAACGACGCAGAAGATGTCGCGGCTGCGCAAGGTCATCGCGGAACGTGCGGTGGCGTCCATGCAGGCGACTGCTCAGCTGACCACCGTCGTCGAGGTCGACGTGACAAAGGTCGCTGCACTCCGCGACCGCGTGAAGGGCGAGTTCCGGCAGAAGACCGGTGACAAGCTCTCGTTCCTGCCGTTCTTCGCGATCTCGGCGATCGAGGCGCTCAAGACGTACCCGATCATCAACTCCACGGTCGAGGGCGACGAGATCGTCTACCCGGCGCAGGAGAACATCGCCATCGCGGTCGACACCGAGCGTGGCCTTCTCACGCCCGTGGTCAAGGAGGCCGGCGACAAGAACATCGCGCAGCTGGCGCGCGAGATCGCCGACCTCGCTGCACGGACGCGTGACAACAAGCTGAAGCCCGACGAGTTGGCCGGGGGGACGTTCACTCTGACCAACACGGGTTCGCGTGGTGCGCTGTTCGACACGCCCATCGTCTTCCTCCCGCAGTCGGCCATCCTCGGTCTCGGTGCTGTCGTGAAGAAGCCGGGTGTCGTATCGGTCGACGGCAAGGATGCGATCTCCGTGCGCTCCTACGTCTACCTGGCGCTCTCCTACGACCACCGCATCATCGACGGTGCCGACGCCGCCCGCTTCCTCGGCGCGGTCAAGGCCCGCCTCGAGGCGGCGCAGTTCGAGGGCGACCTCGGGATCTGATCTCCGCCGCACCCGGCTCATGATGGCTGGTCCGCGACCGTTCTGACGGCGCGGATCAGCCATCGGTCTTTAGCGCGCACGATCGTCACGTACTGCGGGGCAGTGCCGTCGTCGAGGCGTACCACGGCCAATCCGCCGAAGTCATCGACGAGCGAAATGTCCGCCTCGCGTGGGTCTCGAGGCGGTGCCTCACCGGGTTCGGCCCGCCCCTCGCGGAGGGTCTGCTCGCAGGACGTGTCATCGGCACAGGTAGCCCACGCCGTCAGCAGCGACTCCGCGGCAGCGATGACGTCGTCGGCCTGGGGCGCAGGTGAGGTGCCCGCCCCAGGGGTCTCCGCGTCGGGGGCGGGAGCCTCAGGGGCGCGCGACTCAGGGCTGGGCGGCGGCGTCAGATCCCGGGGGTGGGACGCGCTCGGGCTTACCGAGGGAGTCGATAAGGCGGTGTGAGTCGGGGTCGTCGCCCCGCTGTCGTCGGCGGAGGCCGTACCTCGCTCCCCCGACGGAAGCGCCATCGCGAGGACAACAGCGACGCCCGCCGCCACGACGCCGAAGACGAGCGCTCGGCGATGACGCCATGTTCGCCAGCCGTCGACGAACCGGCGTATGGCCTCCGACGCCATCGATGCGAGGTCGTCGTCGACGAGAGCGAGGAACGGCGACGTCTGCGCGACTGAGGTGGTCTCGCGCGAACCGGGGTCGTCCCGTGGCGCGAGCGGTCCAAGGACGAGTGGCACGGGCTCAGCCCACGCGAACAGGCGGCGCTCCCACTGCTCCCAGACGCGTGGAGGCTGCGTCAAGATCGCATCCCGCGCCCGCTCGATGAGATCGCGACCGTCCGATGCCGTCAGTGGTGCCAGCTCCGCCAGGACGGTCGCCGTCGCCCCGACGGCGTCTTCGCCGTCGGGGCCATCGACCAGCACTGGACGGCCCCGCGCCGTCAGACCCCACGCCGCACCGCGGGCGCGGTCGGCGGCGTCGTGGCATCCCCGGAGCACACCGACCGCGATGGTGACGGTTTCGCCCGGCGCCAGAGGCAGGCCGCTGCAGGCTCGACGTCGGAGGTAGTCGTCGAGACGTTCGGTGACCGTCGGGGTGGGGTCGGCGTTCATCCCCCGATCGTCGCCGTTCTCCGCCGCGCTCGTCACCCAGGGGCGTCGTTCGTGGATGTTCTCCGGGATCAGCTCTTTGGGGAGGAGAGGTGGTGTCACGCACGAAGATAGAATCGTTCTCATGGCCGCTCGTACCTCCACCCCTGAGAAGCGTCCGGGATTCTTCTCGCAGCTTCGCACCCTCTACACCTTCACGCAGAAGGAGTACCGCTGGCTGCCTTTCGCGCTGGCCGGCATCGTGCTCGTGGGCATCGGACTGGGCGTGCTCGTCGGCTTCCTCATTCCGCCGGTGGCGGTCTGGAGCGTCATCCTGTGGGGCTTCACCGGTCTCCTCGCCGGCATCCTGGGCGCGATGATCACCATGACGCGACTGTCCACCCACGCGATGTACAAGAAGATCGACGGGATGCCGGGGGCCACCGGCCACGTCTTGTCGTCGTCGCTGGGTCGTAACTGGCAGGCGTCCGAAACGCCGATCGGCGTCAACCCGCGCACGCAGGAGGCTGTGTACCGCGCGATCGGCCGCGGCGGCGTCGTCCTCATCGGCGAAGGGTCGCGCACGCGTCTTTCCCGTCTCATGGGCGAGGAGCGTGCGCGCGTACAGCGTGTCGCCACCGGCGTGCCGATCACCGTCATCTACGTCGGTCACGGCGATGACGAGGTGGCCATCAAGGACCTTGCGTCGACCATCAAGGGCTTGCCCAAGAAGGTCGACCGGGCCACGATGGCGGCCGTCATCAAGCGTGTCTCCTCCGTGTCGCAGGGCCTGGCGTCGTTGCCGATTCCGAAGGGCGTCGACCCGACGAAGATGCGGGCACCGCGTCCGCGCTGATCGATGAGAAAGGCCCCGCTGCGGCGGGGCCTTTCTCGTTTCAGCTGCGGACGAGAACGGTTCCGACGACCTTGTCGTGCAGGCCTCGTTGGTCGGCATCCCAGACGACGGCGGGAATCACGACCGCCAGGAGGATCGTCCGCACGATCGGTCGCCAGACCCCGACCCAGCCCCCGGTTGCCAGTTCCAGACGCATCCCCATCAGCCGATGACCGGGACTTCCCCCGATGAGGGGGATGAAAAGGATCTGCGCGGCGAAGAAGATGAGGTTCGTCGCGATGGGGTTCGCGAAGGGTACCCCGGTGACGGGATCGGGGCTGGAGAAGAACGCGAATCCGATGAGTCCGGCGCTCGCGACGTCGATCAGCAGGGCCGCGATCCGCCGTCCCGGACGGGCGATCGAGCCGCGTCCCTCGCGGGGGAGGCCGAGCCGCTGGCCCGGGTAGTCGTTGTCGGCAGCAGCGGTCACGTGACCAGCGTAATCGTGCCCGCGTAACATGCCGGAAACATGCGAGATATGACCGAGACACCGGTTCTGGGTATGGTCGAGGAGGCTAGCCGCGGCTAACCCATCCCGAATGTTCTACCTCTGGAGTCTTCATGTTCAAAGATTCGTCCGAGGTGCTGAAGTTCATCCAGGACGAGGACGTCAAGTTCCTCGACATCCGTTTCACGGACCTTCCTGGTGTGCAGCAGCACTTCAACATCCCCGCCTCGACTGTCGACGAGGAGTTCTTCACCGTCGGACAACTGTTCGATGGCTCGTCGATCCGCGGGTTCGCGAACATCCACGAGTCGGACATGCAGCTCATTCCCGACGTGACCACCGCGTATGTCGACCAGTTCCGCGAGGCCAAGACCCTCGTGATGATCTTCGACATCTACAACCCGCGCAACGGTGAGATCTACGGCAAGGACCCGCGTCAGGTCGCCAAGAAGGCGGAGAAGTACCTCGCCTCCACCGGCATCGCCGACACCGCGTTCTTCGCCCCCGAAGCCGAGTTCTACATCTTCGACGACGTCCGCTACGAAGTGAAGCAGAACTCGAGCTTCTACTCGGTCGACTCCGAGGAAGGCGCCTGGAACACGGGCCGCGCCGAAGAGGGCGGAAACCTCGCCAACAAGACCCCGTACAAGGGCGGCTACTTCCCCGTCTCGCCGGTCGACAAGACCGCCGATCTGCGCGATGACATCACCCTCAAGCTGATCGAGGCCGGCTTCGTGCTCGAGCGCTCGCACCACGAGGTGGGCACGGGCGGTCAGCAGGAGATCAACTACCGCTTCGACACGATGGTGCATGCGGCCGACGACATCCTGAAGTTCAAGTACATCGTCAAGAACACCGCGGAAGAGTGGGGCAAGGTCGCGACCTTCATGCCCAAGCCGCTGTTCGGTGACAACGGCTCGGGTATGCACACCCACCAGTCGCTCTGGAACGACGGCAAGCCGCTGTTCTACGACGAGACCGGCTACGGCGGCCTCTCCGACATCGCCCGGTGGTACATCGGCGGACTGCTGGCTCACGCTCCCGCCGTTCTCGCTTTCACCAACCCGACGCTCAACAGCTACCACCGGCTGGTGAAGGGCTTCGAGGCGCCGGTGAACCTGGTGTACTCGGCCGGTAACCGCTCGGCAGCCATCCGTATCCCGATCACGGGCTCGAACCCCAAGGCCAAGCGCATCGAGTTCCGTGCGCCCGACGCCTCGGGCAACCCGTACCTCGCCTTCGCGGCACAGCTCATGGCGGGCCTCGACGGCATCAAGAACCGCATCGAGCCGCACGAGCCGGTCGACAAGGACCTCTACGAGCTGCCCGCCGAAGAGGCCAAGAACATCCCGCAGGTTCCCAACTCGCTGCTCGACTCGCTCGAGGCCCTCCGTGCCGACCACGAGTTCCTGCTCGCCGGTGGCGTCTTCACCGAGGAGCTCATCGAGACCTGGATCGAGTACAAGATCGAGAACGAGATTCAGCCGATCGCTCAGCGCCCGCACCCCTTCGAGTACGAGCTGTACTTCGGGGTCTGATCGCCAGGTCATCCACGTCGACGCCCGTCCCCGCCGTTTCGCGGGGGCGGGCGTCGACGTTTGCGGTCGACAATCTGAATCACCCGCAGGAAGGTCCGGTACTCGTCGCGCGCGGGGTGTCAGCCCGCTCGCTCCGCGCGCTTCTGCTCCTGGAACACCCGGATCGCCTCGTAGCGCTCGGCCGATCGGGCCTGACGTTTCGCCGCCTCCTGCTCGCGGACCTTTGGCGGCGCGTTCGTCACCAGGTCGTCGAGAAGATGGCGGACGGATGCCGAGATCTCGGCGACCGCGCGATCGAACACGTCCTGGTTGACGCGCGAAGGCTTGGTCGTCCCCACGATCTTGCGGACGAACTGCAGCGCGGCGTCGTGGCATTCGTCGTCGGTGGCCGGCGGCTCGAAGTTGTGCAGGGGAACGATGTTGCGGCACATGGCGTCAGGCTAGGCCGATCTCCGGCTCAGCGCGAGAGTGTCTCCTTCATCGAACCAGCTCCGGCGCGGAGACGGGCCCGCATGCGTCGCGGTCATCGGCGCGGGTCCGGGCCCGCAGGCCGTTCGAGCCGCCAGGCTCCCGGCATCCCCACAGGTGCCATGCCGGTGTCGTGTCGGCGGTCCAGGGAAGGATGGATGCCATGCCCCTCCCCTACGCCTCGCGACCCTGGCTGAACTCCTATGCCACCGGGGTGCCGCACGAGATCGATGAGCCCACGCAGACTCTGCCCGAGATGATGGCCGCGAGCGTCTCGCGACACGGGAAGAAGCCGGCCCTCGAGTTCTTCGGGGCCACGACGTCGTACCGCGACCTGGGGCGTCTCATCGACCGGGCCGCCGAGGGGCTGCGACGCCTCGGCGTGCGCGCCGGTGACCGGGTCGCTCTCGTGCTGCCGAACTGTCCCCAGCATGTGGCGGCTTTCTACGCGGCGTTGCGTCTCGGTGCGATCGTCATCGAGCACAATCCGCTTTACACGCCACGAGAGTTGCGCCACCAGTTCGAAGACCACGGGGCACGGTTCGCCGTCGTGTGGGACAAGATCGCCGACGTCGTCGCCGACTTCCCCTCCGACCTGGCCCTCGAACACGTCATCAGCGTCGACATCACCACCGCGATGCCCCGCTCGAAGCGTCTGGCGCTCCGGCTCCCCGTACGCAAAGCGCGCGAGGCGCGTGCGCAGCTCACGGCGACGCCGACGTCGAAGCGTCCCCGCGCGTGGGAGTCGCTGCTGTCGCACGGCTCGCTGTCGCGCAAGCACACGGGTCCCCGACTCGACGACATCGCTCTGCTGCAGTACACCAGCGGCACGACCGGCAACCCGAAAGGCGCCGTGCTGACGCACGCGAACCTCCGCGCGAATGCGATGCAGGGGCGCGCCTGGGTGCCGGGGCTGCGCGACGGAGAGGAGACGTTCTACGGCGTTCTCCCCCTGTTCCATGCCTACGGGCTTACCCTGTGCCTGACGTTCGCGATGAGCATCGGTGCGAAACTCGTGCTCTTCCCGAAGTACGACCTCGAGCTCGTGGCATCCGCGATCCGTAAGAGCCCACCGACCTTCTTGCCGGCCGTCCCCCCGATCTACGACCAACTCGCGCGCGCGGCGGCCCGAGGCACGATCGATCTGTCGACCGTGCGCTTCGCGATCTCGGGCGCGATGAGTCTGCCCGTGGCGACCGTCGACCGCTGGGAAGCCGCGACCGGCGGGCTGCTGGTGGAGGGATACGGGATGACGGAGTCCTCGCCCGTCGCGCTCGGAAATCCGATCGGACCATCGCGGCGACCGGGGACGGTCGGAGTGCCCTTCCCCTCCACCGACATCCGCGTCGTCGATCCCGCCGATCCGGAAACCGACCTCGCGCTGGGCGAGACCGGCGAGCTGTTGCTGCGCGGTCCGCAGGTGTTCCAGGGGTATTGGAACCGTCCGGCCGACACCGCCGAGACCTTGCTCGACGGCGGGTGGCTCCGAACGGGCGACATCGCCTCCGTCTCGCCCGACGGATTCGTCACGATCGTCGACCGGCTGAAAGAGATCATCATCACGGGTGGCTTCAACGTGTCGCCGAGCGAGGTGGAAGACGTGCTGGTGTCGCACCCTGACATCGAGGGCGCGGCGGTCGTCGCCCTGCCGAAGCCGCGTGGTGGGGAAGACGTCGCTGCGGCCATCGTCGTCCGCGACGGTGTCGACCTCGACGCTGAGGCCGTTCGCGACTTCTGCAAGACGCGGCTGGCCGCGTACAAGGTGCCGCGCCGCGTGGTCGTCGTCGACGATCTCCCGCGGTCGCTGATCGGCAAGGTGCTGCGTCGAGAGGTGCGCGAGCGTCTCATGTCGTGACGCGCGTCGGAGGGATGGCACGGGCCCGAGACAGTGGCATCCCTCCGCTTGCGGACTCAGCCGTAGAAGAGCTTCTCGAACACACGGCGCGCGCGCCGCGTGGCGGCGAGGTAGTCCTCTTCGACCCTCGTCGCCGAGCGCGGCGGGTACTCGAGGATCCGACCGATGCCGTCGAGGCGAGAGCGATCCGCCGGCAGAACGTCGCTCGTCTGCCCGGAGAGAAGCGTGTTGGCCGAGCGAAGCCGGCTGGCGAGGTGCCAGGATGCCGCGAGCTTCTCGGCTGCGTCCGCGGGGACGAGGCCCGCATCGACCGCTGCGCTCAGCGCTCCGAGCGTCGAGGTGGTGCGAAGGCCGGGGACGGCACGGGCGTGCTGCAGCTGGATGATCTGCACGAGCCATTCGACATCGCTCAACGACCCCGGGCCGAGCTTCAGATGGCGGGCGGGATCGGCGCCCTGGGGCAGGCGCTCGTTCTCGACACGGGCTTTGATGCGCCGGATCTCGCGAAGACCGTTCGGATCCGCCTTCTCGGGATAGCGCACCTCGTCGGCGAGCGCCATGAAGTCGGCGATGAGCTTGACGCTCCCGGCGATGCCGCGGGCTCGGAGGAGAGCTTGCGCCTCCCAGGAGAGCGACCAGCGGCGGTAGTACTCGGCGTACGCGTCGAGCGAGCGGGCCAGCGGACCGCTGCGGCCCTCCGGGCGCAGTTCGGCGTCGAGCTCGAGCGGGAGACGGTGGTCTTCGGAGTGCTCTCTGAGTCCCGCGACGATCTTGAGAGCGAGGGTGCTCGCGCGCTGCGGGTCGAGGCCGTTCGCCCGATAGACGTACATGACGTCAGCATCCGACCCGAAACCGAGCTCGCGACCGCCGAAGCGTCCCATCGCGATGATCGAGAAGTCGAGCTCGTCGTCCTCCGGGGGGACGACCGCGCGGCGGACGGCGCGCAACGTCGCCTGGATGGTCGTCTCGGTGATCGTGGTGAGCGCGTCCGACAGCTCTTCGAGCGAGACCACTTCGAGCACGGCGGCCATCGCGACGCGGAGCATCTCGCGCCGCCGCAGGGCGCGCACCGAGCGCATCGCGTCGTCGATGTTCTGCCACCGGGTCTGGATGGCGCGCGCCTCGTCTTCCAGGGCCTTGCCGGACCGCGGGCGCAGGAGGGCGTCGTCATCGAGCCAGGCGACGGCCTCGGGGATCCACTCCATCAGCTCCCCGATGTAGCGCGAACCAGATAGCACCCGAGTGAGGCTCTCCGCGGCCCCCGCGGAGTCCCGCAGCACCCGGAGGAACCACGGGGTGTTGCCCAGACGTTCGCTGATGCGACGAAAGACGAGCAGCCCGTAGTCGGGATCGACCCCGTCTGCGAACCACCGGATCATCACCGGCATGAGGTGACGCTGGATCGTGGCCTTCCGACTCAGACCGCTCGTGAGCGCCGCGATGTGCCGCAGGGCTCCGGCCGGGTCGCGGAAGCCGATCGCCGCCAAGCGGTCGCGGGCCTGCTCCGTCGACAGCGTCCGCTCCCCCTCGGGCAGGGCCGCCACGGCCGACAGGAGCGGGCGGTAGAACAGGCGGACGTGGATGTCGCGGACCTCGCGCTTGATCCCCTCCCAGGCCGCCTGGACGCCCTCGGCGGAGTCCGACAGCCGTGTCGCCCGCGCGAGGACACGGAGGTCGTCGGGCTTCTCCGGCAGCAGCGCGGTCCGCCGGAGCCCCCGGAGCTGCAGGCGGTGCTCGAGGAGACGGAGCAGGCGGTAGTCGCGCGCGAACGCCTCCGCCTCGGAGCGTCCGATGTACCCTTCGGCGACCAGGGCGTCGAGCGCCTCCAGAGTGCCGCGCTGGCGGATGCGCTCGTCGGTGAGCCCGTGCACGAGCTGCAGCAGCTGCACCGTGAACTCGACGTCGCGAATGCCACCCGGTCCGAGTTTGAGCTGGCGATTCACCTCGCTCGCCGGAATGTGGTCGGTCACGCGCTCCCGCATGCGCTGCACGCCCTCGACGAAGTTCTCGCGCGCGGCGCTATGCCAGACGAGGGGGTGCATCGCCGCGACGTACTCGGCACCCAGCTGCGGGTCGCCCGCGATCGCTCGGGCCTTGAGCAGTGCCTGGAACTCCCAGCTCTTCGCCCAGCGGTCGTAGTACTGGCGGTGGGAGCCGAGGCTGCGCACGAGCGCGCCCTGCTTTCCCTCGGGGCGGAGGTTCGGGTCGACCTCCCAGAGGGGCGGCTCGATCTCCGGCCCCGAGATGCCGCGCATCGTCTGCACGGCGAGCCGCGTGCCGATGTCGATCGCGCGGGCTTCGGAGACAACCTCCTCGTCCGCCGATCCGCCGACGAAGATCACGTCGACGTCACTGACGTAGTTGAGTTCGCGCGCCCCGGTCTTGCCCATCGCGATGATCGCGAACTGCGTCGCCTCGACCTGCGTTCGGGGGTAGGTCGCGGGCCCAGGTCCCGCGACCCGCGCGCGAGCCACGCTCAGCGAGGCCTCCAGCGCCGCTCCCGCCAGATCGGCGAGGGAGGCCGAGACCATGTCGATCGCGCCGGCGGGGTCGTCCTGTCCGAGGTCGTACGCGGCGACCCGCGCGAGCAGCCGCCGGTAGTGCACGCGCAGCGTCACCCAGGCGGCATCCGAGGCATCGGCGGCGAAGCCGTTCTCATCGCCCACGGATGCCAAGAGCTCCGCGCGCATCGACTGCTCGTCGGGGACGGTGAGGCCCGCGCCCGTGAGGTGAGCGAGCTCCTCCGGGTGGCGCAGGTAGAACTCCGCGAAGCCGTCGGAGGCGCCGACGATGTCCCAGAGCGCCCGCCAGGCACCGGCATCCGCGGCGCACGTGCGAACAGCGTCGGTGTTCCGGCGGGCGATCTGCACGATCGCCGAGAGGGCGCGGTCAGGATCGGCGACACGCTGAACGAGCGCCGTGGCATCCTCCCGGGAGACGCCGACGAGGTCGCCGAGCTCGCCCAGGAGCGCATCGGCTTCGGAGAGTCGCGAGAAGCCGATGCGCGCGAGGGCGGTGAGCGCCGTCGATCGATCGCCCGACATCGTGGTGCCTTGTCGGAGCCGGCGTCAGAGCGCCTCGAGGTTGCTGGCGAGCTCGAACGGCGTCACCTGGGCGCGGTATTGCTGCCACTCGCGGCGCTTGTTGAGCAGCACGTACTTGAACACCTGCTCCCCCAGCGTCTCGGCGACGAGCTCGGATTCCTCGAGGTACTCGAGAGCGTGGTCGAGGCTCGCGGGGAGCGGGGCGTAGCCGAGCGCGCGACGCTCGGAGTCGGTCAGCGACCAGACGTTGTCTTCGGCCTCCGCGGGGAGCTCGTACTCCTCCTCGATGCCCTTGAGCCCGGCGGCGAGCATGAGGGCGTACGACAGGTACGGGTTGGCCGCCGAGTCGAGGGCGCGATACTCGACGCGGGTCGACTGGCCCTTGTTCGGCTTGTACAGCGGCACACGGACCAGGGCTGAGCGGTTGTTGTGTCCCCAGCAGATGAAGCTGGGCGCTTCGTCGCCGCCCCACAGGCGCTTGTAGGAGTTGACGAACTGGTTGGTCACCGCCGAGATCTCGTTGGCGTGGCGCAGGAGACCGGCGATGAAGTGACGACCGACCTTCGACAGCTGGTACTGCGCACCCTCTTCGTAGAACGCGTTCATGTCGCCCTCGAAGAGCGACAGGTGCGTGTGCATGCCGCTCCCCGGCTGGCCGCTGATGGGCTTCGGCATGAACGTCGCGTAGACGCCCTGCTCGATCGCGACCTCCTTCACCACGGTGCGGAAGGTCATGATGTTGTCGGCCGTCGTGAGAGCGTCGGCGTAGCGCAGGTCGATCTCGTTCTGCCCGGGGCCGCCCTCGTGGTGGCTGAACTCGACAGAGATGCCGAGGTCTTCGAGCATGCGGACCGAACGGCGGCGGAAGTCGTGCGCCGTGCCCCCGGGCACGTTGTCGAAGTACCCTGCGGAATCCACGGGCACGGGGCGCCCGTCGGCGCCCAGCTGCGACGACTTCAGCAGGTAGAACTCGATCTCGGGATGCGTGTAGAACGTGAACCCGGCGTCGGCGGCCTTCGCGAGGGTGCGCTTGAGCACGTGGCGCGGATCGGCGACGGCGGGCTGCCCGTCGGGCGTGGTGATGTCGCAGAACATGCGCGCGGTCGGGTCGATCTCACCGCGCCAGGGCAGGATCTGGAACGTCGTGGGGTCGGGATGAGCGAGCAGGTCCGACTCGTACGAGCGCGTGAGGCCCTCGATGGCGGAACCGTCGAATCCGAGGCCCTCGGTGAAAGCGCCCTCCACCTCGGCCGGGGCGATCGCCACCGACTTCAGGGTGCCCATCACATCGGTGAACCACAGGCGCACGAACTTCACGCCGCGTTCTTCGATCGTGCGCAGAACGAAATCGCGCTGCTTGTCCATCGTCATCCCTCGTTCTCAGTACGGTGCGGTCAGCGGGTGGCGCTGTCGATCACTCAGCGGTCGTCGCGGGCGTCGTCTTCGGCCCACTGCCTCGAGCGTTCGCGCAGGATCTCGGGAGCGCGTGCGGCCTCTTCGGCGGTGTCGAACGGGCCGGCGCGGTCGATCGCCGGTGACGCGTAGCCCTGCTCCACCTCGTGGGTCTCCAGGTTGTACCAGTACTTCGCGTTCTCGTCGCTCACGATCGCTCCTCGGGATGGGTCACGAGCCTGCGGCAGATGTACGCCGGGCCTCTGACGATCCTACTGATGCGGGCCCCTCGGCTGGATAGGCTGGAGGGCATGGCAACGAATGCGTCGCGTGCGGTCGGAGTGGACATCGGCGGAACCGGCATCAAAGCGGGAATCGTCGATCTGGATGCCGGGGAGTTGATCAGCGACCGAGTGAAGGTCGCGACGCCCGCCGGCGCCGAGCCGGCCGATGTCCTCGCCGCCGTGAAGGAGGTCTTGACGACCCTGGAGGCGCCCGCAGATCTGCCGCTGGGCGTGGCGTTCCCCGCGATCGTGAAGGGGGGACGCACCCTCTCGGCGGCGAACGTGTCGAGCTCGTGGATCGGCTTCGAGGCGGAGGAGTTCTTCGAGCAGGGCCTCTCACGAGACATCCATTTCGCGAACGACGCCGACGTCGCGGGAATCGCCGAGGTGCGTTACGGCGCCGCGAAGGGCATCGACGGTCTCGTCATCCTGACCACGCTCGGCACCGGTATCGGTTCGGCGGTGATCTACGACGGCGTGCTCGTCCCCAACAGCGAGCTCGGACACCTGCAGCGCGCGGGTCACAAGAAGGATGCCGAGGGCTACGCCGCTTACTCCGCGATGGAGCGTGAGGAACTGTCCTGGGAGAAGTGGGCGAAGCGTCTGCAGTGGTACTACGACTACGTCGAGTTCCTCTTCAGCCCCGACCTCATCGTGGTCGGCGGAGGGGTGTCGAAGCACTCGGAGAACTTCCTGCCGCTGCTGAAACTACGGGCGCCGATCGTTCCCGCGAAGCACCGGAACAACGCCGGCATCATCGGGGCGGCGTCGTTGGCCGTGCCGGTGCCCGAGGCGCTGCCCGCGGTGAAGTAGCGCGGAGACTCCCGGACGACGTGTCGGCTCACTAGGGTGAAGCCATGAAGCGTTTCGCTGCCGTCCTCGCCGCCGCTGTCGCCGTCGTGCTTCTTTCGGGATGCACGAGCGAGGTGACCCAGGAGAACATCACGGTCACCCCGGGGCAGAGCGGCACGTTCTCGAACGGCGACACCACGATCGTCGTCGAGCCCGGCGCGACGCAAGGCGCCGACGGTGCGTACCTCACCGAGGTGCGGGCGAATCTCGGTGCCCTCGCGTCGGCGAGCGACGAGCAGCTGGTCGCCGCGGGAGAGAGCGCCTGCGGGCAGCTCGATGAGGGCATCGGAGTCGACCAGGTCGTCGTGACCGTGCCCGGTACCGCGACGGTCTCGAGCGCTGACTCGACAGCGATCGCCGAGGCGGCGAACGCGTTCCTCTGCGACTGAGCCCGGGAGGCGCCCCCGGCACTCTTCGCAGCGCGAGACGACACGATGCCGGCGCACCTGCCCGGCTTACCCAGCGCGGCGTGCGACGTATTCCTCCACGAGGACACCCGAGCTGAACGTGCGCGTGTCGAGGGGATCGAACCTGCGGGGCGCGTACGCCGCGTCGCCGAACAGAGGGATTCCGGAGCCGAACACGAGGGGGTTGCGTTTCAGCACGAGACGATCGATCTCGGGGAGCAGGGTGCCTGCGAGATGCCCTCCCCCGCAAAGCCAGATGTCCCGACCCTCCTCCGCCTTCAGGGTGCGGACCGCGGAGAGCGGGTCGGCAGTGAGCGTGACCGACGGATCCACGTCAGGGTCGTGGCGGCTGGCGACGACCTGGTGCAGGTGCGGATACGGGCTGGTGATGCCGGCCGCGAGAGCCGGGGCGAGCGTGTTCCATCCCATGATCACGGTGTCGAAACGTGTCCGAGGCGGTTCGATACCGAGCGCTGCGTGGACCTGCGCGGGCAGCGCGTCGGCGTACTCCTCGAAGACAACCGACGAATGGTCACCTTCGACGAGGAACGCGTCGAAACCGCCGGTCGGATCGGCGATGAAGCCGTCGATACTGACGGCGACGTAGTACACGAGTTCACGCATTTCTTCTCTCCTGACGATGAATGACGCCCAATGTACGACAGATGTCGTGGTTTGGCTAATATCGATGGCATGGCACGCAATGATGAACGACGTTCCGCTTTGGCTGACGCGGGGATCCGAGTTCTTGCCGAGGAAGGGGCTCGCGGCCTGACGCATCGCGCCGTCGACGCCATCGCGGGGACACCGCGCGGCACGGCCTCGAACTACTTCCCCACTCGTGACGACCTGATCGCCGCGCTCGTGACGCGGATCGAGGAACGCCTGACACCCGACCCCGTCGACTCCCCCGGCGACCGCCCGGCCGACGCGGCCCTGTTCGCCGACTACGTGCGCGACGTCGTCCGCCGACTCAGCGCCGACCCGCACGTCTCGCTCGCGCTCTTCGAACTCCGACTCGAGGCATCGCGCAAACCCTCCGTGGCGACGACCCTCGGCGCCTGGCGTCAGCGTGCGTTCCGAGACGACGTCGCGTTCAACGCCGCTGCGGGCCTGCCTGGCGGGCCCACCGAGATCGCCTTGTTGCACTACGCGATCGACGGGGTCATGCTCGACCGCCTCACCGTGCCCCTCGAGACCGGCCTGACCCTCGATGAGGTGGTCGACGAGTTGGTGGCGCGCATCCTCCCGGTGGAAGCAGGATCGAGCGGAGATCTCGGGTCGCCCGGCGACGGCTAGGCCGCTCCTCCCGATCTCACCACGGGCGCGGCGCGCGTGATGCGGCTGACGGCGAGCGACGCGCTGCAGAGGTCATAGTGGCGGGTGCTGGTCGCGTAGCGCCTTGGCGCTCCTATCCCACGTCTGCTGATGTAACCTCTCAGCCATGGGTGATTCCCCCCCCCCCCCCCCCCCGTTACTTTTTCCGTGATCCGCTCGGCGGCATGCTGAGTGGTGGCAGCCTGCCGGGCCCGGTATGGCTCTCTGCCCCCTGTCACCCATGATCTGGGGGGTGTTGTCGCCGGGCCTGGTCGGCGGTGTGTGATCGCTGATAGGAGCTCGACCCGCCAGCTGGCGAGGCCGTCCGTAACGTGGATGCCGAGGCATGCCGCCCCTCCGGTTGCCGTTCGCACGACAGAACGGAGGAGCACAATGACCACAGCCATCGCCGGCTACGACACCATCGCGGTGTTCGTCGGGCTGGACGTCGGCAAGAGCGAGCACCATGCCGTCGCCCTCGACCGCGCTGGGAAACACCTGCTGGATCGGGCGCTGCCGCAGGACGAGACCCGGCTGCGGCAGATCATCGCTGACCTCGCGGAGCACGGACCTGTGTTGCTGGTCGTCGACCAGCCAGCCACCGTCGGCGCCCTGCCTGTCGCAGTCGCCCAAGCCGCGGGCGCGACCGTCGGCTACCTGCCGGGGCTGGCGATGCGGCGCATCGCCGACCTGCACCCTGGAGAGGCGAAGACCGACGCGAGGGACGCGGCCATTATCGCCGAGACCGCCCGCACCATGCCCCACACGCTCCGCTCCATCGCCATCGCGGACGAGCAGGTAGCGGAACTGACGATGCTCTGCGGCTTCGACGACGACCTCGCCGGGCAAATCACCCAGGTCAGCAACCGCATCCGCGGGCTGCTCACCCAGATCCATCCCACCCTCGAACGCGTCATCGGGCCACGCCTGGATCACCCCGCGATGCTCGCCCTCCTACGCAAGCACCCCTCTCCAGACGCCCTGCGCACCGCTGGCGTGAAGCGCCTCGGGAACCTGCTCCTGAAGCACGCACCCCGCAAAGGACGGGTTTGGGCGGAGGAGATCGCCGCCGCACTCGCACAGCAGACAGTGACCGTCACCGGCACGAACGCCGCAGCTCTCGTCCTGCCGCGACTGGCAGAGCAACTCCAGACGCTTCGCACCCAGCGCGACCAGATCGCCGCCGAGGTCGAACGCCTGGTCGAGGCGCACCCTCTTCACCCCGTCCTGACGAGCATGCCGGGAGTCGGCGTCAGGACGGCAGCCAGACTCCTCACCGAAGTCGCAGGGAAGACCTTCCCCACCGCCGGGCACCTCGCCGCCTACGCCGGCCTCGCACCCGTCACACGACGATCCGGCACCTCCATCCGCGGCGAACACCCCTCCAGGCGCGGCAACAAAATCCTCAAACGCGCCCTGTTCCTCTCCGCCTTCGCGGCGCTCCGCGACCCCGACTCTCGCGCCTACTACGACCGCAAAATCGCCCAAGGCAAACGACACAACCAAGCCCTCATAGCCCTCGCCCGACGACGCTCCGACGTCCTCTACGCCATGCTCCGCGACGGCACCCTCTACCAACCCCGACTACCCCTCGCAGCTTGACAAAGGACATAGGAGCACCCCGTTACTTTTTCCGTGATCCGCTCGGCGGCATGCTGAGTGGTGGCAGCCTGCCGGGCCCGGTATGGCTCTCTGCCCCCTGTCACCCATGATCTGGGGGGTGTTGTCGCCGGGCCTGGTCGGCGGTGTGTGATCGCTGATAGGAGCTCGACCCGCCAGCTGGCGAGGCCGTCCGTAACGTGGATGCCGAGGCATGCCGCCCCTCCGGTTGCCGTTCGCACGACAGAACGGAGGAGCACAATGACCACAGCCATCGCCGGCTACGACACCATCGCGGTGTTCGTCGGGCTGGACGTCGGCAAGAGCGAGCACCATGCCGTCGCCCTCGACCGCGCTGGGAAACACCTGCTGGATCGGGCGCTGCCGCAGGACGAGACCCGGCTGCGGCAGATCATCGCTGACCTCGCGGAGCACGGACCTGTGTTGCTGGTCGTCGACCAGCCAGCCACCGTCGGCGCCCTGCCTGTCGCAGTCGCCCAAGCCGCGGGCGCGACCGTCGGCTACCTGCCGGGGCTGGCGATGCGGCGCATCGCCGACCTGCACCCTGGAGAGGCGAAGACCGACGCGAGGGACGCGGCCATTATCGCCGAGACCGCCCGCACCATGCCCCACACGCTCCGCTCCATCGCCATCGCGGACGAGCAGGTAGCGGAACTGACGATGCTCTGCGGCTTCGACGACGACCTCGCCGGGCAAATCACCCAGGTCAGCAACCGCATCCGCGGGCTGCTCACCCAGATCCATCCCACCCTCGAACGCGTCATCGGGCCACGCCTGGATCACCCCGCGATGCTCGCCCTCCTACGCAAGCACCCCTCTCCAGACGCCCTGCGCACCGCTGGCGTGAAGCGCCTCGGGAACCTGCTCCTGAAGCACGCACCCCGCAAAGGACGGGTTTGGGCGGAGGAGATCGCCGCCGCACTCGCACAGCAGACAGTGACCGTCACCGGCACGAACGCCGCAGCTCTCGTCCTGCCGCGACTGGCAGAGCAACTCCAGACGCTTCGCACCCAGCGCGACCAGATCGCCGCCGAGGTCGAACGCCTGGTCGAGGCGCACCCTCTTCACCCCGTCCTGACGAGCATGCCGGGAGTCGGCGTCAGGACGGCAGCCAGACTCCTCACCGAAGTCGCAGGGAAGACCTTCCCCACCGCCGGGCACCTCGCCGCCTACGCCGGCCTCGCACCCGTCACACGACGATCCGGCACCTCCATCCGCGGCGAACACCCCTCCAGGCGCGGCAACAAAATCCTCAAACGCGCCCTGTTCCTCTCCGCCTTCGCGGCGCTCCGCGACCCCGACTCTCGCGCCTACTACGACCGCAAAATCGCCCAAGGCAAACGACACAACCAAGCCCTCATAGCCCTCGCCCGACGACGCTCCGACGTCCTCTACGCCATGCTCCGCGACGGCACCCTCTACCAACCCCGACTACCCCTCGCAGCTTGACAAAGGACATAGGAGCACCCCCCCCGAGGCAGGGTGTCCACGTGGATCGTGATGGGCGTCATCGCCGTCGTCGTTGCGGTGGTCCTTCCGTTGACGCTTCTTCTCGTCACCAGTCCTGACCCCCGTCCCTGCCCTTCAGGCGCAACCGCGATCACAGACTCGGCCTGCACGCACTGAGCAACGACGAACTGCTCGGCGCCAGG
Organism: Microbacterium enclense; assembly: GCA_038182865.1. NCBI lineage: Bacteria > Bacillati > Actinomycetota > Actinomycetes > Micrococcales > Microbacteriaceae > Microbacterium > Microbacterium enclense. The sequence continues at coordinate 3,561,517 of CP116226.1, read as the reverse complement.
TTCACAACACGGCGCCGAACCGGGGATGCTTAACAGCCCAAAGCTCATTCAAAGCGGTGGCCTGGCCCCGCGTCTGGCATGTTCCGGACGTAGCCACCGCGAAGACGTCTTGCGAGATGATCGGGCTGGTGAACGCGGCTTGAGCCCGCGACCGACCTCAGGCGCGAATGGGCCGGCCTGTACGCCGGGTTCTGTCCGGGGGCATCAGCCCCGTGGACGGTCATCTCTCTCGGCGACACGTTGCCGTGCCGCTCCAGCGGCCTACCCGGGGACTCGGCGAGCCGCGTCGTCATCCCCTGTCTGGCCTTGCTCCGGACGAGGTTTACCTCGCGGGTCGTGTCACCACGACCCCGGTGGTCTCTTACACCACCCTTTCACCCTTACCTCGACCCTGACGGGCCGCGGCGGTCTACTCTCTGTGGCACTGTCTCGCGGATTGCTCCGGGTGGGCGTTACCCACCGTCCTGCCCTGTGGAGCCCGGACGTTCCTCGGCACGGGCGAACCCGTGACGCGACCGTCCAGCCGACCCATTCGCGTCCCTGAGTCTACCGGCGGGCGGGGTGGGGCTCCGCCCGCTCAGCCCTTCTCCGCCGTCTCGCCGATCTTGAGGTCCAGCGGGAAATCGAGGGGGAACGACCCGAACAGCAGGCGCCCGGCGGCCTCCGCCGACTCCCTGACGGCGGCCGCGACTGCTTCCGCGTGCACGACCGGGGTGTGCACGATGATCTCGTCGTGCAGGTAGAACGCCAGGTGCGGACGTCGGTCGAACACCGGTCCTGATCGCGGGGCCGCGTGAGCGGTATCCACCGGCTCGATCGCCGCCAGACGCCCGCGCAGGTCGGCGAGCCAGGCGAGAGCCCACTCGGCGGCCGTGCCCTGCACGACGAAGTTGCGCGTGAAACGTCCGCGGTCCCGAGCCGAGCGTCGAGCCCGGGTTTCGTCGATCCCGGATGCCTCGGCGTCGCCGGCGCGGGATTGCACCGCACGCCAGGCCTCCCCCGGGCCTGGCGAGGTCCGGCCCAGCCAGGTCGACACGACGCCCCCCTCCTCACCGATGCGCGCGGCGTCGTCGACCAGGGCCATGGCGCGAGGGAACGTGCGCCGGAGGCGAGGAAGAAGTCGTCCGCTCTCCCCCGTCGTCGCGCCGTACATCGCGCCGAGCATGGCGATCTTGGCCTCGGCGCGCGTGGCCACGGCGCCCGCGTCGACGACGCCGGAGTAGAGGTCGCGGCCGCGCGCCGCATCGGCGAGAGCCGTGTCGCGCGCCATCGCGGCGAGCACGCGGGGCTCGAGCTGCGCGACGTCCGCGGTGACGAGGGTCCATCCCGGGTCGGCGCGCACCGCGACCCGCAGCTGGCGCGGGATCTGCAACGCGCCCCCGCCGGATGAGGCCCAGCGTCCGGTGACGACGCCGGCGGGCACGTACACGGGACGGAAGCGCCCGTCGCGCACCCACTCCGACATCCACGCCCAGCCGTTCGCCGTGTGCAGGCGCATGAGCTTCTTGTAGGCGAGCAGCGGGGCGACCACGGGGTGATCGTGCTCGGTCAGCTCCCACTTGCTCGTCGACTCGACGAACAGGCCGGCTCGGTGCAGGGACCGCAGGAGTCGTGGTTGCGAGTCGAGAGACGCTGCCGGGTCGCCGAGGGCCGCCCGGACGCTGCTCGCCGCCTGTTCGAGGCGCACCGGTAGCGCGCTCCCCCGACGCTCCCCGAGCTCGCGTTCGAGCAGTCGCTCGTGCGCGTCGACGCTCCAGGGCAGCCCCGCGGCCTGCAACTCGACGGCGATGAGCGCACCCGCGGACTCGGCTGCCGCCAACAGACGCAGCGCGTCCGGAGCCGTCGACGACTCGAGGGTTGCGCGTTGGCGTCGGTATTCCTCGACAGCGGCATCAGCGGAGTCGGGAGGTCCGGAGGCCGTGTCGGTGAGGTCGAAGAGCGTGTCGGTCACCCCGGTGTCGGCAAGAGCGGCGTCCCACGCCCGTGCCGCGCGGAGACCGTGATCGTCGCCGACCGCCGCCGCGTCGCGCAAGAGGGAATGGACGAGTCGGAGATCCCACGCCCGAGCGACGCGGACCCCCGCCGAGAGGAGCCCGGTGTACCAGGCCCGCGTGTCATGCCAGATCCACCGCACGAGCCCCGTGCTCTCGCGAAACCGGATCGTTTCGGGCAGGTCGCGTGGCGAGACGACGATGGTGTCGGATGCCGCGCCCGTGGCATCCAGAACGATCAGCGCGACATCGCCGGAGGGCGTGCGCCCGACGACGACCGCGTCAGAGACCGCGGACGTCAGGGTGTCTCACCGCGACTCTTCGGTGCGGACGAGAATCGCCCCGCACTCGGGGCAGAACACGACCTCGTCGGTCTGGGCCCGCCGGACGGCGGCGAGGTCGCTCGGAGGAAGGACCATGCGACACGCCTCGCACGCTCCCGCACGCAGAAGCCCCGCGCCGTTGCCGCGCGCCGCGAGTCGCTCGTACAGGGCGAGCAGCTCGGCGGGAAGCGAGCCCGACACGGCCTCGCGGTCACGGCGCGCCCCCTCGAGGCGGTCGGTGGCCTCGGAGACGACGCGCTTCGCCTCGGCGCTGAGCTCGGCACCGCGCGCGTTCGTCTCGGCGATGAGCGCCTCCTGCTCGGCGACGGCCGCGTCGGCGGCTTCGAGGCGCTCCATCAGCGCGATCTCGACGTCTTCCAGGTCGCTCTTGCGACGAGCGAGGGCGGCGAGCTCGCTCTCGAAGCCCTGCGCCTGCTTGGGGTTCGACGACGCCGCGAGCCGCTCGGTGTCGCGTGCGATTCGCGCGTCGACCACGGTGACGTCGGATTCGAGCCGTGCGATCTCGGCGGTGAGATCGTCCCGGGTGTTGGCCCGGATCGACAGCTCCTGGCTGAGCGCGGAGCGCTGCGCGAGGAGGTCGCGCACCTGCGCCGCCTGTGGCGGGTTTGCGGCGACGCGTTCGTCGTGCCGGATACGGCCATCGAGGTCGGCGAGATCGAGCAGTTTGCGCTGGTCGGCGGGGTCGGCGTTCACGACTCCACGCTACCCCGGGGGTGGGACACGCGGAGAGCGTGGGTAGCCTGGAACATACGGACCCCCGGATGAAGGGATGCCATCACCGTGACGTGGAGCATCGACCCCGTGCAGGCGCGCGCCGTCTGCCGCACCACCGACGAACACGCCGAGGCGATCGACGGCGTCGTCGTCGCGACCGCGAACGCCTTCGCCTCGGCACAACAGGCCGTGGGCGCCGGCGAGACCTCGGCCGCGCTCGCCGAGGTCGCCGCCGATCCGTTCCTGATCCGTCTCGCCGGTGTGCGTCGGCACGTCAGGACCGTCACCGAGACGACGGAGAGTGTCGTCGCGCTGTACGAGCAGGCCGATTACGACATGGCGGCGCAGACGCAGTCGACGATGAACGGGCTGCAGCCGTGAGTACCCCGTCGAGTTCGACGCTGGTCGCGGTGCCCAGCTCGACGGCGGTGTCGGCCGCCGCCGACACGCTCGAGAGCGCGCTCAACGGGCTCGATGATGCCGTGACCAACGTCACCACCAGCTGGGGCGGGCTCAGCGCGGTGTACGAGGCTCCCGAAGCGCAGACCGCGTACGGTGCCATGGCGACGCTCCCGCTCGCCGTCGATGACCTCACCACCGCGCTCGCGTCCGCCGTCTCGGCGCTACGGACGTACGCCGAGACGCTGACGTCTCTCGAGACGCGTCGAGCCGCCCTGGTGACCGATCTCGACACCGTCGACGCGCAGGGCGACCTCCCCGCGGCCGACCGCGACCCGGATGCGCCGACCGTCTTCGAAGTCGGCCGCACGCGCGCGCTGTTCGAGACCGACGTCGCCGCGGCCGACCAGGAGTGCGCTCGGGCACTGCGGGCGCTGCGGACCTCCTGGTCCTGGGCGATGGGCGACGGCCTGGAGTTCGTGAACGGCAACATCGGCTCCGGCGTGCAGGGTCTGGCGGCCGAGCTCCTCGAGCGCTACCGCGGCACCCTCATGGTGCCGGGACCGGGCGCCTTCATCCCGGAGGAGATTCGGCTGACGGCCGGACAGATCAACCCGACCTGGCCGCGCTCGTTGATCGACGGGCAGGTGTGGGTCCAGCGCCCGTCCGGCGTCTGGGTGCTCGAGAGCACCCTGTTGCCCGACACCCCGCCGCGCATTTCAGGTCTTCCCGGGTGGAACGGTCACCCGCAGTTCGCCCCGGAACGGATCGGTACGCCCCCGGCCTGGGCCGGTCACGCGGGGAAGGGCCTGTCGATCCTCGGCGCGGGACTGACCTACTGGAGTGTGTACGGCGAGAGCTACAACGACACCCTCACCCGTCATCCGGACTGGACCGAAGAACAGCGCCAGCAGGAGGCGTGGGTCGACACCGCGGTCGTCGGCAGCTCATCGGTCGCCGGTGGTGCGGGTGGAGCGTGGGGTGGTGCGCTCATCGGAGCCGGCATCGGATCGATCTTCCCGGGGCCGGGGACGGTCATCGGCGGAATCATCGGGGGCGTCATCGGCGGTGTCCTCGGCGGGTGGGGCGGTCAGGAGATCGGTCAGGACGTCATGGACGGCATCCGTCAAGAGAACGTCACGATCGAGGCGCCGGGACCCCTCGGTGTCGAGCCCCAGCCGCAGGGCGAACTGCTGTGAGCGCCGGGTTCCTGGTCGGTGTCCTGTTCCTCGTGCTCGGGGTCATCGCGTACACCGGCATCTGGAAGGGATGGATCCGCGTGCGCCGTGGCTTCGGCAGCACGATCGGGTTCGCCTGGCTGTGGCTGGGTGCGGCTTTCACGACCGCGGCCGTTGCGGTCCTCGTGCAGGCGTACTCGCGGGCGGCCTTCTTCGCTCTGCTCGGGGTCGCCGCTGTGCTACTGATCATCGCGGTGGTCGGCGCGTTCTGGCTTCCTCGCTTCCTCCTGCCCGCGTGGTATCGCACGCTGCGCGGCGACGACCTGACGACGAAGGGCGGTCGCGCGTGAAGCTCTTCGCTGCGGGCCAGCACATTCCCGCTCCCGAGGTCCTCGAGGAGCGCACACCGCACGCCGTCGTGCGCTATCCCGACAGTTTCGCCGCGTCCGCGTACGACGGGGCAGAACTCGTCCTGACGCTGCGAGGGGAGCAGGCGGGCTTTCGCCCGAATCTCGTGCTCACGGCGGTCGAGAGCTCGGCACCGCTGACCGATGCGACCGCGGTCGCCCTCCTGGCCGCGGGTACTCAGCATCCGGGCGCCCGCCTGGTGGGTGTCGACCTGTGGGATGAAGATCCGGATGCCACCCTCGCCCGCGCGCGCCGGATCACGTTCGTCTACCCCGCGGGGGCGACGGACGTCGTCGTCACCAAGACGGTCTGGGCGACCGGAACGCATCACGTGCACTTGTCGGCCAGTGCCACGCCCGCGCAGCTCGGGACGCTGACACCGACCTTCCTGTGGATCGCGGCGCAGCTGCGTCTGACCGCCGATCCGGCCGACGTCGAGGCCGCCGCACGCGGAACCGGAGCAGCCTCGCTCGACGCCGCGGCATCCGGACGTGTCGGATTCCCGCTCGAGGATCTGGCGCCGTTCGCTCCCGCGCCTTTCGACACCACCGCTCCGGCGGTGTCGGTCGAAGCTCTCACCGAACTGCGCGCCGGGGCGTCACGCTCTCGGCTGGGGGCACCCCTCGGTGCGCTCGTGCGACGAGTGCGCGGGACGGATGCCGCCGCCGAACTCGCCGCGGCCGGCCTCGTCGACGACACGGCGAGGCTCACGCCGACGGGAGTCGCGGTCTCTCGCGCCCTCGGGGCGACGGCACCCGTCCTGGTTGTGAGGGTGCGCCGCGGTGGACACGCCGCGGTGCTGGTCGCGTTCGCCGGGCCGCAGGGGATCGTCGTGTCGCACGATCCGTCGATCGCCGAGTTGCAGACGGGGGCGGCCGGCGCCGACCCGGAGCGGCGACACCTCGCGCTCGTCGTGCCCGAGCATCTACCGGCCCTCGTCGCAGCGTGGGTCGGTCTCGAGCCGTTCTGGCCGGTCGACGATGACACGACGACCGTGGCGGCAGAGGAACTCGACAGCCGCGTCTCTGCTGACGGGGGAACGTGGACCGACGTCCTCGTGCAGGGGGCGGGGGTCGAGCGCTACGACGTCATCGCGCCCGGGAACGGGTGGCGGCGCGTCGGTCCCGCGGTCGACGGCGTCCACGAGCTGACCACCGATCCGAGCCTCGCGGTGTTCTCGTTCCTGGTCGAGACATGCGCGCGATCGCTCGAGGAGGTCCCGATCTCGCCGTCCCGCTAGACTCGTGGCATCCCGGGCCTTTAGCTCAGCTGGTAGAGCGCCACGTTTACACCGTGGATGTCGTCGGTTCGATCCCGGCAGGGCCCACCATAGAACACGCGCGGGAGTTCCGCGGGTCGTGACGCGTCAGAGCTTCAAGATCGCCAGGGCGACGTCGATGGCTTCCGTGTCGTCGGGAGCGTAGGACGTGTCGCCGTCCGGGCCGTCTTCGCCCCGGTGCATCTCGACGGAGACGCCCGGTACGTAGACAGTTGTGTACCCGACCGTGTCGGGGGAACCGTCGGCCGTCCACCGTGTCGCCACACCCCCGAGAGCGCTCAGTTGCGGATTCGTGAAGTACGTGGACTCGAGGTTGATCATCTTGGCCGCGGCCGCCGATTCCTCTTCCGTGGGCATGGTGTTCTGGGCGACGAGGATGGAGGCGGACGGGCCGCCTTCCGGGGCCGCCCACAGGCACATGATGCCGCTGTCATCGACCGCTTCGCCCACCAGGTCCATGTCGACTGCGAAAGCGGGAATGGCTGCGGTGACCTCGTCGCAGCTGGTCACGCGCGGGAAGGGGACGGTCGCGCCGACCTGATCGTCGACCGCGTCGTCAGCGGGATCTTCCTCGGGCGTCTGGGCACCGATCGCGCTGCACCCGGAAAGGAGCGCAAGACTGAGGAGCGATGCGATGAGGATCTCGGAACGACGACCTTTCATGCCCGACAACCTAGCAAGGCCCGGGAGAGCGGGCGGGTATCGTCACTGAAGAGGCGGGGCGTCGGGCACCGGCGCCGACTGAGGCAGCACCACCTCCGACGCCCGGGGTGCGCGAGGATCTGCGGCGCCGTCGCTTCGCCGCGAGGCGTTCCCGGAGGCGGCCTTGTCGTCGTCGGTCTTGTCCTGCTCGACCTGGATCGGGTGGGCCTGGGCGTAGGCATCCTGTCGGATTCCGGTGACCTGCCATGAGACTTCGATGTTGCCGCGATCGGTGCGGATGTCGAACGAATTCTCAGCGACCTTGCGTGACACGATCGCCTGAGCGAACTCTCCGATCACGGTGAGCTGATAGCGCGGGTCCCGGTTCAAGGCGTCGAAGTAGTCGGGCAGCGCCACGGTCGCGTTGCCGTCGGCGTCGGTGGTGACGATGCCGTTGTACACGTTCATCATGTCGGGCGACTCGACGAACGAGTGCGAGAGCCACTTGTTCTCGGGGTCGAGGGGGTGGTCGATCAAGAACGAGCCGGCGCTTTTGCTCAGTGTGCCGTTCACATGCACGCGCCCTTGCGCGTAGACGGCGTAGCCGTCACCGCTCAGCGTCGTCGCATACAGACCGTAGTTGGTGCCCGAGGTGCCGCGCGCCTGGGCGAACATCCCGTATGAACCACCGGTCCCCCACGCGCCGACGTAGTCGCAATCCACGCGCACGCCGGCGGTTGCGGCGTTGTTGCCGTACAGGCTGTACTCCCCCGCGATCCCGAGAACGGCGATGCCCTGCCCCGATGTGGTCGCCGCTGCGCTGAGACCGGTCGGTCCTTCGGCGCGCACGCCGATCGGACCTCGTCCCAGCACGCCGGAGTCGCTGGTGGAGATGCCGTAGGCGCCGATCGCGCCGGTGAACTGGCCCCCGACGTCGTCGCCCGAGGAGATGACGCCGTACGATTTCGACGTCGCGAACACCCCGTAGGAGTCGCCCTCGCCGGACACCCCGATGTACTTCGAGGTCCCTCGCACGGCGATGCCGCCGGTCGAGGTGGAGTCCACGCCGTTTCCGGTGGTGGCCGTTGCGCGGACGGCGACGCCGTTCTTCGCGCTCGCCTTCACCGCGGTGGAGGAGACACTGGTGCTGGTGGTGGTGCCGGCGAATGCGACCCCCGCGGTCACCACCTCGAGTTTCGCGGCGGGGGTGGCGGTACCGATGCCCACCGACCCGGTCGCGGTGATCCGCAGCCGCTCGCTGGCCGCGGCCTGACCGCTTTGGCGCGTCTTGAAGATGAGCGGTGCGCCCGCATTCGTCGGGCCGAGAAAGTTCGAGCCGTCGGTGGAAACCCCCGTATTGCCGCCGAGCAACCAGGAGGTGGTGCCGGGTGCGGCAGCGGCAGGAGACGCGGCCGCGACCCCGACGACGGTCGCGACCCCCGCAGCGGCGGTGGTGAACAGCAGCCGGCGGGGAACGGCTCCCGCCGTGTCGTCGATGGACGGATCGGGCGTGCGCGACATGGGTGCTCCTTGGTCAGACGATGGACGGGAAGACGCCACGGCAAGCAGCAGGCTCGGAGGGCACGGATGCTGCACGGGGCCCGGCGTACGCCATCGGATCTGACGTGGATCTGGCGCCGAACATAGGGCACCGCAGGATGCCGCACAAGGAACGGATCGAGGTCAGGCCAGGACGTTCACGCTGCGCGCGATGACGAGCGCCAGGAGGATGAACCCCGAGATGGCCTGGGCCATCATGAACAGCTTCGCGCGGGTGCTCAGCGGCATCACGTCCGTGGGGCTGAAGGCCATCGCGTTGGATGCCGAGAAGTACAGGTAATCGACATAGCCGGGCGCCCAGTCTTCGACGTCGGACGAGCGCCGCGCGCGACCTCGCTCACCGCATCGCGGTCGGAGTCCTGCGGGAACTGGAAATCGGCGGCCGGCAGCGCATCGCGCGGGTCGCGACGCCGTGCGATGGGACCTCCCCGATCCATCTCCCAGTACACGACGGCGTAGCCGATGACGTTGATGGCCCACACCTGGGCCGCACCGAGCAGGGTGGCCGCGCCGCTCCCCTCGCCCTGCAGCAACTGATGGACGAGCAGGAACAGTGCCACCTGATTGGCCGCGAGGAGCAGCGCGGTGAAGGCCAGAGCGAAGCCCCTTCCGACACGCGATTCCCGTGTCAACCGCGAAGGGTTGGTGACGACCATCGGGATCGCACAGAGCACGCCCGCCGCGACCACGATGTACCGCAGAACGCCCGAGGCGTCGCTCGGCAGGACCGCGTACAGCCCCGTCCCCACAGCCAGGGCGATGAGAACCGGCCAGCGATGCTCGGGGCGCGTGCGGAACGCTGCGGATTCTCGGTCACTCACGCGCTCAGGGTAGACCCCGCGCCCGGGTCTCCCTGCGATCGCCAGGGGGTGGCATCCGTCTCCCGTCGACGATGTCGTGGAATGGTTCGATGTCGAAGCGTCCTGCATGCGCGAGGCCGGCGCGAGCCCCACGCGCATCCGTCGTCGGTGTTTCTCGCTAGGCTGGACGATGGTTGATTGTGCGGAGCGAACAAGGGTTGCCGCACTCGTATGGCGATTCTCTGGCATGACCTGCCAGACGACGAAAGGTCTTCCGTGACTGTTCACGACCAGGATCCGTATTCGCAAGGGCCGCAGGACAGCGACCCCGAAGAGACCGGGGAGTGGCAGGAATCCCTGCGACAGCTCGTTCAGGCGAAGGGTCCGGCTCGCGCTCGCGAGATCATGCTGAGCCTTCTCAAGGGCTCTAAGGAACTGCACCTCAACGTGCCGATGGTTCCGACCACCGACTACATCAACACCATCTCGCAGCAGAACGAACCGGAGTTCCCCGGCGACGAAGAGCTCGAGCGCCGCTACCGCAAGTGGATCCGCTGGAACGCGGCCGTCACAGTGCACCGCGCCCAGCGCCCCGGCATCGGCGTCGGTGGCCACATCTCGACCTACGCCTCGTCGGCGGCGCTGTACGAGGTCGGCTTCAACCACTTCTTCCGCGGTCTCGACGACCCGTCCGGCGGCGACCAGATCTTCATCCAGGGTCACGCCTCCCCCGGCGCCTATGCCCGCGCCTACCTCGAGGGTCGTCTCACCGAGGCGCAGCTCGACGGCTTCCGTCAGGAGAAGTCGCAGGCGCCGAACGGCATCCCGTCGTACCCCCACCCGCGTCTCATGCCGGAGTTCTGGCAGTTCCCGACGGTGTCGATGGGTCTCGGTCCGATCAACGCCATCTACCAGGCGATGTCGAACAAGTACCTCTCGAACCGCGGCATCAAGGATGTCTCCGACTCGCACGTCTGGGCCTACCTCGGCGACGGCGAGATGGACGAGGTCGAAAGCCGTGGTCAGCTCCAGGTCGCAGCCAACGAGGGCCTCGACAACCTGACCTTCATCGTCAACTGCAACCTCCAGCGCCTCGACGGCCCGGTACGCGGCAACGGCAAGATCATCCAGGAGCTCGAGAGCTTCTTCCGCGGCGCCGGATGGAACGTCATCAAGGTCGTCTGGGGCCGCGAGTGGGACGACCTGCTCGCCCGCGACACCGAGGGCGCGCTTCTCAACCTGATGAACAGCACCCCCGACGGCGACTACCAGACCTATAAGGCCGAGAACGGCGCGTACGTGCGCGAGAACTTCTTCGGCCGTGACCCGCGGGCCCTCGAACTCGTCAAGGACTACACCGACGAGCAGGTCTGGGGCCTCAAGCGCGGTGGGCACGACTACCGCAAGGTCTTCGCGGCGTTCAAGGCGGCCAAGGAGCACAAGGGCCAGCCGACCGTCATCCTCGCCAAGACCATCAAGGGCTACGGTCTCGGTCCCCACTTCGAGGGCCGCAACGCCACGCACCAGATGAAGAAGCTCACGCTGGACGACCTCAAGGCGTTCCGCGACGCGATGGACATCCCCGTCACCGACGCGCAGCTCGACGAGAACCCCTACCAGCCGCCGTACTACAACCCCGGCGAGAACGACGAGACCATCAAATACATGCTCGAGCGCCGTCGTGCGCTCGGCGGCTTCCTCCCGGAGCGTCGCTCGACACACGTGGGCCTCGAGCTTCCGGGCGACTCCGCCTACGCGCTGCCGAAGAAGGGCTCCGGCACCCAGGAGATCGCCACCACCATGGCGTTCGTACGTCTGCTGAAGGACCTCCTGCGGGTCAAGGACTTCGGTCACCGCATCGTGCCGATCATCCCCGACGAGGCGCGCACGTTCGGTATGGACGCGTACTTCCCGACGGCGAAGATCTACAACCCCAAGGGCCAGCACTACACCTCCGTCGACCGCGAGCTGCTGCTGGCGTACAAGGAGAGCCCGCAGGGCCAGATCATCCACGTCGGCATCAACGAGGCGGGCGCCCTCGCGGCGTTCACCGCGGCCGGCACGGCGTACGCGACCCACGGCGAGCCGCTCATCCCGGTCTACGTCTTCTACTCGATGTTCGGCTTCCAGCGCACGGGAGACGCCCAGTGGGCCGCCGGCGACCAGATGGCACGTGGCTTCATCATCGGCGCCACCGCCGGCCGCACGACCCTGACCGGTGAGGGCCTCCAGCACGCCGACGGACACTCGCAGCTGCTGGCATCCACGAACCCGGCGACCGTGTCGTACGACCCGGCCTACGGGTACGAGATCTCGCACATCGTCCGATCGGGCATCGAGCGCATGTACGGCGGCAACCACCCCGACCCCAACGTCATGTACTACATGACGGTCTACAACGAGCCGTACGTGCAGCCGGCCGAGCCCGAGAACGTGGACGTCGACGGTATCGTCCGCGGCATCCACCACATCTCCTCGGGCGAGGGCGACGGTCCCCGCACGCAGCTGCTCGCCTCGGGCGTCGGTGTGCCGTGGGCGTTCGAGGCGCAGCGTCTGCTGAAGGACGACTGGGGTGTCGTCGCCGACGTGTGGTCGGTCACCTCGTGGACGGAGCTGCGTCGCGACGGTCTCGCCGCCGACGAGCACAACTTCCTGCACCCCGAGGAAGAGCCCCGCGTGGCCTACCTCACCGACAAGCTGAAGGAAGCCGAAGGCCCCGTCGTCGCGGTCAGCGACTGGATGCACGCGGTTCAGGACCAGATCCGGCAGTGGGTTCCGCAGAACTACTGGACGCTCGGTGCCGACGGTTTCGGCTTCTCCGACACCCGCGCAGCGGCCCGTCGCTTCTTCAAGATCGATGGACCTTCGCTCGCCGTCCGCGCTCTGCAGGCGCTGGCCGAGGAGGGCAAGGTCGACCGCGCCGTCGTCGGACAGGCGATCGAGAAGTACCGCCTGCACGACGTCAACGCCGGCACCAGCGGCAACGCGGGTGGCGAGGCCTGATCGCGTGAGTGACCCCACGGTCGGGACCGGCTCTCCCCTCGCGGGCGGGGCCGGTCCCGACCGCGTTACTCCCGGTGCTGAAGCGGCTGCGCCCTCCTCCGCCGACCTCGACCGGGTCGCCCGCGACAAGGAAGAGACGCTCGTCTGGCTGCGTCGCATCTCGGGCGACCTCGCGACGGCGACGATCCAGCGTCTGGAAGAGACCCTCCCGTGGTACGCGGGGATGCCGCCGGCTCGGCGGTCCGCCGTCGGCCTCGTGGCGCAGGCGGGCATCACCTCGTTCACGCAGTGGGTCGAGGATCCGGCCCAGACACCGGCGATCGCGTCGGACATCTTCGCGGCCGCCCCCCGGGAGCTGCTGCGCAGCGTGAGCCTGACGCAGACGCTGCAACTGGTCCGCGTCACCGTCGAGGTGATGGAGGAGCGTGTCGCCGGTCGCAGCAAGAGCGTGCGCGAGGCCATGCTCCTGTACTCGCGCGAGGTGGCGTTCGCCGCGGCGGACGTCTACGCGCGCGCAGCGGAAGCCCGCGGCCTCTGGGATGCGCGGCTGGAAGCGCTCGTCGTCGACTCGATCCTGACGGGCGAGGCCGACGAGGAGCTGCCGAGCCGTATCGCCGCACTGGGGTGGCACGGCCACGGCGAGGTCGCTGTGCTCGTCGGGACGACTCCCCCGCAGTTCGACGTCGATCAGGTGCGCCGCACGGCGCGCAAGCTCGGCGTGGACGTGCTGATCGGGGTCCAGGGCTCGCGCCTCGTGCTCGTGCTCGGCCGCGCCGAACTCCCGACACGCGCCGGCGACGACACGACGGAGCTTCCTTTCACCGAGATCGCCAAGCGGCTCGAACCCGGCTTCGGGTCGGGGCACCTCGTGCTCGGACCCGCGGTGGCGGCTCTGGTCGACGCCGGCCAAAGCGCCCGCGCGGCGTTGGCGGGCTTCGCTGTGGCGCGCGCATGGCGCAACGCGCCACGACCGGTCGAGGCGGACGACCTGCTCCCCGAGCGCGCCCTCGCGGGTGATGCCGTGGCGAAGCAGACCCTCGTGGACCGCGTCTACCGTCCGCTGCACGCGCACAGCACCGATCTCGTCGCGACCCTGTGGAGTTATCTCGACAACGGGCGCTCCCTCGAGGCGACGGCCCGAGAGCTCTACGTGCATCCCAACACCGTCCGCTACCGCTTGAAGCGCGTGTCCGAGGTCATCGGATGGGATGCCACGGGCCCCCGCGAAGCCCTTATCCTGCAGACGGCCCTCATCCTCGGATCCATCGGAACCGACGCCACACGCCGACGGGGAATCGCCGGTCGCCGCTCTGCCGCAGCTCGTTGATGCACGGCGCGCACAAAGACACGCCGCATATCTGTGTCGATACCTCCATAAGACCCGGCTCGATCCTTGGCAGGATGGGACGGTGATCATCGCCGTCTTCCCCGGGCAGGGGTCGCAGACTCCCGGGTTCCTCTCCCCCTGGCTCGAACTTGATGGGGCGCGAGAGCGCCTCACCGCCTACTCCGAGCAGGCCGGTGTCGACCTCATCGCCGCCGGGACGCAGGGGGATGCCGACCGCATCCGTGACACGAGTGTCGCTCAGCCCCTGATCGTCGCTGCGAGCCTGCTGTCGTGGGCCGCGCTGAGCGAGCGAGCGGACGCGGCCGTCGCGGGGGTCGCGGGGCACTCCGTCGGCGAGATCTCTGCTCTGGCGGCATCCCGTGTCCTGTCGGAGAGCGACGCGCTTCGTCTCGTCGGCATTCGTGGCCGCGCGATGGCGGAAGCCGCGGCGATCACGGAAACCGGCATGAGCGCCGTGGTCGGCGGTGACGAGTCGGCCGTGCTCGAGCGCCTCGCCGCACTCGGCCTCACCCCGGCCAACTACAACGGCGGCGGCCAGATCGTCGCCGCGGGCGAGCTGCCGGCCCTCGCCGAGCTCGCCGCAGAGGCACCGCGCGGAACGCGGGTCGTTCCGCTGCAGGTGGCCGGCGCCTTCCACACGCGCTTCATGGAGCCCGCCGTCGAGACCCTGCGCGCCGCCGCCGCCGACGTCGCGGTGTCCGACCCGGCCCTGACGCTGTGGACGAACTCTGACGGCTCCGTCGTCGCCGACGGACGCCGGGCGCTCGATCTCGTGGTCGCGCAGGTCGCCTCCCCCGTGCGCTGGGACCGCTGCATGGCGTCGTTCGCCGAGCAGGGCGTCACCGGCATCATCGAACTCTCGCCCGCGGGCGCGTTGACCGGGCTCGCCAAGCGGGCTCTGCGTGGAACGCCGACCGTGGCGGTCAAGACCCCCGACGACCTCGACGCGGCCGTCTCACTGCTGAAGGAAGACCAGGCATGAGCACCCCCACCCTCCGCCAGCTGCAGGGACCGGCCCACACGCGGATCTATGCGTACGGCGCCGCCCGCGGTGAGAACTTCATCCCGAACGACGATCTCGTCGGTCCCATCGACTCCAGCGACGAGTGGATCCGCCAGCGCACGGGCATCGTCACGCGTGTTCGCGCCGACAAGGACACGGATGCCATCGACCTGGCATCCGAGGCCGCTCGCGAGGCCGTCGAGAAGTCGGGCGTGAGCCCCGCCGACATCGACGCGGTGATCGTCGCGACCATCAGCAACCCGAAGCAGACCCCGTCGGCGTCGGCGATCGTGGCGGACCGCATCGGGGCGAACCCGGCCGCGGCCTACGACGTCAACGCCGCATGTGCAGGTTTCGCCTACGGCGTGGGCCAGGCGGACGCCCTCATCCGCGGGGGGCTCGCGAAGCACGTCGTCGTCGTGGGAGCGGAGAAGCTCAGCGACATCGTCGACCCGACCGACCGCAGTATTTCGTTCCTGCTCGGTGACGGCGCGGGGGCCGTGGTCGTCGGCCCCAGCGACACGCCCGGCATCGGCCCCACGATCTGGGGCTCGGACGGGTCGAAGGCGGATGCCGTGGGCATGAACGCCACCCTCACCGAGTTCCGCGACGGGGCGGCCCCGTGGCCGACGCTTCGCCAGGAAGGTCCCACGGTGTTCCGCTGGGCCGTCTGGGAGATGGTCAAGGTCGCGCGTCAGGCGATCGAGGCCGCGGGTATCGAGCCCGGCGACCTCGCGGCCTTCGTCCCCCACCAGGCGAACATGCGCATCATCGACGAGTTCGCCAAGCAGCTCGGACTGCCCGAGACGGTGATCATCGGTCGCGACATCGAGACCACGGGCAACACCTCGGCGGCATCCATCCCCCTCGCCACCCACCGACTGCTCGAGGAGCACCCCGAGCTCAGCGGCGGGCTCGCGCTGCAGATCGGCTTCGGTGCCGGTCTGGTCTTCGGCGCGCAGGTCGTCGTCCTTCCCTGACGCAGCGTCGTCGAACTCTAGACTGATCCAGGCCCACGGGTAACCGCACGGGCCGACCCACGAACAGGAGAAATCATGGCATTCACCAACGACGAGGTTCTCGCAGGCCTGGCCGAGCTCATCACCGACGAGACCGGCATCTCGGCCGACGAGGTCGCCCTCGAGAAGTCGTTCACGGACGACCTCGACATCGACTCCATCTCGATGATGACGATCGTCGTCAACGCCGAGGAGAAGTTCGGCGTCACCATCCCCGACGACGAGGTCAAGAACCTCAAGACCGTCGGCGACGCCGTCACCTTCATCACCTCGAACCAGGCCTGATTCTCCCGGTGGGGGCTTCGGCCCCCACCGGTCAGGCATTCTCGGTCCGGACCCAAGGATTTCGCACCCCATGAGCACACCCCGCATCGTCGTCACCGGCATCGGAGCCACCTCGCCCATCGGCGGGACGGCACCCGAGAGCTGGTCCGCCCTGCTGGCCGGCACCTCCGGCGCGCGCACCCTCGAGCACGAATGGGTCGAGAAGTACCAGCTTCCCGTCACCTTCGCGGCGGAGGCACTCGTGCGCCCCGAGACCGTCCTCGAGCGTCCCGTCGCCAAACGCCTCGACCCCTCCTCGCAGCTCGCGATGGTCGCCGCGAAAGAGGCGTGGGAAGACGCGGGCGCCCCCGAGATCGACCCCGATCGTCTCGGTGTCGACTTCGCCACCGGCATCGGTGGCGTCTGGACCCTGCTCGACGCCTGGGACGTGCTGCGTGAGAAGGGCCCGCGTCGCGTCATGCCGATGACGGTGCCCATGCTCATGCCCAACGCCGCGGCGGGCAACCTCTCCCTCCACTTCAACGCCCGGGCGTTCGCTCGCACCGTGGCGTCCGCCTGTGCCTCGAGCACCGAGTCGATCGTCAACGCCGTGCAGCACATCCGCGACGGCCTCGCCGATGTGGTGATCGCGGGCGGCACCGAATCGGCCATTCACCCCATCACGATCGCCTCGTTCGCGTCGATGCAGGCGCTGTCCAAGCGCAACGACTCCCCGGAGACGGCCTCGCGCCCCGCGAGCATTGACCGCGACGGCTTCGTGATGGGCGAGGGTGCCGGCGTGCTCATCCTCGAGACCGAGGAGCACGCCAAGGCTCGCGGCGCCAAGATCTACGCGTCGATCGTGGGTGGCGGCGTGACCGCCGACTCTTACCACATCACCGCGAACGACCCCGAGGGTCGCGGAGCGGCCCGCGCTGTGCGTATGGCCCTCGAGATGGCCGGTGCCTCGGCCGACGACGTCACGCACATCAACGCGCACGCCACCTCGACGCCGGTCGGCGACCCCAACGAGTACCAGGCGTTGCGCGCGGTGTTCGGGGAGCGCGTCGACGAGATCCCCGTGTCGGCGACGAAGGCTTCGACCGGGCACCTGCTCGGAGGAACGGGCGCCCTCGAGGCGATCTTCACGGTGCTCGCGCTGCAGAACCGCGTCGCGCCGCCCACCATCAACCTCACCGAGCAGGACCCCGAGGTTCCGTTCGCGCTGTCCGGCTCCCCCGTCGAGTTGGGATCGGGCGACCAGCTCGCGATCAGCAACTCGTTCGGTTTCGGCGGGCACAACGCCGTCGTCGCGATCGCCTCGGTCTGATCACGGCCGAACGCCCCCGGCATCCCCCGACTGCTTCGGGGATGGCGGGGGCGTTCGTCTTTCGATCGGGTGAGGGATACGCGGTCCCGATGCCGGGAACGGTCACCGGCCTCCGGTAGTGGCGCCTCCCCTCCCGACGGTCTCACCCGACCTTGTGCAGCCACACGATCTGCTGGTCGTCCCCGGCGTGGCGGAAGGGTTCGAGCTCTTCGTCCCACGCAGACCCCAGAGCGACGTCGAGCTCGCGCTGCAGCTCGAACGCGTCTCCCGCGGCGACTTCCATCGCATAGCGGACGCGGTCCTCGCCGATCACGACGTTGCCGGCTGCGTCGGTCTGGGCATAGTGGATGCCGAGTCCCGGCGTGTGCATCCACCGACCACCATCGCTGCGAGGCGTGGGGTCTTCGCTCACCTCGAAACGCAGGTGCTCCCACCCGCGAATCGCGCTGGCGAGGGCAGCGCCGGTTCCGACTGGTCCCTCCCAGTAGAACTCCGCACGCCGGCTGCCCGTGAGCACCGGCTGGTCGGTCCAGTCGAAGTTCACGGCACGGCCGAGAGCGCGTCCCACCGCCCACTCCAGGTGGGGGCACAACGCGCGGGGCGCGGAGTGGATGAGGATCACTCCGCGCGAAGACGTGGTCGCCATGGTCTCTCCTTCGTCAGGTACGTCTTCCCCTACGACCTGTGATGGAGTCACGGCGATGTTCTGTTGTCTCGGTCATTATCGCCCGGACATAACGAAATCACAACACTGTGATTCGCCCGTGAGAGCGTCAGCCGAACCAGAGCTTCCAGTACAGGGCGAAGTTCCGGTTGCCGTACGACGAGCACGCGTCGCCGGTGCCCCAGGTGGCTGCCAGCGCGGCGACGTTCGGCTGGTACGGCGTGTAGTTGTACAGGGCGGCGGTCGCCTCGTTCTCGATCACCACGTCGGATCCTCCGCAGTCGGGATCCGGTGAGTAGGCGATCCAGTGGGTCCCCGGCTGCCGCATGAAGCCGGAGGCGCTGTACGACTTCAGATCGGCGGCACCCTGGGCGATCTGCGTCGCAAAACCCGACAGCCCCGGGTCGCACGGCGCGTCGTCGGGGCACCGCGCGCCCATCGCGGCGCTGAGAGCCATCTGGTCGGGACCTCGCGCCGTTCGGCCCGAGACGAGGCTCTGCTCCTTCTGGAGCGTGACGAGAAGCACCTTCGCGGAGATCCCGCAGGCCCGCTGCACGCGGTCGATGATCTCGGCCGCACGAAGGTCTCCCCCGTCGTACGCCTCGCAGATGGTCTCGCCGGTGGCATCCGAAACGATCGCATCGCGGCCCGGCAGGGTCGTTCGCAGCACGTTGAGGCAGGTGTCGGTGCGGCACGGCCCGATCTTGTCGTCGAGGAATCGCTGGATCTCGTCGGCGGTCATCGCGTCGCCGTCGTAGAACGTCGCATCGTCGATGAGGCGACCCGGGTCGAAGTCGGAGAGCGAGATGCTCTCGCGGCGCGTCTCCGTGTTCCAGGCCGACGCGAGACCGGCCAGCGGCACGATCGCAGAGACGAGAAGTCCGAGGATCGCGAGGGAGCCCACCGCCACGAGCACACCGACGGTGATACGGCGGCGCCGGAGCACGGCCGCGGTGACGCGCCGCGACGGGCGACGACGCGGTGGTCGTCGGTGACGAGAGGGACGGCGGGCCGGGGGTCGCCGTGTACTCATGCATCGATCGTGCCGCACCGCGCTGACCACACGCTGCACGCGGGGCGCGTGGCGCGGTGGTCGGCGCGGTGCGGTTCTCAGCTGCCCGGGGTGGGCGCGGTGGGTGCGTCGGTCGGCGGGGTGGGCGCCTGGCCGTCGGCGGGCGGAGTGGGTCCACCCTCGGGCGGGGTGGGTGCACCCTCGGGCGGGGTGGGTGCCTGCCCGTCGGCGGGCGGGGTGGCGCCGCCCGGCCCCGGTCCCTTGGCTTCAGGGCCCGTGGCATCCGGTCCCGCGCCGCCCGGGCCGCACGCACCCGGCGTCGGTGCGCCTTCCGGGGCCGCAGGAGCGGTGCCGTCTGCCGGGGCGGTGGGCGTCGTCCCCGGCGTGGGCTGCGTCCCGGGGGTCGGCGCGTCGGTCGTGGCTCCGCTCGGGAGGGGCATGGTCCCCGGCCCGGAGCCGCCGTCGGCGCTCGGAGCCGAGGTCGTCGATGCGGCCGCGAGGGACGGGGACCCGCCCCCCTGTGTCGCGAGCGCGGCGGAACCCCCCGCAAGGCCCACGGCCACGACCACGGCACCAACGATGAGGGCGGGACGCGCCCACCGGGAGCGGACGGGTTCGGGCTGCGCCTCCTGGCGTGGCAGCGGGAGGGTGGGGTTGTCGTCGTCGGTCATGATGATCCTTCCTGGCCGGAGGGTTCTCCGGCGTCGATGTCCAGCCTTCGAGCCGGGACTGAAGCGAACCTGAAGCTCGTGACGGCGACGGGATGCCATAGCTTTCGCATACGAAGCGCACAGCACCCGCCCCTACCGTGGGCGGGATGTCCACCCCCGCCCGCATCCTCGTCGTGGATGACGACGACACGATCCGCCTCAGCGTCGTCACCGCGTTACGGTCCGAGGGCTTCACCGCCGAGGGAGCGTCGGACGGCACCGATCTGTCGAGCCGGATGGCGGCGTTCCGTCCGGATTTGATCGTGCTGGACTGGATGATGCCCGGACCCTCCGGCATCCGGTTGCTGCCCGTCATCCGGGCGGCGGGTGACACCGCCGTGATCATGCTCACGGCGCGCGACGAGGTCGACGATCGCCTACGGGGGTTCGCCGAGGGCGCCGACGACTACGTGGTCAAGCCGTTCACGGTGGCCGAGCTCGTCGCGCGCGTCGGCGCGGTCCTCCGACGCCGCGGACGTCTCCCCCAGACGGTCACGGTGGGTGACCTGGTCGTGGATCCCGATGCGGCCGTCGCCCGTCGTGCGGGTGGCGCACTCGATCTCACGGCCACGGAGTTCCGTCTCCTACAGCTGTTCGCGGAGAGTCGCGGACGCACCCTCTCGAAAGCGCAGATCCTCACGCAGGTGTGGGGTTATGACGACTACGACCCCAACCTCGTCGAGGTGCATCTCAGCGCCCTCCGGCGCAAGATGGAGGCGCACGGGCCCCGGTTGATCCACACGGTGCGCGGTCTCGGGTACCGCATGAGCGAGACGTCGTGACGAGCTCATCGGCCCTCCGGTCCGGGTCACTGCGCCGCCGCACGATCATCGCCGTGGTCGCGCTCGTCGCGCTCCTGTTGATCGTGTTGTCGGTGGTGGTCGACCTGGCCCTCGGTGCGCGGTTGCGCGGACAGATCGAAGAGCGCCTGCGCGATCGCGCAGCCGCCGCGGCGTCGCTCGTCGGCACGGTCGACGACGCCGACCTCGCCGAGCGTCTTTCCGATCAGGGTCTCGCGGTACGCATCGACAGCGCGGCGGGCGGATCGATCGTCGCGGGTCCCAGTCCCGACCAGCTCCGCGACGGTCCTCCCGGACCAGGCGGCCCGGGGCCCGGAGAACGGGACTCACCGCAGTCCTCTCCGGGCGGATCGGACGTGACGGTCGTCGCCTCCGACGTCAGTGGCGACGACGATCTCGTCACGCTGCGATCGACGCTGAGCGACGGATCGACGCTCACCCTCACGGCGTCGGCGGTGGGCGTGAGCGAGACGCTCGTCCAAGTGCGATGGATCATGACGATCGCGTCGGCGGGCGTCCTGGCCCTCGCGGCCGGCGCCGTCACGCTCGTCGTGCGCGCCTCACTGCGCCCGCTCGACCAGGTGTCGGAGGTGGCGCGGTCGATCGGCGCGGGCGAACGTGCACGGCGGCTTCGTCCCACGCGGTCAGATACCGAGATCGGACGCGTGGCCACGGCGCTCGACGACATGCTCGATGACGTGGTGGGTGCCGAGGAGACCGCTCGGGAGGCGGAATCCCGGCTGCGCGCGTTCCTCTCGGATGCCGCACACGAACTGCGTACCCCGGTCGCGGGCATTCGTGCCGCCGCCGATACGCTGGTGCGCGCCGACCTGGACGGGCCCGAGCGTGAGGTGCTCGCCGCTCAGGTCGCGCGTGAGGCGGCCCGGGCCTCTCGTCTTGTCGACGACCTTCTCATGATGGCGAGGGTCGACGGCGGTCTCGAACTGAGCATGTCCGACGTCGATCTCCGCGCGCTCGTGGACGGCGAGGTGCAACGTGCTCAGCTCGTGCATCCGCATCTGCAGGTGCGATCCGCGGTTCCGGATGCCGCGGTCATGGCGTCCGTGGACGTGGACCGCCTCGCGCAGGTCCTCTCCAACCTCGTCGAGAACGCTGCACGCGCCACCGACGGGCGCGGATCGGTCCGGCTGTCGGTGGGTGAGGGGGGCGCGGACGCCACCCTCACCGTCGCGGACGATGGCCCCGGAATCCCGGATGCCGATCGCGAGCGGATCTTCGACCGTCTCGTGCGGCTGGATCCCGCGCGCGCGGCATCGGGGGTCGGCCTCGGTCTGCCGATCGCGCGCGGGATCGCCCGTGCCCACGGTGGAGACGTGCGGTGTGTGCCGTCCCCGCAGGGTGCTGTGTTCGTCGTCACCGTTCCGCGCGTAGGACACGCGCACGACGACTGACGGACTCCCCGCGGCGGCTGCGCTGGCTCGGACTCAGCGCGCGGCGCGCGCCGGGGTGGCCGAGGCGATGACCGGACCCGTCGACAGCAACGTGAGGCCGTCGGCGCTGCTGGCGTCGTGCATCATCTGATCCACGAGCTCGCGGTCGATCGACGGCTCACGACCGCCGTAGAACTGCAGGACGAGGGCGTTGGACGCGTGCACCCAGATGCTGGCTTGACGAACCCCCTCGTTGACGGGGAGCTGCAGCATGAACCCTTCGTTGCGGCGCAACTTGTTCATGATCACGATGCGGAGGTGGGCGAGGATGCGGTCGTCGATGTCGAACGATGCGCGATCGCGGTAGATGAGGCGTCCCACGGCTTGTCCTTTTCTGGCGCACTAAAGCGACCTGTGATGCAAAGGGCGGGACCGCGCCGGGAAGCGCAGCAATGCGGGGTGCCTCCATTATCTCACGCCGCGAGATATCTCAGTCCTTGACAGCGAGCTCGTGCTCGTTAGATGGTTAGTTAGTCAAGTAATGAACCAACGGACGGAGATCGCATGATCGACGACGGCAGAGCGCTCTTCCTCCAGATCGCCGAGAGCGTCGAAGAATCGATCGTCGACGGCTCCCTCGCCGAGGAGACTCGTGCGCCGTCGACGAATGAGCTCGCCGCGTTCCACCGCATCAACCCCGCCACCGCCGCGAAAGGAATCAGCATGTTGGTCGACAAGGGTGTGCTCTACAAGCGCCGAGGGATCGGCATGTTCGTCGCCGCCGGCGCACGGGAGAACCTCTTGAAAGAACGACGGACCGCTTTCGCCGACCGCTTCGTCGAACCACTCCTCGCCGAGGCCCGGACCCTCGGACTCGGTCCCGACGACCTCGCCGACCTCATCCGCGAACGCGCCGATGTCGTTTCCTCCACCCCCTCCCCCCGCATTGAAGAAGGAGCCACACGATGACCGCCGTGATCGAGGCATCTGGCCTCACGAAGCATTACCGGGGCGGACTCGCCCTCGATGGCGTGTCTTTCCGGATCGAGAAGGATGCCATCTACGGTCTGCTCGGCCGCAACGGCGCGGGGAAGACCACCCTCATGTCGATCCTGACCGCCCAGAACCTCGCCTCGAGCGGAGAGGCGCGCGTCTTCGGTGAGGATCCCTACGAGAACCCGCGCGTCCTGTCCCGCATGTGCTTCGTCCGGGAGAGCCAGAAGTACCCCGACGACGCGAAAGCCAGCCACGCGTTCCGCGCTGCTCGGCTGTTCTTCCCGAACTGGGATCAGGCCTTCGCCGACCGTCTGGTGCGCGACTTCCAGCTGCCGCTCACCCGCCCCATCAAGAAGCTCTCACGGGGCCAGCTGTCGGCGGTGGGCGTCATCATCGGTCTCGCCTCGCGGTCGGAGATCACGTTCTTCGACGAGCCGTACTTGGGCCTCGACGCCGTCGCTCGCCAGATCTTCTACGACCGCCTGCTCGAGGACTACGGCGACCACCCGCGCACGATCATCCTCTCGAGCCACCTGATCGATGAGGTGTCCAACCTCCTCGAGAAGGTGATCGTGCTGGATGGCGGACGCATCGTCATGGACGATGACACGGATGCCGTGCGCCACGGCGCGGCGACGATCATCGGTGACGCGACCGCGGTCGACGCCTTCTGCTCGGGGCGCGAGATCATCCATCGCGAGAGCCTCGGGGGCGTGGCATCCGTCACCGTCATCGGCGAGCTCACGCCGATCGACCGCCGTGCCCTCGTCGAGGCGCGACTCGAGGTCGCTCCCGTCTCTTTGCAACAACTCATCGTGCGGCGCGCCCAGAGTGCGGGCCCGCGCGCCGCGGCGACAGCCGGCGCCGCTGTCCCGGAAGGAGCGCTGCGATGAACCGCACGCTGAACGTCGTTCGCCTGCAACTGATCAACCGCCAGACATTCCTGTGGCTTCCGTTGATCATCCTCTTCGGGGCGTTGGGTCTCAGTCTCCTCGTCTACGGGATCATCGCGGCAGCGGGTGTCGACGGAGTCAAGATCAGCGGCGGCGCGCAGGCGCCCCTGTGGTACTTCGGCGTCATCGGGGCGCAGGCGCTGACGCGCACGTTCCCGTTCTCGCAGGCCATGAGCGTGACGCGCCGCGAGTTCTTCGCCGGAACCCTAGTGACCGCGGGGATGACCGCTGTCGTGCTCTCGACCGTCTTCGTCATCGGTGGTCAGGTCGAGCAGGCCACCGACGGGTACGGCATGAACGGATACTTCTTCTACATGCCGTGGTTGTGGGAGGCCGGTCCCCTCGCGGCCGGCGTCACCTTCTTCGCCGTGGCGATGTTTTTCTTCGTCATGGGATTCTGGGCCGCGACCATCTTCAAGCGTTTCGGCACCCTCGTGCTCACGGTGACCCTGATCGCCGTCTCGCTCGTCGTGGTCGCTCTCATCGGCGTCGTGACCCTCACCCGCTCGTGGCCCACGGTCATCGAGGGCGGCGCGGCGCTCGGGGCCTTCGGCATGGCGTTGTGGGGGCTGTTGCTGGTCGCGGTGCTCGCCTCGTCGTCGTTCCTCACCCTGCGGCGCGCGACTCCCTGACCGCACGACGGACGGGGTCGGGCCGCGCGCGGTCCGGCCCCGTTTTTACGCGGTCAATGCTCAGCCCGGGGGTTCTGCCGGTCGATACAGTTGAGGACGATCTCCGATCAACCGACCCACGAGAGAGAAAACCCGTGAGCCATCACCGAACCTCCCCCGACCAGGAGGGCCGATCTTCGAGCCCCCTCGTTTCGAGAGGGGGTGAAATCTGATGCTGGCTGCGGCTCTGACACTCTTGGTGGGTGTCATCGTGACTCTGGCGATCATCGTCGCCTGCGGCTTCTTCGTCGCTCAAGAGTTCGCGTACATGTCCGTCGATCGATCGCGCCTCGCAGCTCTTGCCGAAAAGGGTGACGCCCAGGCGAAGCGCGTCCTGGCGATCACCAAGCGCACCTCGTTCATGCTGTCCGGCGCTCAGCTGGGTATCACCGTGACGGGACTGCTCATCGGTTACGTCGCCGAGCCGCTGATCGGCGAGTCCATCGGGACCCTGCTGGGCGGAGTGGGCATCGATCCCGCGGTCTCTGTGCTCGTCGGAACCACCGGCGCACTGCTGCTGGCCACCGTCGTGACGATGATCTTCGGTGAGCTGTATCCGAAGAACCTCGCGATCGCGAGCCCCGAGCCGCTCGCCAGAGCCCTCGCCGTTCCGACCCGCATCTACCTCATGCTTTTCGGCTGGCTCATCACCGTCTTCGACGTCGCCGCCAACGCGTTGTTGCGTCTGCTGCGCATCGAGCCGCTCGAAGACGTCGATGAGAGTGCCACCGCGCGCGACCTGGAGGCCATCATCGAGGAGTCGCGCCAGAGCGGTGACCTCCCTGACGACCTGTCGATGATCATCGACCGCATCCTCGACTTCCCCCAGCGTGACGTCGAGCACGCGATGATCCCGCGCTCCCAGATCGACTCGGTCACCCCCGACACCACCGTGGGCGAGGTGCGCGCCCTCATGGCATCCGGTCATACGCGGTACCCGGTCATCGGTGACGAGGACTCCCCGGTGGGTGTGGTCGAGCTCATCGACCTTCTCCGCGAGCAGCCCTCCGACGATGCGACGGTCGCCACGGTCATGCGCCCCGCGGTCGTGCTCCCCACCTCGATGATGTTGCCGGTCGCCCTCGACCGGATGCGCAAGACCCGCAACGAGCTCGCGTGCGTGGTCGACGAGTACGGCAACTTCGATGGCATCCTCACCATCGAAGACCTCACCGAAGAAGTGATCGGCGAACTGTCCGACGAGCACGACGCCGAGACCGCGGAGGTCGCCGCCGTCGGCGACGACGCGTGGACGGTACCCGGCGACCTGCACCTCGACGAGCTCGAGCGCGTCATCGGCCACGACCTGGCCGAGACCGACGCCGAGACAGCAGCGGGACTCGTCATCGAGACGCATGGCGACCTGCCGACGATCGGTGCCGTCGTCCGCGTCGATCTGCCCGAGAGGCCGTCCGAGAGCGTGCAGGGTCTCGACATCGAGAGGTGGCTGACCATCGAGGTCGTCGAGGTCGATCGTCACGTGCCCTCCCAGCTCGCGGTGCGCCTGCACGAGGTGGACCGGGATGCCGAGCCCGTCACGCAAGAGCCGGGCCTCGACGAGGAGGTGGCCCGATGAACGGCTGGACAGTCGCCCTCGTCACCGCGTTGCTGATCGTCGCGAGCGCGTTCTTCGTGATCGTGGAGTTCGCGCTGCTCGCCGCGCGCCGTCACCGCCTCGAGGAGGAAGCGGCCACGAGCGCCTCGGCGCGCGCCGCCCTGCGCGGTGTCAACGAGCTGACCGTCATGCTCGCCTTCGCGCAGCTGGGCATCACCGCGTGCACCTTCCTGCTCGGTGCCATCACGAAGCCGGCGATCGACTATGCGCTCGCGCCGGTGTTCGAAGCGTGGGGTCTGCCGTACATCCTCGCCGACATCATCGCGTTCATGCTCGCGCTGATCGTCGTCACCTTCCTCCACCTCGTCATCGGTGAGATGGCCCCGAAGTCGTGGGCGATCGCGCACCCCGAGACAGCGGCGAAGGCGACCGGCATCCTGGCCCGAGCCATGACCTGGCCCCTGCGTCCGTTCCTGCTGTGGATCAACCACATCGCGAACCGCCTGGTGAAGGCGTCGGGAGTCGAGCCTGTCGACAAGGCGGCCGCGGGTGGACAGGACGCGGACACGATCCGCGAGCTCGTGGCGCACTCGCGTCAGGCGGGCACGCTCGAGGTGCAGTACTCCGAGCCGATCGCCCAGGCGATCGCCCTGGGTACGCTGACCGTCGGTGACATCGTGCGGACGGACCGCTCCCCCACGAGCGTCCCGGCCGAGGCAACCGTGGCGGACATCCAGGCCGTGGCGGCATCATCGACGCACTTGCGGATCCTCGTCGGCACGGGCGCGTCGTCTCGTGTCGCGCACGTGCGCGAGACGTTGACGGTCGACCCGGCGACCCCGGCTCTGGAGATCGCCCGCGAGCCTCTCGTGCTGGAACCGGATGCCTCTGCGTACGACGCCCTGGCCCGCATGCGCCGCGGGCGCGTGCAGTTGGCCACGGTGGTCGACGGAGAGCGCCTCCTCGGTGTCGTCACCCTCGACGATCTGCTGCGCGAGATCCTGCCCGGCCCGGGTGAGCTCGCGGAGGTCACGCGGTAACGACGAGTCGCCGGCCCCGCTCCCACCCGACGGGTGGGGGACGGGGCCGGCGTCGTGTTCACGCCCGCGCCGACAGTCGAGGCACCCAGCAGCGCACGTGCTCGCTGTATCGGCGATAGTCGTCGCCGAAGGTCGAGGCGAGGTCGGCCTCTTCGTGGGGGCGGATCGCGTAGTTCCACACGAGAGAACCCACGAGCGCCCACATCACCACGAGCCATGACTGCAGGATCAAGCCGACGCCGACCCCCTGGACGATTCCGGCGACGGCCATCGGGTTCCGTACCCAGCGGTAGGGTCCGGCGATGACCAGCCGGTTCGGCATCGCCGAGGGCAGCGGTGTTCCGTCTCCCTTCACCGTCAGCGCCGCGGCCGCGGCCAGGCCCAGCAGGCTCGCCGCACCGACGAGGACAGCTCCCACCAGGGCAGTTCCCGCGGGCAGCGGGAGGGCGAGACCCCACCGCTGCTCCAGGAAAGCGATCACCAGCGGGAAGACGACGAGGAACATCCCCCAGAACACGACGATCTGGACCGCCGTCGCACGCACGTGCGCGAGAGGAGATTCGCGCGGTCGGGCCGGGCGGAATGCGAACGGGCCGACCAGGAGCCAGGCCGTCGGGATCCGGCCGAGCCACAGAAGAGACAGAGCCAGCATCGACCCCGAGGATGCCGCGACCATGATCAGCACACCCCACCCGGCGAGAGTCGTGAGTGTCGCGTAGAGAGCGAGCGACAGGGTGACCGCGATCGTCCACGCGGTAGCGATCAGACCGGCGATGCGCGCAACGCGCCGCGGCGCCACGGCGGCGAGACCGGATGCCGCCACGAACAGCGGGATGTCGACGACCGCGACGATCACCGGGTCGAGACCGCCGAGCGTCGCGGTGCGAACGAGGGGAACGGTGAACACGGCGACCCACCATGCGGCTCCGCCGGTGGCCTGGACGGCGAAGTACAGCCGCGCCAGGACGTCGGCGGTGTTCCTGCTCACGCGATGGGGCTCCCGTCGTTTCGATCAAGCGTCTTGATCGAGCGTATTGGTCGCGTCGGATGCCGGCATCCGGGTGGGCGACGGGAAGCCCCGGCGGTGTCACGCGTTGTTCTCGGCCAGCGCCACTCCCGCCTCGACGACGACCGAACGCATCTCGGCGAGGTAGCGCTGGGCGAGCTCGGTGAGCGGGATCGCCGTGCGACCGATCCAGCCGATCTCGATGCGTTCGTCGACATCGAGCGGGACGGCGACGATCTCGGGGTCGAGGTCGTCGCTGATGATGCCGGTCGAGATCGTGTACCCGTCGAGACCGATCATCAGGTTGAAGATCGTGGCGCGGTCGGATACCCGGATCTCCTGCGCGCTCGAGAGAGTGGAGAGGATCTCTTCCGCGAAATAGAACGAGTTGTTCGCCCCCTGGTCGAAGGTGAGTCGTGGCAGCCCCACGAGATCGTCGAGGGTGGCGCGATCGCGTGACGCGAGCGGGTTGCGTCGCGAGACGAAGATGTGGGGGTCGGCGATGAACAGCGGGTGGAAAGCCAGCCCCGAGTCGCGGAGGAGCTTGTCGATGACATTGCGGTTGAAGTCGTTGCGGAAGAGGACCCCGAGCTCGCTGCGGAGCGTGCGGACGTCTTCGATGATGTCCCAGGTGCGGGTCTCGCGTAGGGAGAACTCGTACTCGGCCGCGTCCGTGGCCTTGACCAGGCGCACGAAAGCATCGACGACGAACGAGTAGTGCTGCGCCGAGACGCCGAGCAGGCGCCGGGACGGCGGGCGCCCGAGGTAGCGCTGTTCGAGGAGCTCTGCCTGTTCGACGACCTGACGCGCGTATCCGAGAAACTCGACACCGTCGTTGGTGAGGGTGACCCCGCGGGCGGAGCGCACCAGCAGGTCGCGCCCGACACGGCTTTCGAGGTCGCGCATGGCCGCCGACATCGTCGGCTGAGCGACGTACAGGAGGTCGGCCGCGGCGCTGATCGAGCCTTCCGCGGCGACCTCGATGAACGACTGAAGCTGTTGCAGCGTGATGCCGCTCGGACGACGGGACATAGCCTCAGGCTATACCTCCACATAGAGAGGCCGGATTACCCGATGTCTTCCGCTCGCGAGCACGATGAGGGGGCAGCATCCCGCCCCTCTCCGATTGGCATGCCATGGCGAACGACATCACGTTCAGCATCACCACCACCCGCTTCGACGAGGACTACGCTCCCGCCGAGAATTCACGCGTCACGACGAACTTCGCCAACCTGGCGCGGGGCGAGGGGCGACAGCAGAATCTTCGCAACGCCCTGTCGATGATGGATCGCCGTCTGAACGAGCTGGTGGCATCCCACGAGCCCGACCGTGACCGCTACCGAGTCGAACTCGACATCGTGTCGGTGCATCTGCAGTTCTCCGACGGCGCCGACGACGAGAAGTTCCCCGTCATCGAGGTGCTCGACGTCCACATCGTCGACTCGACCACGGGCGAGCGGCACCGAGGCATCGTCGGCAACAACTTCTCGTCGTATCTCCGGGACTACGACTTCAGCGTCGTGCTCCCCGCCGCCAATGCCGAAGGGACCGGCTTCACGGTTCCCGACGACTTCGGCGACCTGCACGGCAAGATCTTCCAGTACTTCCTGGAGTCGTCGGCCTACCGCGAGCTCTTCCCGCTGTCACCGGTGATCTGCATCAGCGTCTCCACGAGCCGCACCTACCGTCGCACCGGTGTGGAGCATCCTGTCTTGGGCGTCGAGTACGAGCAGGACTCCTTCTCGCTGACCGACGAGTACTTCGCCAAGATGGGCCTGCGCGTTCGCTACTTCATGCCGCGCGGGAGCGTGGCACCGCTCGCCTTCTACTTCCGTGGCGATCTCGTGGCCGACTACTCCGATCTGCAGCTCGCCGGGACGATCGCCACGATGGAGACGTTCCAGAAGATCTACCGCCCCGAGATCTACAACGCCGTCGCCCCCGCCGGTGAGGTCTACCGTCCCACCCTCGATCAGGCCGATTTCGTCCGTACCGACATCGACTACGACCGCGAGGAGCGCAGCCGACTGGCGGTCACTCAGGGCCGCTACGCGGAGGAGCACTTCGTCACCCCGCACCGCCGTGCCCTCGACGAGTGGGCCGCGAACGTCGAGGCGGTGCTGCGATGACCGATGCACTCCTTCCCACCGCGCTGGTCGGCAGCCTTCCCAAGCCCGCATGGCTCGCCCGGCCCGAGATCCTCTGGGCCCCGTGGGAACTGGAGGGTGACGCGCTCGTCGAGGGCAAAAAAGACGCGCTGCGCTCCGCCGTGCACGAGCAGGAGCGCCGTGGAATCGACATCATCAGCGACGGCGAGCAGACCCGCCAGCACTTCGTGACGACCTTCATCGAGCACCTCGACGGCGTCGACTTCGAGAACCGCGAGACGGTGCGCATCCGCAACCGCTACGATGCGAGCGTGCCGACCGTCGTCGGGGCGGTGAGCCGTCGCCAGCCGGTCTTCGTTCAGGATGCCGCGTTCCTGCGCACCCAGACCGACCGTCCGATCAAGTGGGCCCTGCCGGGACCCATGACGATGATCGACACGCTGTCCGACCGTCACTACCGCAGCCGCGAGAAGCTCGCCTGGGAGTTCGCGACGATCCTCAACCAGGAGGCGCGCGAGCTCGAAGCGGCGGGCGTCGATGTCATCCAGTTCGACGAGCCCGCCTTCAACGTCTTCTTCGACGAGATGAAGGACTGGGGCGTCGCCGCCCTCGAACGCGCGGCCGAGGGGCTGCGTGCCGAGACGGTCGTGCACATCTGTTACGGCTACGGGATCAAGGCCAACACCGACTGGAAGGCGACGCTCGGGTCGGAGTGGCGTCAGTACGAGGAGTCGTTCCCGCTGCTGCAGCGCTCGACGATCGACGCCGTCTCGCTCGAGAGCCACCATTCGCACGTGCCGATCGACCTGATCGAGCTCATCCGCGGCAAGAAGGTCATGCTCGGCGCGATCGACGTGGCCAGCGAGACGATCGAGACTCCTGAAGAGGTCGCGGACACACTGCGCCGGGCGCTGCAGTTCGTGGACGCCGACAAGCTGATCCCGAGCACGAACTGCGGCATGGCACCCCTGCCGCGTCCCGTGGCTTTGGAGAAGATGAGCGCACTCTCGGCGGGTGCTGCGATCGTGCGCGACGAGGTGTCGTCGCCGGCTCTGGTGTGACGCGCGGGGCCGCGTGACGGCAGGAGGGCCGGGGACGAACGGAGGATGGATGCCGGGTCCCGGCCCTCCGCTCGTCCCCGGCCCTCCGCTGATCGCGCGGACGGGTCGGGCGGGCGTCTCAGTAGGGCGGGTGGGACTTGAACCCACGATCGTCGGGTTATGAGCCCGCTGCCTTGACCAGCTTGGCCACCGCCCCCAGCGACGACGAGCCTACCGGCATCCGTGTCCCGTCACCCACGGCGGACCGGGTGCCTCGGTGATTCCCCTCGAGATCACACGTCCCGTCCGAGGTCGCACGATGAGGCGCGGCCGGTCCGTGTGCGCTCGCGCTGATCGTGTGATCTCGGCGCGCGAGCGCGGCGACGAGCGGCGCGCCACAGGCGTCAGTGGACGCGCGGCTGCTTCGGCTTGCCGTCGGCGGCGATCTGCGGGTGGTGCTTCGTCAGCTGGATGACGCCCCACGTGGCGATCGCGCCGGCGATCACGAACCCGATGAGTGCCCAGGCGGGAGCGGTCGAGGCTTCGCCGAGCACGAGAAGGCCGATCAGCACCGCGACGATCGGGTCGATGACCGTGAGGCCGGCGATGACGAGGTCGGGCGGACCGACGGAGTAGGCCGTCTGCACGAAGTAGGCCCCGACGGCGACGGCCGCGAGCAGCGCGACGACGCACAGCAGCGTCAGCCACTCGAAGTTGCCCGCCTGGATGCGGCTGATGATGACCTTCGCCAGGGTCGCCACGAAACCGTAGATGACACCCGCAGCCATGATGTAGAACAGCGCCTGGGCGCGGCGGCGCACCAAGACCCAGAAGACACCGAACACGAGGACCACGACGGCCAGGACGCCGAGGATGATCAGCAGCTCACGTTCGGTGACCTCGTGCTCTGTCGCGAAGAAGGCGGCGATCGTGACGAAGATGAAGATTCCGCCGACGCAGGCCGCGATCGCGATGAGCGACTGGCGGGTCGGCTTGTGGCGCGTGACGCGGGCATTGAGGATCGTCGTGATGACGAGCGCGATCGCCCCCAAGGGCTGCACGAGGATCAACGGCGCGACCGAGAGCGCCGCGAGCTGACAGACGATGGCGAGCCCGAGCATGATCGTGCCCGCGACCCACGAGGGGCGGGTGATCAGCGAGGTCAACTGCGAACGCGACAGACCACCGGTGGTCTTGCCCGAGAGGCGCTCGACCTTCTGCACACCGCGGTGCTGGTACTGCGCACCGAACGACATGAACACCGCGCCGAGCAGGGCCAGCGGAATGCCGAGGAGGATGCGGGGGTCGCGGAAGACACCGACGAGTTGGTCGATTCCGTCGCTGAGGGAGACATCGAGCGGGATCACTCTCCGACGATAGCCGCCTGCTCGCTGGATAGGCTGGTGACGTGGCCGTTCTCCCGATTCGCATCATGGGCGATCCCGTGCTGCATGCCCCCGCCGCCCGCGTCGACGAGATCACCGATGAGGTGCGCGAGCTCGTCGCCGACATGTTCGAGACGATGGATGCCGCACCCGGCGTCGGTCTCGCCGCGCCCCAGGTCGGCGTGGGTCTGCGCATTTTCACGTACACGTACGAAGACGACGAGGGCCTGCCGTGGCGGGGGGTCGTCATCAACCCCGAGCTCTGGATCCGCCCGCTCGAGCCGGGCTACCCCGATCCGGATGACGAGTCGGAGGGGTGCCTGTCGTTCCCCGGTGAACGATTCCCGCTTCGCCGGTCCGAGGCCGCTCTGCTGACGGGGGTCGACCTCGAGGGCCAGCCGGTCCGGATCGAGGTCACGGGTTGGCGTGCGCGCATCCTCCAGCACGAGTTCGATCACCTCGACGGCATCCTTTACGTCGATCGGCTCGACGACGACGACAGTCGAACGGTCGCGAAGATCGCCAAGAAGCGCAAGTGGGGCAAGCCCGGGGCCTCGTGGATGCCGGGAGTCGACGACATCGACGCGTGAATCACCGGTTTCTGTCGCCGGTCCGTGGGCGCCTCGTGGCGGCCGGACTTCCCCGTCAGGCCTCGATGATGTTCGGAGCGAACCGGCAGTAGTAGTCGGTGATCGGTCCGTCCGATTCTCGGATGCCGACCCCGTAGCTCTCGTCGTTCACGACCCACGACCCGAGCACGGGGTGGTTGCTCCCGTTCGATCCCGGGAAATCGGGGAGCTCGTGATACTCCTGCCACACGCGCTCGCGTCCTGTGCCTTCGCGGCGGTACTCCTGCCCGTTCGATGTGACGGTGCCGTCGGCGCGGTGGACGCGGATGCCGTCTCCCTCGCGGCCGAACACCGGCTTGACGACGTAATCGGTCATGCCGTTCGGGCCGTCGGCGTAGGCGGGCAGCAAGTTGGGGTGTCCGGGGAACAACCGCCACAGGGCGACGAGCAGGAGCTTGTTCGAGAGGAACATCTTCCACGCCGGCTCGTACCAGTGCCCGAACAGGCCGCGTCCGGCGATCAAGAGGGCACCGAACTCCTGGTCTCCCACGATGCGGTCCTCGCCCGAGACGAGGTCTTCCCAGGGGTAGAGCTTGAACAGGTTTCGGATGACGGGGTACTGCGTGCCGGGTTCGTCGCCGGGGAGGGCCGCGATGCTGCGCGACGAGCCCCACGCCTCGGGGACGCCGACGAACTGCCGCGCGCCATGGTGCCAGCCGATGTCCTTCATCTCGATACCCGTGTGCTCCCACCCCGCCTCGGCCGCGAGGTCGCGCATGTAGGCCACGGTGTCCCAGTCTTCGCCGTAGATATCGGCATCCGAGTGGGCGACGAACAACCGCCCGCCCTCACCCTCGGTGAGCGAGCGATGCAGCAGGACGCGCCAGCGCTCGACGAGGGCCTCGTGAAGTCCGTTCCACTGGTCGGTGTCGGCGGGGAGCGCGCCGCTCTTCAGACGGTCCTGCAGCCAGAACCACTGGGTGAGCGAGGCCTCGATGAGACCGGTGGGGGTGTCGGCGTTGTACTCGAGCATCTTTGCCGGGGAGCCGTCGCCGGTGTACGCGAGGTCGAAGCGGGCGTACACATCGGGTTCGTCCTGCTCGAGCGACCACTGAGCGAGTTCGAATGCTTTCGGGGTCAGCCCGAGGTTCCCCAGTTCTCCGGATGCCAGATACCTCGCCGCCTCGCGGCACATGCGGTGCAACTCCTCGGTCTGCCGCTCGAGCTCTTCGACCTCGGGCAGGGTGAAGACGTAGGCGGCGCCGTCGTTCCAGTACTCGACCGCGCTGCCGTCGTCGCGGAGGGAGCGCGAGTAGATCAGACCGGACTGCTTGATGGTGCGTTCCCAGTCGGGGCGCGGGTCGAGCTCGATGCGACGCATCAGCCGCCGTGGCTTCCGTCGGAGCCCGAGCCGCCGAAGCCTCCGCGCGAGACGCTCGCTCCGTCGCCGGAGATGCCTTTCGCCGCAGTCTTGCCGGACGGCAGCGCGTCGGTGCCGCCCGTGGCCGGCTGACCGACCGCGGGGACGTTCCTCCCGCTGGACCCGAGCGGCAGGAAGTACCAGTGCGCTCCCCCGCCGTGGTTGTTGCAATCGTCGTCGGGCAAGCGCTTCTCGGTCGCGTTGTCGCGGCAGATCTGCGCGTAGTCCTCGGATACGTTCGTGCCCTGGCCACACCCGGTGAGGGTTGCGGCGAGGGCGGCGACGACGCCGATCGACACGGAGCGAGAGGCGCGGCGGCGCACGGCGGGCTGCATCAGGTCTCCTTCGCGGACGCCACGGAGCCACGTCCTCGCCGATGCTCTCACATCCCGGCGGGTCTGCGACCCTCCGTGCAAGCCCTGGCTGTGAATGCGCACGGGCCGGTAGAGAGGAGCGGGGGGATCATGACACCGAAACGTTCCGGGGCGATGCTCATCGTCGTGGCTGTTGTCGCGGCGGTGATGTTCGTCACGCTGCTCCCAACAGGAGGAGGGGTGAGTCTTGCGGCGGCCATCGGGCTCGCCGCGGCTGTCGCCCTCGCGGGTTTGGGTGCCGTCTGGCTGAGCCGGACGACCTGGGGGCCCGAACCGGCGCCGTCCGGGGACACGTGGGATCCCGATCGGCGACGCCGGATGGCTGCCCGCGGCGCTTTCGTCCAGGCGTCGGTGCTCCTGTTCCTGGGAGCAACGGGTGCCGTGACGCTCGTTCTCTTCCTGCACGAGTACCCGGGCGAGATCGGCCGGTTGTCGATCCTCGCTGTGTTGGTCGTCACCTCGCTGGTGATCGGCATCGCGTCTCTGCGCGCCATCCGTGCGTCGAGCCGATCCGCGTCGCTCGAGGAGCCCCTCCCTGAGGCGGCGACGGAAACGGCGGCCGAACCGGTGGCCCCCGGATGGGTGCTCGTGACGGCTCGGGATGCCGGCACCATCGCTCTCTACAGTTCGGTCGGCGTCCTGGGCTTCGGTGTGCTGGCCTGGCAAGCGTTCAGCGTCCTCCTCGGCCGCGACCTGGGCGCGATCGGCACCGCGATCGTCCTGGGCGTACTGGTGCTCGCAGCGATCCTGCTGTGGCGCTGGCTCCTGCATCAGTTCCCGGAAGTGTGGGTCGACGTGCGGGCGCGCCGCCTGCGCGCGGGCACGAAGGAGGCGCCGTGGTCTGACATCACGGCGGCCCGGGTGTCCGTGGCGCGACTCGTGCCCGGTGCGCCCCGGACGCTCTTCCTGACGCTCGAGGGCACGGACAAGCTGACGGCGCCCCTCGTCCTGCGGCGCGGCGGGCGCCTCGGAATGACGGACGATCAGCGTCGCGCGGCTCTCGCTCTGGTCGAGGGGGCGGGCATCCGTCTCCCCCGGGCTCGCGAGGACGCGGGAGGCCGTTTCTCCCGCGCGCTCTTCCCCGCGCACGTCGACGCCGAAGAAGCGAGAGAACTCTTGACGCGACCGCCGCGGAGCGATGACGACCTGCCCGTGAAGCTCGTCTGAGCAGGCGTCGTCACGCGTTCCCGGTGGCGAAGCTGTGCAAGCGGAGCTCGTCGCTCAGCACCTCACTCGCCTTGTGTCCCCGTACGCTCGTGCCCTGCGCGTCCAAAGGCGGGCTCACGACGGCCGCGCCGAGGCGACCAGGAGCTGCGAGGACGATCGCGCCCGACACGCTGGACTTCGCCGGGATGCCCACCGCTCGCATCCAGCGTCCCGAACCGTCGTACACCCCGCAGGTCGCCATGACCGCGACGACGTCGCGCGCGATCCGCTCGGGCACCACTCGAGCGCCGGTCTGCGGGTTGACGCCGCCCAGCGCGAGGGTCGCCCCCATGATCGCGAGGGTCGCGGCATCCACCAGGGTCGCGCACGCGCGGGCGTAGACGGCGACAGCGTCGTCTGCGGAGGCGACGAGTGTGCCTTCGGCGCGCATCAGGTGCGCCAGGGCGTGGTTTCGATCGCCGAGCAGATGCTCGTTGTGCGCGACGTCTTCGTCGACCTCGAGGTCGCGACCGGCGAACGCGGCGAGGCCCCGCGAGATACGCGCGCTGCGCTCCTCCGGCCCGTTCCCCTCGACGAGCGACGCCGTGAGCAGGGCGCCCGCATTCACCATCGGGTTCGGCGGCCGACCGGTGCCGCTCTCGAGCTTGATCGCATCGTAGGACTCGCCCGTCGGTTCGATGCCGACCCGCTCCAGCGCGTCGCCGTCGGTGTCGAGCAGGGCGAGGGCGAAGAGGAACGGCTTCACCGCCGACTGGATGCTGAACGCGATCTCGGCGCTCTCGCTGCGTCGCACCGTTCCATCGGGCAGGGCCAGGGCGATCGCGCAGAGGTCGGGGTCGGCCTCGGCGAGCTGTGGGATGCTGTCGTCGACCTCTCCCCCGCGCTCATCGAGCAGACGGGAGCGGAGGGCATCCGGGTCGAAGTGGCGGGGGTCGGGTGCGGGGGTCACCGTCCCAGCCTCGCAGCGATCGTGGCTGCGCGGGCCGTGTGCTACAGCAGACCGCGGGCGTTCAGCTCGGCCATCAGGATCGGTGTCAGGCGCTCGGCGTAGGCGGGCGTGATGTGGATGTCGTCGTAGCGGACGGGCGTATCGCCGGCGAACGCGGGACAGACGAGGTTCACGCAGCTGAACGGCAGTGCGCTCACGGTCGCAGCCCCGGTGGTCGCGGCGTGCGCTTCGATCGCCGTCTCCATCTGCGTCCACACGTCGTCGACCGCGGCAAGACACGCCGCGGGTCCGGCGAGCGCGGAGTAGCAGCGCCCGAGATCGGCGCCGTGGGGTGGTGGAGACAGGTACACCGTCCGCCCGGCGGGTGCCCATGGTTCCACCTCCGCGGAGACGGCGGATGCCAGGTCGTCCGCGCTGAGATCGCGTCCGTCGACCGTACGTCCCAGAGTGAAGGCGTTCGAGACGACGACGAGGTCGGCGGGGGCGGCCGCGATCATGGCCGCGACGTCGCTCTTGCGCTGGGCGCACGCGGCCATGACCGCGGGGTCCCGGCTTTCGACGAGCACATCGGTGAAGCGGCATCCGTACATTCCGACGGTGGTGACCCGCCACTGATCCCCGCTGTTCTCGGCGAGCTTCGCGAACGCCGGGGCGTAGGCCATGGCGCTGGAGTCCCCCACGAGGTAGAGGTGGCGAGGCGCGTCGCCGTCGCCCCACGTGCACTGCTCCGCGCCGGGGAGCGGGTCGGGCGTGAAGCAGTCGTGCGCGCGGTTGGCGGCGGAGGACTCCCGCATCGCGTCGTCCATCGACGGATGCAGCTCCGGCCACGCGGTCGCGGCCGCTGCGGCCGCGAGGTCGGCCTGCAGCGTCGTGAGGGCGCTCGCCCCGTCATCGATGGGAGCGGGGGCTGCAGCGGCGGGAATCGATGCCGGGGCGAAGTCGGGCGCGCCGTACGCGACGATGAAGGTGAGCACGCTCGCCCCCGCTCCGATGACGAGGGTGGCGGCCGCGAGTCCCATCCGCGGTGCGAACCGGGAACGCCAGTCCGCCCACGTCGAGGCGGTCGGGGCGGCCGCCGCCGGAGTGGCTACAGGTGCCGTGGGAGGTGTCGCCGTGCGAGCCGGCGCGGCGTGCTCGGGGCGACGCGCCTCGATCGCCGCGCCTCCGGGGGCAGGAGCCCCAGCCCTCGGAGCCGGGCGCGACCCAGGATAATACCGCTGCCCCGGTACCCATCCCGCGGGACGTGAGGCGAGGGCCGCGGCGCGCGGGACCGACACCGGAGACGGGGCGAGGGGGGCCTCGGCCGGGATGCTCACGCGGTCATCACGGGACGGTTCCGCGGGGCGGCGGCCTCGCCGGTCCAGCCAGGGCGAGCGGTGGAGCGGCTGCTCGATGCCGAGGTAGGTCGAGACGGTGAGCACCGCAATGACCAGGGCGGTGAGGGGAAGAACCGCCGGCCCCGGAGCCAGCAGCAGCCCGGCCAACACGATCACGGGGAGGTGCCAGAGGTACAGCGAGTACGACACGTTGCCGATGGCCACCGTCAGCGGGTTCGTCAGAACGAAGAGATGCCGATGCCCGGGATCACCCCCGATCCCCCCTGCGATGATGAGGGCTGCCCCCGTGACAGGGAGGAGCGCCCAGGGTGCCGGGAACGCAGACGTCGAGTCGATGATGAGAAACGCCGTGATCACGACCGCGACGCCACTCCACGCGAAGAGAACCCGGAGCGCGGCGGGCAGACCGGAGAGCGCGGGCGCGAGGCCGGCCAGCGCGGCACCTACGGCGAGTTCTCCGGCGCGCGTGACCGTCGAGAAGTACGCCACGCTGGGATCGCTCGACGTCTGCCCCCACGCGATTGTCCCGGATGCCACGACGACCAGGACCGCGGTGGTCGTCACCGTGGCGCGTCCCCCGCGTCCCCGACGGGCGACCGCGGGGACGACCGCGAGGGCGAGCAGCACGAGAAGAGGCCATGCCAGAGAGAACTGCTCCTCCACCGACAGCGACCAGAAGTGCTGAAGCGGAGAGAGGTCGGCGGCGGAGAAGTAATCGCGCCCCTCGAGCGCGAAGCGCCAGTTGGAGACGAGCGCGACCGCACTCAGGGCGTCACCGAGCACGGCCTCCGCACGGACGCCCGGGAAGACGATGAAGCCTGCGCCGACCACGGTGACGAGAACGAGGAGAGCGGCGGGGAGGAGGCGCCGGACGCGACGGGCGTAGAACGTCGCCAGATGGACGGTGCCGCTGTCGCCGAGATCGCGAAGGAGGATCGTGGTGATGAGGAAACCCGACAGGACGAAGAACACGTCGACGCCGACGAACCCGCCTCGAGGCCACCCCGTGAGATGGGCGGCGACGACCGCCAGCACCGCGATGGCGCGAAGTCCCTGCAGATCGCGGCGCACCCGGGGTGTCACTGCCGGCACGGCGGAATCCTCTCCGGCCGCAGGCGACGGCCGGAGCGAGTCTAGTGGAACCGCTCCCATGACGCGGCGCCGGCTCCATGTTGCACCGGGCTGCGCGGGCGATGCGGACGCGACGGAGAGGTATCGCAGGAAAAGGTAAGGCCCGGGGTGGAAGCCCGGGCCTAAGGTGAGAGCCACGCTAGATAGGCGCGGACTTCTCGCTCCCCGGCTTGGACTCGAACCAAGAACCTATCGGTTAACAGCCGATTGCTCTGCCAATTGAGCTACCGAGGATCATGCCTCGCCTTGCGGCGGGCAACCACACGATACTAACAGCACCGCGGGCCGGGCGAAAAATCAGGCGGTCGAAACGCGACCGTCGGGCGCGCCGCCGGGGGTCCACTGCAGCTCCTCCGAACCATGGCCGTAGGCCACGGCATGACCCCCGTGCAGAACGAGAACGTCGGCGTCGAGATCTCGGGGCGCGTCGGCGTCGTTCGTCACGACGAGCGAGGCCATCCCGTGTCCGTCGCGGCGCCGCACGATCGCTGCGCGCGCTGCCGCGCGGACCTCGACATCGAGGTTGGCGTACAGGTCGTCCGCGACGAACAGGCGAGGCTCGAGCACGAACGCCCGGGCCAGGGCCACGCGCTGACGCATGCCGGCACTGAGCTCGTACGGGTACTTCGGAGCCGCTCCGAGGGGCAACTCCATCTCGTCGAGGAGGGTGGCCACGCGCACCGCCAGTGCCCGGCTGTTGACGCGCCGGTCACGAGCCGTGATCGGTTCAGCGATCACGTCCTGCACGGTCAACCGCGAGGGTAACGACGCACCGGCACCTTGCGGAAGGTACCCCGTGTGGAACGTCCACTCGCGTATCGCTCTCCCCGGTCGCCGGGCTGAGATGCCGTGCACGCGCGCGTCACCCCCCACTACGCTCAGGCCCTCATCGGGGCGGCCCGCCAGCATCGAGACGAGCGAGGTCTTCCCCGATCCTGTCGCGCCCTTGACGATCAGCGAGTGTCCGAAGGTCAACGTCAGGGTGATCCCGTCGATCACGCGGACGCCGCCTCGGGCGAGCGAGAGATCGTCGGCGCGGATGGCGACATCGGTGTCGAGGGTCCGAGGCATTTCCTCATCCTCTACGACGGAGCCGGACCGTGCCACCGCGACGCGCTAGACGCTGATGAGCTTTTGACGATCGGCGTCCAGTTCGCGCAGTCTGAGCCGCAGACGACGCCCTTCCTCAGAGTCGGCCGGCACACGCTGGATGCCACGAAGGAGCTCGTTCTTCTCGCGCTCCAGTTCGCGCACGAGGAGACCTCTCGCCAGATCGTTCGCCGACGCCACGGCTCCCTCCTCGGTGCGCGCGGGGAACTCAGCCGTCAGCAGTTCGGCCGCGAGCGAGCGGAAGGGTTCGCGGACGGCCTCGACAGCGGTCACGGCCCACCCCGGCTGCGACAGATCGGTGGCCGCCAATGCGCTTCGCACGGCTTCGAGGGCGGGGTGGCCGAACGGCGTCTGCAGGGCGCGGAGGAACACGTCGGGCTCGATCCGATGCCCGTACTGCAAAAAGGCCATCATGGCGCCTCGCTCGAGGGCGACATCGCGGGTGTTCGGCAGCGAGGCCATCGTCACGGAGATCGCGACGGGCGCGCGCTCCGGTTCCCCCGTCATGCGCTGGGCTTCGCGCTTCTCCGCCCGGTCGGCTCCGCGAGCAGCGCGCTCCACCGCTGACTGCACCTCGGGCATGTCGAGTCCGAGCCGACGGGCGAGGACGCGCACGTACCCGGGCCGCAGCGCGGGGTCGCGGATGTCGGCGACGATCGGTGCCGCAGCGCGAAGGGCACCCGCACGTCCCTCGACACTCGAGAGGTCGAAGTCCTTGAGCCTTTGATCGATGACGAACTCGAACATCGGAGCCTTGTTCTCCATCAGCGCCCTGACGGCGCCATCGCCTCGCTGCAGGCGCAGGTCGCAGGGGTCGAGTCCCTCGGGCGCGACCGCGACGTACGTCTGGGCGGCGAAGCGCTTCTCATCGGCGAAGGCGCGCAGCGCCGCCTTCTGCCCCGCGGCATCCGGATCGAAGGTGAAGACGACCTCGCCCGACGAGCTGTCGTCTCCCATGACGCGGCGCAAGACCGTGATGTGATCGCTGCCGAACGCGGTACCGCACGACGCGATCGCCGTGGTGACACCCGCGAGGTGGCACGCCATGACGTCGGTGTAGCCCTCGACGACGACGACACGGTGCGAGCGCGAGATGTCGCGCTTCGCGAGGTCGAGTCCGTACAGGACCTGCGCCTTCTTGTAGATGGGCGTCTCGGGGGTGTTGAGGTACTTGGGGCCCTGATCGTCGTCGTAGAGCTTGCGGGCGCCGAAACCGATGACCTGGCCCGTCACGTCGCGGATCGGCCAGACGAGGCGGCCGCGGAAGCGGTCATAGACGCCGCGCTGCCCCTGAGAGACGAGTCCCGCCTGCAGCAGCTCGTCGCGCGTGAACTTCTGGCCGAGCAGGTGGTCCATCAGGTTCGACCAGCCCTTGGGGGCGTAACCGACCCCGAAGTGCGCGGCAGCGCCGGCATCGAAACCGCGGTCGCCCAGGAATCGCCTGCCGGTGTCGGCTTCGGGCGTCATGAGCTGTGCGCGGAAATACTCCGCGGCGGCGGCGTTCGCCGCATACAGACGCGAGCGGCCGGTGGTCTCGGGGGCGGGACCGCCGTCTTCGTAGTGCAGCGTGTACCCGACTCGGGCGGCCATGCGCTCGACGGCCTCGGTGAAGGAGACGTGATCCATCGCGCGCAGGAACGAGTAGACATCGCCGGACTCGCCGCACCCGAAGCAGTGGTAGTACCCGACCTGGGGACGCACGTGGAAGCTGGGGCTGCGCTCGTCGTGGAAGGGACACAGCCCCTTCATGGAGCCGACGCCGGCCGACTTCAGCGCGACGCGCTCACCGACGACGTCCGCGATGTTGACCCGCGCTTTGACCTCGTCGACGTCGGATTGGCGGATGCGCGGCATCAGGCATCCGTTCCGCGGGATGCCCGGCCACCCGGAGCCCACACGCCGAGCTCGGAGGCATCGACTTCGCCCACGAGCCGGTTGTGCCAGGCGATCGCCAGCTGATCGGTGAGGCTCGCGACCTGGTCGACGATGACGCGGCGACGGGCGGTGTCGTCGTCGGCGGCGGCGAAATCAGGGGCGTGGAGCGCGTCGAGGGCGCCGGGGTTCTCCCAGAGAGCGGATGCCAGCCGCTTGAGCACGTGCCGCTGCTCTCGGTAGAGCACCTTCCGACCGTCGATCGAGACCACCGTGGCACCGATGATCCCCTTGAGCACCGCCATCTCGGTCTCGACCTCGCCCGGGACGATGACCTGGGCGCGGTACCGGGTGAGCTCGTCGGCGGGGTACGCCTCGCGTGTCGCGGAGGTCGCGGCGCGCGCGAAACGGCCGATGAGGTCGGAGGTGAGGTTCTTCAGGCGCGCGAGGGCCGGGCGTGTTCCGTCGAAGGAACCGATCCACTCGGGCATCGCCATGAGACGGTCAAGTCCCTGGGCAAGGTCGTCCCGGGGGAAGTCGTAGCCCACCCACCGCTGGATCGCGTCGAGCAGGCCCTCGCGGCCGACCCGGGATGCCAGACGCGCAGGATCGACGTAACGGTTCACGACAGCGTCCTCGAAGTCGTGCACCGAGTAGGCGATGTCGTCGGAGAGGTCCATGACCTCCGCTTCGATGCAGCGCTGGCGGGCGGGTGCGTCTCCGCGCATCCAGTGGAACACCGGCTCGTCGTCGGGGTAGACCCCGAACTTCAAGCGTCCTCCCGGGTCGGGCACGGGCTCGTCGACCGTCCACGGGTACTTGCAGGTGGCGTCGAGGCTGGCGCGCGTGAGGTTGAGACCGAACGGCTCCCCGTCGGCGCCGAACACCTTGGGCTCGAGACGGGTGAGGATGCGCAGCGTCTGCGCGTTGCCCTCGAAGCCACCGATGTCGGACGCCCAGTCGTTCAGCGCCCGCTCGCCGTTGTGACCGAACGGCGGGTGTCCGAGGTCGTGGCTCAGGCACGCGGTGTCGACGACGTCGGGTGAGAGCTGGAGGGCGGTCGCGAGCTCTCGACCCACTTGCGCGACCTCGAGCGAGTGCGTGAGGCGGTTGCGGGCGAAGTCCGCGGGGCTCGCCGGGCTCAGCACCTGCGTCTTCGCGGCGAGGCGTCGAAGGGCTGCCGAGTGCAGCACACGGGCGCGGTCACGCGCGAAGTCATCGCGCTGGGAGCGGTGCTTCTCTTCGTGGAACCGGGCGGCATCGGCATCCGCGTATCCGAGGGGCCGGGCGGCCGCCACCGTCACCTCAGCCCCCACTGTGGTGCAGCTCCGCTTCGGCCAGGTCGCGTCCGGCGGCGTCGCCGATCTCGTGCGAGTCGAGCCACCGGTCGGGCAGCGCGGGACGCTTCGGGGTGCCCGCGCGACCGCGCTGGCCCTCCGCCGCGGCTCCCGGGTAGGGGGCGTCGAGCTCCATCGTG
The DNA here is from genome assembly GCA_038182865.1 of Microbacterium enclense. Lineage (NCBI taxonomy): Bacteria > Bacillati > Actinomycetota > Actinomycetes > Micrococcales > Microbacteriaceae > Microbacterium > Microbacterium enclense. The sequence goes on along the minus strand of CP116226.1, from coordinate 3,517,498 downwards.
GAGAGAAGCTCGTCGATCTCGTCAAGAGTTGAGGCGGTCGCGAGGCTCGCGCGCAGTTCTCCCCCGACCGGGTAGCCCTTGAAGTACCAGGCGACGTGCTTGCGGATGTCGCGGCATCCGCGCCCTTCATCCTCGAAGAACTCGACGAGCAGTTCGGCGTGGCGGCGGAAGGCGCGCGCGACGAACCCCAGGGTGGCGTTGACGGGCGCGCCGTGAGCGGCGCCCGGTTGACCCAGCGCGCGGGCGAGGTCGCCGAACAGCCACGGGCGACCGAGACAGCCGCGTCCGACGACGACGCCGTCGCAGCCGGTCTCGGCCATCATGCGCACCGCGTCGTCCGCCGACCAGATGTCGCCGTTGCCGAGCACGGGCACGCTCGTGACCGTCTCCTTGAGCTTCGTGATCGCCGACCAGTCGGCATGGCCCGAGTAGAACTCGCTCGCGGTGCGCGCGTGCAGGGCGATGGATGCCACGCCGGCGCCCTCCGCGATCCGTCCGGCCTCGAGATAGGTGAGGTGGTCGGCGTCGATGCCCTTGCGCATCTTGACGGTGAGGGGTTTGTCGCCCGCCGCGTGCACGGCCCGCTCGACGATCTCGCGGAACAGCGTGGTCTTCCAGGGCAGGGCGGCACCGCCGCCGCGCCGGGTGACCTTCGGGACAGGGCAGCCGAAGTTCAGGTCGATGTGATCGGCGTGGTCTTCGTCGACGATGATGCGCACGGCCGCTTCGACTGTCGCCGGGTCGACGCCGTACAGCTGGATCGAACGCGGTGTCTCGGACTCATGGTGGCGGATGAGCCGCATGGTCGTGTCGTTGCGCTCGACGAGGGCGCGCGTCGTGATCATCTCGCTCACGTACAGCCCGGCACCGTATTCGCGACACAGGCGACGGAACGCCGTGTTCGTGATGCCGGCCATGGGAGCGAGGACGACGGGGGCGTCGAGCTCGATGTTGCCGATGCGGAGCGTCCGCGCCGGAGCCAATGCCGTATCCACTGTCTCATTCTCCCAGACGTCGTGCGACAGCGGTGCCCGCGTCGGCCGAAGCCGGAAGCGGACACCGCTGTGAAGAGAAGGTCAGGCGTCGGCGGTCGCGGATGCCTCGCGCCGCTCGCCCCAGACCTGCCGCGCGATCTGCGAGAACGCCTCGACGGGCTGCGCCCCGCTCACGCCGTACTTCCCGTCGATCACGAAGAACGGCACGCCCGTGATCCCGAACTGCTGCGCCTGCTCCTGGTCGGCGCGGACCGCGCCGCGGTAGCGCTGGGACGCGAGCGCTTCGCGCGCGGCATCCCCGTCGAGACCGACCTGTACAGCGAGGGTGACCAGGTCGTCGTCACGACCCACGTGCTTGCCCTCGAGGAAGTACGCCGACATGAGGACCTCGGTCAGCTCCAGCTGCTTGCCGTTCTCCTTCGCGAAGTGGAGCAGCTCGTGCGCCTTCACGGTGTTGGTGTGCTTCAGGATGTCGAAGCGGTAGGCGAGCCCCGCGTCCGCGGCGACTCCCGTGACGCGGTCGAGCATCTCCCGTGCCTGCGCGGGCGAGATGCCCTTGTGCTGCGAAAGGTAGTCGACCTCTCCCCCGTCGAAGTCTTCGGGGGTGTCGGGTGACAGCTCGAACGAGTGGTACTCGATTTCGACAACCGGGGCGTCGTCATCGTCGGCCGTGGCAGCCAGGCCGTTCTCGAGGTTCCGCTTGCCGATGTAGCACCAGGGGCAGGCGATGTCGCTCCACACGTCGATCTTGATGGCATCCATCATATCACGTGCAACCTCTCGGATTCTCGATCTATTCCCGCAACGGCATCCGTCACGAGGTCGGGGTGTCGACGGCCCCGCCGAAGCGCCGATCGCGGGAGAGATAGAGCCCGATCGCGTCCCAGAGGTGGGTGCGGCGGAAGTCGGGCCACAGCGTGTCGAGGAAGACCATCTCGGCGTAGGCGGACTCCCACAGGAGGAAGTTCGAGGTGCGCTGCTCGCCGCTCGAACGCACGAACAGGTCGACGTCGGGCATGTCGGGTTGGTAGAGGTTCTTGCGGATGAGCTTCTCGGTCACGGCTGAGGGCTTGAGCTTCCCGGCGGCGATGTCTTCGCCGATCCGGCGCATGGCATCCACGATCTCCACGCGTCCGCCGTAGTTGACGCACATTGTCAGTGTCAGGGTCGAGTTGCCCTCGGTGAGGCGCTCGGCGTGCTGCAGCTCTTTGATGACGGAGCCCCACAGGCGCGGCTTGCGCCCCGACCACCGGATGCGCACGCCCCACTCGTTCAGCTGGTCGCGGCGGCGGTGCAGCACCTCGCGGTTGAACCCCATGAGGAAACGCACCTCGTCGGGTGAGCGCGACCAGTTCTCGGTCGAGAAGGCGTAGACCGACAGGTGCTTCACGCCGGCCTGGATGGCTCCCGCGACCACGTCGAGCAGCGCCGCCTCGCCGGCGCGGTGCCCTTCGACGCGCGTGAGTCCCTGACGGTTGGCCCAGCGGCCGTTGCCGTCCATGACGATCGCGACGTGCTCGGGTACCGACCCCTTCGGATAGACGGGCGGGTACTCCCCCGTCCAATCGAGCGGGCGGTACGGTACGGCGTCTCGGTGCGTGAAGGGCTTCGGTGTCATCGGTGCGACTCCAGGTGCGAGAGGGAACGGATGCCACGCTCCAGGTGGAACTGCGCGTAGGCCGCCACGAGGCCCGAGGCCGCCGAAATCGTTCGGCCGGGGGCAGCGTCGATGGTCTCCCACTCCCCCGCCATGAGCGCACGGAGCATGTCGACGGTGTCGCGGGCGACACGGGGCGAGCCCGCGGGGGCGCACGTCGAGCAGATGACTCCGCCGAGCTGGGCGAGGAAGTACGGATGGTCGCCGACCGTGCCGCACCGCGCGCACTCCGTGAGACCCGGCGCCCAGCCCGAGAGGGCCATGGCCCGCAGCAGGTATGAGTCGAGCACGCTCCGCTCAGAGTGGTCGCCGCGGGCGAGGGAACGAAGGCCCCCGACGAGGAGCAGGTACTGCTGCGGGGTCGCCTCGGCCTCATTCAGGCGGTCGGCGGTTTCGACCATGGCGCTGGCGGTGGTGTAGCGGTCGTAGTTCACGACGATGTCGGCGCCGTACGAGCCGAGCGACTCGGCCTGCTGCACGATGTCGAGGTTGCGTCCCTTGGACAGCTGCACGTCGGCGACCATGAAAGGCTCGAGACGCGAGCCGAACTTCGACGACGTGCGCCGCACGCCCTTCGCGACCGCGCGGATCTTGCCGTTGCGGCGGCTGAGGAGGGTGAGGATGCGGTCCGCCTCCCCGAGCTTGTGGGTACGCAGGACCACGACCTCGTCGCGGTAGGTGGGCACAGTCCATTATCGGACCCGGATGCCGTGAGCCGGCGGTGCGCCGCGCCTCAGGACGCGGGCGTCAAGGTGACGACAACGCTGCTCGCGTCGCCCGGGACATCGACGGAGACGGTCGCGCGGAAGGCGCCGGTTGTCGGCAGTGGCATCCGTTCGATCTCTCCGGACAGGAAGCTGCCGAAGGCGACGACGCCGTCGGGGAGCAGGAGCGTCGGGCTGATGATCGTCGTGAATCCCTCGAGGGCGGCCGTGTCGGTGCGGACGCGGACCGTGACCGGGCCCGCGAGATCATCGCGCGTGGCCACCAGAATCGCGGTCGTCGTGGCGACGGCGGGTTCGTCGCCGGTCTCCCACTCCGGGAACTCGGCAGAACTGGGCGAGAAGACCGCGACCTGCGCGCTCAGCGGCGTGACGCGGAGGTGTCGGTCCATGTCAGTCATCCTGCTCCCCCGGCGCGTCGACGAGGAAAGCCACGGTGTCATCGAGGCCCATCGCGCGTCCGACGGTGAGGAGGCGGCCGCGCTTCGCGACGTCGAGAGGAGCGTTCGCGTCGAGGAGTTTGTCGCAGAGCAGGTCGAGCGCGATTCCGGGCTCGGCGTGGTCGACCAGATCCGTCACATCGTGCAGCACAGCCGGATCCAGTATGCCGCCGAGCCCGGCGCAGAGCGAGGTGATCTCCGCGCGCGCCCATCGCGCGATTCCCGACGCGCCTGTCATCGGCGAATTCCCCGGTTGGGTGCTGAGGCGGCGGAGGCGCTCGTTCGTCGTGAGGCCGTCGGCGGGTACCGTGCGGTCCGTCCACATCCCGCCGCGCTGCGCCCACTCCGATCGAAATCGGCCGACGGATCTCGGCAGGGAGTCCTGGTGGCCCCACTCGACGCCGCAGCAGGGACAGTACTCGTAGGTCGGGCAGCACCCATCGAGCCCCCACGGAGGTACTTCTGAGAAGTACCCGCAGACGCGACACAGGTGCGCGAGAAAAGGGTTCATCCGCACATCTTGCGAGCGGGAACGTGGTGAGCCGTACTTCGGTCTGTTCGGCCCCCTGTCAACGCGTTGGCGAACGAGATGCGGTCGTCACCGACGGATCGAATGGAGTTCGGAGACAGATCGACGTGGGATGAGTCTGTCATTGGTCCACTCCACCCTCTGACGGGCTTCCCGGGGTGATCTGCCACCTGCGCTGCCGTTCGCGGAACGTCGTCTGCGATGCCAAGGCGGCGGCTGAGGCGTCTTTTTCGAGGAGGAAACACGGCCCGGTGTAGAAATCGTCCACGAAGGGGTCCAGGCCGAGTGCCCGACAGTACTGCTCGAGCATCCCCGGGGTGAAACGCTCGGTCGCACGGTGTCGTCGGTATGCCTCGACGTCCTCGAAGACCAGGGGTTCGCCCTTCGCCTCGAACAACCACCGGGATCCCGATTGTCGAGCGAGGTAGATCGTGCGCGACGGGACCGCGATCGAGCGTTCGTTGGCCGCATCGTATGCGGTGTAGGAGAAGACGCGCGCGCCTAGCCGGCCCAGCGTCACGCCGGACCTTTCGCGCACGTCGGGCGTGTAGACGACTTTGACCCCGTCCGTGCGAAGGTCCCTCGATAGCACGGCGATGGCGCTGGTCGGATCGTTCCCGCGCGCGGAGTTGGTGAAGACCGCAGACCAGTCGCGGTTCCGTGTCGCGGCGACGATCACTCGGGATGGATCGTGCGTGAGCGGTTCGAGGAGGGGCATCGTTCGACGCAGGTCGGTTTCGTGCGTCGTGGTGCGTGTCGGGAAGCCAAGCCTGCTCGACCACTCTCCGTAGGAGTGTGCGACGTCTTCGGCTGGTGCTCGAATGAATCCCAGTGCCTCGGTGGTGGGGTAGAACTCGTCCTGGAACAGAGTGTGCACGGCTCCTTTCCCTCTTCGGCAGCTCTCGGCGACACATCCCCCGCGGTGGCCCGGGTCAGGACCCCGGAACAATCTGCCATGTGCGTTGCTGTTCTTCGAACGTGGTGACGGTGCCGAGCGCGCTGAGATCAACGTTCTTCTCGATCAGGTAACAGGGCCCGGGATAAAAGTCTTCGTCGAAGGGGTCGATTCCGAGCTCACGACAGTACCGCTCCAGCATCTCGGGCATGAATCGGTCTTTCACCCGGCGCTGCTCGTAGGCGTCGAGGTCCTCGAAGCTCAGTGGCTCGCCCTTCGCTTCGAAGAGCCACTTCGAGCCCGATTGACGAGCCAGGTATATGCTCCTCGTCGGTGGCGCTATAGACCGCTGACTGTCAGGGTCGTACTCGGTGTAGCGGAAGACTCGGGCACCGAGCCGCCCTAGCTTGCCATCGGACGTCTCCCTTTCGTCGGGAGAGTAGCCGACAAGAACACCATCAGTTCGTAGCGCTTTCGTCAGAACCGCGATGTCGCTGACCGGGTCTCCCCCTGTTGCGAGGTTGTCGAAGATTGCTGACCATTCGGTGCTCCGCGTCGCGGCGACGACAATCCGTGTCGAGTCGCCCGTCAGAGGTTCCAGGAGCGGCATGACGCTGCGCAGGGGTGCTTCGTGAACCTGAACGCGGCAGGTGTGACCGAGCCGGTCGAACCACTCGCCGTATGCATGAACGACAGGCTCGGGTGAGCTGCGTATGAATCCCATACTCTTCGTCGCGGGATAGAAGGTGTCTTCGAACAAGCTCTGCATGTATCTGCCCATCAGTCGAGAGTGTGGAGATGGACGATCCCGAGAGGATCGTTTGCCAAGATTCTTTCTTCGTGAAGGGGGCCTCTGTTCGAACTGGTCCGGTCCCACTCCACGTAGTGTCGCTGCCCGTCGAGAGAGTACTGCAGGTCCGGACGGTTCACGCCGACGCGGTCACCGTCGAAGTTGACTTGCTGCTGGTTGACGCGAATGTCTCGTGCTCGCAACTCGATGAGACGGTTCACTTCGTCTTGTACCGCCAGGTTCTGAGAGGCGGAATTGCAATCCGTGCGGGAGCGGGGGTACCCATGGAGGGCGAAGCGCGGGATCAGGAGCTCCAAATCGCTAACTCGCCACCCGGCATCGAGATGATTTTTGTCGGAGGCTTCTCGGCGCCAGAGTAGCTCCACGCCTCGTAATCATCACTAGGCGGCACCCGTAGCAGCAGACGATTATCGAACTTAATTTGCAACTCTCCGTCGACAATGAGAACACTTGTGACCGTGCGACCGAAAAGGTCGAGGAATTCGCCAAGTGTCTTCTTATCACCGTCCGGGTCGAACCGCTGCTCGGGATCCCCATTCCTGAGCAAAAAGAAATCTGTCTCTATTGTGACAACCTCCCTCCCGGAGAAGCGAAGAGTGAGACGATGGTCGACGCCGATGAAATCGACCGTGCTACTTTCGGAGATAGTAATCAGTGCTGTGGGATCTATTGGGGCCATTGGAGATAAATCCCCTCGTAGTCGGCAGGTATATGGCTCGCTGGCTTCGAGCCTGGCTTGCCCGTTGTGGGGTCCAGCCATTGCCCGACGTCGTTGCTGTATCGCGAGTACCCGTTTGGATATCGGTCCGTTGGGTCCATGATTCGGATGGTGTTGGAGTCCGTGTTGTTGCCCGCGTTGATGACACCGACCATATCCGGATCCTGCGCGACCAGACCCTTCCCGTTGTTGGCTTCCCTGAACGCCCATCCGGAAGGTACGTCGTAGATGGTGCCTTGGGGAGTCGCAACGAAAGTCGTACCGCCGGACGGAATCACTGTCGTGTCAGTGACCGACGGTCGAACGGGAACCTCATCAAGTCTGGCGACCGCGTTGCTGGCGGGGATGCGGTTGAGGGCGCCGGCGGTGACGGTGGAGATGGCGGCGCCGGAGGCGGCGTTGGAGAGGAGGCCGCCGGGGGTGATGGGTTGGCCGCTGATGAGGTATTGGGCGGTGTTTTCGACGGCGCCTTGGGCGGCGTTGACGCCGCCGCGGGCGAGGAGGCCGCCGGCGGCTCCGGCTCCGGGGATGAGGCCGAATGCTCCGGTGAGGGCGACTTGGCCCCAGTTGACGTCGCCGGTGGTGGCTTTTTGGATGATGGTGTCGGCGCCGGCGCCGATGAGGGCGGCGCCGATGGGGCCGCCGACGCCGGTGGCGATCATGACGCCGCCGGCGATGACCATGGCGCCGCCGGCGACGTATTCCCAGTTCTCGTTCCACCATTCGCCGATGGCGTTGCCGGCGGTGGCGAGGGCGCCTTGGTGGGCGGTGGCGTAGGCGGTGAGTTGTTCGTCGGTGACGGGTTGGAGGCCGAGGGGGTCGGTGGCGTGGAGGGGGTCGTTGCCGGCGAACGAGTAGGGGTTGGCGGCCCAGGCGGCGCCGGCGGGCGCGGTGATCGGGTCGGTGCTGAGGAATCCGCGGGTGGTGGGGTCGTAGGCGCGGGCGCCCATCCACTCCAGCCCGGCGACCTCGAGTCCCCCGCCGGGGCTGAGAGCGACTGTCCCCCCGACGAGGGCGTTGGCGGTGGTGAGCGCGGCCCAGGGGTCGTCGGTGGTGGTGGTGCGGGTGCCGCGCCATCCGCCGGTGCTCCAGGCGTCGCCGATGCCGGTGATCGCGCCGGGGGCGTGGAACACGTCGGTGTCCCCGACGGTGAGCGGAGTGGACGCGTACGACCCGGCATCCCAGGTCAGGGGGATGCCATCGACCTCGGCCAGCTCACCCAGCGCATTTACCCGCAGCTCGGTGCGACGTTCTCCGTCGTCGCGGGTGCGCGCGGTGATCGCGCGGATCCAGCCACGGTCGTCCCAGTCGTAAGCGGTGTCGTCGGTGGGGGTGGTTTCCCGCGTGCGCCGGCCCTGCCCGTCGTAGGCGTAGGTCGTGTCACTGCCAGGGGCCGCGATGGTCAGCAACTGACCGGCGAGGTCGTATGCGAACGAGCGTTCGGTGTCGTCGAGAGTCTCGCGGACGAGGCGCCCCGCGGTGTCGTACTCCCACGTGTTCGCGTGTTCCTCGGACACGGCGGTGAGGAGTTGCCCGGCGTCGTCGTGCGTGTAGTGGGTGGTGCCGTCGGGTCCGTCGATGGCGGTGATGCGGCCGTCGTCGTCACGGGTGATGCGGGTGATGACCGCCCCGTCGGTGTCGGTGCGGGTGTGCGCGACGGGGTACCCGTCCTGGTATTCCCAGGTCTGGAGGCTGTCGCCGGCGCGGGCCTCCAGAATCCGTCCGAACGCATCGCGGGTGTAGTGCACCGCGCCCAGGCGGGAGTGGTCGATGCGGGTGAGGTGCCCGGCGGCATCCCTGGTGTAGTCGACGGTGGCCCCGTCGGGAGTGATCAGGCGGGTGCGGGCGCCGTCCGCGTCGTACTCCCACCGGGTGGAGCGACCCTCGCTGGTGCGCTCGGCGAGGCGGTCCAGGCGGGTGAACCGCAACGTGTGGGTGGTCGGTTCGTCGGTGGTGTGGTCGATGATCGTCGCCGTGCGGGTGCGCGCGTCGCGACGGATCTCCGTCACGACCCGTCCGTTGACGGTGAGCCCGGATTCGAGGCCGGCGTCGTCGTACGACCATTCCGTGACCGTCCCGTCGGGGCTGGTCTGCCGCACCTGCCGCCCCGCGGCGTCGTAGTCCGCGGTGGTGACCCGGCCGAGCGGGTCGGTTTGGGAGGCGACCTTGTCCAGCGGCGTGTACGTGCGGGTGGTGATCCCACCGGCGGGGTCGGTGATCGACACCACACGGCCCCGATCGTCGTACGCGTACCGGGTCACCCCACCGATGCCGTTGGTCGCGGCGACGAGTTGGCCGGCGGCGTCGTAGGAGAAGCGACGGATGCCGAACCGCGCATCCTGCGCGAACGTGGGGCGTCCGACCTTGTCGTACCCGAACCGCGCAACACCCGCACCCGGAACTCGCTCGCGCACCACCCGACCGACCTCGTCGTACTCGATCTCGGCACGCTCCCCCGTGGGAAGCACGCGCGCGATGACACGGGAGTCGGCGTCGTACTCCAGGGCGGTTCGCGCGCCCATGGGGTCGATCGCGGCGACGGGGCGACCACAGGAGTCGTACTCGTAGCGGGTGGTGCGACCGGCGGGGGTGGTGATGGCGGTGACACGACCCGCGCGGTCGCGTTCGAGGCGGGTGAGCCCGCCATCCGCGTTCAGCACCTCCACCGGACGGCCACACGGGTCGTACGTGATCAACGATGCGTCGCCCGCGGCATCCTGGATCCGTTCCGGACGACCGAAGGAGTCGTACCGGACCGAGGTCTCTTCGAACGCCGTCTGCACCGTGCGGGTCGCGTCCGCCCGTGACACCTCCGCCGACACACCCGTGGGATCCGTCGTCCGCACCAGCTCGCCGACGGCGTCGTACTCGTGGGTCCAGACGCCGCCGGCGGGGTCGGTGATCTCGCGGAGGCGGGAGAGGGCGTCGTGGGTGAAGCCCCAGGCGGCGCCGTCGGGGAGCGTGACGCCGGTGACGTTGCCGAACTCGTCGAACGACCGGTCGATCACCCGACCGAGCGGGTCGATGGTGCGGCTCAGGCCCCCGTGGGGCCCATACTCAAGTTCCGTGCGCGCACCGAGCGGGTCGATGACCGCGGTGATCTGCCCACCGGGACCGTGCTCGTACCGCCAGACCGCGCCGTCCGGGTCCTCCCGGGATGCCAGGGAACCGGTGCCGTCGTACACGTACCGGGTGACCGCCCCCAGCGGCGTGATCGCTTGGGTCACCCGACCGGACCCGTCGCGCACCATCCGCGCCACCGCGCCGTCGGCGTTGCGGGTCGCGACGAGTTCACCGTGCGCGTCGTAGTCGAAGCGGACGACGACACCCTCGGGGTCCTCCACCCGGCGGAGGAGGCCGTCGGCCCAGTCGAGTTCGGTGACCCCACCGCCGGGGTCGGTGACCCGGGACGGGTTGCGCTCGAGGTCGTTCGCGTAGTCGTACTGCACGATGCCGCCGCCGGCGGTGACGACCGTGGTGACCCGATCCTGCTCGTCGTACCCGTAGGTGATGTCCGCGCCGTCGGGGGTGACGGTGCGGGTCTTCCGCCCCCGGGCGTCGTACGCGTGGACCGTGACACGGCCCTCACGATCGGTGACGGACACGAGGTTGCCGGACGCGTCGTAGGCCATGGATTGGCGGTTGCCGTCCGTATCGATGACACCGACCAGACGGCCCTTACGGTCGGCGATCCAGGTGTTCGCGTTCGCCCCGTCCGCGTCAGCGACCTCCGTCACCCGCCCGGAAAGGTACGTGAAGCGGGTGTGACGCCCGAACTCGGTGATCTGCTCCCGCACCCGGCGCTGCGCGTCGTACACGTTCGTGCACTCAATGACCCCGGTCGCGGCGACCACCTGGTCGATGAGGTCGTCCTCGGTCCACCGATACGATCTGGTCCCCGCCGGACCCGTCACCGCCGTCAAGCGACGCTCGTCGTCGTACAGGTACTCCACCCGGCGACCGTCGGAGGAGGTGACGGATGCCACCCGCCCGTCCGCGTACTCCACCTCGACACGGCGATCGCGGGAGTGCTCCAACGCGGTCACCGCCCCGGCGGCATCCCGGATCACGGTCACGACATTGCCTGCCCCGGCACCTGTGCCGACCCAGTCGCCGCCGGTGGTGAACGCCCACCACCCGCCGGTGTTGTCGGTCACGAGCAGCCCGTCCGGGGCGTCGAGGCCCCGCGCACGGAGGTCGGCCGACCTCACGCGCGCCAGCCAGTAGTTCTCCCCCGCAGCCCGCGCCCACTCCCGCCCGTCGGCGCCGAACACGACGTGACGCCCGTCCGCCATCACGAACCGCGCCTCGTCCTCGCCCAGGCGCAGGGTGGTGTCGAGGATGGAGGACCACCCGCGGCCGAACACCCCGCCACCGTCGTCGAGGGAGTTGTACATCCGCGTCACCGACAGCAGCCCCGTCGCCGCGGGGAAGGGAAGATCGTTCTCCGGCTCCAAGAAGTTGCCCGTCGCGGAGTTCACCGGGTCGTTCACGAACCCCGTCGTCGGAGCCCCACCCCACGCCGTCGGCGGATCGATCACCAGATCCTGACGCGTCGCCGACACCCCCGCCGCCGCCAAAGACGCCGCCAACGCGGCATCCGACACCGTCCCCACCCCACCATTGGTCCCGGCATCCTCGAACGCCTGCGCGATCGTGTTCGCCCACGCCGTGTCGTTCGCATTCGCGTCGAGCCAGGCTTGGAAGCCTGTGACGACCGGGCTGACGTCGATCCCGCCGAAGTCGCACGTGCTCATGAAGTCACTCGCCGCCGACGAGAGGCGCCCGGGGTACGCCGACAGTGACGCGTCGAGATTCGCGTTGCCCGTGGCGAAAGTGCGCAGGTTCTCGGGCCGCGCCGACGAGGTGCCGCCTCCGCCGCTGCCCCCGCCCGGCGTCTGGCGTGCTGAAGCGTTCACTGCCGCCGCGTGGAACACGGGAGGTTCGATCTCGCCGCCCTGCGGCGGCGGTTCTTCACCGAAGATGTCATCCCACGTGGCATCCAGCCAGTTCGACCTTCGGGCCTCGACCCGGGCCTTCCACTCGCGTGCCCGCTTGCGACGGGCGTTCTCTTCCCGCGCCGCATCGTTGAGACGGCCGATGAACGATGAGACGTCCCGTAGACGCGTTGCCAGCTCCCGAGCGTCCCCCGCTGCGGTCGTCGCGTTGGCCGCGAAGAGTTCGCTGAAGTACCCCTGGAAGTCCTGCTCCGCGGTCGCGACGTAGGAGGCGCGTGACCCTGCTTGGCCCTCCACCGCCGATGCCGCCGCATTCGCCGCGGCGGCCACTGCGTCAGCCAGACCGAAGTCGTAGGTCAGATCCGGTGCCCCATACACCTCGAGATCGACATCGCTCATCGCTACCCCCACTCGTCACCCGGTCGCAGAGCAACCGTTCACGGCCGCAAGAGCTTAGCTCGCGCCGTCGGGGGTGTCAGCGTCTTCCGAGAGGTTCTCATCGATCGCTCATAATCGCTGGTCCAACCCCATTAAAGGGCGGCGTCGGCCCTCGTCAACACCTGGACACCTCGTGCCAGGTTGTTTATCGTCGTCACGTCACAAACGGCGTGCAGTGGGCGCGCCGCGCGAAGCAAAGGGGAAACGATGTCGCGCGTTCTTTCTACCGAGCAGGCCAAGTCGGCCATTCAGCAGATCCAGTCGATCGTCAACGGGGGCTTCACAGATCAGATCTCGCAGCTCGACGCCCAGGGCCGCATCCTGTCGGACCCGAATGTCTGGGACGGCCCCCTCGCCGCCCAGTTCCGCGGTTCGACCTGGCCCGAGACCAAGGCAGCCCTCGACAAGGCCAAGCAGGAGCTCGAGGAGCTGCGCACGCAGCTCAACTCGATCTCGCAGAACATCTTCTCGGCGGGTGGCGGCTCCTGAGCCCTTCCACCCTTGACGCGGGACACCTCGCGTGAGAACCGGCTCGCGGCCGCCCACGACACGGGTGGGCGCGAGCCGGTTCTGTTCTTCGGGTCGCGGAGAATGGATGCCGTGAACCCGCCCGTCTTCATCATCCCGCTCTGGGCCGATCTCACCGCGGTCGCTCTGGGCGGTGTGCAGGGCGCTCTTTTCGCCTCGGGCTTCCAAGGTCAGCGACGCCTCGATCTCCTGGGCGTCGCGATCATCGGCATCCTGCTCGGAATGGGCGGGGGTCTCATCCGCGACCTTCTCCTCGGCCTCACCCCCGCGACGCTGCAGAACAACTGGTATCTCCTCACCGCGACGGGTGCGGCCATCGTCGGCATGCTGCTGTCGGGGGTGTTCCAGCGGCTCAACCGGGTCATCGTCATGCTCGACGCGGTGGTGATCGGCCTGTTCGGCGTCTTCGGTACGAGCAAGGCGCTCGCTCTCGGACTCCCCGCCGTCCCGGCGGTCTTCGTCGGTGTGCTCGCCGCCGTCGGCGGCAGCGTGCTGCGCGACGTTCTCATGGGTCTTCCCGTCGCCATCATGCACGTCGGTTCGCTCTACGCGGTCGCCGCCGGAGGGGGATGCGCGGTCGTCGCCACCGCGGCTTCTTTCGGCGTGCCCCTCCCGATCGCCGCGGTGGTCGGCCTGGTCGTCACCACGATCATCCGAGTATTGGCTGTCATCTTCGATCTGTCTCTTCCGGAGCAGCGGAAGCTCTATCGTCGCAAGGTCGCCGTGGAGACAACGGGTATTCCGATCATTCGCCCTGAGAACGGTTCGCAGAGCTGATCGTCTGGACCACCCTCAGTCGACGGTGACCTCATCCCCCGCGCGGATGACCCCGCCACGTCCGACGGGAAGCAGAAGGATCCCGAGCGTCGCCTCGTCTTGCCCGAACTGGCGCGTGAGCACACCGAGCAACCGCGCATCTCGTTCGCCCGTGTCAGGATTCGCCATGATCGCCGCGCAGCGGCCGATCGGACGCTGCACCTCGAAGACGACCTCGCCGATGCGCACTCGGCCGCGCCAGTCGAGCTCGGCCCACGGTGCGGTCCCCGAAACGACGATGTTGGAGCGGAAACGGCGGTCGTCGATGGGCGCGGGAACCGTGGCATCCACCGCCTCCACGGACGCCGCCCCGTGCAGCGACACGAACCCCCGCGCGCGGTCTTGGAAGCGCGACGTGTGTCCGTCGCCGATGAGACGCAGGGGCAGGACGCCTTCGCGCTCGAGGGCGCCGGCTTCGGTTGTTGTCTCGATGTAGGCCGTGATGGCCGCTTCCAGCCGTTCACGCCCCGCGGCATCGAGCGGCGCGTCGGCCAGCAGGCGCCCGTCGGCGCGGAGGCTGAGTCGACCGTCGCGGAAAGTCGCCGTCAGCCGGGCCAGCGAGGGGAAGTCCATGAGGGCGAGACCGCGGCTCTTCGGCCAGGCCTCGAGTCCGCCGTCGTCGATCGGATCGACCGCGTCGGCGAAGCGGAAAGCGAGGACGCGGTCTCCCTGGATCCTGCCGTCATCCTGGACGATCAGCTCGTCTCGGCGCTCCGGCGTGAGGCCCTTGACGGGGTATCGGTAGAGGGCGGAAACGGTCGGCATCCCGCCATCCTCGCAGGTCGGCGTGTCTCAGTGTTCTGTGGTGGGGAGGATGCCGCTGAGCGCTCGTGCCACGTCTTCGGGGTCGGCCGCGTGGAGCGCGGGCAGTTCGAGGAAATGCCGCGCGATCGTCACGCCCAGAATGCTCGACACGAGAACAGCGGCGCGAAGCTCCGCATCGTCGCACGTTGCGGCGGCCGTCAGCTTCTCGGCGCGCTCCCTCAGGTGATCACTCATCGCTCTCGCCGCGTCCGGGGACGTGAGCATCGACCGCAGCAAGACACGGGTGGCGGCCGGAAGCTCGCGAAGCCGGACATCGAGCACCTCCGCGAGATGGCCCGGCACGTCACTCCCCTCGACCTCTGCCACCGGGGCGACGGCGAGGGCGAAGAGCTCCTGTTTGCTTCCGAAGTGCTGCATCACGAGAGACGGATCGACGCCGGCGCGGCGGGCGATGGCGCGGATCGTGGCTCCCTCTTTCCCGCGGTCGCCGAACTCGTCGCGAGCGGCGCGGAGGATGCGATCGGCGGTGGCGGCGCGACGCTCCGCACGCGACGGTGTGGATTCCATGTTCTCACTCTACAAGCGGTGAGCGAAGGTGTAAGGTTCTGCTCAACATGCGTTGAGTGGAGGATCTCATGGATACAACGGAACTCTCAGCTCACGCGTCGGTGCTGATCGTCGGCGCGTCGCGGGGACTCGGTCTCGCCATCGCGGAGGAGTACGCGAGACGCGGAGCGCAGGTCATCGCGACGGCGCGCCAGGCGGAACCCGACGCACTGAGCGCGCTGCAGCAGCGCTACCCCGGAAAGGTGGAGGTCGAACAGGTCGACATCGATGACATCGAGCAGATCGACGCACTCGCCCGGCGGCTGGGCGACCGCGAGGTCGATCTGCTTTTCGTCGTCGCAGGCGTCTCCCTCGCCCCGGTCGATCAGCCCGCAGCCGACATCGCGACCCCCGACTTCGTGCGAACGATGACGACGAACGCCCTCGGCGTCGTGCGAACGGTCGAGCGCCTCGCCGGGCACGTCTCGACATCCGGGACCATCGCGGTGATGTCATCGGGTCAGGGAAGCATCGCCAACAACACATCCGGGGGCTTCGAGGTGTACCGCGCGTCCAAGGCCGCCTTGAACCAGCTCATGCGCAGCTTCGCGGCGCGCCACGGGGGTGACGGCCGCGCGCTTCTGCTGCTCGCGCCGGGATGGGTGCGCACCGACATGGGCGGAGAAGGTGCAGGCTTGGAGATCTCCGAGGCCATTCCCCCGCTGGTCGACACCGTCGACGCACAGCGCGGGACGCCGGGTCTTCGCTACCTCGACCGCCACGGGGCGACCGTGCCGTGGTGACGCGGTCGCCCCGTCGGCTCAGGCGCGCGCGAGCACCTCTCCGTGCGGCAGCAGGATCCACCCGTCCGGGTCGGCGGCCCACTCGCGCCACGCGGCGGAGATGCGATGAAGAAGAGCGTCATCGGCGACCCCGAGCCGTCGCGCATGACCGGCGAACGCCGACGCGAGAACGCG
The DNA here is from genome assembly GCA_038182865.1 of Microbacterium enclense. Classification (NCBI taxonomy): domain Bacteria; kingdom Bacillati; phylum Actinomycetota; class Actinomycetes; order Micrococcales; family Microbacteriaceae; genus Microbacterium; species Microbacterium enclense. The sequence continues at coordinate 3,501,703 of CP116226.1, read as the reverse complement.
ATCCGCCCACATTCCACCCCACCAGGCGCGCTTCTCATCGGTGTCGAAGACCCAGACGCTCGCGCTGGCCTCGATTCGAGTGAACCCCGCTTCGCGGACCCAGGCCTTGAGGACTCGTCCCGCGTTCGGCTCCCCCGAGACGCCGCGGTGCACGGCGTCGTAGAGCACGAGCCATTCGTCGAGGGCCGGGATCCGCGGATGCCAGATCACGCCGCCGTAATCGACGTCGCGCACGGCCACCAGGCCCTCGGGTCCGGCTACCCGTCGGAACTCGCGCAGCGCGTCCACGGGGCGCGCGAGGTGTTGCAACGTCTGGTGGGCGTGCACGATGTCGAAGGACGCGTCGGGGACGTCGAGCGCGTATGCGTCGCCGGTGCGGAACTCGACGTTGGTGCGATCACCGATTGAGGCTCGCGCGACGTCGATGACATCCGGGGCGGCATCCACCCCGACGACACGCCCCGGGAAGACCCGGTCAGCGAGGTCGACGGTGATGGTGCCGGGACCGGCGCCCACATCCAAGATGCGTGCACCGGCAGACAGCGAAGACACCAGGTACGCCGCCGAGTCGGCGACGGTTCGTGCCGCGTGGGAACGCAGCACGCTCTCGTGGTGTCCGTGGGCGTAGGCCACGGTCGTCTCCGCGCTCGTTGTCAGACGCCGGCCAGCGCGCCGCTGGTCTGGCGGGTGCGGATAGCGCGATTCACGCCCGACACGATCGCCTTCAGCGACGCGGTCGAGATGTCGTTGTCGATACCGACACCCCACAAACGCTGGTCGTCGACCTGCAGCTCGATGTACGCGGCAGCCTGCGCGTCGCCACCTGAGCTCAGAGCGTGCTCGACGTAGTCGTAGAGCGTGACCTCGAAGCCCTGGGCTCGCACGATCTCGAGGAACGCCGCCACCGGGCCGTTGCCCACGGCGGACGCGGGGTTCGCCGACTCGCCGTCGCGCAGAGTGACGTCGAGATGCACGTCACCCGACATATCGCTCGAGGAGCGCGTCGACAGCAGCTCGAAGCGGCCCCAGCGCTGGTCGTCGTCCGTCGACGGCAGGTACTCGTCGGTGAAGATGTCCCAGATCTGATCGCTGGAGACCTCGCCGCCCTCCGCGTCGGTGCGGGCCTGCACGACGCCCGAGAACTCGATCTGGAGCTTGCGCGGCAGGTCGATGGCGTGGTCGGCCTTCAGCAGGTAGGCGACGCCGCCCTTGCCCGACTGCGAGTTGACGCGGATGACGGCCTCATACGAGCGGCCCAAGTCCTTCGGGTCGATCGGCAGGTACGGGACGGCCCACTCGATGTCGTCGATGCTCTTGCCCTCGGCCTCCGCGCGGGCCTCCATCGCTTCGAAGCCCTTCTTGATGGCATCCTGGTGCGATCCGCTGAACGCGGTGAAGACCAGGTCGCCGGCCCAGGGGCTGCGCTCGGGCACCGGCAGCTGATTGCAGTACTCGACCGTGCGCTTGACCTGGTCGATGTCGCTGAAGTCGATCTGCGGGTCGATGCCCTGCGTCAGCAGGTTCACGCCCAGGGCCACCAGGTCCACGTTGCCGGTGCGCTCTCCGTTGCCGAAGAGGCATCCCTCGATGCGGTCGGCGCCGGCCATGTAGCCCAGCTCGGCCGCAGCCACCGCGGTACCGCGGTCGTTGTGGGGGTGCAGCGACAGGATGACGTTCTCACGGTGGTTCAGGTTGCGGGACATCCACTCGATCGAGTCCGCGTAGACGTTCGGCGTGGCCATTTCGACCGTGGCCGGCAGGTTCAGGATGACCTTGCGCTCGGGCGTGGGCTGGAAGACATCGAGCACCTCGTTGCAGATGCGCAGGGCGAACTCGAGCTCGGTGCCGGTGTAGCTCTCCGGCGAGTACTCGTAGTAGACCTCGGTCTGCGGGATCGTCGACTCATACTTCTTGCACAGACGCGCGCCCTCGAGGGCGATGTCGACGATGCCCTGCTGGTCGGTGCGGAAGACGACCTCGCGCTGCAGCACGCTCGTGGAGTTGTACAGGTGGACGATCGCTTGCTTCGCGCCGGCGATGGCTTCGTAGGTGCGGGCGATCAGATGCTCACGAGCCTGCGTCAGCACCTGGATGGTGACGTCGGCGGGGATGAGGTCGTCTTCGATCAGCTGCCGGACGAAGTCGAAGTCCGTCTGGCTCGCCGAGGGAAAGCCGACTTCGATCTCCTTGTAGCCCATCTTCACGAGCAGATCGAACATGACCCGCTTGCGCTCGGGGCTCATCGGGTCGATGAGGGCCTGGTTGCCGTCGCGCAGATCGACCGCGCACCAGCGCGGCGCGACCTCGATGCGGTTGCTCGGCCATGTGCGATCGGGCAGGTCGACCCGGATCTGCTCGTGGAACGGACGGTACTTGTGCACCGGAGCGGACGTGGGCTTCTGGGTGTTCTTCATGGTGTGTCGCTTCTCTTGTTCGTGGTTCCCGCCCGGGAAGGGGCATCAGGAGGGGCCGACGACGAGCTCCGCGACGAGGATGGCCCTAGATCGAGGACTCGTCGCGGCAGCTAAGAAGAAGCAGACCACCGAAGCGCATTCTGCGATCGTACCAGCCTCGCGTCGGACGGTTCACTCCCCCGCCGTCCACTCGCGCTGCAGAAGGCCGAAATCGATCTCATCGCTCCAGCGCCCTTTGAACCACTCGTTCTCGATGAGGTGCGCCTCCCGGCGCATCCCCAGGCGCGCCGCCAGAGCGAGGGACCGGGCGTTCTCGGCGTCGATGCGCGCGACCAGTCGCCGGAGCCCGTACAGGCCGAATGCCGTGTCGATCAGGGCGCGTACGGCCTCGGTGGCAAGCCCTGCACCGGATGCCGCCGGGTCGATGACCCACCCGATCTCGGCGGTCCCCGTCAGGGCGTCGAGGTGGAAGAGCACGAGGTCGCCGACCACCGCGTCGTCGGAGGTCCGCTCGATGACCAGGACGACCCCGCCACGCTCCCCCGTCAAGGCCGTGCCCCCGAAGAGGTGGCCGATGCGGGAACGGATGTCGTCGGCTGTCTGCGGCTCGAACGGGAGGAACCGGCATACCTCCGCGTCGCCGCGGTAGCGCACCATCGCGGGGAGATCGGCATCGACGACCGGTCGCAGGCGCACCCTTCCTCGCCTCACGTCGAGCTGTGTCGGTGCCGGAGGCAGAACGAAAGGTGAAGAGGTCACGGCACCAGTGCGACCTTGCCGCCCGGGTGCCCGGCCATGACGAAGCGCACCGCGTCGACGGCTTCGGCGAGCGGGTACGTGCGGGCCAGCGGGACCTCCAGGGCCCCGGATGCCGCGAGCTCGAGGACGCGCGCTCGGGCGATGTCCCGGAACCGCGCGCTCTCGGGCCGAGAACCGGCGATCCAGAGGAAACCGTCTCGTTTCGCCCGCTCGGGATCGACGATCGTGACGATGCGGTCGCGCTCGGCGACGACGGCGAGCGAGACGTCGATCGCTTCGTCGGTACCGACGGCGTCCCACGCCGCCGCGATGGGCGCCCCGTTCGCCGCTTTCTCCACACGCTCACGCAGGCCCGGGCCATAGGCGACGGGGATGCCGCCGTATCCACGGACGCGATCCGCCGAGGCAGGCGAATCCGAGCCCACCGTGCCGATCACGCGGACACCGAGTTCACGCGCCTGCTGAAGGAGGCTCACACCCACCGCGCCCGAAGCCGCATGAAGGAGGACGGTATCGCCGGCCTCGACGCGGGTGACCTGGATCATCTCGGCGGCGGTGGTGCCGGCGAGCAGGAGGTTCGCTGCTTCCGGGTGGGACAGGTTCGCGGGCTTGGCGAACACATCGCGCGCGGGCACCGTGATGTCGGTCGCGTACGCTCCCTGCACGCGGAACGCGACCACGTCGTCGCCGACGGAGAGTTCACCCGTGCCGCCCACCGCGTCCTGACCCACCGCGACGACCTCACCGGAGAGCTCGTACCCGATCGGTACGGGGAAGGTCGCCCCGGGTCGTGCCTGAGCCACGTGCTTGGCATCCGCAGGATTGACACCCGCCGCGTGGACGCGGATCGTGACCTCGCCGCGACCGGGCGGGCTCACGTCGATCTCGTCGAAGCTCCACGTGTCGATCGGCCCCGGAGCCGACGCCGTCCACCTCTTCGCCATCATCGCGCCTTTCGTCGTACGGGTGCGGGTCGTTCAGAAACCGAGGCGGCCCAGTTGCTTCGCGTCGCGCTGCCACTCTTTCGCGACGCGGACGTGGAGCGACAAGTACACCCGACCACCGACGAGCGGCTCGATCCCGGCGCGGGCGCGGGCCCCGACATCGGCGAGGCGCGAGCCCTTGCGACCGATGATGATCGCCTTCTGGCTGTCGCGCTCGACGACGATATTGGCCCACACATCGGTCAGGTCGCTGCCCTCGCGGGGCGCGACGTCGTCGACGGTCACCGCGATCGAGTGCGGCAGCTCGTCGCGGACGCCATACAGAGCGGCCTCGCGGATGATCTCGGCGATGCGGTCTTCCACGGTCTCGTCCGTGGTCACTCCGGCGTCGTACAGCGCGGGCCCCTCGGGCATCAGCGCCAGCAACTCGTCGCTCAGTACGTCGAGCTGGTCGTTCGTCACCGCCGACAGAGGGATGACTGCGGCCCAGTCCTCGCGCAGGCTGTCGACCTCGATGAGGCGCTCGGTGATCTGCTCGCGTGTGGCAGCGTCGGTCTTCGTCACCAGCGCGACCTTCTTGGCGCGTGGATATCCCGACAGCGATTCGGCGATCCGCCGATCACCGGGGCCGACCTTCTCGGTCGCCGGAGCGCAGAACGCGATGACGTCGACGTCGCCGAGCACCTGTTCCACCAGGTCGTTCAGACGCTGGCCCAGGAGGGTGCGAGGGCGATGGATGCCGGGAGTGTCGACGACGACGAGCTGACCGCCGGGGCGGTTCACGATCCCGCGGATCGCTCGGCGGGTCGTCTGCGGCTTGTCGCTCGTGATGGCGACCTTCTCGCCGACGAGTGCGTTGGTGAGCGTCGACTTCCCGACGTTCGGGCGCCCCACGAAGGTCACGAATCCGGATCGGGTGTCGCTCATCTATCGTTCCTTTCGCGCGCGGATTCGTCCGCATCGGCGTCGTCGTCCGTCGGATCTGCACGCTCCACGAAGACGGTCGCGATGCCGCGATTGCGTCCCCGTGAGGCTCCCCCGGTCATTACCAGACCGGAGTGTTCTGCGGTGGCTCCGGGTTGCGGGATCCGCCCGAGAGCTTTGCCGAGGAGTCCGCCGATCGAGTCCACGTCTTCATCGTCGAGCTCGAGGCCGAACAGGTCGCCGACCTCGTCGAGCCCCAGGCGTGCACTCACCCGGTAACGGCCGTCGTCGAGGGCGACGACCTCGGTGGAGGGGGCGTCGTACTCGTCGGCGATCTCGCCGACGAGTTCCTCGATGAGGTCCTCGAGCGTGACCAGGCCGGAGATGCCGCCGTACTCGTCGACGGCGAGGCACACGTGCACCGCGTCGCGCTTCATCTGCTGGAGCAGCGTCTCGGCCTTCATCGACTCCGGAACGAACACGGCAGGTCGCGCGATCCGTCGGATGGGGGCATCACGCCACCCGGCTTCGTCGCGGAAGCCGAACTGGACGAGGTCTTTCAGATAGAGCATCCCCACGACGTCGTCGGCATCGTCGTCGGCGAGAGGGACGCGAGAGACGCCCTTCTCGAGGAACAGGGCGAGGGCTTCGCGGGAGGTGGCTGCGGCATCCACGGTCACCATGTCGGTACGCGGAACCATGACCTCGCGGACATAACGGTCGGTGAAGTCGAACACCGAGTGGATGAGCTCGCGGTCGTCCTGCTCGATGAGCTCGTTCTCGGCGGCCTCGTCGATGATGCTGAGCAGTTGCTCTTCGGAGGCGAACGACGTCGACTGCGACAGACCCGGGGTCACGCGGTTGCTGACCGACACGAGCCCGTGGGCGAGGGGCCCGAGGATGATGCGCATCCCGCGGATGAGGGGTGCCCCTCCGCGCAGCAGCCCCCGAGCGTGCTGCCGACCGACCGAGCGCGGGCTCGCGCCGACGGCGATGAAGGAGATGCCCGTCATCAGGACGGCGGCCGCCGCGATGGCGAGCCAGATGTTGTCGAAGATCAGCACGAACGCGGCCGTGACGAGGACGGCCGCGGTGGTCTCGGCGAGCACGCGGATGAATCCCACGGCCGTCACATGGGCGCTCGGGTCGTCGGCGATGCGCTGGAGGGCGCGGGCGTTGCGTCCGGAACTCCCCAGCTCGAGCAGGTCGGATCGGGAGGTGACACCCAGGGCCGCCTCGGACGCCGCCATCAACCCGCCGAAGGCGACGAGCAGCAGAGCGGCGACGAGGAGGAGAGCCTCGGTCATGCGCTGCGGCGGCGCTCGACGGCCTGGAAACCCGTGATGAGCTCGCGCTGCAGGCCGAACATCTCGCGCTCCTCGTCGGGCTCGGCGTGGTCGAAGCCGAGCAGGTGGAGCAGACCGTGCGTAGTGAGCAGGATCAGTTCGTCCTGCGTCGAGTGCTTGGCCGTGACGGCTTGCGCCTCGGCGACGGAGGGGCAGAGCACGATGTCGCCGAGGAGCCCGGCGGGAGTAGGTGCGTCTTCCGACCCCGGGCGGAGTTCGTCCATCGGGAAGCTCAGAACGTCGGTGGGACCCGGCTCATCCATCCACTGCACGTGCAGCGACTCCATCGCGCCCTCGTCGACGAGCACGATCGCCACATCGGCGTCGGCGCTCACATGGAGCTCGGCGAGGTTGTACTCCATCAGACGCAACAGCACCTGCTCGTCGATGTCGTAGCCGGATTCGTTGTTGATCTCGATCGTCATGAGCGGTTTCGTCTCGGGAGGTGATCGCGGGGACCCGCGGCCCGGGGGCCGCGGCGCTCCGCACGGTTGGCGAACTCGGTGGCCTCATCGCGCTCACGTCGCGCGACGAGGCGCTTCTCGTCGTACTCGGTGTAGGCGTCGACGATACGGCCCACGAGGGTGTGCCGGACGACGTCGTCGCTGGTCAAGTACGAGAAATGGATGTCGTCGACGTCGCTGAGAACCCGTGTGACGAGCCGGAGCCCCGACGCCCCCTGGGGAAGGTCGATCTGGGTGATGTCACCCGTGACCACCATGCGGGTTCCGAACCCCAGGCGCGTGAGGAACATCTTCATCTGCTCGGGCGTGGTGTTCTGTGCCTCGTCGAGCACGACGAACGAGTCGTTGAGCGTGCGTCCGCGCATGTACGCCAACGGAGCGACCTCGATCGTTCCCGTCGCCATGAGCTTGGGGACGATTTCGGGGTCCATCATCTCGTTGAGCGCATCGTAGAGCGGGCGCAGATACGGGTCGATCTTGTCGGTCAGCGTGCCCGGGAGGAATCCGAGCCGCTCCCCCGCTTCGACCGCGGGACGGGTGAGGATGATGCGGCTGACCTCTTTGCGCTGCAGGGCCTGCACGGCCTTCGCCATCGCGAGGTAGGTCTTTCCCGTACCGGCGGGCCCGATGCCGAACACGATCGTGTTCTCTTCGATCGCGTCGACGTAGGCCTTTTGTCCCGCGGTCTTGGGGCGGATGACCTTGCCACGCGACGAGAGGATCGCCTCCCCCATGACCTCGGACGGACGAGGGCCGCCGTCGGAGCGCAGCATGCGATTCGAGCTCGACACGTCGGAGGGGTCGAGTCCTTGACCGGACCGCGTCATCGCGAGCAGTTCGTCGACGAGTCCGCGTGCCGCGCGTACGGCGCCGGCCTCACCCGACAGTGTGACCTCGTTGCCGCGGACGTGCACGTCGACGGTGGGGTGCTCTTTCTCGACCACGCGCAGGAGGCGATCCTGCGGGCCGAGGAGCTGCACCATGGCGACGCCGTCGACCTCGATGCGATCGACGACGTGTTCTTCGGGGGAATCAGCCACCCAGGCTCTTTTCGTTCAGGCCGCCCGCGAGAACGTGGGCGTGCACATGGAAGACGGTTTGACCGGCACCCTCGCCGGTGTTGAAGATCAGACGGAAGTCACCGTCGGCGTGCTCGGCGGCCACGGTGTTCGCCAGTCCGACGACCTCGGTGAGGAGATCGGGATCTGCGGCGGCCAGCTCGACCACATTGCGGTACTGCTGCGTCTTGGGGATCACCAGCAGATGCACCGGGGCCTGAGGAGCGATGTCGCGGATCGCGAAGACGTTCTCGGTCTCGGCGACGATCTCGGCGGGGATCTCGCCCTGCAGGATTCGCGTGAAGATCGACGGTTCGCTCATGGCAGCAGTCTATCGACGGGCTCCGACACACGAGGCGGGTTGCGCCCGGCCACAGCTCACCAGCGCCCGTGGGCCGCCGACAGCACCGAAATCGCCGCGGCTCCCGCGGTCGAGGTGCGCAGCACCGTGTCTCCGAGGCGCACGAGCCGGGCACCCGCTTCGAGAAGCGCGTCGAGTTCCTCGGGGGCGATTCCTCCCTCGGGGCCGACCACCAGCACGACATCCCGGCCGTCGGAGGTCTCCGCGGCGACGGAGGTCAGGCGGTCGGATGCCGAGGGCTCCAGGACCAGCACGGTGGCCGTCGCGGCGAGCCGGACGAGGTCGGCCGTCCGCGCGATCCCGTCGACCTCGGGGATCCACGCGCGGTGGGCTTGCTTCGCCGCCTCGCGGACGATCGTGCGCCACCGGGCGAGACCCTTCTCAGCCTTGGCGTCCCAGCGCGAGACACTGCGGGCCGCCTGCCAGGGAACGATCGCGTCGATGCCCAACTCCGTCGCCGCCTGAACGGCCAGCTCATCGCGATCACCCTTGGCGAGGGCCTGCACCAGCACGAAACGCGGGACGGCAGCGGCGACGTCGACGCGTCCCGTGACACGCACGTCGACCTGCTTCGGCGTCGCGGCGACGACCACACCGTCGAGCCATGCGCCGTGGCCGTCGCCCAGTGTGACGGCCTCGTCGACACGGACACGGCGCACGGCCGCGGCGTGGTGCGCCTCGGCGCCGGTAAGGGAGATCGCGTCGCCCGGCTGAGCGGATGCCGCCTCGTCGGTGACGAAGTGCAGGGCCACGGTCAGTGCCGGAAGCGGTCGCGGAACTTGCTGAACATGCCCTGCTGGTGCTCCGCCAGGCGCGGCTTGGGCGCTTTCGTCCGTTTGGCGAACTCCTCGATGAGAGCGCGTTCCTTGTGGTCGAGGCGGGTGGGCGTGACCACGTGCACCCCGACCTTCAGGTCGCCGCGCTGGCTTCCGCGGAGCGGGGTGATGCCGCGTCCCTTGATCGTCAGCACATCGCCGGACTGCACGCCCGGTCGCACCTCGAGGTCGACCGAACCGTCGAGCGAGTCGATCGAGGTGGTCGTGCCGAGGATGGCATCCGGCATCGACACCTCGAGGGTGGCGACGAGGTCGTCGCCCTCCCGGCTGAACGACTCGTGCGTTTCGACCGTGACCTCGATGTACAGGTCACCGTTGGGGCCGCCGGCGGGTCCCACCTCGCCGGATCCGGGGAGCTGCAGACGCAGCCCCGACTCCACTCCGGCGGGGATGTCGACCGAAACCGTCCGCCGGGCGCGGACGCGGCCCTGACCCTGGCACGTGTTGCAGGGGTACGGGATGGTCGTGCCGTGCCCCTGGCAGACGTTGCACGGCTGGCTCGTGACGACGTTGCCGAGGAGGCTGCGGACCGTGCGCTGCACGTGGCCCGAGCCGTGGCAGATGTCGCAGGTGACCTCGCTCGTCCCGGGTGCCGTGCAGGCGCCCTGGCAGGTCTCGCACAGCACGGCGGTGTCGACCTCGAGGTCGCGGTGAACGCCGAAGACCACGTCGCCGAGCGAGAGGGTGACGCGCACGAGGGCGTCCTGCCCCCGTTCGCGCCGCGACCGCGGGCGCGGGCCGCGGCCACCGCCTCCCTGTGCTCCCCCGAAGAACGTCTCGAAGATGTCGCTGAAGCCGCCGAACCCGCCCGCTCCCCCGCCCCCGAAGGGGTTCTGGTCGCCGCCCATGTCATAGCGCCGCCGCTGCTCGGGGTCGCTGAGCACGTCGTAGGCGTGGGTCACGAGCTTGAAGCGTTCGGACGCGTCGGCGCCCGGGTTCACGTCAGGGTGCAATTGGCGGGCGAGGCGCCGGTATGCCTTCTTGATGTCTTCCGGGCTGGCGTCTCGTTCGACACCCAGGACCTCGTAGTGGTCAGCCACAATCGCCTTCCTGCCCGCTGATGCGGGGTTCGTTCTCGTCGGTGGTTCTCGTCGTCGCCGTGCGCGGTGTCAGCGCGCGCTGTCGTCGTCTTCGAGCATCCGGGTCAGATAGTGCGCGACGGCGCGGACCGCCGCGAGGTTGGAGGAGTAGTCCATGCGTGTCGGACCGAGCAGACCGACACGCGCTCCGCCCGTCGAGCCGTCGTACCGGCTGGCGAGGACGGACGCCTCGATGAGGCCGAACGGCTCGTTCTCACGACCGATGCTGGCCGAGAGGCCCTTGTCGTCGGCGACCATCTCGCTCATCAGGCGGAGCAGCGTCACCTGCTCCTCGATCGCCTCGAGCAGGGGATAGATGCTGCCGCGGAAGTCGGACTCGCGTTTGGCGAGGGTCGCGGTACCGGCCATCACGAGCCGGTCCTGGCGAAACTCCTCGAGCTCTTCGCCGACGACGCGCAGGATCGCATCCGTCACGGCGTCGAGGGCGACGCCCGGGCGAGGCCCCGCGGAGACGATCGACGCCACGTCTTGCACGCAATCGGCGACGCTGCGCCCGACGAGCGTGGCCCCTACATGCGCGCGGAGCTGGACGATGTCGGCATCCGTCGGTTCGATCGGCACGAGCGAGATGCGCTGCGAGACCCGACCGGTGTCGGTGACGAGGATCACGAGGACGCGCGGGCCGCCGAGGGCGACGAGTTCGACGTGCGAGACGTTCGCCCGCGCGAACGATGGGTACTGCACGATCGCGACCTGTCCCGTCAGCTGCGTGAGCGCGCGCACCGTGCGTGCGAGGAGGTCGTCGAGGTCGCCCGCCTGGTCGAGGAACGATGTGATCGCGCTCCGCTGCGCGGTGGAGAGGGGACGGAGCTCGGCCAGGTGGTCGACGAAGACGCGATACCCCTTGTCGGTGGGGACACGCCCCGACGAGGTGTGGGGCGCGACGATGAGCTCCTCGTCTTCGAGAAGAGCCATGTCATTGCGGATGGTCGCGGCGGACACCCCGAAGGCGTGGCGGTCGACGATCGCCTTACTGCCGACGGGTTCGCGCGTGTCGACATAGTCCTGCACGATCGCGCGGAGCACCTGAAGGCCGCGTTCCGACACCATGAGCTGCTCCTCCCGTTTGGCACTCCGGATACCTGAGTGCCAATTCTACGGGATCGGCGCAGCTGGTCGCCGGGGGCTCGCGGATGCCGCGCCGCGACAGACGCTTCTGGTGAAGACGAGCGTCTCTTCCGCGTCCGACGCCTGCGCCGTGCGCGGTCGGCATGCAGCCCCGCGTGCGATCAGGCCGTGAGCGCGCGCACCACGGCATCCGCCAGGAGGCGACCGCGGCGGGTCAGGACGATGCGCCCCCGCACGGCATCCGCGCCCTCGATGAGACCGTCGGCGATGAGGGATGCCACGGCCTTGCGGCCCTCGCCGAGGAGCTCGCTCACCGCGAGGCCCTCACGGATCCGGCTGCGCAGGAGCACCGATTCCAACCGTCGCGCCGTCTCGTCCGGCCGTTCGCGGGCCGCGGCGGGCGATTCCTCGCCGGCGAGTCGCTGCGCGTAGGCGGCCGGATGTTTGACGTTCCACCAGCGCAGCCCGGCGACGTGACTGTGGGCACCGGGGCCGAAGCCCCACCAGTCGGTGCCGCGCCAGTAGGCGAGGTTGTGACGCGAGCGATGCGCGGCGCCGCGAGACCAGTTCGACACCTCGTACCAGTCGTAGTCGGCCGCGGCGAGCAGCTCGTCGGCGAGCTCGTACATGTCGGCCTGCAGGTCGTCCGACGGCTCCGCCACGACGCCGGAACGGATCTGACGGGCGAGCTTCGTGCCGTCTTCCACGATGAGCGCGTACGCCGAGATGTGGTCGGGCTCGAGGGCCGTCGCGGCCTCGAGCGATGCCCGCCAATCGTCGAGAGATTCCCCCGGTGCTCCGTAGATGAGGTCGAGGGAGACGTCGAGCCCGGCCCGGCGGGCGGCGGCCACGGCGGTGGCGACGTTGGCGGGGTCGTGCGTGCGGTCGAGGGCTGCGAGGACGTGGGGCCGAGCCGACTGCATGCCGATCGAGACCCGCGAGACGCCGGCCGCGGCGAGCGTCGCCATGACGGCGTCGTCGACCGTGTCGGGATTGGCTTCGACGGTGACTTCCGCGCCGTCGGCGATCCCGAACTCCGCGCGCACCGCGTCGAGCATCTTCGCGAGGTCGCCGGGCGGGAGGAGCGTGGGCGTGCCTCCCCCGAAGAACACCGTGGATGCCGCACGGCGGCCGCCCGCGGCATCCATCACCTGTCCCGCCAGACGCACCTCGGCGACGAGTGTGTCGGCGAAATCGTCTTGCCGGGCGCCGCGCAACTCGCTCGCGGTGTAGGTGTTGAAGTCGCAGTAGCCGCAGCGCACGCGGCAGAACGGTACGTGCAGGTAGACGCCGAAGTCGGTCGCCGGGTCGATCGTCAGATCGTCGGGCAGCCGACCGTCCGCGGGAGCGGGATCACCGAGAGGAAGAGGCCCACCCATCAGGACGTGTACAGCGGCGAGATCGCGCGCAGGTACTGCGTGAAGAGTGCGCGACGGCGGCGACGCAGGCGGCTCGTGAACACCCGGTACGACGGCACGGTCGGACGGTCGAAAGCGCGCACGACGAACCACACCTCGTCGTTGTCGCGCCACTCGATCACGAACAGCTCCTCGCCGCTCACGATCGAGTGCCCGACGGTGCCGAGGATGAAGCCCACGCGTCGGGGCTCCTCGAAGACCGAGATGACGCGCAGCTCCGCGTCGGCGCGGTGGCCGTCGACCTTGCCGTGCAGGCGCACTCCGGTTCCCGGGCTGACGTACGGGGTGCCGTCGGCGGCGAAACGCTGCTCGGGCGCGAGGCTGCTGGGGGCCACGGGAGCGCCCTCGGCATCGAAGCCGACGCCGGAGTATCCCCCTCCTGATGCGGGGCGCACGTCGGTGATGTGGAGATCGCCCGAGCGCAGCGGAGCCCATGAGAGCAGCAGTTCGCTTGCCGCGGTGAACCGCTCCTCGCCGCTGCCGATGCGCCAGGCGTCTTCGGCGGGTACCGAATGCTCGGGCGGGTACTGCATGAGGTCGTGCGCCTGAGTGGCGCCGACCGCGGCGTAGTCGACCGTGTCGTCCGTGAAGTTCTGCCGGCGCATGCTGCCTCCCCGCTCTACTTCTTCGCCTCGACGTCTCCCGACAGGGCGGCGATGAACGCCTCCTGGGGAACCTCGACGCGGCCCACCATCTTCATGCGCTTCTTGCCCTCTTTCTGCTTCTCGAGGAGCTTGCGCTTACGGGTGATGTCACCGCCGTAGCACTTGGCGAGCACGTCTTTGCGGATGGCGCGGATGGTCTCGCGCGCGATGATGCGCGCGCCGATCGCCGCCTGGATGGGGACCTCGAACTGCTGGCGCGGGATGAGCTTGCGCAGCCGCTCGGCCATGAGCGTGCCGTAGGCGTACGCCTTCTCGCGGTGCACGATCGAGCTGAACGCGTCGACCTTCTCACCCTGGAGCAGGATGTCGACCTTGACGAGATCGGCGGTCTGCTGGCCGGCCGGTTCGTAGTCGAGGCTTGCGTAGCCCTGGGTGCGTGACTTCAAGTGGTCGAAGAAATCGAACACGATCTCGCCGAGGGGCATGTGGTACCGCAGCTCGACGCGGTCTTCGCTGAGGTACTCCATGCCGAGCAGGGTGCCGCGGCGCGACTGACACAGCTCCATGACGGTTCCGACGTAGTCCTTCGGGAGCAGGATGCCGACCTTGACGATCGGCTCCGAGACCGAGGCGACGCGGCCGTCGGGGTACTCACTGGGGTTCGTGACCGAGACGGTCTCACCGGTGTCGGTGGTGACCTCGTAGGTCACGGATGGAGCGGTGGTGATGAGGTCGAGACCGAACTCGCGCGAAAGGCGCTCGGTGATGATCTCGAGGTGCAGCAGACCGAGGAACCCGGCGCGGAAGCCGAAGCCCAGCGCGACCGAGGTCTCGGGCTCGTACTGCAGCGAGGCGTCGGAGAGCTTGAGCTTGTCGAGCGCTTCGCGCAGCTCGGCGTAGTCGCTGCCGTCGATCGGGTAGATGCCCGAGAAGACCATGGGCTTGGGGTCGGTGTAGCCGGGCAGCGCGTCGGTGGCGGGCTTGCGGTGGGTCGTGATCGTGTCGCCGACCTTCGACTGCCGCACGTCTTTCACGCCGGTGATGAGGTAGCCGACCTCGCCGACGCCGAGACCCTTGGTGGGAACAGGCTCGGGGCTGGACACACCGATCTCGAGAGCCTCGTGCGTCGCGCCGGTCGACATCATCTGCAGGCGCTCGCGCGGTTGCAGGGAACCGTCGATCATGCGGACGTACGTGACGACACCGCGGTACGCGTCGTAGACCGAGTCGAAGATCATGGCGCGCGCCGGGGCGTCGGCCTTTCCGACAGGCGCGGGGATCTTCTCCACGATCAGGTCGAGCAGCTCTTCGACGCCCATGCCGGTCTTGCCGCTGACGCGCAGCACGTCGGCGGGATCGCCGCCGATGAGGCCGGCGAGCTCGGCCGCGTACTTGTCGGGATCGGCGGCGGGCAGATCGATCTTGTTCAGCACCGGGATGATCGTCAGATCGTTCTCGAGCGCGAGGTAGAGGTTGGCCAGCGTCTGGGCCTCGATACCCTGGGCGGCGTCGACCAGCAGAATCGCGCCCTCGCACGCGGCGAGCGAGCGGCTGACCTCGTACGTGAAGTCGACGTGGCCGGGCGTATCGATCATGTTGAGGGCGAAGGTGCCGTCGGCGGTGGCCCACGGCATCCGCACCGCCTGCGACTTGATCGTAATGCCGCGCTCGCGCTCGATGTCCATGCGGTCGAGGTACTGCGCCCGCATGTCGCGGTCGCTGACCACGCCGGTGATCTGCAGCATGCGGTCGGCCAACGTCGACTTGCCGTGGTCGATGTGAGCGATGATGCAGAAGTTGCGGATCTGCTCCGGCGGGGTGGCAGACGGCTCGAGGGGCTTCAGGGCGCGCGGTGACATGTTCCGTCGATTCTACGGGGGCGGGCCGACATCACCGTCCGCGGATGCCCAGGCAGCAGATGTCCACCGCTCCTACAGTGGATGTCATGACGGTCCAGGTCGTGCTCGTGCACGGCATCCGCACGTCGGCGACGATGTGGCGCGCGCAGGTGGCCTATCTGCAGGAACGCGGCACCCCCGTCACCGCCGTGGATCTGCCCGGACACGGCACGCGCCGCGGCGAGGAGTTCACCCTCGACGAGGCGTTCGCGACCATCGACCGGGCGGTTCAGGATGCCGCGACCCGCGGGCCCGTGCTCCTCGTCGGGCATTCGATGGGCGGTCTCCTCTCGATCGAGTACGTCGGGCGAGAGGATCCGCCGCCCGTCGCCGCGTTCATCGCGGCCTCCTGCACGTCTCTCCCCCGCGGGGTGGGCCTCGCGGCCTACCGCTTCCTCGCGCGACGGTTCGACAGCCTTCCCGACCGGGGGTTGGCGCTCACCAACCGCGTGCTCGATCGGACGCTTCCGCCCGAGACTCGGCCGGACTTCGGCGCGGGCGGGTACGCCTTCGACGCACAGGACACGGCGCTGGCGTCGCTGTCGGTGCTCGATCTGCTGGCATCCGTTCGTCGTATCCGCGTTCCGCTGTGGTTCATCAACGGGCAGTGGGATCAGCTGCGCGTGAACGAGAAGCTGTTCGCCTCGCTCGCCCCGCACGCGGAGGTGATCGTCGTACCGCGCACCACCCACCTCGTCACCGCGATGCGGCCCAGGGTGTTCAACGCGCTGCTGGAGGTGGCGCTCACCACGATCGAGGCGTCGACCTGATAGAATCAGTCCTTGGCTTGCGTGTGGGGTTTTTCCCGACCTCCACGACCGCCGGTGCAGCGTCCCTCTACCGCTCGCCCGGCACTTCCAACACTCACTCAAACGAAAGACCGATGACGTGGCGAACATCAAGTCGCAGATCAAGCGCAACAAGACCAACGAGAAGGCGCACGAGCGCAACAAGGCCGTCAAGAGCGAGCTGAAGACGCACGTGCGTCGCACGCGCGAGGCCGTCCTGGCCGGTGACAAGGAGGCCGCCGAGAAGGCGCTCGTCCTCGCCACCAAGAAGCTCGACAAGGCCGTGAGCAAGGGTGTCATCCACCAGAACCAGGCCGCGAACCGCAAGTCGGCCATCGCGAAGTCGGTCGCCGCTCTCTGAGCCGCAGCACTTCTTCGACAGCCCGTCCCGCACTGTGCGGGGCGGGCTTCGTCGTTCTCGGGGCCGGGTGGTCGGCGGAGGGACGGGAGTGGTGCGTCCGACGATCTGGGCTCCGGCGCGGGGTGTAAGCCTTCCTCCGCGGCGAGGGGAGGAAATCCCGGGAGCGGAGGACGGCAGGGTCGCGTCTCGATTCTCCCGTAGCCGTATCTCCTGCCATCCCCGGGGGCGAGGTCGGACCGCCGCGGGAAGGGTGGACGGCGTCAGCGCCCGTACGGGGTGCGGGTCGCGATGACGGTGATCATCCGCTCGAGAGCGAAGACGGCGTCGCGAGACGCTCCCTTCACCTCGGCGTCGGCGCGGGCCGTCGCGTGGATCGCCCTTCCGAGGCTCGTGGCGTTCCATCCGACGAGGTCGCGGCGGGCGCGGTCGACCTGCCAGTCCTTCATTCCGAGACGCTGCGCAACCTGCGACGACGATTCGCGGGTTCCCGCGACCCGCGCCATGGTGCGCAGCTTCATCGCGACGGCGGCGACCAGCGGAACAGGGTCGGCTCCGGATGCCAGGGCGTGGCGCAGCGCGAGCAGTGCCGGGCCGTACTGTCCGGCGATCGCCGTGTCGGCCACGGTGAACGCGGAGGTCTCGACGCGACCGCCGTAGTACCGCTCGACCGTGCGCTCGTCGATGTCGCCGGGCACGTCGGCGATGAGCTGCTGGCACGCGGCTGCGAGCTCGGTGACATCGTCCGCGAAAGCGGACACCAGGGAACGCAGCGCGATGGGAGCGATGCGCTTGCCCGCGGCCTTGAACTCCCCCACCGCGAAGTCGAAGCGGTCGGAGTCGCGCTTGATCGCGGGGCACGCGATCTCGATGCCGCTCCCCTGGCCCGCGCGGATCGCGTCGAGCAGCTTCTTCCCGCGAACACTCGCGCCGGTGTGCCGGAGCACGACCGTCGCGCCGTCCTGCGGTTGTGAGAGGTACGACAACGCCTCACTCAGGAAGACGTCGCTGCACTTCTCGACCCCGCCGATGCGGACGAGGCGGGGCTCGCCGAAGAGGGACGGGGATGTGACCGACAGAAGCGTGCCGGCAGCGTAGTCGTCGGCGCGGACGTCGGTGACCTCGAGGCTCGGATCTTCGCTCTTGAGGAACTCCCGGATTCCCGCGGTCGCGCGCTCCGCGCACACCTCTTCTGGGCCCGAGACGAGAACGACCGGCGCGGGCTGCGGCGTACGCCACGACACCTGCGGGATGGCTGTCTTGGCCTTCGCCGGGGCGGAGCGTCGAGGAGCCGGGGTCACTCGTCCAGCCTACCGACCGGCTCCGACATCGCGGTCTCCGCCGGTGTGGCCGCTGACTCCCCGGGTCGAGCCCGCCAGAGGGTCAACTCGCCGTCGTCGAGGCTGACGGTGAGATCGCCGTCCGTGTCGGTGCGGCCGACGGCGACACCCAGCGCGGACAGCGTCGACAGCAGGGTCGCCGTCGGATGGCCGTAGCGGTTCTCGGCTCCCACCCCGATCAACCCCACCGCGGGGTGCAGCCGACGGTAGAGCTCGGGGTCCTGATCCGCGCTGCCATGGTGCGACACCTTCACGACCTCGACCTCCGGGACGTCGATGCGGCGCATGAGCGCGGCTTGCGCGTCGGCGCCGAGATCGCCGAGGAGGACCGTGCGGGGGAAATCCGGACCGACCACGTCGAGAGCGACGCTGGCGTCGTTGCCGGGTTCCTCATGCGCTGTCGGGCCGAGGGCCTGCCATCGCGTCTCCCCCACCGCGCCCGTCATCCCCGTCGTCGCTTGCTGCAGCAGTGCGCCTCCGGCCGCGAAGCGGTCGAGCAGTCTCTGGTCCTCCGCCGTGTCGACCGGTCCATGGATGACAAGAGCTGCCCGTTCGAGCACCGCCTCCGAACCGCCCACGTGGTCGAGATCGAAGTGGGTCAGCACGACCAGATCGAGGCGGTCGATGCCCAGGGTCTGCAGGCACTGGGCGAGGCGCTCCGGTTCGGGGCCGGTGTCGACGAGAGCGACCGCCCTCCCCGACCGCCACAGCGTCGCATCACCCTGACCGACGTCGCACATGGCGACGTCCCACGTCGTCGGCACGGTGAGTGGCCCGGCCACAGTCCGCACGGTCGTCTGCCCCGCGACCAGTCCGACCGCGACGGCGAGCAGGGCTGTCGCGATCGCGGTCAGGCGCGGGACGCGTGCGGGGCGGACCACGGCGACGACGATCGCCGCGCTCACCACCGCCAGGAGTGTCGCACCGAACATCCCGTCGGGCCAGGGCAGGTTCTGTGCCCCGATCGCGCTCGTCGTGTGGGCGACCGCGGCGATCCACGCGGCCGGGATCCACGCGAGGGCGGTGAGCCCGTCGCGTAGCCACGGCCAGGCTGAGATGCACGCGAGCACTCCCGCAATCGTCGCGGGTGCGGCGGCCGGATCCGAGAC
Source organism: Microbacterium enclense (assembly GCA_038182865.1). Lineage (NCBI taxonomy): Bacteria > Bacillati > Actinomycetota > Actinomycetes > Micrococcales > Microbacteriaceae > Microbacterium > Microbacterium enclense. The sequence continues at coordinate 3,482,913 of CP116226.1, read as the reverse complement.
CAGGTTCGCCGCGATGCCCAGGAGCGGAACGTGGGGGTCGATCAGCACGATGAGCGGGCCGCAGACCAGCTGCGCCGCCGTGGGCACCGCGAGCGCGAGTGCCAGTGCCCGCGGCATCAACCTCTCCAGACCGCGCGCCAGGGGCCGCGCGAGCACGAGCAGCGCGCCGGTGGCCGCGGCCGACAGCGCGAACCCGAGAGACGTCGAGAGCCACGGATCGGCGACGAGCAGCACCGTCACCGCGCCGGAAAGCACCGCGACCCCTGCCGCAGGGCGACCGAGGACCACGGCGAGGAGCGCGATCGCGGCCATCGCCGCCGCGCGAACCACGCTCGGTTCGGGGGTGACGAGCATCACGAAGCCGGCGAGAACGACGAGGGCACCCACGACGCGTACCCACCGGGCAGCTCCCGCCAGAGCCAGCAGTGCGAAGGCCGCTCCCACGACGAGGGCGCAGTTCGCCCCGGAGACGGCCGTGAGATGTGAGAGGGAGGAAGCGTTCATCGCGGCGTCTGTCGCGGGGTCCAGACTCGACGTGTCGCCGACCGCCAGCCCGGGAACGAGTCCCGCGCCCGGCTGCGGGAGCCCGCGTGTCGACGCGACCAGTCCGTCGCGCACCTCCTCGAACCATGCCCACACCCCGGCGGGCGGCGGAGCACGCATCACCTCCTCGGCGCGCAGGACGAGGACGGCGCGCTCGCCTGCGCGCGCCGGGATCGCGCGTGCGCTCAGGTGCACCTCGCTCCCCTGCCCCGCCGCCGCGACCGCTGCGCGACCGTCCGCATCGACGCCGACGCGGGCCGGGATGCCTCCCGTCACCGTCACAGCCCCGGCGGCGACACGGGAGGCCACGGCGTCGAACCAGGCACCGCCGTCCGCCGTCGCGGACACATGCCCGACGACGGTCACGTCGACTTCGAGCTGGCGCCCTCCCTCGACCTGTAGAGCCTCGATCTGCGCGCGCACCGGCGCCATGGCGGCGACACTTCCCGCCGCTCCCGCCGCGCAGGCGAGCGCGACGGCGGCGATGCCGAGCGCGGGACGCCGGAGGCGGGCGAACACTCCTGCGCACGCAATCGCACAGACCGCCGCCACGGCGGCGAACCATGTGAGATCCGGAGCTGACGTGGCGAAGCCCGCTGCGGCCCACGTGACGAGCGCGACGGCGGCCGGACGGAGCGCGCGTCGGCGCATCGTCGTCACACCCGCACCAGATCGCGCAGACCCTCGAGCATCTTGTCGCCGATCCCCGGGACAGACCCCAGGTCGTCCACGCTGGTGAACCGCCCGTTCTCCTTCCTCCACGCGATGATGCGGTCGGCGATGGCCGGACCCACTCGCGGCAGAGTGTCGAGCTGCTCGCGCGTCGCGGTGTTGAGGTCGATCAGATCGCCCGCTGCGGTGGTTCCCGTCGCTCCGCCCGTCGCCGGATCGGGCGATGACCCCATCACCGGAACCACGATCTGCTCCCCGTCGGCGACCGCGCGGGCGAGGTTCACACCGGCCCGCTCGGCATCGTCCGCGAACCCGCCGGCGAGAGCGATGGCATCCGCGACGCGGTCCCCGGCTTCGAGACGGTACAAGCCGGCGGCACGAACGGCGCCTGCGACGTGCACGTAGAGGCCGGCCTCGGCGGGTACGAGCGCCGTGGCGCTCTGTGACGGACCTGCGGACACGACCTGCGTCCCGGTCGTTCCGCGCAGCATCCCGATACCGACGGTGACCGCGAAAGCCACCAGAACCAGGACGATGACGGCGCCGACGCCGAGCCGCCGCCGCGCCGGGAGGGCGACGGGTGCAGGTTCGGGATCGGCGGTCACCCGGCCACCCTAGAAAGGCACATCACACCCTCGTGGGCGCGCAGTCGCCAACCGTGGACGGATCCCGCGGCGAGTGCTGTGGGGAGGAAGGAGCCGTCACACGGACGTGCGTCGCAGCCGGTAGCGCCGTGCCGCCCGATGTGCCGGGATGATCCCCAGAATCGTCCACAGCAGAAGCCAGGCCATCCCCACCCCGAGGAAGGCCGGCGCAATGGCGCCAGCTCCGAAGAGAGCGAGCACGAGGGCCGCGAGCGCGGCGATGCCTGCGCCGATACCTCCCGTCAACGCAAAGGGGGCTGGAGCGCGGTTGACCGTCGTCCAGGCGTCTTTGTCGGAGAGCGTCAAGGGCGTCCGGTAACCGAGGAGCCAGTTCCGCGGCAGCGTGCCGCGCAGGGACGCGCGAGCCCACCAGAGCGCGAGCAGCCCGGCCACCAGCACCAAAACGGAGGCGGCAACGATCCCCATGATCTCTTCATCCCTTACGGCCGACGGCGACTCTTCTGTGAGGAACGTACTGCCGTGCTGGAAACGGCGACCACCAACCACGGGTTGAATTCATGCCGGGAAGCCGCGGCTCATGACCCCGTGATGTTCAGGCGGTGCGCGAGGATGACGGCATGGACGCGGTCGCGGAGCTTCAGTTTGCTGAAGATCTTGTTGATGTGGCTCTTCACGGTTGCCGGTGACAGGAACAGCCGTTCGCTGATCTCCGCGTTCGTCATGCCGGTCGCCATCGCCAGGAACACGTCCTGCTCGCGCGGGCTGAGGACGGAGAGCTCCGCGGACATGCCGGTCCGGCGAGAAGCGGTCCGTTCGTCGTCAGATCTCAGAGCACGATCGATCAGCTTCTGAGTGATGCGGGGCTCGACCACCGCGTCTCCCCGATGAACGGTGCGGATGGCGTCGATCACGCGTTCGGGGGCGGTGCTCTTCAAGAGGAACGCGCTGGCCCCCGACTCGAGAGCTCCGAATGCGTACTTGTCGAGGTCGAACGAGGTGAGGACGACGATCCGTGTCGTCGGGCTGGCCGAGGTGATGGCGTGAGTGGCGCTGATGCCCCCCATCCCCGGCATCCGGACGTCCATGAGGACGACGTCGGGTTGCAAGGTCTGTGCGAGGGCGATCCCCTCTTCTCCGGTCGACGCTTCTCCGACGACGCGAAGATCTGCCGCGCTGTCGACCACGAGCGAGTTTCCGAGTCGTGCAAGTGCCTGGTCGTCGACGATGAGGACGTCGATCATCGCGGCTTCTCCGTTCGCAGTGTCGTGCGTACCGCCCACCCACGCGGCGTCCGCGGGCCGTAGGTGCAGCTCCCTCCGAACGAGGCGGCTCGCTCGGAGACACCGATGAGACCGCGACCTGTTCCGAGGCTCGGAACGCTGGTGAGAAGGCCATCATCGTCGATGTCGATCGTGACGGTGCCCGTCCGGGCGGAGCACTCGATGGTGACGTCGACGCGGGTGGCCCCCTGCGCGTAGCGCAGGGCGTTGGTCAGGCATTCCTGCACAATGCGGTGAATCGCCGCGTTCAGCATCGCGCTGTCGGGGAGGTCATCGCCACGTGGGTGCAGGCGCACGGGCATCCCCGCGGCATGGAAGACCTCGACCATGCGTGCGATGGCGGGGAGGTCGGACCCGGAGTCGTGGAGCGCATCGTCGAGCTGGTGGTCGGAGTCGCGAAGTACGCGGAGGGTCCGTTGCATGTCGTCGAGGGCGGTGGCTCCGACCTCGCCCAGGTGGGTCAATGCCTGACGCGAGCGTTCCGGGTCGGTGTCCCACGCCGAGCGAGCACCGTTGGCCAGCGACACCATCACGGTCAGCGCGTGTCCGACGACATCGTGCATCTCGGCGGTGATTCTGGTGCGTTCCATCGCGCGAGCACTGTCGATCCTCTCCTGCAGAAGGGCTTCCTGCGCCCGGCGCCGCTCGACGACGTTGCGCACGACGATCCCGCCGGCGCACGCGACCACGACGTAGGGGTCGACGAGGCTCGTGCCTATTCCGACAGCGGCGTTGAAACCACCGACGGCGGGAGCGGCGAGACCCAGGGCGACCTTCATTGTCGTTCCGAGCAGCGGTATCCCGACGGCGAGGAGGTAGCCCAGCCCCGCCCGTCCCGTGGGCACCCGCACGGCAACCGTGTAGACCGAAAGGCAGAGCGCCAGCGTGAACGCGCGACCGTCGGCGGTCGATGCGAGGACCGAGACGAGGACAAGGATCGCCCACGGCATCCGCCGCCGCGCGCACAAGATCACCGCGACGACGACGAGAAGGGCCGATGTGGGTCGTTCTCCGCCTGCGCCGATAAGCCCGGGGAGGACCGCGGCCACAGCCAGCGCACCATCGACGAGCGCCCGCTGCCAGCGAGAGAAGGGGGTGCGCGTCTCGACCATGTGCGGGGAAGTCTACTGAGGGGTCCCCGCGCGCGCCGCCGACCGACGAGCGCTCTTCGAGCACCGGGCGACCCGCGTCCTCGCGGCCGGCGACACCGTCTCCGAGGCCGAGATCAACGCGCGGCTCACCGAAGTGACCGACGACGTCGCGGGCCTTCAACGCGCCCGCATCCACCAAGGTCTCGCCGCGCGCAGATCCGACGGATCCGCGTACTCCGTGGCCTGAGAACGCCGGATGCCACGCCCCCATCCGCTCGCAGGAGCGTCGGGGACGTGGCATCCAAGGTCGTCACTTGGTCGAGAAGCTGACCACCTTCGGCGGACGCACGACCGCGCGCACGATCTCTCGCTCGCCCAGTGCCCGTCGAACCTTTTCGTCCGCGCGAGCGAGCTTCTCGAGCTCGTCGCCGCCGATCTTGGCCGAGACCTCGAGGGTGCCGCGCACCTTGCCGTCGATCTGCACGACGGCCACCACGTTGTCTTCGACGAGCAGCGTCGGGTCGGCCTGACGCCAGGTCGCGAGTCCGACGAAGCCCTCGTACCCGAGGGTCTGCCACATCTCTTCCGCGGTGTGCGGGGCGAACAGGTCGAGAGTCATGGCGATGACCTCGGCGGCTTCGCGGACGGCGGGGTCGGTTGCGCCGGCCTTGCCGTCGATCGCCTTGCGGGTGGCGTTGACGAGCTCCATGAGGCGCGCGACGACGACGTTGAACTTCGTCTGCTCGACGAGGTTCGGTGCCTCGGCGAGCAGACGATGCGTCACGCGGCGCAGGGCCTGGTCGCCCTCGGCCCACACGACGTCCTTCTCGCTGTCCACGTCGTGCGCGATGCGCAGGGCGCGAGCGAGGAACTTCGCCGCACCGGTGGTGGAGACGTCGTTCCAGTCCTTGTCGTCTTCCACAGGGCCGGCGAAGGCGAGAGCCACGCGCAGCGCGTCTGCGCCGTGGGCGTCGAGCTCTTCCTGGAAGAGCACGAGGTTGCCCTTGCTCTTCGACATCTTCGCGCCGTCGAGGATCACCATGCCCTGGTTGATGAGGCTCGAGAACGGCTCGGTGAACTCCACCAGACCCATGTCGAACAGCGCCTTGGTGATGAAGCGCGCGTAGAGCAGGTGCAGGATCGCGTGCTCCACGCCGCCGATGTAGAAGTCGACCGGGCCCCACTTCGACGCCTCGCGGCCCGAGAAGGCCTCGGTGTCGCTGTTCGGCGACAGGAAGCGCAGGTAGTACCACGAGCTGTCGACGAAGGTGTCCATCGTGTCGGGGTCGCGCAGCAGCGTCTGACCCGTCTCGGGGTCGGTGACGTGCACCCATTCGGTGGCCGCGCCGAGCGGCGACGTGCCCTTGGGCTTGAGGTCGAGCCCCTCGACCGAGGGCAGCACGACCGGCAGCTGGTCGGCGGGGACGGGAGTGACCGAGCCGTCCTCCCCGTGGAGCATCGGAATCGGCGTGCCCCAGTAGCGCTGGCGCGAGATGAGCCAGTCGCGGAGGCGATAGGTCTTCGCCGCGCGGCCGACGCCCTTGGCCTCGAGCTCCTCGATCATGCGGGTGATCGCATTGCGCTTGGACAGCCCGTTGAGCGAGCCGGAATTGATCATGCGACCGTCACCGGTGAGCGCGATCCCGGTCTTCACCGGGTCGGTCTCCTCGACGTCGCCCAGCGGGTCGATCGGCACGCCTTCGTCGTCGAGTTCGATCACGGGGATCGCGCCGGTCACCGGAGCCTGCGTGTCGACGACGACCTTGACCGGGAGGTCGAAGGCGCGGGCGAAGTCGAGGTCGCGCTGGTCGTGCGCGGGTACGGCCATGACCGCGCCGTGACCGTAGTCGGCGAGCACGTAGTCGGCCGCCCAGATCGGCAGCTTCTCGTCGTTGATCGGGTTGATCGCGTAGTGACCGAGGAACACGCCGGTCTTCGGGCGGTCGGTGGCCTGACGCTCGATGTCGGTCGAGCGCTGCACCTGGGCGAGGTAGGCCTCGAACGTCTCGCGCACACCCTGATCAGCGGATGCCGCGAGCTCGGCCGCGAGGTCGGATTCGGGCGCCACGACGAAGAACGTCGCCCCGTGCAGGGTGTCGGGACGGGTGGAGAAGACCGTGATCTTCTCGTCGCGACCCTCGATCTCGAAGGAGATGTCGGCACCGACGGAGCGGCCGATCCAGTTGCGCTGCATCTGGATGACCTTGCTCGGCCAGAAGCCCTCGAGCTGGTTCAGGTCGTCGAGCAGACGGTCCGCGTAGTCGGTGATCCGGAGGAACCACTGCGTCAGCTTCTTCTTGACCACGACGGCGCCACTGCGCTCGCTCGTTCCGTCGGGGAGCACCTGCTCGTTGGCGAGCACGGTCTGATCCACCGGGTCCCAGTTGACGAGCGCATCCTTGCGGTACGCCAGACCCTTCTCGTACAGCTTCTGGAACAGCCACTGGTTCCAGCGGTAGTACTCGGGGTCGCTGGTGTGCAGTACCCGGCTCCAGTCGAACGAGACGCCGTAATCCTTCAGGCTCTCCTTCTGCTGGGCGATGTTCGCGTACGTCCACTCGACGGGGTCCGCGCCACGCTTGATGGCCGCGTTCTCGGCGGGCAGGCCGAAGGAATCCCAGCCGATGGGGTTCAGCACGTTGTAGCCGCGGTGGCGCCAGAACCGCGCCACGATGTCGGAGTAGAGGTAGTTCTCGGCGTGCCCCATGTGCAGATCCCCCGAGGGATACGGGAACATCGCGAGCACGTATTTGCGCGGGCGCTTGTCGTCGTCGCCACCGGCGCGGAACGGATCCTTGTCCGCCCACGCACGCTGCCACTTCGCCTGGATCGCGTGGGCGTCGAAAGCGCCCTCGCCGGGCACAGGTGTGGTGTTCTCAGACACGGGTGAAGCCAATCGTGAGGTCGGGAGGCCGCGGGGCCAACGTCCAGGCTATCGGACCGTGCCCGTCACCATCCCGGAGGGACGTCCGCGCCGAGCGCCGCGAGGGGCGCTCGGGCCTTGATGCCCACCTCACGCACCTCGGATGCCGCGACCGAGCGCCACGTGATGCCTCCGCCCGCGCCGACGAAGGCGGTATCCGCTTCCACGACGATGCTGCGGATGATCATCGCGAGGTCCGCGGACCCGTCGTCGCCGACCCAGCCGAACGCACCGGAGTAGATCCCGCGGGGAGCCCCCTCGAGGCGGGCGAGGATCTGCATCGCGGAAGCCTTGGGCGCACCCGTCATACTCCCGGCGGGAAAGGCGGCCGCGAGCAGCCCGCCGATCGTGGTCCCGGGCAGAAGCCTCCCCGAGACCTCGCTGACGAGCTGATGCACGTGCGGATACGTCTCGACCTCGAGGAGGCGATCCACGCCGACGCTCGACGGCTCGCACACCCGGGAGAGGTCGTTGCGCATCAGGTCGACGATCATGACGTTCTCGGCGCGCTCCTTGGCATCCGTCCGCAATTCCTCGGTCAGTGCGGTGTCACGCTCCGCGTCCGTGGCGCGCGGACGGGTGCCTTTGATGGGGTGAGTATGCACGGTTCCGTCGCGCACCTCGAGGAACCGCTCGGGGGAAGCGCTCACCAGTGCGGTCTCGCCGACGCGGATGAAGCCACCGTGGTGCGATGCCGACGTGCTCCGTAGCCGGCGGAAAGTCGTGAGCGCGTCGAAGACCCCGGCCACCGTGAAGCGCGTGGTGAGGCAGAGCTGATAAGCGTCGCCCTGCCGGATGTGCTCCCGGCAGGCCGCGATGAGACCGGCGTACTCCTCCGGTTCATGACGCCCGGATGCCACCCCTCCGGGCTCGGCCGGGGCGACGGGGCGCGGTGTCGAGGCGTCCAGCGCCCGCACGGCGAGGTCGGCGAGGGCTGCGGCATCCGTCCCCACCGCCCACACGCGGTGTGTGTCGTGATCGAAGGCCAGCGCGGCATCGACGCGGATCCACGTGGCCTCCCCCTCGTATGAGACCCAGCCGACCCACCCGCCGTGGAAGGCGCCCGCGTGGTCGTGCGACGCGTGCCCCGCCTCATGGACGAGCGGGGCGGATTCGTGGTCGGGGTGCCCGGCTCCCATCCAGCTCCAGCCCGTTGCGGCGTCGGGACCACCGTCGAGCCAGAACGCCGAGGGGTGCCTCGCCCACAGGCTCGTGAACACCGCCTCGGGGTCGACCCATCGCGGGAGGGCGAGTGGGGGCACGGAACGCGGCACGCTCTCAGGCTAGGCCGCGTCCGCGCCCCTAGAGTGACGGAGGTGAACGAGATCCTCACGTGGCTGCTCGACGTCGTGCAGAACGTCGACCCCGTGCTGCGCACGATCCTCGCGGGCATCGCGGTGATGCTCGAGACCAGTGTCCTGGTCGGTCTCATCGTCCCGGGCGACACGATGGTGATCGTCGCGGGGACGGCGATCGCCTCGCCGCTGGAGGGCGTCATCCTGGGCGCCGCGGTCGTCGTGGGGGCCCTTCTCGGTGAGAGCGGTGGCTTCTGGCTGGGGCATTACTTCGGCCCGCGGATCCGGGCGTCGCGTCTCGGTCAGAAGCTCGGTGAGCGTAACTGGGAGCGGGCCGACCGGTACCTCCGGCGCCGGGGCGGGCCCGCGATCTTCCTCTCGCGCTTCCTGCCCGTCCTGCATTCGCTGGTGCCGCTCACGGTCGGGATGAGCGGATACAGCTACCGCCGGTTCCTGGCGTGGACGGCCCCGGCCTGCGTGCTGTGGTCGACTCTGTACGTCTCGGTGGCGGCGACCGCGGCCGGCACCTATCGCGAGCTTTCCGACCGCATCCACTACGCCGGCTACATCTTCGTCGGCATCCTCGTCGTGTTCCTCGTGCTGGTGTTCGTGGGCAAGAAGCTCATCGAACGTGCCGAGCGACGGCATCTCGCCGACGACGTCCACCCCCTCGAACCCGCGGACGGTGACGTGAAAGACTAGCCCGGATGCCTCGCTCTCCTCGCGCCAAAGTGCTCTGGTTCGCCCGACTGGAGCGCCGTTTTCATCGGTGGCGCGAACGGCGTGCCCGCGCCCGTGGTCTGCGTCCCGCTGTGACGGGGTTTCCGGGGTACGGCACGGAGGAGTGGGTCCGCGTCCTGGGCCGCGTCCTGATCGCGCCGCCGATCAAGCGGACGTCGACGGGCGAGTTCGCAAGCCTGCGCGGGTGGCGGAGTTTCGCGGCCGTCCCGGTGGGAATGGCGCGGGTCAGCGTCGTCATCGACGGAGTCACCCATCACGTCTCGGCCGATCGCGGCGGCGTGATCGACGCACGCCTTCCGGCGTCGCTGCCGCCGGGCTGGCAGACGATCACGATGTCGGTGGAGGGCAGCGAACCCGCGGAGACCCGGGTTTTCATCGTCGGCTCCGATGTCCGATTCGGCGTGGTGAGCGACATCGACGACACCGTCATGGTGACGGCCCTCCCCCGCCCCTTCCTCGCCGCCTGGAACTCGTTCGTCCTGGACGAGCACGCCCGCCAGCCCGTTCCCGGTATGGCCGTGATGCTCGAGAGGCTGACGCGCGAGCACCCCGGCACGCCCGTCATCTACCTCTCCACCGGCGCGTGGAACGTGGCTCCGACGCTGACTCGCTTCATGCGCCGGCATCTGTTCCCGGCGGGGTCGTTCCTGCTCACCGACTGGGGCCCGACGCACGACCGATGGTTCCGCAGCGGTCGCGATCACAAGGAGCAGAACCTCCGTCGCATCGCGAGCGAGTTCCCCGACGTCAAGTGGCTGCTCGTCGGCGACGACGGTCAGCACGACGACGCGATCTACACACAGTTCGCGATCGAGCACCCGCAGAGCGTCGCGGCAGTCGCCATCCGTCGGCTCCTGCCCGCCGAAGCCGTCCTGGCCGGTGGGCGCACGGTCGTCGATGACCATTCCGCGGCCGAGGTGCCCTGGGTCACCGGATCCGACGGGGCCGCGCTCCTCGATCGCCTCGAGAGTGTCGGGGTCATCTCGACCGACGCCTGAGGCGGGACGCTGTCCGGCGCTGCCACGGCCGATGTCGGAGGGGGCGCGTACGGTGGAGGCATGTGCGGTCGATTCGTCGTGGCCAATGTGGCCTCGGAACTCGTGGGCGTTCTCCGTGTCGACGTCGAGAGCGATGAACTCCCCTCGCCGTCGTACAACATCGCACCGACGTCGTCCGTGGCGATCGTGCTCGACTCCGTGAAGACCGAACCCCCCGTGCGTCGCCTCGAGGTCGCCCGGTGGGGACTCGTGCCCGGGTGGGCGAAAGACGTCAAGGTCGGGGCGCGAGCCTTCAACGCGCGCTCTGAGGAGGTCGAAGACAAGCCGATGTTCCGCAATGCGCTCATCAAACGACGCGCGGTGATCCCGGCATCCGGGTATTACGAGTGGAAGACGACCGACGAGGGCAAGACGCCGCACTACATCCACCCCGCCGACGGCTCCCCCCTGTTCTTCGCGGGTCTGTACGAGTGGTGGAAAGACCCGGCGCGCGCCGACGACGACCCCGCGCGGTGGGTGCTGAGCTGCACGATCCTGACGCGCGACTCCATCGGCCGACTCGGTTCGATCCACGACCGGATGCCGTTGTTCATGGACCCCGATTTCGCCGATGCGTGGCTCGACCCGACCACCGAGAACGTCGGTGACATCCTCGACGCCGCGATCGATGCGGCCCCCGACGTCGCCGAGACCCTCGACGACCATGTCGTTTCGTCGGCGGTGGGGAACGTGCGCAACGACTCGTCCGCCCTCATCGAGCCCGTCGAGTGAGCACCGTCACCGACACACCGACGCTGTCGCGGGCCGAGTGGAGCGCGGCAGCGGCCGCGCATGCGGCGCGCGCAGACGCCCTGACCGCGGCGCACCGCGAACGCGCCGGTCGCGCCGAGAAGCACCCCGTCGAGGACTTCCTCTTCACCTACTACTCCTACAAGCCGGCGATCCTGAGGCGGTGGCATCCGGGCCCGGGCGTCATCCTCGAGGACGCCGACGAGCGCGCGCGGTGGCGCTGGTACCGCGGCGCTGCCGACGGCGTGCGAGTGGATGCCGAGGCCTTCCGCGCAGAGCGCGGGTCGCTGTACCGCGGCATCACGAACCTCCTGCGCGCGACGCTGCACCGGCCCGCGCAGTTCGGGTGCTTCGGGCTGCACGAGTGGGCCATGGCCTACCGCGTCGATGAGGTCCGTCATTCCGTGCCTCTGCGCCTCGGACGTGCGGGAACCGATGCCGTCGTCGAGACGCACGACCTCCGGTGCACGCACTTCGATGCCTTCCGGTTCTTCGCCCCCGACGCGGTGCCTCGCAACCGGCAGTCGCTGTCGCGGGACACACAGAGCGCCACCGAGCAGCCGGGTTGTCTGCACGCCGGGATGGACGTGTACAAATGGGCGGTCAAACTCGGACCCCTCGTTCCCGGTTCGTTGCTGCTCGAGGCGTTCGAGCTTGCGCGTGACATCCGCACCCTCGACATGGAGGCGTCCCCCTACGACCTGAGCGGGTGGGGGTACTCCCCCGTGGCGGTGGAGACGCCCGACGGCAAAGCAACCTACGTGGCTCGCCAGCGCGCTCTCAGCGAGCGAGCTCAGGTTCTGCGGCGCGCCGTTCTGATCGCCGTCGGTGCGGATGACGACACGCCCGGTCGGGCCGATTTCTTGCGTCGTGATCCCGTGTAGTAAGCTCATGGAGTTGCCTCGAAAGGGGCGGAAAACAAAAAACGGGCCTGTGGCGCAGCTGGTAGCGCACCTGCATGGCATGCAGGGGGTCAGGGGTTCGAGTCCCCTCAGGTCCACCTCACGAAAGAAAGCCCCCGCCTCGGCGGGGGCTTTCTTCGTCTCCGTGTGAAGCCGCGGCGACGGCGCCGGGGTCGGCTCAGCGCGGCGACGCCGCCTTGTGGGACCGCTCCTGCTGGGCCTCACGCATGACGAGCTCGTCGTCGAGCCAGTTCGGCGCCTTGTTGCGCAGAGCGAAGATGTACACCGCGAGCGAGGCGGCGATGATCACGGTCACGTAGACGATGAACAGGGGCACCTGCTGCGTGGTCTGCGCTCCCGCGTAGAGCAGCGGGGCGGTTCCCCCGAAGAGGGAGTTGGCCAAGGCGTAGCCGAGTCCGACACCGAGGGCGCGCACGTGGGTGGGGAACAGCTGCGCCTTCACCAGGGCGTTGATCGAGGTGTACCCGGTGAGGATGACGAAACCACCGACGAGGATCGCGAAGGCCGCGAATTCGTTGGTCTGCTGCGGGAGCACGGTGATGAGGAACCAGGTGTAGATCACGCCGCCGACGCCGAAGAACACCAGGAGCGTCTTCCGACCGACCTTGTCCGACAGCCAGCCGCCCAGGGGCTGCATGAGCATGAGCGCGGTGAGGGCGACGAGGTTGATGATCGTGCCGGCGACGACATCGCCGCCGGAGAACGCGGTCTTGACGATGTTCGGGCCGGTGACCGAGTAGGTGTAGAACGCGACCGTGCCGCCGGCGGTGACGGCGAAGCACAGCAGCAGCGGACGCCAGTTGTTCACGAACAGGTCGCGCAACGAGCCCGAGTCCTTCGAGCGACCCGATTTGGTGTCGGCGATGACGCTCTTCTCGAGCGACTCGTCCATGGTGCGCCGCATCCAGAACACCGCGACGGCCGCCACGCCGCCGATCGCGAAGGCGACACGCCAGCCCCACGACGAGATGGCCTCTTCGTCGAGAGTCAGCACCATCACGAGCAGTGTCGTCTGCGCCAGCACGTGGCCGCCGACGAGGGTGACGTAGTGGAACGACGAGAGGAACCCGCGGCGACCGGGCATCGCCGCCTCGGACATGTACGTGGCGCTCGTGCCGTACTCGCCTCCGGTCGCGAACCCCTGGACGAGACGCGCGAACACGAGGATGACCACGGCACCGGCGCCGATGGCCTCCGCGGTCGGGGCCAGAGCGATGACGAGGGAGCAGAACGCCATCAGCGAGACCGACACCGTCAGCGACAACCGACGCCCGTGTCGGTCGGCGAAGCGCCCGAAGAACCATGACCCGATCGGACGCATGAGGAAGGTGACGGCGAAGATCGCCCACACGTAGATCGTGGAGTTCTTGTCGTCTGAACTGAAGAACTGCGATTCGAAGTACACCGCGAAGACCGAGTAGACGTACACGTCGTACCACTCGACGAGGTTGCCCGCCGAGCCCTTCAGCGTGTTCGAGATCGAGCGCCGAAGGCTCGTGGGAATCGTCGTGGTGGTCGCCGGAGTGGCGGATGTCGTCGTTGACATGAGAGATCCGATCGGTCGATGGACGGTTCTCGTCTCGCGTGCCGTCGGACGGTCCCGGCGGCGGCGGCGAGGCGTATGTCCCTCCATGGTGAAGCGATCGCCCGGCGGCATCCGAGATCCTTACATCCGCCTTACATTCGTCGGACCGGCTGCGCGAGCACGGCGCCCGTCTTCCTTACGATGAAGCCATGCACGTACTCGTGGCCGAGGACGACGGCTCTGTCGCCGCAGCTCTCGTGGCGGCGCTGCAGCGCGCCGGCCATTCGTGCACGCGCGTCGCGCGCGGCAGCGACGTGCTGCTGCGCCACCGAGACGCCCAGGTGGTTCTGCTCGATCTCGGCCTGGAAGACATGGACGGCCTCGACGCGCTGCGTCAGCTGCGAGCGGTGAGCCCGATTCCCGTGATCGTCGTGACCGCCCGGGGCGACGAGCGCTCGACCGTCCGGGCGCTGTCGGCGGGCGCCGACGACTATCTCGTCAAGCCGGTGCGGCTGCACGAGCTCCTCGCCCGGCTGGTGGCCGTCACACGTCGCTACAGCCCGCCCGATGAGCCGACGCGGGTCGAGGTCGGTGACGTCGACATCGACGTCGACGCCCGCCGCGTGATCGCCGGCCACCGCGAGGTCGCACTCACCCCGAATGAGTTCGGCATCCTCGTCGCGCTCGCGCGGCGGGCGGGACAGGCGGTCAGCCGGCAGCGTGTGCTCGACGAGGTGTGGGGTGACGCGTACGCGACCTCGTCGCGTTCGTTCGACGTGCACCTCGGTCAGGTGCGCCAGAAGCTGCCGGAGCTGACCATCACAACCATCCGCGGGTTCGGCTACCGTCTCGAGGTCGCCGGGTGAAGCTGCGCGTCCTCCTCCCCCTGCTCGTCTTCGGACTCATCGCCGTGATCGCGGTGTTGATCCCGATCGCCCAGTCCATCGCCGACTCGCGTACGCAGCAGCTCGCCCTGCAGCGCACGGCCGCGCTCGACCAGGTGGTGCAGCGTGCACGCACGGCCCTCGTTCAGGGCGACACGGAGAGCCTGCAGGCCTACCTCGAGCGTTTCCACGCCGTCTATACCGAATCGGTGCTGGTGATCGACGAGAGTGGCGAGGTCGTCGCTGCCGCGGGAGACCTCGACCGGGATGCGCGCGTCGACGAGGTCGCCACGGCGGCGTCGCGGGCGATCCCACAGCTCACCCTGCCGCGGGTCACTCCGTGGGCGGATGCCTCCGCGCTCGTGGCCGTGCCCGTGATCGCGGCCGGAGACCTCTCGACCGGCGTGGTGGTGCTGTCGGTCGATCTGCGCGACGCGCAGGCCGACGTGACCCGTGCCTGGACGCTCATCGCGGCCATGGGGGTCCTCTTGCTCACCGCGCTGATGGTGGCTTCGCTGCTGTGGACCAGGTGGGTCCTCCGTCCCGTCCGCGCTCTCGACGCCGCCGTCGCCGACGTGACCGCCCACCGCGACCCGGCACCGCTGCGTCCCTCGGGCCCGCCCGAGCTCCGCCGGTTGAGCCGCGCGTTCGCGACCATGGCGGACGAGGTCGAGAACAGCCTCGAGCGGCAGCGCGGCTTCGTCGCCGACGCCTCCCATCAGCTGCGCACACCTCTTGCGGCCATTCGGCTGCGCGTTGACGGACTCCCGCGCGAGGGCGAGGCCGGCGACGATCTCGCCGCCGTCGACGGAGACCTCGACAGACTCGAGCACACGGTCGAGCGCATGCTCACGCTGGCCGACGCCGAGCACCGCGCCGCGGCGCACATTCAGGGGCGTGATGACGCCCGAGCGGAAGGAGCAGATCGCGAGTGTGTCGTCTCCGCCGCCGATCTCGTTGCGCGGCATCGCCCCCTCCTCGACGCGGCCGACGTGCGTCTCGAGGTCGTCCGTGGTCCGGCGGTGGCGGTGCCCTGCGGGCGAGTGGACCTCGACGAGATGGTCGACGTCCTGCTCGACAACGCCGTCAAGTACGCGGGTACGGGGGCCACGGTGCGTGTCGCTCTGACCCCGGATGCCGGGGGCCCAGCGTTGACGGTGGAAGATTCGGGGTCGGGTCTCGCCGATGGAGATCTCATTCGCATGGGCACGCGGTTCTGGCGGGCCGGGCGCGACGCGACGCAGGGTGGGACAGGACTCGGACTGGCGATCGTCGCCGAGCTGATGCGGGCGGCGGAGGGGCGTCTGGAACTCGGCCGGTCGTCGCTCGGCGGTCTGCGGGCCCGGCTCGTCTGGGAACGATCGTGACCGGCATCACTCGCCGAGGGTTTCTGGGTGCCGGGCTCACCGTCGCCGCGTTCGGGCTGACGGGGTGCTCCCCCACCGCGCCGTCGTCGGTGACGCTCGGGTGCGGTGAGGCCGGCGGGAGCTATCTGCAGTTCGGCGACCTTCTGGCGAACGTCTCGCGGGTCCGCGGCGGCGTGCAGATCTCGGCGCTCGAGACGCAAGGGAGCGTCGACAACCTCTCCCTCCTGAACGACGAGCGGATCGATCTTGCTCTGTCCCTGGCAGACGCCGTCGCGGCCTCCCCCGCGCGTGCGGAGTTCGTCGCCGTCGGTCGGGTGTACCAGAACTACCTGCAGTGCATCGTGCGCTCAGAGGATGGCCCGCGGTCGCTCGCCGATCTCGCGGGGCGCGTCGTGTCCCTCGGTGCTCCTGGCTCCGGTGCCGCGGGGACCGCTCGTCGGGTTCTGGATGCCGCAGGATTCGGTTCCGGTGAAACGGCTCCTCTCACGGTCGAACGGCCCTTCCGGGAGGCCGTCACCGACCTCGAGGAGAGCCGCATCGATGCGTTGTTCTGGTCGGGGGGAATACCGACCCCGCAGATCGCCGATCTGGCGACTCGATGCCCCATCGTGGTGCTCGACACCACGTCCGTGCTTCCCGAACTGCGCCGCCGCTCCCCCGATGCGTACGTCGCCACCTCGATCCCGGCGGGTGTGTACGGCGCGGCAGCCGCGGTTCCCGCGATCGGCGTGGCGAATCTCCTGCTCTCACGCCCGACCCTCGACGACGCGATCGTCCAGCGGCTCGTCGACGTGCTCATCGACGACGCCGCCGACCTCGTGCCGCCCGGGGCTCTCGGCATCCAGTACCTGACACCGGCGAGCCTCATCGACACGCTCCCGATCGCCCTGCATCCTGCGGCGGAGAAGCGCTATCGCGAACGGTACGGATGACGATCCCGTCTCTCGGCGGGCTTTCCGAAAGGTGACCGAGAACCTTCGCGCGGGTCCCGGGGTCGCTGAGGCATCGGGTCGGACGCCTGCAGCAAACGATGCTGCCCCGCGCCTCTGGGCACGGGGCAGCATCGTTCATCGGTCAGTCCGCGGTCGCCGGAGTGGGCAACTCGAGCGGGACGACGGGGCAGTCCTTCCAGAGCCGCTCCAGGCCGTAGTACATGCGCTCCTCTTCGTGGAACACGTGCACGACCAGGTCACCGAAGTCGAGCAGCACCCAGCGCGACTCCTGTCGGCCCTCGCGACGAAGCCGCTTGTGACCCGCTTCGAGAAGCTTCTCCTCGACCTCGTCTGCGATTGCCGCGACGTTGCGCTCGTTGCGTCCTGTCACGAGGAGGAAGATGTCGACGAGCGGCAGTGGCTCGGAGACGTCGAGGGCGACGAGGTCTTCGCCCGACTTGCTGTCGGCGGCGAGAGCGGCGATCTGCGCCATCTCCCGCCCGTTCGCGGTCGCGGTCATCCGAATACTCCTGTCGTGACGGCGATGGCGAGAGCCACCGCCACGGCGATCGCCAGAGCGCCGGTGGTGATGATGAGGCCGATGACGAGCTTGCTGCCCTTCTCGGGAGCCGGGGGGCGAATGATGTCGCCCGGCTGCTTGACGGTGCTGATCGCCGCGCTGGCGGCGATGGGGGTGGGAGACGAGGCGGCGGGGAGTTCTCCGTCGAGGAGGACGGCATCCGCTTCTCTCCCGTCGGTCGTTCCGGGGGCGTGTCCCACGGATCCGAGGCCCTGCGGCAACTCGAAGGTGCCGGTGATCATGACCTCCCCCGTCGCGGTGACGGGAGCCACGAGAGGGCCTCCGATCGGTGTCTCCGACAGGATGAGGGCGTTCGGCGTCGAGACGGAGCCTGTAGCCGCACCGCTGCGCGCGATGAGCTGGTCGAACGACGGGGGTAGCGACACATCGGGTGCCGCCCCACTCAGGAGGTCGGACCCGAGGTCGGGGTTCACGGTCGAGGAGACGGCGGGAGGGGTCGCGGGTTCCGCCCCCTCGGCCTCCTCCGCCGCGGCGGGACGGAAGATCGCGGGGAGGGCGTCCGAGGGCGCGTCGACGCTCTGGCGCGGAGCGGCCGGCGTCAGGTCGGGAGAGATCACCGGGACGGAGGCGGTGCGGATCTTCTCCTGTGCCCGCACCTGGCGTCGGGTGAGCCCGGCCGGGGCGTATGCGGACCCCTCGTCGGCCAGCGGCGTCTCGAAGCCGATCACCGCGGGATCCGGTGTGGTGCGGGGCTGGGTCGGCTCCGCCGGAGCGATCGGCGTGGCGGCACCGTCTTCTGCGGGGGCCGGACTCGCCTCGCGAGACGGCTCGACGGCGGGCTCGACCTTCTGCGCCGGCTCCTCGGGAGTCGTCTCGGCGGCGGGCTCCAGCGGGGGCACCGGGATGATCGGTGTCGCGCCGGTGTTACGGATCTCGCGCAGCTGGCGCCGCGTCAGCGGCGGGGTGCCGTTGTTCTCGGAAGTGCTCATGCGTTACTCCGGTAGAGGTGGTGCTTCGCGATGTACTGCACGACACCGTCGGGCACGAGGTACCACACGGGGTGTCCTCGGCGCACGCGGGCGCGGCAGTCGGTGGATGAGATCGCCAGGGCGGGGATCTCGAGCTGGCTGACGTCCTCGGTGGGCAGCCCCTCGGTCGTCAGCACGTGGCCCGGGCGCGAGACGGCGACGAAGTGCGCCAGGTCCCAGAGCTCCTGGTGGTTGCGCCAGCTCAGAATCTGCGCCACGGCGTCGGCCCCGGTGATGAAGAACAGCTCTGCACCCGGGCGCTGGCTCTTCAGATCTCTCAGGGTGTCGATCGTGTAGGTCGGGCCGTCGCGATCGATGTCGACCCTGCTGACGGTGAACTGCGGGTTGGACGCCGTGGCGATGACCGTCATCAGATAACGATGCTCGCTCGCCGTGACCTCGTCCTTCTGCCACGGGCGTCCGGTCGGGACGAACACGACCTCGTCGAGATCGAACGACTGCGCGACCTCGCTCGCCGCGACCAGGTGACCGTGATGGATGGGATCGAACGTCCCACCCATGACCCCGATCCGAGGGGCGCGCGTCACCGACATACGGTGGGCCTCAGTGGCCGTGCGCCTCGGGCGTCGGCTTTCCGTGCGTGCGCGTGTAGGCCTCCGCCTTGTGCGCGTGGCGGTTCGAAACGTTGCGGTAGGACAGGGTCACGAGGCTCAGCGCCACGAACCCCAGGAACGCCAGAGCGCCGATCCAGAAAGTCTCGGCCTGCACGTTGCCGCCGTGGTGGCCGGCCTCTTCGGCGGCGTGGGCGAGAAGTGAGGCGAAAGTCATCAGTGCTCCGTTTCGGGTGTCTGCGCGGGACGCAGTGCCATTTTAGGCGGTTAGGCGCGTACCTGTCCGTCGCCGCGCCCGAGCCACTTGGTGCTCGTGAGTTCGGCGAGACCCATCGGTCCGCGGGCGTGCAGTTTCTGAGTGGAGATTCCGACCTCGGCGCCGAAACCGAACTCGCCGCCGTCGGTGAATCGCGTGGAGGCGTTGACAAGCACAACGGCCGAGTCGACTTCCGCGAGGAAGCGCCGAGCCGCCGCATCGTCGTCGGTGATGATCGACTCGGTGTGGTGGGTGGAGTAGAGCCGGATGTGCTCGAGAGCGGCGTCGAGATCGTCGACCACGCGGACGGCGAGGTCGAGACTGAGGTACTCGGTCGCCCAGTCGGCCTCGGTGGCGGCGAGCACGCGAGGATCGTAACCGGTCACGGTCGCGTCGCCGTGGACCGTGACGCCGGCCTCGGCGAGAGAGACGAGGAGTTCGGGCAAGAGGCGGTCGGCAGCCTCGCGGTGCACCAGAACCGTCTCGACCGCATTGCAGACGCTCGGACGCTGGGTCTTGGCGTTGAGCACGATGTCACGCGCCCAGTCGGCTCGCGCCGTCTCATCGAGGTAGACGTGCACGACTCCCGCACCCGTCTCGATGACGGGCACCGTCGACTCCGTCACGACCGTCTCGATGAGGGAGGCGCTGCCCCGCGGGACGAGGACATCGACGAGACCGCGTGCGTTCATCAGGGCTCGCGCTCCGTCGCGACCGAAGTCGTCGACGCTCTGGATCGCCTCCGGCGAGACGCCCCGGGCAGCCAGGGCCGCACGCATCACGGCCACCAGGGCCGCGTTCGAGCTCTGCGCCGCCGAGCCGCCCCGAAGGACGACCGCGTTTCCGGACCGCAGCGCGAGTGCCGCGATGTCGACCGTCACGTTCGGCCGGGCCTCGTAGATCGACCCGACGACACCGAAGGGCACGGCGACCTTCTCGAGCTCGAGTCCGTTGGGCAGCGTTCGCCGATCGAGCACGCGGCCGACGGGATCGGGCAGGACGGCCACGTCGCGCACGGCCGCAGCCAGAGCGGCGACGCGGTCGGTGTCCAAGCGAAGACGGTCGAGCAGCGCGTCGCCGATGTCGGCGGCGCGGCCGCGCTCGATGTCGTCGGCATTCGCGGCGACGATGTCGTCGGTCGCAGCCTCGAGAGCATCGGCGACCGCGATCAGCAGAGCGGACTTCTCGTCGCTGCCGAGAAGACCGACCTCTCGAGCGGCGTCTTTCGCGAGACGCAGGCGCTCATCGACGGAGACGGCGATCGTGGTCATCGTGTCAGTCTACCGCCGCGACGACGGCCCCCACCGGGCCGGTCGAGAGGGTCACGGCATCCGGATTCGGAGCGAACCAGGTGCCGACAGACTGTCCGGAGAGCGCCTCCGCGACGAGGTCGGCACTCGTGACGAGGACCCCCACCCCGGCGGCCGAGGCGAGCTTGGCGGCCGATGCCTTGGTCGCCGCTCCCCCGGTGCCGACACCGTTGACGACACCCGCGCCGAACTCGAACTCCGAAAGGTCGTCGCCCCACGCCACGTCCGTGATGGGCCGGGCGCCGGGCTCGTTCGGGGGCGCCGTGTACAGGCAGGCGATGTCACTGAGCAGGACGAGCGCGTCGGCGCCGATCAGCTGCGCCACGAGGGCGGCGAGCCGGTCGTTGTCGCCGAAGCGGATCTCGTGGGTCGCGACCGTGTCGTTCTCGTTGACGATGGGCAGGATGCCGAGACCCAGGAGTCGCTCCATGGCTCGACGGGCATTCGACCGGGGTGTGGTGTTCTCGAGATCGCCCGCGGTGAGCAGCACCTGTCCGGCGAGGAGCCCGAAACGATCGAGAGAGGTCTGGTAGCGCCACATCAGGACGTTCTGCCCGACGGCCGCGGCCGCCTGCTGCGTTGCGAGGTCGTTCGGACGACCCTCCAGATCGAGCAGCGGGAGCGCCGTCGCGATCGCGCCGGACGAGACCAGCACCACCTCGACGCCTGCGGCATGAGCGCGGGAGAGTGCCTCGACGATCGTGTCGATCCGGTGGGCTCCGTCACCGCTGATCGATGACGATCCGACCTTCACGACGACGCGCGACGCGCGCGGGATGGCGGCGCGACTTGCGGCCGTCACCGATCCTCATCCTCGCTCAAGAAGGACGACGAGTCACCGTCGGGCGTGATCCCCGCGGCACGCGCCGCGCGACGCTCGTTCTCGAGTTCGGCACGGGCCTCGGCCTTGGCATCCATCCGCTCGTGATAGCGCTCGCGACGCTCGGACGACGTGCGACGCGGATTCTGCACGAGACGCGGGTCGGTACCGCGCGGAGCGGTCATGAGCTCCGCGGCCGAGGTGAGCGTGGGCTCCCAGTCGAAGACGATGCCGTCGCCGGGGCCGATGACGACGGTCGCGCCGGCGACAGCTCCGGCCCGGAACAGACCGTCCTCGACGCCGAGACGCGCCAGACGGTCGGCGAGATAGCCCACCGCCTCCTCGTTCTGGAAGTCGGTCTGCTGCACCCACTTGACCGGCTTGTCGCCGAGGATGCGGTAGACGGGACCATAGGTGCCGCCCTCGACCTTGATCTCGAAGTCCTTCTTCGAGCCCTGCGGACGGATGACGATGCGCTCGGCGGGGGCGTCCTCGATCGTCGCGATGCGGTGCTGCTCGACGACGTCGGCGAGGGCGAACGTGAGTTCGCGCAGACCCGCGCGGCTGACCGTCGAGATCTCGAACACGCGGAACCCGCGAGCCTCGAGATCGGGTCGCACGAAGTCGGCGAGCTCGCGGGCCTCGGGGACATCGATCTTGTTCAGCGCGACGAGCTGCGGACGCTCGAGCAGAGGGGTCTGCCCTTCGGGGACCGGGTACGCGCCGAGTTCGGCGAGGATGACGTCGAGGTCGCTGAGGGGATCGCGGCCCGGGTCGAGGGTGGCGCAGTCCAGGACGTGGACGAGAGCGGTGCACCGCTCCACGTGGCGGAGGAACTCCAGGCCGAGGCCCTTGCCCTCGCTGGCACCCTCGATGAGGCCGGGGACGTCGGCGATGGTGAAGCGCACGTCGCCGGACTGGACCACGCCGAGGTTGGGGTGCAGGGTCGTGAAGGGGTAATCGGCGATCTTGGGGCGCGCTGCCGAGACCGCGGCGATCAGACTCGACTTGCCCGCCGAGGGGAAGCCGACGAGGGCGACGTCGGCGACCGTCTTCAGCTCGAGGACGACATCGCCCTCCCACCCGGGAGTGCCGAGCAGTGCGAACCCGGGAGCCTTGCGCTTGGGCGAGGCGAGAGAGGCGTTGCCGAGACCGCCGAGACCGCCCGGGGCGACGACGAATCGCATTCCGGGGGTGAGCATGTCGACGAGGACCGAGCCGTCGGGGTTCTTCACGACGGTCCCGAGCGGAACGGGGAGCTCCTGGTCTTCGCCCTCCGCGCCCGAGCGGTGGTCGCCCATGCCGAACCCGCCGTTCCCGGCCGAACGATGGGGAGAGTGGTGGTACGACAGCAGCGTGGTCACCTGCGGGTCCGCGACGAGCACGACGTCGCCGCCGTTGCCGCCGTTGCCCCCGTCGGGACCGGCCAGCGGCTTGAACTTCTCGCGGCGCACCGACACGCAGCCGTTGCCGCCCTTGCCCGCACGCAGGTGCAGAGTGACGCGGTCGACGAAGGTGACCATGGAAGTCCTTTCGGGACGGACCGGCCGATGACCGGGGGAAGAAAAGAAGAGGGGGCGGGCTGTGCCCACCCCCTCTATCGCGCGTTCAGCGCTGTGGATTACTCCGCTGCGGCGACGATGTTGACGACCTTGCGGCCGCCCTTGTTGCCGAACTCGACCGCACCGGCGGCGAGAGCGAAGAGCGTGTCGTCGCCTCCACGGCCGACATTGGCGCCGGGGTGGAAGTGCGTGCCGCGCTGGCGGACGAGGATCTCGCCGGCGTTGACGGCCTGGCCGCCGAAGCGCTTCACGCCGAGGCGCTGTGCGTTGGAGTCACGACCGTTACGGGTGGAGCTTGCGCCCTTTTTGTGTGCCATCTCTGCGTCTCCTGGCTCTTACTTGATGCCGGTGATCTTGACGCGCGTGAGGTCCTGGCGGTGGCCCTGGCGCTTCTTGTAGCCGGTCTTGTTCTTGAACTTCTGGATCACGATCTTCGGACCGCGCTCCTCGCCGAGCACCTCGGCCGTGACCGAGACCTTCGCGAGCTTGTCGGCGTCGGTCGTGACCGCGTCGCCGTCGACGAACAGGACGGCGGGCAGCTGGATGCTCTCGCCGATCTTCGCCTTCTGGCGGTCGAGCACGACGACCGTGCCGACCTGGACCTTCTCCTGGCGGCCGCCGGCGCGCACAACTGCGTAAACCACTTCACACCTGTTTCGTTCGGGAGCGCGGGGCTCCGGTTGTCTGATGACGTTGGGAGGGTCTGATGACCCAAGTCTCGGTGCGGTCCGGCCGACGAAAGTCAGCGGGGTCACGCTCCCGTAGGGCGGACGCGACGCACCAAGGGTCAAGTTTAGCTCACCCGGCGGCATCCGGCAAAAGCATTCGACCCGCGTGTCGACCGTAGGATCGCGGGATGGCAATCCTCATCGACGACCCGCAGTGGCCCGCGCACGGTCGACTCTGGGCCCACCTGGTGAGCGACAGCGATCTCGACGAGCTGCACGCCTTCGCCGCAGCGGCCGGAATCCCCCGACGGGCGTTCGATCTCGACCACTACGACGTGCCCGATGAGCGCCACGCCGACCTCGTCGCAGCGGGAGCAGTGCACGTCGGCGGGCGCGAGCTCGTCCGCCGCCTGCGGGCCTCGGGGCTGCGCATCACGGCGCGCGAGCGTCGCTCCCGCCGCGCGTGACGGGCCGTACTCCGCCGCTTCCTTCAGATCGAAGCGGCGGAGAACGGCCCCTCGCGCGGGTGTGATGCGGGTCAGGACTCCGTCGAGGGCTGCGCGTCGACCGGGGTGCCGGTCAGGGCCGCGGTGGTGACGCGGCGGCGCGAGCGACCTTGACCCGGCGCCTTCGGCTCCGGAAGAGCCTCGAGCACGGACTCCAGCAGCGCGTCCTTCTCGGTGCGCGGAGCGCGGGGCTCGCGCTTCTTGCGCGGACGCTTCTCGCGGACGGGTGTCTCCACCTTGGCATCCAGCACCGCCTCGACCGAGGCGACCACGGCCGCTTCGACGACAGCGGGGTCTTCGACCGTGGGGTGGATCGTGGATGCCGCGATCTGCGCGAGGGCGGACTTCACGCCTTCGGTGATCACGTGCGTGCCTCCGGGAGCGGCAGCCGCTCCCCCGTTGCCGTTCGAGCCCCCGTTGCCGTTGCCGGCACCGCTGGGAGCGGGAGCGCCGTTTCCGTTGCCGTTGCCTCCGCGCGAGCGGCGGTTGCCCTGGCCCCCGGTACCGCCGCCGTTGCCGTTCGCGGGCGTGCGGTGGCGGACGACGGGGTCGTGGTGAACGACGACGCCGCGACCGGCGCAGACCTCGCACGCCTCGCTGAAGGTTTCCAGGAGTCCGAGACCGAGCTTCTTCCGCGTCATCTGCACGAGACCGAGCGAGGTGACCTCGGCGACCTGGTGCTTCGTCCGGTCGCGGCTGAGGCACTCGATCAGGCGGCGCAGCACGAGGTCGCGGTTGGACTCGAGCACCATGTCGATGAAGTCGACGACGATGATGCCGCCGATGTCGCGCAGGCGCAGCTGGCGCACGATCTCCTCGGCCGCCTCGAGGTTGTTCTTCGTGACGGTCTCTTCGAGGTTCCCGCCCGAGCCGACGAACTTGCCGGTGTTGACGTCGACCACGGTCATCGCCTCGGTGCGGTCGATCACGAGGGAACCGCCGGAGGGCAGCCAGACCTTGCGGTCGAGCGCCTTCTCGATCTGCTCGGTGACGCGGAAGGCGTCGAACGGGTCCTGCTCGCCCTCGTACTTCTCGACGCGCTCCAGCAGGTCGGGGGCGACGCCGGCGAGGTAGTTCGAGATCGTCTGGAGCGCTTCATCGCCCTGGATGAGCATGCGCGTGAAGTCTTCGTTGAAGACATCGCGGACGATCTTGACGAGCAGGTCGGGCTCGGAGTGCAGCAGCGCGGGGGCCTGGATCGTCTTCAGCTGCGTGCTCACGTGCTCCCACTGCGAGGTGAGGCGCTGCACGTCGCGCGTCAGCTGGTCTTCGGTGGCCCCCTCGGCGGCGGTGCGGACGATCACGCCCGACGACTCGGGAAGGACCTCCTTGAGGATCTTCTTCAGGCGTGCGCGCTCGGTGTCGGGGAGCTTGCGCGAGATCCCGTTCATCGTGCCGTTCGGCACGTACACGAGGTAGCGGCCCGGCAGCGAGATCTGGCTCGTCAGGCGCGCACCCTTGTGGCCCACGGGGTCTTTGGTGACCTGCACGAGCACACGGTCGCCGGACTTCAGGGCGAGCTCGATGCGGCGGGGCTGGTTGCCGGTGTCGATACCGTCCCAGTCGACCTCGCCCGAGTAGAGCACGGCGTTACGGCCGCGGCCGATGTCGACGAAGGCGGCCTCCATGCTGGGCAGGACGTTCTGCACGCGACCGAGGTACACGTTGCCGATGAGCGACGCGTCCTGATTGCGGGCCACGTAGTGCTCGACCAGCACGTTGTCTTCGAGCACGGCGATCTGGATACGACCGGCCTTGGAACGCACGACCATCACGCGGTCGACGGCTTCGCGGCGCGCGAGGAACTCGGCTTCGGTGACGACGGGGCGGCGGCGACCGGCCTCGCGACCGTCGCGGCGGCGCTGCTTCTTGGCCTCGAGGCGCGTGGAGCCCTTGATGCGCTGCGGCTCCGTGACGACCTCGACCGCGCGCTGGCGCGCGGGTGCGGGCGCAGCGTCCTCACGGTCGTCGGTCGTCGGAACCGTCGCGCCACCGCGGCGGCGGTTGCGGCGGCGGGCGTTCGCCGAGGTGCGCTCGGCAGGTGCGTCGTCGTCACTGTCGTCGCGGAGGCCGCGCTCATCGGACTCGTCGCGCAGGGCCGCCGGAAGCGGCTCCGGAGCGTAGAAGTGCAGTTGCGTCGAGACGGCCGAGACGAACACCTCGGGCAGCAGACCCAGCGAGACGGCGGTCGGGCGCTCCGGCTTCTCCGGGATCGTCGCGTCCTGGGTGGGGGCGTCGGATGCCACGGCCTCGGCGGGCTTCTCCGTCTCCTCGGTCGCGGACGCGGCGGCGTCCGCGGGAGCAGTGTCCGCCGGAGCGGTGTCCGCTGGAGCAGCGTCCTCCGGTGCGCCGGCGGGTGCCGACTCGTCGAGGACCGCGGGTGGGGCCGTGTCGAGCGCCGCAGCGCTCTCGGCATCCTGAACTGCGCCTTCTTCTTCGTCGACACCCGGGGCGTCGACGGCGGGGGTCTCGCCCGCGTCCGCCGCCGTGGCGAGGGGTGCGTCAGCGGCGGGCGCCTCCTCGGCGGCGGGAGACTCGACGGCCGCGGTGTCATCCACGGCGTCGGGCGCGGAGACCGTGCTGTCGGCCTGCTCGACCGCTGCGTCGGGCGCCGTCTGCTCGGTGCTGTTCTGTTCGTCGCTTGCGTCTGCCATTGTGGCGTACTCCCTGGCGGGGCGACACCGCGCGTCGCCCGGCGAAATCTCGTGCGGCGCCGCACCCGGCGGGGCCGCGAACTCACTCGGTCTGCAGCAGGCCGGAGGCTCGTGCTGCGAAGGGCGGTCATCGCCCGAAGTCTTCTGGTGATGCTCTCGCGGCGCGGCCGCGGTACATCGGAACACCATTATCGCACGGTCCGCTCCCAAACCTCCGCACGCGATGCTGTTCGACGCCGAGCGATCCTCAGCCGACAGCGAAGGACGCGGTGACACAATCGAGCCATGAGTGACTCCGTGCCCGCACGCCGCCCCGTCGTCGTTGCGATCTGGCTCGTCTTCGCCGGCGTCGTCGGCTGGTGGGCGGCGTTCTCACTGACCATGGAGCGCTTCGCCCAGTTGACGAACCCGGGTGAAGCGGCATCCTGCGACTTCAGCGTCCTCGTGCAGTGCTCGGCGAACCTGCAGTCGCCGCAGGGAAGCGTGTTCGGATTCCCCAATCCGATCATCGGTCTCACCGCGTGGGCGGCGCCGATCGTGGTGGGGATGGCTCTACTCGCGGGGGCGCGCTTCGCGCGCTGGTTCTGGGC
This sequence comes from Microbacterium enclense, assembly GCA_038182865.1. Classification (NCBI taxonomy): domain Bacteria; kingdom Bacillati; phylum Actinomycetota; class Actinomycetes; order Micrococcales; family Microbacteriaceae; genus Microbacterium; species Microbacterium enclense. Next base: position 3,455,838 of record CP116226.1, on the reverse strand, counting down.
GCTGTTCTGGGTCGGCTTCGCCTTCGCGCTCACCTTCGTGATCTGGCTGATCTCCCAGAGCATCTTCGTGCTCGGGACGCTGTGCCCGTGGTGCATGGTGACGTGGTCGGTGGTGATCCCGTCGTTCTTCGTCGTCACGCTGCACGTTCTGCGGGAGGGCGTCATCCCCGTCGCGCGCGTCCGGTCGATCGCCGACCGTCTGATGCCCTGGGTCCCGCTGATGACGCTCGCGGCCTTCGTCGTCATCGCGGTGCTGGCACAGCTGCGTCTGAACGTGCTCGCACAGTTCTGAGCTGGTCTCCCCCGGCCATCTGCCGTACGGTCGGGGCATGGATGCCGTGAACCCGCTGATCCCGACGGCGTACGACCTCGTCTGGTCGGGGCTCGTCATCGTCGCGCTGGGGCTGGCGGTGTGGGCGATCGTGAGCCTGTCCCGCGCAGCACCACGCCTGACGTCGGGGTCGGTGCTGGTCTGGGTGGTCGTGATCCTCTTCGTACCCGTCCTGGGGGCGCTCGCCTGGCTCGCGGCCGGGCGACGGGCCGGGGGCGAAGTCTCCCGCACCTGAGCACGTCGATCGGCGACTCCGAGACGGACCCGTCCGTGTGTCGGCGCGGCGATCGTGAGTCGGCAGACGGACGGGAACGCCCTCACGACGAAGGCCGCCCCCCTCTCGGGGTGGCGGCCTTCGTGGCATCCGGGGTCAGGCGAACCAGATCGCGAGCTCGCGCTCGGCGGATTCGACGCTGTCGCTGCCGTGCACGAGGTTCTGCTGCACCTTCAGGCCCCAGTCGCGACCGAAGTCGCCGCGGATCGTGCCCGGGGCCGCGGTGGTGGGGTCGGTGGTCCCGGCCAGCGAGCGGAAGCCCTCGATGACGCGGTTCCCGGCGAGGCGGATCGCGACGGAGGGGCCCGAGAGCATGAACTCCAGGAGGGGCTCGTAGAACGGCTTGCCCTCGTGCTCGGCGTAGTGTTGGGCGAGGGTCTCGCGGTCGGGCTCGACAAGGCGGATGTCGACGAGGGCGTAGCCCTTCGCCTCGATACGCGCGAGGATCGCGCCGGTCAGACCGCGGGCGACGCCGTCGGGCTTGACCAGGACAAGGGTCTCTTCGGTGGCCATGGGGTCATTCTCCGTTCGAGAGGTTGGGCTGAGCGGCGCGTCGGGCGTTCTCCCGGTCCAGCGCCGCTCCCTTGATGGTCGCATACGCCCACATGCCGCCGAAAATGAGAGCGACGGCGGCGAGGGCCGGGACGAGGAAGCCGCCGAGCAGCAAGAGCACCTGCAGACCCCAGCCGGCCCATACGGCCCATCGACGCTGGAGCAGTCCCGAGACGACGACCATCGCGAGCGCCATGATGACACCACCGACGATCCCCCACCACGGGTCGATGCCGAACGGCAGGACCTTCAGGCCGTACACCACGAGGCCGCCGAGGAAGACGACGATCGACTCGAAGCCGAGGACCACGGCTCCGAGTGACTCGAGGGCTCCGCGCTGACGGCGCACCCGGGGTTCGCGGGGGCTCACTCCTGCCACCCGGCCTTCCAGTCTTCGAGTTCGGAGAGCCGGAGGGCCTCCCCCGCCAGGACCACGGACCCGGCGATGACCACCGCGCGCCGGTCGGACTCCGCGGCCCACGCACGCGCGGCATCAGCGGCGTCTTCGAGGGTCGGGTGCACCGTGACGGGCAGGTCGGCCGCCTCGGCGACGTCGGCGATCGTGTCGGGATCGGTCGCGCGGTCGCTGTCGGGAGCGGTCGCGAACACCCGTGCGACAGCGGGGACGAGCGCGGTCACGATACCCACGGCATCCTTCCCGTCGAGGATGCCGACGACGGCCCCCCACTCGTCGATGTCGAATGCCTCGTCGAGAGCGGCGACCAGGGCGCGCGCGCCGTGGGGGTTGTGCGCGGCGTCCACGAGCACGGTCGGCGCCGTGCCCAGCAGCTGCAGGCGCCCCGGCGAGGTCGCGTTGCCGAGGCCGTCGGCCACGACCTCGGCGGCCAGCGGCTGGGTGCCCCCGCCGATGAGCGACTCGACCGCGGCGACGGCGAGAGCGGCGTTGTGCCCCTGGTGCGCACCGTACAGCGGGAGGTACACCTCGGGGTACGAACCGACGACGCCGCGGATGGTGAGCTGCTGCCCGCCGACGGCGAGCGTCTGCGCGGCGAGGGCGAACTCGCCGCCCTCCACCGCCACGGAGGCGCCTTCCTTCTCCGCACGCGCACGGATGACGCGGAGCGCCTCCGGGGGCTGGGCCGCGGAGACCACGGCGGCGCCGGGCTTGATGATGCCGGACTTGACCGTGGCGATCTCGGCGATCGTCGAGCCGAGACGGTCGACGTGGTCGATGTCGATCGGGGTGAAGACCGCGACGTCACCGTCGGCCGTGTTCGTCGAGTCCCACTCCCCGCCCATGCCGACCTCGAGGACGAGCACGTCGATCGGTGCGTCGGCACAGGCGACGAAAGCGAGGACGGTCAGCAGCTCGAAGAAGGTCAGCGGGGCGTCTCCCGTGTCGGCCAGCTCGCCATCGACCATCTGGACGAAGGGAGTGATCTCGTCCCACGCGTCGGCGATCGCGGCATCCGAGACCGGTTCACCGTCGATGAGGATGCGCTCGGTGAACCGCTCGAGGTGCGGACTGGTGAACAGCCCGGTCCGCAGCCCCATCGCGCGCAACAGGCTCTCGATCATGCGGCTCGTCGAGGTCTTGCCGTTCGTCCCGGTCACGTGGATCACGCGGTACGTCCGCTGCGGGTCGGCGAGCAGCTCGAGCACGCGGCGCGTGCGCTCGACGCGCGGCTGCACCCACTGCTCGCCCTGGCGCTCCAGCAGCGCCGCGTAGACGGCGTCGGCTCGGGTGCGATCGCTCATGCGGGGGCTCCGATCCGCGCGACGGCCACCGTGACGGCACCGACGTTCGCGTAGGTTCTGGCCGGGATCTCCGTCTCGTACTCGGCGGGGAGCGGCGCGCCGCGCTCGATGAGTCGGGCCTTGGGGCCAGCGAGCACGACGGCTTCGGCGAGGGTCTCGGATGCCACGCCCGCAGCGTCGAACGCCTGGGCGACGGCGTGCGCGTCGGCGTCCTCGACGAAGGTCAGGGACAGGAAGATGCGGTCGCTCACGTCGAAGCCGGCGGCCTTGCGCGTGTCCTGGACACCGCGGATCATGTCGCGTGCCAGGCCCTCGGCTTCGAGCTCGGGAGTGGTCGACGTGTCGAGCAGCAGGAATCCCTCGGCAGCGACGAGGATCGCCACCGCTTCGCCCTCCGCCAGGCTCGAGGCGTCGGTCTCGAGCGTGCCCTCGCCGTCGCCGAGCACGACCTCGCCGTCGGCGGTCTGCACGACGATGCCTCGCTCCGTCTCGGTCCAGTTCCCGGCCTTCGCCGCCTGGATGACCTGCTGCACGCGCTTGCCCAGACGAGGGCCGGCGGCGCGCGCGTTGACGACGAGCCGCTGCGCGAGGCCGAACTCGTCGAAGGACTGCGGCGTCAGCTCGACCACCTGGACGCTCTTGACGTTGAGCTCCTCGCGCACGAGGTCCTCGAACTGCGCCAGGCCTGCGGCATCCGGAGTCACCACCGTCAGGCGAGGCAACGGCAGGCGCACGCGCTTGCCCTCGCGCTTGCGCAGCGCGTTGGCGACGCTGGAGACGTCACGGACGGTGTCCATCGCGGTGCGGATGTCTTCCGCCCCGGGGAACGCCGACGCGTCGGGCCAGTCCTCCAGGTGCACGCTGCGCCCACCCGTCAGGCCCTGCCACACGCGCTCTGTCACGAGCGGCAGCAGCGGGGCGGCGACACGGGTGAGGGTCTCGAGCACGGTGTAGAGCGTGTCGAAGGCCTCGCGGCTGGACGGGTCCTCGGTCACCCCCACCCAGAAGCGGTCACGGGAGCGCCGGATGTACCAGTTGGTCAACACCTCGGCGAAGTCACGCAGACGTTCGGACGCGGTCGTGGAGTCCAGGCCTTCGAGATCGGCGGCGACGCCCTGCACGAGGTCACCGGTGAGCGCCAGGATGTACCGGTCGAGCACGTCGGTCGAGTCGGTGCGCCATTCGGCGGTGTAGCCGTCGGGGCCGGACGCGTTGGAGTACGTCGCGAAGAAGTACCACGCGTTCCACAGCGGCAGGAGGAACTCGCGCACTCCCGAGCGGATCCCCTCCTCGGTCACGACGAGGTTGCCGCCGCGGAGCACCGAACTCGACATGAGGAACCAGCGCATGGCATCCGAGCCGTCGCGGTCGAACACCTCGCGCACGTCGGGGTAGTTGCGCAGCGACTTCGACATCTTCTGGCCGTCGTTGCCGAGCACGATGCCGTGGCACGACACCCCGGTGTACGCCGGACGGTCGAACAGCGCGGTCGAGAGCACGTGCATCACGTAGAACCAGCCGCGGGTCTGGCCGATGTACTCCACGATGAAGTCCGCCGGGGCGTGCTCATCGAACCACTCGTGGTTCTCGAACGGGTAGTGAACCTGGGCGAACGGCATGGAGCCCGAGTCGAACCACACGTCGAGCACGTCTTCGATGCGGCGCATCGTCGACTGCCCCGTCGGGTCGTCGGGGTTCGGGCGCGTGAGGTCGTCGATGTAGGGGCGGTGGAGGTCCACCTCGCCGTCGGCGTTCACCGGCAGGCGGCCGAAGTCGGCTTCCATGTCGGCGAGCGAGCCGTACACGTCGACGCGCGGGTAGTTCGGGTCGTCGCTCTTCCACACCGGGATGGGTGAGCCCCAGTAGCGGTTGCGGCTGATCGACCAGTCGCGCGCGCCCTCGAGCCACTTGCCGAACTGGCCCTCCTTGACGTTCTCGGGCACCCACGTGATCCGCTGGTTGTTCGCCAGCAGGTCGTCCTTGATGTCGGTCACCCGCACGAACCAGCTCGATACGGCCTTGTAGATCAGGGGGTTCCGGCAGCGCCAGCAGTGCGGGTAGGAGTGCTCGTACGACGCTTCGCGGAGCAGCCGACCGCCCTGCTTGAGCAGACGGATGAGCGGCCGGTTGGCCTCCATCCAGAGCTCCCCCGCGACGTCTGTCACGGCCGACAGGAACCGGCCGCCGTCGTCGAGCGAGATGATCGTCGGCAGGCCCGCGGCATCCGCGAGGCGCTTGTCGTCCTCGCCGTAGGCCGGGGCCTGGTGAACGATGCCGGTGCCGTCCGAGACCGTGACGTAGTCGTCGACGAGGATCTTCCACGCATTCCGCGTCCCCCACGTCTCGGCGTCGGCGTAGTAGTCGAACAGGCGGTCGTACGACACGCCCTCGAGCTCCGAACCCAGGATCGTCGTCTGCACCGCCTGGCGGGCGGCATCCGGGGTCTCGTATCCGAGGTCTTTCGCGTAACCCGGCAGAAGGTCCTCGGCCAGCAGGTAACGGTGAGCGGTCGCCTCGATCGCCTCGTCGGGGGTGCCGTCGGGCGCGCGGTACACATCGGCGGCGCCGTGCGGACCGCCCTCGACGACGGCGTACCGGATGCCGGGACCCACCGCGAGCGCGAGGTTGGTCGGCAGGGTCCACGGCGTCGTCGTCCACGCGAGGGCCCGAACGCCGGTGAGGCCGAGGGCCTCTGCCTTTGCGCCCACGAGCGGGAAGGTGACGGTCACCGACGGGTCCTGGCGCATCTTGTAGACGTCGTCGTCCATGCGCAACTCATGCGTCGACAGGGGCGTCTCATCGCGCCAGCAGTACGGCAGCACGCGGTAGCCCTCGTACGCGAGGCCCTTGTCGTGCAGGGTCTTGAAGGCCCACAGCACGCTCTCCATGTACGACGTGTCCAGCGTCTTGTAGCCGCGCTCGAAGTCGACCCAGCGCGCCTGGCGAGTGACGTAGTCCTGCCACTCGCGGGTGTACTCGAGCACCGACTCGCGCGCCTTGGCATTGAAGGTCGCGACCCCCATGCGCTCGATCTCGTCCTTCTCGGTGATCCCGAGCTGCTTCATCGCCTCGAGTTCGGCGGGAAGACCGTGGGTGTCCCAGCCGAAGACGCGGTCGACCTTCTTGCCGCGCATGGTCTGGAAGCGCGGGAAGACGTCCTTGGCATACCCGGTGAGCAGATGCCCGTAGTGCGGCAGGCCGTTGGCGAAGGGCGGGCCGTCGTAGAACACCCACTCCTCGGCGCCGTCGCGGTTCGCGATCGAGGCGCGGAAGGTGTCGTCGGCCTCCCAGAACGCGAGCGTCTCCTGCTCGATCGCCGGGAAGCGGGGGCTGGGGACGACGGATGCCGTCTCGGCTGCCGTGCCGTCAGCGGCGGGGCCGAAAGATGAGGGGCGTGGGTAGGTCATGTCTCTCCGCAGGTTGGATCCACCTGCGGGGACGACCCTCACGGACCGCGGTACCACCCCGCGTTGCGCCTGTCCCGTTCGGAACCGGCGCCCCTCTCACTGCGGCTGTGACGGGCCTGCCCCGCGCGGTTCTACTGTCCCGGCCCCAGGTGTCGAGGGATCGGAGGTTCTTCCGCGAGCTCCCCGGTGATGGCCGGATCGGTGCTGATGGACCCAGTCTACGCGCTCTCGTCCGTCCGCGCCGCGGGCGAGGGGGTCCCGACCGGTGTCGGGGACACTCCGCGCAGGCACGGGCGCGGCAGCGCGTTCGCCTGACGCCTAGCTGGCGGCGGCGGCGCCGGTGGCCGCGAGCAGTTCCCGGGTGAAGGGATGCCGGGGCTCCGTGAAGATGTACGGCACGGGGCCGGAGTCGACGACGCGGCCGTCCTTCATGACGAGCACGTTGTCGGCGATGCCCGCGACGACGTCGAGGTCGTGGGTGATGAACACCATGGCCAGATCGCGCTCGCGCTGCAGGCTGCGGAGGCGATCGAGGATACGCGCGCGCACGGTCGCATCGAGCGCCGACACCGGTTCGTCGAGCACGAGCAGGTCGGGGCTGGTCGCGAGGGCGCGGGCGATGGCGACGCGCTGTCGTTGCCCGCCGGAGAGCTGTGCGGGCAGACGCCGACCGAACGCGGGGCTCAGTCCCACTTCGTGGAGGAGGGCATCGACCTCCGCTCGACGGCGAGCGCGCGGCACCCCCGCCGCCGCGACCGCCTCGCACAGCGTGCGTGTCACGCTCCAGCGCGGATTCAGGGAGCCCCACGGGTTCTGCTGCACCAGCTGCACGCGGCGGCGCGCCGGGCCGGTCGCGGCGTGCGGCGACCAGGGGCGACCGTCGAAGGTGAGGGTACCGGCATCGGGTTCGCTCACTCCGACGATCATGCGGGCGAGAGTGGTCTTGCCCGACCCGGATTCTCCGACGATCGCGAGGGTGCGTCCCCGCTGGAGCGCGAAGCTCACGTCGTCGACCGCGGTCCGGTCCCCGAAGCGGCGGGTCAGCCGCTCGCCGGAGACGAGGGGTGCGTCGAAACGGGGAGCGCGCAGCATCTGTTCGTGCTGCGTCGCCGCGACGAGCGCACGCGTCTGCGGGTCGCGCGGAGCGGCGAGCACGTCGGCGGTCGTCCCCGTCTCGACCACGCGACCGTCGTGCATCACGATCACCCGATCCGCGACCCGACGCACAGCGCCCAGGTCGTGGCTGATGAAGACGACCGCGACACCGCTCTCGGCGACCTCGCGCAGCTGGTCGAGGACGCGTGCCTGCACGGTGGCATCCAGAGCCGTCGTCGGTTCGTCGGCGACGATGATCGCCGGATCGGCGGCGAGCGCGGACGCGAGGAGGGCACGCTGGCGCAGACCTCCCGACAGCTCGTGGGGGTATTGCCGCGCGCGCCGATCCGGTTCGGGGAGCGCGACACGGTCGAGGATCTCGTGGACGCGCGCACGGAGCGCGGCACCGCGCAGGGCGGGTTCGTGGATGCGAAGAGGCTCCGCGACCTCGGCTCCGACGCGGCGCAGGGGGTCGAGGGAGACGAGAGCGTCCTGGGAGACGAGGGCGATGCGGCGTCCGCGGAGGCGGCGCCATCCACGTTCGTCGAGCGTGCGGGCGTCGACGCCGTCGACCTCGAGCATCTCGGCGCTCCACGACAGCGACCCCGGGACGAGCCCGAGCAGGGCCTTCGCCGTCAACGACTTCCCCGTACCCGACTCCCCCACGATCGCGACGCACTCCCCCGGCGCGACCTCGAGATCGAGGCCGCGGACGAGCTCGGTCGTGCCGGCCGCGACCCGCAGGCCGCGGACGCGCACCCCTCCCTCGACGACGGGTGCCTCGCTCATGTGGCGCTCTCCTCGGTCCGTGCCCGCAGGATGCGGCCGATCACGCTCACGCTCACGACGGTCGCCGTGATCGCGAGCCCGGGATACACCGCGACCCACGGGGCCTGCAGCAGCAGGTTGCGACCGGCCGACAGCATCAGCCCCCATTCGGGCGTCGGCTCGGTGGGACCGAGGCCCAGGAAGCTCAGGCCGGCGGCGGCGAGGATGCTCGTGCCGATTCCGATCGTGGCGAGCACGCTCACCGCGCCCAGGACGCCGGGAAGCACGTGGCGTACGTGCACGAGGGTGGCGGGGACGCCCACGATCCGCGCGGCCTCCACGTGCTCGGCGGCAGCGAGCGTTCGCGTCTGGGCGCGCGCAAGGCGGATGTACACCGGTACGGCCGCGATCGTCACCGCCACGGCGACGTTGACCGGCCCCGGGCCGAGGATCGCGACGACCAGGAGAGCGACGAGGAACTCGGGAAAGGCGAGCAGGACGTCGACGACGCGCATGGCGCCGGCATCCACGATCCGAGGGGCGACGGCGGAGAGCGAGCCGGCCGTGACCCCCGCGACGAAGGCGAGGGTCGTGGCGAGAAGACCGATGCCGACCGAACGACCCGCGCCGTGGACGACGCGTGAGTAGACATCGCGTCCGCTCTGGTCGGTCCCGAACCAATGCGCCGCGCTGGGCGGCTGGAGGGCCGCGCGGACGTCGGTGACGAGAGGGTCGTGGGTCGCGAGGAGCCCGGGCGCGATCGCCGCGAGGACGATGACGGCCAGCACCGTGCCCGCCACGGACAGTCCGATCGTTCGCGCCCGCCGCGCCGTCATGCCGGAACCCCCGCCCGCGTCTGCACCGAGGCGGCTGCGCCCCGCAGCCGCGGGTCGAGCAACGGCACCACGAGGTCGACGACGGTGTTGACGACGACGAAGACGAGCGCGCTGAGGAGGATGACCCCCGTGATGACGGGCAGATCACGATCGGTGATGGCCGTGAGCGTCACGCGGCCGATGCCCGGGCGAGCGAACACCGTCTCGACGAGGACCGCGCCGCCCAGAAGCGAGCCGACGAGGTACGCGGCGAGAGTCACCCCTCCCACGCTCGCGTGCCGAAGCGTGTGGTGCACGCTCTCACGCAGCGGCGTCGCCCCGCGGGCCCGGACGGTGAGCAGGAACGCCTCCCGCTCCGCCGACTGCACCCCGTCGCGGAGCACCTGCGCGAGCAGGGCGGCTACGGGGAGGGCGAGGGTCACCGCCGGCAGGACCATCGCCGCACCATCCCGGGCCCCCGATGCGGGGAACCACCCGAGGCGGAAGGAGAACACGCTCAACAGCACGAGGCCCGTCCAGAACACCGGCGACGACAGCACCACGAGCTCGATTCCGGATGCCACCGCCCGACCGGCGCGGCCGCGCACCAGCAGCGCAGAGGCGAGAGCCAGGACGATCGCGAGGAGGAGCGCGAGCGCGGAGAGCTGCAGGGTGGGGCCGAGCTGTCGCCCGATGACCTCGGTCACCGGCAGTCGCAGCTGATACGACTCCCCGAGATCACCGCGAACGAGCCGGGCGAGGAACGCCGCGTACTGCTCAAGTACCGGGCGGTTCAACCCCAGTTCGTCGCGGATGCCGTCTTTCACGGCCTCGCTGACCTGCGCCTGCGGCCCGAGCATCACGTCGACGGGGTCGCCCGGGATGATCCGGAACGCCACGAAAGCGAGAGTCGCCGCCCCCCAGAGCACCAGAACGACGGATGCCACGACTCCACCGATGCGCGACAGGATCGTGCGCGAGCGAGAGCGTGGCATCCGGGGTCCCGGTTCAGCGAGGAGGTCGGCGCGGGGTCAGCCGACCGACGCGGTGGCGAAGAGGGGGCGACCGTAGAGGTCGAACGTCAGGCCGGTGACGTCGGGGCGGACGGCACTGATCAGCGCGGGGCTGTACAGCGGCACGATCGCAGCGTGCTCGAGGTTCCACTGCTGCACCTGGGCGTACACGGTGTTGCGCTCCGCCTGGTCCGTGGTGGACGCACCCTGCTCGAGAAGAGCGTCGAGGGCGGGGTCGCTGACCTGTGAGGCGTTCTGGAAGCCGTCGGTGGCGAGGTGGCTGCGCAGGAGGTCGGGATCGACGCCGGAGAAGCCCCAGTCGGTCAGATCGAAGGTCTTCGGACCGTACTGCTCGTTATAGGCGCCCGGCTCGAGCACCTCGCGCTGCAGATCGAAGCCGACGGCCTTGAGGTCGCTCTGAATCGCGTTGGCGAGAGCGGCGCGGTCGTCCGGCACAGGGGTCCAGGCGATCCACCGGGCGGAGAGGCGCTGACCGTCCTTCGTGCGGATGCCGTCGGCATCCCGTCCCGTCCATCCGGCGGCGTCGAGCAGGGCATCGGCTTCGGCCGGATCGAAGGGCCAGGAGTTCTCCAGGCTCGCGTCGTAGCCGGGGGTCGTCGCGCCGAGGATGCTCCATGCCCGCGGGTACTGGCCGAAGAAGATCTCCTGCACCGCGGTGTCGACGTCGATCGCCCGGCTGAAGGCCTGACGCACGTTCTGGTCGGCGAAGACGCCGTACTTCTCGTTGAGGTAGAGCGAGTAGGGCAGCCCGGGATAGGCCAGCGAGTCGACCGTGTCGTCGGCGGGGACCTGCGAGACGAGGTTCGGCGGCAGGTTGGTGACGACGTCGGCCTGGCCGCTCGAGAGAGCACCGACGCGCACCGAGGCCTCGGGAAGGATATCGACGCGCAAGGTCTTGAAGGCGGGCTTCCCGCCCCCGTCGGGGCCCCAGGTGTAGTCGTCGTTGCGGGTGTAGACGATGTCCTGGTCGGGCGTGTACTCGGTGAGCTCGAACGGGCCGGTGCCGATGTTCACGTCGGGACCGCCGGCCTTGAGCTGGTCGGCCTTGGACGAGAGGACCGCCGGCGAGTAGAAGCCCAACAGCGCGGTGCTCGCCGCCTGGAGGAACGGCGCGTAGGGCTGCGAGAAGCGCACGCGCACGGTGTGCTCATCGACCACGTCCGTTCCGGCGTACAGCTCGCCGCCGAGCATCGACGCCGCTTGCGCCGACGCCGTCTCCGGGTCGGCGATGCGGTCGAAGTTCGCCTTCACGGCGGCCGCGTCGAAGGTCGTGCCATCGTGGAAAGTGACGTCGTCGCGAAGCTGGAAGACGTAGGTGGCTCCCCCGTCCTCGACCTCCCAGGAGCTTGCGAGCCACGGCGAGAAGGAGCCGTCGGCCTCCTGGAACACGAGCGAGTCGAGGACCGCGCGCTGCACCATCGCCGACACGTCGAGCTGGCTGGTCTGCGGGTCCATGTGCCCGGCCGACAGGTTCGCGCCCTCGATCGCCCACACGATCTCTCCGTCGCCCGAGGCCGCGGGGTCGGAACCGGCGCACGCCGAGAGGGACAGGGCGGCTACCGCCGCGACGGCGACCGCGGAGAGCACACGGCGGGAATGCACAGAAGGCATGGAGGAACCTCAGAGTTCTCGATGGGGAACCTCCAGACTACCCGTGTTCCTGGACCGGGTGCGGAAAGTCCGGACCGTGCGACCGCTTGTGACGCACATCCGGAAACGGGCCGCGAATCCGGAGGAATCGCGCGGATCGGTCCGGATCCGGCGCTCCTTCCCGGATCTGCGCCTCGAGCACGGCACATGGGGACCACCGGTATCGTGGAGGCCATACCCATCAGGCACGCTCACACAGTGCCGCCCATATCGCTCGAGGAGTACCGCCATGGCCACGATCCCTGACAAGCCCGCCCTGGAAGGCCTCGAGCAGAAGTGGGACGCCGCGTGGCGTGAGAGCGGCACCTATGTCTTCGACCGCATCCGCGCGGCCGAAGCCGGCCGTCAGGGCGTCTACTCGGTGGACACCCCGCCGCCGACGGCATCCGGAAGCCTGCACATCGGTCACGTGTTCTCATTCACGCACACCGATGTGAAGGTGCGTTTCGAGCGGATGCGCGGCAAGACCGTGTTCTACCCCATGGGCTGGGACGACAACGGCCTGCCGACCGAGCGTCGCGTGCAGAACTACTACGGCGTGCGCTGCGACCCCTCGCTCCCCTACGACGCTGATTTCACCCCGCCGTTCGCAGGTGGCGACAACAAGAGCAGCAAGGCCGCCGACCAGGTGCCCATCAGCCGCCGCAACTTCATCGAGCTGTGCGAGCAGCTGACGATCGAAGACGAGAAGCAGTTCGAGGAGTTGTTCCGCGAGCTGGGCCTCAGTGTCGACTGGACGCAGACCTACCGCACGATCTCCGACGACTCGATCCGCACGAGCCAGCTGGCGTTCCTGCGCAACATCGAGCGCGGCGAGGCGTACCAGGCGCTCGCGCCGACGCTGTGGGACGTCGACTTCCGCTCCGCGATCGCCCAGGCCGAGCTCGAGGACCGCGACCAGCCTGCGGCCTACCACCGCGTGGGCTTCGCGAAGACCGATGGCTCGGGCGACGTGTTCATCGAGACCACCCGCCCCGAGCTGCTTCCCGCGTGCGTTGCCCTTGTCGCCAACCCGGATGACGAGCGCTACCAGCCGCTGTTCGGCACGACCGTGCGCACCCCGCTGTTCGACGTCGAGGTGCCGGTGCTCGCGCACCCGCTGGCGCAGAAGGACAAGGGATCGGGTATCGCCATGATCTGCACCTTCGGCGACGTGACCGACATCATCTGGTGGCGTGAGCTCGACCTGCCCAACCGCACGATCATCGGCAAGGACGGTCGCATCGTCGCCGAGGCTCCCGACGTGATCGTCACGGACGCCGCGAAGGCGGCGTACACGGAGCTCGCAGGCAAGACGGTGTTCAGCGCCAAGAAGCGCATCGTCGAGCTTCTGCAGGAGTCCGGCGCCATGGAGGGCGCGCCGAAGCCCTTCACGCACCCCGTGAAGTTCTTCGAGAAGGGCGACCGGCCGCTCGAGATCGTGTCGACGCGCCAGTGGTACATCCGCAACGGCGCGCGGGATGCCGAGCTGCGCGAGCGTCTGATCTCCCTCGGGCGCGAGATGTCGTGGCATCCCGACTTCATGCGCGTGCGCTTCGAGAACTGGACGAACGGCCTCACCGGCGACTGGCTCGTGTCGCGTCAGCGTTTCTTCGGCGTGCCGATCCCGGTCTGGTACGCGCTGGACGAGAACGGCGAGCGGGACTACGCGCGCGTGCTGACCCCCGACCTCGCGTCGCTGCCGGTCGACCCGACCACGGATGTGCCCCCGGGCTACACCGAAGACCAGCGGGGCGTTCCCGGCGGCTTCGACCCCGAGCGCGACATCCTCGACACGTGGGCGACCTCGTCGCTCACCCCGCAGCTGGCCGGAGGCTGGCAGCGCGACGAGGAGCTGTGGAACCTCGTGGCCCCGTTCGACCTGCGCCCGCAGGGCCAGGACATCATCCGCACGTGGCTCTTCTCGACGATGCTCCGCAGCGCCCTCGAAGACGACCGGAGCCCCTGGTCGGATGCCGCCATCTCAGGCTTCATCGTCGATCCCGACCGCAAGAAGATGTCGAAGTCGAAGGGCAACGTCGTCACGCCCGCCGACATCCTGAAGCAGCACGGCTCCGACGCGGTGCGGTATTGGTCGGCGTCGAGCCGCCTCGGCACCGACGCGGCCTTCGACCCGCAGAACCCGACGCAGGTCAAGATCGGCCGGCGCCTCGCCATCAAGCTGCTGAACGCGGCCAAGTTCGTGCTGTCGTTCCCCGTGCCCGAGGGTGCGGAGGTCACGCACGCGCTCGACGCGTCGATGCTGTCGACTCTGGATGCCGTCGTGCGCGACGCCACCGCCGCCTTCGAGGCGTGGGACCACGCGCGAGCCCTGGAGATCACCGAGTCGTTCTTCTGGACCTTCTGCGACGACTACCTCGAGCTCGTCAAAGAGCGCGCGTACGACCAGACCGACGTCGGGCAGGCCTCGGCAGCCCTCGCCCTGCGTACAGCTCTGTCGACGCTCGTGCGCCTGTTCGCGCCCGTCCTGTCGTTCGCGTCGGAAGAAGTGTGGTCGTGGTTCGAGGACGGTTCGGTGCACACCGCCGTCTGGCCGGAGCCGCTCGGCATCGAGGGCGACCCGGCGGTCCTCACCGCCGTGAGCGCAGCGCTCATCGGCATCCGTCGCGCCAAGACCGAGGCGAAGGCCTCGCAGAAGACGCCGGTCACCTCGCTCACCGTTTCGGGGCCGAACGTCGAGGCGCTGCGTCTCGCCGAAGGCGACCTGCGCGCGGTCGGTCGCATCGAGAAGATCTCGTTCGCCGCGGCCGAGACCACCACCGTCACCGACATCGTGTTCGCACCCCAGGAGGACTGATGCAGCTCGGAACCCGTTGGACCGCCCGTGAGCAGCCGCCGAAGGCCGTCCCCGAGGCGCTGCACGCTCAGATCGCTGCGGTCGAGGCCGCGCTCACGCCCGATGGCCTGAGCGCGCCCGCCCCGCGGTGGACGCTCACGTTCCTGGAGGGACGCCCGGTCGCCGAGCTCGATACCGGGGTCGTCGTCACGCAGGACGCCTCGGGTGAGGTCGTCGTGCGCTACGACGAGGACGACGAGTTCGCCTGAACCGGAGTCCGTGCCATGGTGACGGTGGCGAGGCAGGGCCGATGACCCGCCGACGTCATCGCACGCGCAGCGTGAACTCCGCCTCGGCCATGGGAGAGCGGCCGCGGTCGCGGGCCGTGCGCCGGGCGTGATCTCGCGAGCCGCGATCCGCGCGCGCTTGCATGCGTGATTCCGCGGCGCGCGCAAGAGCCCGGGAGAGGGCGAGGAGCGCCCGTTCGATCGCGGTCGGAGTGAGCGTGACCGACGAGGCGGGCATCGAGGTCGTGACGGCGGTCATGAGGGTGATCCTTCTGCGGGGAGGGGGAAGACGTCGGCGCGCATGGTGACGACGCGCAATCCGTCGCCGGTCTGATCGCGGTGGCGTTCGACCGTCTCGGCGATGACGGCCTGGAGTCGATCCGCCAGCTCTGCCATCTGCTCCACCGTCAGTCGTGCGCTGGCGGTGGAGATGAGACTCTTGTCCAGCCACTGTTCGTCTTCGTCCCATCCGTGTGTGACGAAGGTCATGAGCTGCTGCTGGCGGAGTGTCAGCGTCTCGGAATGCACGGCTTCCATGACCGCGCGGCCCGCCGGCGTCGAGGCCATCTCGGGATTCACCAGGGTCACCGATCCGGCGGGGCGCTCCCACCAGCGCTCGCGTGCCGTGCCGCGTCCCGCGACCTCTCGGATCAGGTCGTGCCGTGCGAGAGCCCGCAGGTGGTAGCTCGTCGCCCCGGTGGACTCGCCGGTCAGGGCGGCCAGGCCGCTCGCGGTCTGCGCGCCGTACTGACTGAGCAGGTCGTAGAGGCGCACACGCAGCGGGTGAGCGAGGGCGCGCAGCGCCCCGGCGTCGAGGACGCGTCCTTCAGGTCGGGAATCGTTCACAATGCAAAGATATCTTTGCAAGCGCAGTTATGCAAACGATCCTTTGCATACGAGTCGACGGTGCATGATTAGGCTGGTCTGATGACGGCTGCCGTGACCAATCCCCTCCTCTCACCGCCCGCTCTCCCCTACGACCTGCCCCCGTACGGCAGCATCCGCGCCGAGCATTACCTCCCCGCCTTCCGCGAAGCGTTCGCCGCCCAGCGCGCCGAGGTCGCTGCCATCACGGAGCAGACCGCTGCCCCCACCTTCGAGAACACCCTGGTCGCTCTCGAGCGCAGCGGTGTCCTGCTCGACCGCGTGGCTCGCACCTTCTACACCGTCACCTCCGCCGACGGCACCGCGGACATCCAGGCGATCGAGGAGGAGCTCGCCCCGCTGATGGCCGCCCATCGCGATGCCATCCAGCTCGACGCGGCTCTCTTCGCCCGCATCGCCGAGGTGCACGCACACCTCGATCACCTCGACCTGGATGCCGAGAGCCGTTACCTCGTCGAACGCCACCACCGCGAGATGTCGCTGGCCGGCGCGGGACTCGACGACGGCCAGAAGGCCCGCCTGACCGATCTGAACCAGCGCTTGTCCGTTCTCACGACGACGTTCGAGAAGAACCTCCTCGCCGACACGAACGACCTCGCCGTCGTCTTCGACGATGCCGCCGAACTCGACGGTCTCAGCGAGGGTGAGCTCTCGGCCGCAGCGCAGGCGGCCACCGTTCGCGGTCTCGACGGCCGCTACGTCGTGACACTGACGTTGTATACGGGCCACCCGTACCTCGCGTCATTGACGAACCGCGAGAGCCGTCGTCGTCTCCTCGCGGCGTCACGAGCGCGGGCGGCGCGCGGCAACGACCACGACAATCGCACCGTCCTGCGCGAGATCGTCCGGCTGCGAGCCGAGCGCGCCGCCCTGCTGGGCTATCCCTCTCACGCCGCAGCGATCCTCGCGGATCAGACAGCCGGATCGCCGCAGGCCGTGCACGACCTCCTCCGCCGACTCGCCGTCCCTGCCGCCGCCAACGCCCGCGCCGAGGAGACGGCACTGCAGCGCATCGCCGAGGCCGACGGCATCCGTATCGAGGCCCACGACTGGGCGTTCTACACCGAGAAGGTCCGCGCGGCCGAGTACGACCTGGATCGCGCGGCGCTGCGCCCCTGGTTTGAAGCCGAGCGCGTCCTGCGGGATGGGGTGTTCTTCGCCGCGGAGCAGCTCTACGGCGTTCGCATCACCGAGCGGCATGATCTCCAGGGATATCACCCCGATGTGCGCGTTTTCGAAGTGCACAATGCCGATGGCACTGAGCTCGGCCTCTTCCTCCTCGACCTGTACACGCGCGACACGAAGCGCGGAGGTGCCTGGATGAACTCGATCGTCACGCAGTCGCGCCTGCGCGGCACGTCGCCCGTCGTCATGAACAACCTGAACGTCAACAAACCTGCCCCGGGCACCCCGACGTTGCTCACGCTCGACGAGGTCACCACTCTCTTCCACGAGTTCGGCCACGCCCTGCACGGGCTGTTCGCGACCGTGACGTACCCTCACTTCGCCGGCACCGCGGTGCACCGCGACTTCGTCGAGTTCCCGAGCCAGGTGAACGAGATGTGGATCCTCTGGCCCGAGATCCTGACGAACTACGCCCGTCACATCGACACCGACGAACCCCTTCCCGCCGATGTCGTCGAGCGTCTGCACGCCTCGGAGGCGTTCAACCAGGGCTTCGCGACGAGCGAGTACCTCGCGGCCTCGTGGATCGATCAGGCGTGGCACGGTCTCTCGATCGACGACTCCTCCGTCGACATCGACGTCGCAGCCTTCGAAGGCGCGGCCCTCGCCGACATCGGGCTCGACAACCCCGCCGTGCCCACCCGCTACTCGTCCACGTACTTCGCGCACGTCTTCTCGGGGGGCTACAGCGCGGGCTACTACTCCTACATCTGGAGCGAGGTGCTCGACGCCGACACGGTCGAGTGGTTCCGCGAGAACGGCGGACTCACGCGCGCCAACGGCGACCGTTTCCGGCAGCGTCTCCTCGGCGTCGGCGGATCGGCCGACCCGCTCGCCGCGTACCGCGATTTCCGCGGCCGGGATGCCGAGATCCAGCCGCTGCTCGAGCGTCGAGGACTGTCGGGCTGACCCGGGGGCTCCCTACCGCCAGCCGAGGACCTCGCGCACGAAGGCCTGAGACGCCGGCGCCCCATCGTTCGGGATGCCGTGCATCTTGGTCCGCGATACGACGCGGCCGGTGGCGTCCACCCGGTCGAGAGCTGCGGTGAGCAGCGGAGCGGCATCGTTGGATGATGTCCATCCGCGAACGGTCGGGTGCGAGAAGACGACGACCTCTGCACCGTCCTCGTGCGCTCGTGCGCTCGCGACGACGACGGTCGGTGTGGCGCGGCGCCAGAGACCGGGGACGACTGTCAGAACGGTGTCCGAGAGCATGGCATCCACGAATCCGGTGTTCCACGCCGGATCGGGGTGCCCGATTCGGACGTCCTGCGCCACCCACTCCGACCCGCGCTGCCGGAGCGCACGGGCGATGCGATCGTCGCCGAGATCGAAACGCTCCTCCCGCAGGGCATTCACCACGTGCGCCAGAGCGACGTCCGGCGTCTCGCGCACGATCAGACGAGCGCCACGCGCGAGGCCGCCGACCGAGAAGGGACGGACGCGGAGTTCCGCTCCTCGTCCCCGCCACCCGGGCACGGGGCTCAGGCGCTGCGGCGCTTCTGCGCCAGGACGATCGTCGGCTGCGCGCCGTCTTCGACCGCCGCGCGCGTGATCACGACCTTGGCGATGTCGTCGGCCGAGGGCACGTCGAACATGATCGGGCCGAGCACGTCTTCGAGGATCGCCCGGAGGCCGCGGGCGCCGGTCTTGCGCGCCACGGCGAGGTCGGCGATCGCTCGGAGGGCGTCTTCGTCGAACTCCAGCTGCACGCCGTCGAGCTCGAACATGCGCTGGTACTGCTTGACGAGGGCGTTGCGAGGCGCCGTCAAGATCTCCATCAGCGCATCCTGATCGAGGGGCGAGACGGACGCCACGACCGGCAGACGACCGATGAACTCCGGGATCAGGCCGAACTTGTGCAGATCTTCGGGAAGCGCCTCGCTGAACAGGTCGGGCGCATCTTCCTTGCGGTGCAGCGGAGCCCCGAATCCGACGCCGTGCTTGCCCACGCGCGCGGAGATGATCTCCTCCAGGCCGGCGAAGGCACCGGCCACGATGAACAGGACGTTCGTCGTGTCGATCTGGATGAACTCCTGGTGCGGGTGCTTGCGCCCGCCCTGCGGCGGGACGGAGGCGACCGTCCCCTCGAGGATCTTCAGAAGCGCCTGCTGCACGCCCTCCCCCGACACGTCGCGGGTGATGGAGGGGTTCTCGGCCTTGCGGGCAATCTTGTCGACCTCGTCGATGTAGATGATCCCTGTCTCGGCGCGCTTGACGTCGAAATCGGCCGCCTGCAGAAGCTTCAGGAGGATGTTCTCGACGTCTTCACCGACGTACCCCGCCTCGGTGAGGGCCGTGGCATCCGCCACCGCGAAGGGCACGTTCAGTCGCTTCGCGAGCGTCTGCGCGAGGTAGGTCTTGCCGCAGCCCGTGGGGCCGAGCAACAGGATGTTGCTCTTGGCGATGTCGATCTCTTCCGCGCGCGCCTCGGCGGTCTGCAGCGTGCCGTGCGAACGCACCCGCTTGTAGTGGTTGTAGACGGCGACGGCGAGGGCACGCTTGGCCGGCTCCTGGCCGACCACGTACTCCTCCAGGAAGGAGAAGATCTCGCGCGGCTTCGGGAGGTCGAACTCCGCGACCTCGCCCGCCGACGACTCGGCCATGCGCTCTTCGATGATCTCGTTGCAGAGCTCGACGCATTCATCGCAGATGTACACGCCGGGACCGGCGATCAGCTGTTGCACCTGCTTCTGGCTCTTGCCGCAGAAGGAGCATTTGAACAGATCGGCGCTTTCCCCGATGCGTGCCATGCTGTTCCTCCTCGTCACCCGGCGCCCACACGCCTGTGTGCCACCGAGCCTAACCCGTGCCCGTGCGAACCGAGGGCATTTGCGCGCGCGAGCGGGATCCTGATCGCCCAGAGCGAAGTCCCGCGCGCTCTCCGTCCGCGACGCCGACGTACGGCGGCCGGAGTCGTCCCGCGAACGGCCGTCCGCGGGGCACCTGCGGTGCCGCACGGAGCGCTCGGCGCACAAGAAGACGCCCCGCAGACCGAAACGGGTCTGCGGGGCGTCGTGCCGTGCGGCGCCTCAAGCGGTGAGAGCCGCCGGGGTGCGCTTTCGCGTGGTGAGGACCTGGTCGACGATGCCGTACTCCAGGGCTTCCTGGGCCGAGAGGATCTTGTCGCGATCGATGTCCTTATTGACCTTCGCCGCGTCCTGGCCGGTGTGACGCGCCATGGTCTCTTCGAGCCAGGTGCGCATGCGCAGGATCTCGGCTGCCTGGATCTCGATGTCGGACGCCTGCCCGTGACCGGCCTCACCCATCGCGGGCTGGTGGATCAGGATGCGGGCGTTCGGAAGCGCGAGACGCTTGCCGGGGGCGCCGGCGGCGAGCAGGACGGATGCCGCCGAGGCGGCCTGCCCGAGCACGACCGTCTGGATCTGCGGCGAGACGTACTGCATCGTGTCGTAGATCGCCGTCATGGCCGTGAACGAGCCGCCGGGCGAGTTGATGTACATGATGATGTCGCGGTCGGGGTCCTGCGACTCGAGCACGAGCAGCTGGGCCATGACGTCGTCGGCCGAGGCGTCGTCGACCTGCACGCCGAGGAAGATCACGCGGTCTTCGAACAGCTTGTTGTACGGGTCTTGGCGCTTGTAGCCGTAGGCCGTGCGCTCCTCGAACTGAGGAAGAACGTAGCGGCTCGAGGGCATGTGCGACGCGGCGCCGCCGAAGGTGGGGATGTTCATATCGGTGTCCTTTTCCTCTCGACTCAGGCCGCGGTTCCGCCGCCGCCGGTGACGTCGGTGGCGTGCTCACGCATGTGGTCGACGAAGCCGTACTCCAACGCCTGCTGGGCCGTGAACCAGCGGTCGCGGTCACCGTCCTCGTTGATCTGCTCGACGGTCTTGCCGGTCTGCGCGGCGGTGATCTCGGCCAGACGGCGCTTCATGTCGAGGATGAGCTGCGCCTGCGTCTGGATGTCGCTCGACGTTCCGCCGAACCCGCCGTGCGGCTGGTGCAGCAGCACGCGCGCGTTGGGCGTGATGTAGCGCTTGCCCTTGGTGCCACTGGTCAACAGCAGCTGGCCCATCGACGCCGCCATGCCGATACCGACGGTGACGATGTCGTTCGGCACGAACTGCATCGTGTCGTAGATCGCCATGCCGGCCGTGATCGAGCCGCCGGGCGAGTTGATGTAGAGGTAGATGTCCTTCTGCGGGTCTTCTGCGGCGAGCAGGAGGATCTTCGCGCAGATCTCGTTCGCGTTCTCGTCGCGCACCTCCGAACCGAGCCAGATGATGCGGTCCTTCAGCAGCCTGTCGAAGACGCTCGTTGCCATAAGGGGTTCGGGCATTAGTGCTCCTCTTCCGGTGATCTGCAACGAATCTACCGGCGCGTTCCGGGGCGGGATGCCGTGTTCGCCGCGGGCGGATCAGGGCGACTCGTCGGCGATTTCTCGCGCGTATCCGGTCACCGACCGGGTATAGCGCGGCAGGTGCGGTGCGAGGGCTTCGAGGGCGACGGACGCCGCACGCTCGGGCTCCCCGTTCGACACGAGTGCGAGAGCATAGAACGCGGCCGCCGCGTCGTGCAGCGGTCCGCGTGGTTCGCGGTCGTACTCCGCTCGCAGCAGCGCGAGCGCCTCCTCGGTCTTGCCGAGGTTGCGGATGGTGCTGGCGAGCTGGATCGTCGCGCGCGTGCGCTGCTCATCGTCCAGGCCGATCTCGAGAGCGCGGCGGTACAGCTCCTCGGCCTCGTCCTCGATCCCGGCCGAGTCGCGCGCCCCGGCGCGCTCGAACAGCGCGAGCGCGTCGTCCGCGTGCCGCTCCCCCGCCAGCGCGTCAATGCGGGCGATCACTTCGTCGGGCGTCAGCGCGTCGTCGGCCCACACGGCATCCACTCTGTTCTGCCAGTCGTCCATGTGTTCCTGCCTCTCTCCATTCTCAGTGCGCCCCGCACGCGCCGCTCAGTGTCCAAAACACCCGGGCGACTCGAAAAACTCTCCGGGTGTTTTGGACACTCAATCGTCAGAGCGGCGCTCGCGAACGCGAAAGGGGGCGGATGCCTCGGCATCCGCCCCCTCATCACGACTTACTCGCTGTCCGCGGCCTTCTTCTTGGCCGGGGCACGCTTCTTGGCCGGAGCCTTCGCGGGGGCTTCCTCGGCGGGGGCCTCGTCAGCGGCGGGCGCCTCCGCGGCCTTCTTCTTCGCGGGCGCACGCTTCTTGGGGGCGGGCGCCTCTTCGGCCTCGATGACGGCATCGGCGTCGGCCGCGGCGTCAGCGAGCTCCTGGGCCTCTTCGACGACCTCGTCCTCAGCGGACACTTCTTCGCCCTCGACGGCGACGAAACCGGTCAGATCAACCGGCTTGCCGTTGGTGTCGACGACGGTGACCTTGCCGAGCGCGATGGCGAGAGCCTTGTTGCGCGCGACCTCACCGACGAGCGCGGGCAGCTGGTTGCCCTGCTGGAGCGCGTTGACGAAGTCCTGCGGCGCCATGTTGTACTGCGCGGCGGACTGGATCAGGTACTGCGTGAGCTCGTCCTGCGAGACCTGCACGTCAGCGTCCTCGGCGATCTTGTCGAGCACCATCTGCGTGCGGAACTGCTTCTCGCTCGCCTCGGTGACCTCGGCGCGGTGCACGTCGTCCTCGAGACGGTTCTCACCTTCGAGGTGGTTGTGCACCTCGTCTTCGATGAGCTGCGGCGGCACGGGGATCTCGACGGCCTCGAGGAGGGCGTCGATGAACTTGTCACGCGCGGCCGAGCCCTGCGTGAAGACGGCCTGCTGCGAAACGCGCTCGCTGAGCGACTCGCGGAGCTCGCCGATGGTGTCGAACTCGGATGCCATCTGGGCGAAATCGTCGTCGGCTTCGGGAAGCTCGCGCTCCTTGACCGCGGTGATGGTGACGGAGACCTCGGCCTCTTCACCGGCGTGGTCGCCACCGACGAGCGTGGACCGGAAGGTGGTCTGCTCATCAGCGGTGAGGGACTCGATGGCCTCATCGATGCCCTCGAGCAGCTCGCCCGAGCCGACCTCGTACGAGACGCCCTCGGCGCGGTCGATCTCGGCGCCGTCGATGGTGGCGACCAGGTCGAGCTCGACGAAGTCGCCCGTCGAAGCGGGACGGTCGACCGTGACGAGCGTGCCGAAGCGCGCGCGCAGGCGGTCGAGTTCGGCGTCGATGCCGGCCTCGTCGGCCTCGACCGCGTCGACCGTCACCGTGATCGAGTCGTACGACGGCAGGTCGAACTCCGGACGCACGTCGACCTCGACGTCGACGATCAGGTCGCCCGAGAAGTCCTTGAGGTCGGGCAGCTCGACGATCTCGGCGTTGGGGCGCCCGATCACGCGAAGCTCCTGTGCCTCGACGGCCTCGCGGTAGAACCCGTCGAGACCCTCGTTGACGGCGTGCTCGATGACCGCACCGCGACCCATGCGCTGATCGATGATGGGAGCGGGGACCTTGCCCTTGCGGAAGCCCGGGATCTGCACGTCGCGGGCGATGTGCTCGTAGGCGTGCGCGATGCTCGGCTTGAGCTCGTCGGGCGAGACCGTGATGTGGAGCTTGACCCGGGTCGGGCTGAGCTTCTCGACGGTGCTGTTGACCATGCGGTGTGTTCTCCTTGTGTGGCCCGCGCGCACGCGGGGGCCGGCTAGGCCTGTGGTCTGGGGGCCGTCACGTCGGGGCGACAGGATTTGAACCTGCGGCCTCCCGCTCCCAAAGCGGGCGCTCTACCAAGCTGAGCTACGCCCCGGGGCGACGCGCGGTGCGCGTTCGACGAAACGACCCCTGAGAGTCTAGTCGATCGCGCCGCGGGGGCCGGTGCGACAGGGATTGATCGCTCGGCACGCCGGGGTGCGGGGCGCGAACCGGCCGAAACGGCATCGTGTTCGTGGCATCCCTCGTGGTGAAGTAGAGTTGTCGACGCTGCGGTTCGCCGCCGCGGGGATGTAGCTCAATGGTAGAGCCTCAGTCTTCCAAACTGATGGTGCGGGTTCGATTCCCGTCATCCCCTCCACTTCTTCCTCCCGAGCGTGATCTCCCCCATCGCTTTCCGACGCGTGGACGCTTTCCGACGCGTGGACGCTTTCCGACGCGTGGACGCTTTCCGACGCGTGGACGCTTTCCGACGCGTGGACGCCGCGGGGCCCGCGTGGTACAAGTAAGTCGAGGTTCGCATGGCCACCGGGTGCCTCGACGAGGTGGCTGCGTGCGATCCCAGGGGGGCCTGCGGTGACAACCGTCCGTGCGCGCGTGCGCACTCTTCTGTCCGTTGCGTTGACGACCGTGGTCGTCGCGACGCTCTTCACTGGCGCGCCCGGTGCAGCCATGGCCGCGACCGAATCGCTTGCGAGCGCGCCGACGACGCCGTCGCCCGCGCCGAGCACGCCCGCTCCCGCGCCGAGCACGCCCGCTCCCGCGCCGAGCACGCCCGCTCCTGCGCCGTCGGTGGCGACTCCCACCTCGACGACCACGCCGTCTCCCGGCGTGTCCTCAGCGCCGGTCGTCACCCCGTCCCCGGCGATCTCGCCGACGACATCGGCCCCGCCCGCACCCAAGGCCGTCTCGACACCGGCACCGACGCCGGCACCGACGCCGAGCGTTGCGTCGCCGCCTCCGTCGGCTACGCCGTCGGCCTCGACGGGGTTGTCCATCTCGGGGCGGGTCGTCGCGCCCTCCGGCACGACATGGCCGAGCTCAGGTGTATCGGTGAGCGTGTTCGAGGGGTGGAACACGAACGCAGCTGTGAAGACGGTCGCTGTCGACTCGTCGGGCGCGTTCACCTTCACCGGGCTTCAGGCCCGTGGGTATCACGTCCGTATGGACGTCGATGCGTCGTCGGGATTCGCCGGCGCGTGGTACCCCGCGGCACAGCTCCGATCACAGGCGAAGCTCGTCAATCTGTCTTCGGGAAATGACGCCTCGGGACTGGTGTTCCAGATGAGGAAGACCGCATCGATCGCCGGTGTGGTGACCGTCCCCGTGGGCACGATCGGCGGGGTCTCGACGGTGACCGTGACCGTTCGGACCTCCTCTGAACCCGGCCCCAACGATCAGCCCGTCGATGTGTCGGTGACCCCCGCCGCGGATGGGTCGTTCAGAGTCACGAACCTCGTCCCCGGCAACTACTACGTGGCCTACACCGCGCGCCCCGAGTCCGGTCTGATCGACATCGTGGACCGCACTCGCTATGTGTGGCTGGGGCCGGGAACGGAAAGCAAGCTCACCACGACCATGAAGGGTAGCGGGTCGATCACGGGTCGTGTGACGGTTCCGCAGAACGACTCCCTCCCTTCCGTCACCGTCTATCTCTACGACGCCCACCAGAAGGTGGTTGCCAGGGCGGGCATCATCGACGACTACGGGGCGAACTACTACCGGTTCGACAACGTCCCGGCCGGCGACTTCCGAGTGCTGTTCGACTCCCTGGACACGGGCGAGATGGTCGACAAGTGGTACGACAAGGGTTATGTCTTCTCGGCGGCCAAAGTCGTCACCGTAGCCCCAGGTCAGAAGGTCACGGGCATCGACACGACGTTGACGCGCGCGGCATCCATCTCCGGGACGGTCACCTTACCGTCGACGGTGTCGTGGAAAGACACCACGGTGAAGGTGACCGTACACAGCGTCAGCAGTGGGGCCGTGTGGACGAGAAGCACCAACTCGACGGGCGGCTACCGCGTGACGGGGCTACCTCCCGGCACCTACCGAATCGAATACACGCCTTCGGCCGCGACGCTCAAGGGCGAGTGGTGGAACGACAAGCCGGATTATGCCCGTGCGACGAACATCGCCCTGGCCTACACCCAGCAACTCAAACGCGTCGATGTCGCGCTCGCGTCGACGACGGGTCCGGCGCCGTCGCCCACTCCTCCGCCTTCCTCAGGGTGGTCGATCTCGGGCCGGCTCGCGGCTCCGTCCGGAACGGTGCTGCCGTCGTCGGGCGTGTCCGTCAGTGTGTTCGAGGGGTGGAATACGGGGCCGGCGGTGACGACGGTGCCTGTCGGGCCGTCGGGTGAGTTCGCGTTCACCGGGCTCCAGGCTCGCGGATACCACCTTCGAGTGAACGCGGAAGCCTCGACGGGACTGGCGAGCACGTGGTACTCCGCGGGGCAGGTCCGCTCGAATGCGTCGATCGTCAATCTCAGTTCCGGACGAGACGTCACAGGGTTGGTCTTCCGTGCGCAGAAGACCGCGTCGATCAGCGGGGTGGTGACGGTCCCGGCGGGCACGATCGGCGGTGCGTCGACGGTCACAGTCACTGCTCGCACGGCGGCATACGGACAGTTGCCGAGCGATGAGATGGTCGAGCTCAGCACGACGGCCGCAGCGGATGGGTCGTTTCGTTTGGCCGGCCTGACTCCCGGTTCCTACTCGGTCTCGTATGCGGCGAGACCGGAGTCCGGCCTCCGCGACGTGCAGCTGAGCAATGCGATCTATGCAGGAGGGGGCTCAGACCAGAAGCTGACCCAGACGATGGTGGGCACGGGATCGATTTCCGGCCAGGTGACGGTCCCTGCTGGTGGGTACCCGACCTCCGTGACCGTCTATCTGTATGACGCGCAGCAGCGCGTGGTCGCGAAGACCAGCGTTCGTGACGCCTACAACGGCAACTTCTTCTCGTTCGAGAACGTGGCGGCGGGTGATTTCCGCGTGCTGTTCGATTCGTCGGACGCGGGCGAAATGGTCGACAAGTGGTACGACAAGGGCTACGTGTTCTCCGCCGCGAAAGTCGTGTCCGTCGCGCCCGGACAGAAGGTCGCCGGTATCGACACGACGCTGACGCGTGCAGCATCCATTTCCGGCACCGTGACCCTCCCGTCGTCCGCGACCTGGAAGAGCACGACCGTGACGGTGTCGGTGCACAACGTGACGACCGGAGTCGTGTGGAACAGGACGACGAACGCACAGGGCGGTTACCGCGTGACCGGACTCCCCCCTGGCACGTATCGCGTCAAGTACATCCCGTCGTCAGCGACGCTCAAGAGCGAGTGGTGGAATGACAAGCCCGATTACGCCCGGGCAACCAATATCGCTCTTGCGTACAACCAGCAGCTCAAGCGTGTCGACGTCGCCCTCGCGACGGCGACGGCACGTTCCCTGTTCTGACCGGCCCGGTGCCTAGGGCACGTACTCCTGGGAGAAGTAGTCCAGAGTGAGTCCGAGCGTGCCCTGCTTCGGCCACGCCATCACGTTCACGGTGCGCGGGTCGAAGAATGACCCGGGGACCCGCAGCTGAGGCGTTGCGCCCATGGCGTTCGCGAGTTCTTCGGGGGTCATCCCCGCGGGCGGGAGAACGATGAGCTGCGTGGCACAGCCGCCACTGCCACACGACACGTCCTCGGAGAGGACGCGTGCCCCCGCCGGCAACGACACTCGGGATGCCGATGGGTGGTCGCCCTCCTCCGCCATCACGAACAGGTAGCCGACGAAGAGGCCGTACGCGAGAGCTGCCACGACCAGCGCGGGCAGCGCGAGACGAACTCCGACACGTCGGTGGCGGGTGGACGCCGTCACGGTCTGACGCGAGCGGGGATCCGGCTCCTCGTTCATTCCTGAGCGGCCCGGCGCGCGGCTTTGTCCGCTGCGGCAGATCCGACGACGAGCCAGACGACGATCCACGCGCATCCCGCCATGGCCGCGTAGATGGCACCGTCTTCGCCGGCGAGGACCGCCGCCGCGGACGCGACCACGAGCCCGAGCCCGCCGACCGCGACAGGGACAGCCGCTGCGGCATGCCCGAGACGCCACGCTTCTGTCGAGCGCAGGGTCGCCGTCGTGCGGATGCCGATCCAGAAGTTCATCGGGAGGAGTTGTCTGTGCGCGCGGTAGGCCGTCCACAGCACGAGGACGCCCGCGGCGAGAAGGGGAACGGCGGTACTGATGGCGATGATCATCGAGGTTCTCCGGGGGGGGTGCTCCTATGTCCTTTGTCAAGCTGCGAGGGGTAGTCGGGGTTGGTAGAGGGTGCCGTCGCGGAGCATGGCGTAGAGGACGTCGGAGCGTCGTCGGGCGAGGGCTATGAGGGCTTGGTTGTGTCGTTTGCCTTGGGCGATTTTGCGGTCGTAGTAGGCGCGAGAGTCGGGGTCGCGGAGCGCCGCGAAGGCGGAGAGGAACAGGGCGCGTTTGAGGATTTTGTTGCCGCGCCTGGAGGGGTGTTCGCCGCGGATGGAGGTGCCGGATCGTCGTGTGACGGGTGCGAGGCCGGCGTAGGCGGCGAGGTGCCCGGCGGTGGGGAAGGTCTTCCCTGCGACTTCGGTGAGGAGTCTGGCTGCCGTCCTGACGCCGACTCCCGGCATGCTCGTCAGGACGGGGTGAAGAGGGTGCGCCTCGACCAGGCGTTCGACCTCGGCGGCGATCTGGTCGCGCTGGGTGCGAAGCGTCTGGAGTTGCTCTGCCAGTCGCGGCAGGACGAGAGCTGCGGCGTTCGTGCCGGTGACGGTCACTGTCTGCTGTGCGAGTGCGGCGGCGATCTCCTCCGCCCAAACCCGTCCTTTGCGGGGTGCGTGCTTCAGGAGCAGGTTCCCGAGGCGCTTCACGCCAGCGGTGCGCAGGGCGTCTGGAGAGGGGTGCTTGCGTAGGAGGGCGAGCATCGCGGGGTGATCCAGGCGTGGCCCGATGACGCGTTCGAGGGTGGGATGGATCTGGGTGAGCAGCCCGCGGATGCGGTTGCTGACCTGGGTGATTTGCCCGGCGAGGTCGTCGTCGAAGCCGCAGAGCATCGTCAGTTCCGCTACCTGCTCGTCCGCGATGGCGATGGAGCGGAGCGTGTGGGGCATGGTGCGGGCGGTCTCGGCGATAATGGCCGCGTCCCTCGCGTCGGTCTTCGCCTCTCCAGGGTGCAGGTCGGCGATGCGCCGCATCGCCAGCCCCGGCAGGTAGCCGACGGTCGCGCCCGCGGCTTGGGCGACTGCGACAGGCAGGGCGCCGACGGTGGCTGGCTGGTCGACGACCAGCAACACAGGTCCGTGCTCCGCGAGGTCAGCGATGATCTGCCGCAGCCGGGTCTCGTCCTGCGGCAGCGCCCGATCCAGCAGGTGTTTCCCAGCGCGGTCGAGGGCGACGGCATGGTGCTCGCTCTTGCCGACGTCCAGCCCGACGAACACCGCGATGGTGTCGTAGCCGGCGATGGCTGTGGTCATTGTGCTCCTCCGTTCTGTCGTGCGAACGGCAACCGGAGGGGCGGCATGCCTCGGCATCCACGTTACGGACGGCCTCGCCAGCTGGCGGGTCGAGCTCCTATCAGCGATCACACACCGCCGACCAGGCCCGGCGACAACACCCCCCAGATCATGGGTGACAGGGGGCAGAGAGCCATACCGGGCCCGGCAGGCTGCCACCACTCAGCATGCCGCCGAGCGGATCACGGAAAAAGTAACGGGGTGCTCCTATGTCCTTTGTCAAGCTGCGAGGGGTAGTCGGGGTTGGTAGAGGGTGCCGTCGCGGAGCATGGCGTAGAGGACGTCGGAGCGTCGTCGGGCGAGGGCTATGAGGGCTTGGTTGTGTCGTTTGCCTTGGGCGATTTTGCGGTCGTAGTAGGCGCGAGAGTCGGGGTCGCGGAGCGCCGCGAAGGCGGAGAGGAACAGGGCGCGTTTGAGGATTTTGTTGCCGCGCCTGGAGGGGTGTTCGCCGCGGATGGAGGTGCCGGATCGTCGTGTGACGGGTGCGAGGCCGGCGTAGGCGGCGAGGTGCCCGGCGGTGGGGAAGGTCTTCCCTGCGACTTCGGTGAGGAGTCTGGCTGCCGTCCTGACGCCGACTCCCGGCATGCTCGTCAGGACGGGGTGAAGAGGGTGCGCCTCGACCAGGCGTTCGACCTCGGCGGCGATCTGGTCGCGCTGGGTGCGAAGCGTCTGGAGTTGCTCTGCCAGTCGCGGCAGGACGAGAGCTGCGGCGTTCGTGCCGGTGACGGTCACTGTCTGCTGTGCGAGTGCGGCGGCGATCTCCTCCGCCCAAACCCGTCCTTTGCGGGGTGCGTGCTTCAGGAGCAGGTTCCCGAGGCGCTTCACGCCAGCGGTGCGCAGGGCGTCTGGAGAGGGGTGCTTGCGTAGGAGGGCGAGCATCGCGGGGTGATCCAGGCGTGGCCCGATGACGCGTTCGAGGGTGGGATGGATCTGGGTGAGCAGCCCGCGGATGCGGTTGCTGACCTGGGTGATTTGCCCGGCGAGGTCGTCGTCGAAGCCGCAGAGCATCGTCAGTTCCGCTACCTGCTCGTCCGCGATGGCGATGGAGCGGAGCGTGTGGGGCATGGTGCGGGCGGTCTCGGCGATAATGGCCGCGTCCCTCGCGTCGGTCTTCGCCTCTCCAGGGTGCAGGTCGGCGATGCGCCGCATCGCCAGCCCCGGCAGGTAGCCGACGGTCGCGCCCGCGGCTTGGGCGACTGCGACAGGCAGGGCGCCGACGGTGGCTGGCTGGTCGACGACCAGCAACACAGGTCCGTGCTCCGCGAGGTCAGCGATGATCTGCCGCAGCCGGGTCTCGTCCTGCGGCAGCGCCCGATCCAGCAGGTGTTTCCCAGCGCGGTCGAGGGCGACGGCATGGTGCTCGCTCTTGCCGACGTCCAGCCCGACGAACACCGCGATGGTGTCGTAGCCGGCGATGGCTGTGGTCATTGTGCTCCTCCGTTCTGTCGTGCGAACGGCAACCGGAGGGGCGGCATGCCTCGGCATCCACGTTACGGACGGCCTCGCCAGCTGGCGGGTCGAGCTCCTATCAGCGATCACACACCGCCGACCAGGCCCGGCGACAACACCCCCCAGATCATGGGTGACAGGGGGCAGAGAGCCATACCGGGCCCGGCAGGCTGCCACCACTCAGCATGCCGCCGAGCGGATCACGGAAAAAGTAACGGGGGTAGGGATGTTCGTGGAGCGCGTCCGGCCTGCGCGGCGCAACGGGGCGGCGCGTCTGGCGCACAGTTCGGAGACGAACTCCCTCCCGAGGCTACGACATCGTGCCCGACGGCCCTCACGGCGCGAGGCGACCGACGCGCCCGGGATACCGGAGCGCATCAGCCGTTCAGCATCCACACAAGGCAACCCCAATACGGTGGGGCGCGATGGACGTGCGGGAGGAGCGCTGGTGAAGAGCAAGGCGGGTCTCGCCGCGATCGGCATGACTCTCACCCTGGCGTTGGTGGCAGGCATCGTCGTCCTCGGCTCTGGCGCCCCGTTCGGCGGCGACCGCTACGCCCCCGACCCGGCTGCTGCTCCTCTACAGCTCACCAGTCCCTCCCTTCTGTTCGCCTCGCCACAAACGGTCGACCTCACCGTCGACAACGCGCGCGGCGATCTGAACTGGTCCGTGCGTGATGACTCCGGCGGCCTCGTGGACTCCGGTACCACCGCCCCGTCCGCCTCCGCCCAGATCGACCCGGCAGTGCGGGAACCGGGCTTCTACACCTTCACCGTCGATGACGGACGCGGTCCCCTCGAGGCGGACTTCGTGGTCACAGGGCAGATGCCGAAGACTTCGGAGTCGTTCTTCTCGGTGGCGACGCACTGGGGGAAGCAGACCTTCGCCGCATCGACCTGGCCGCTCGCGAAGACCATGCCCTTGGTAACCGGTCTCGGCATCCGGCAGTTCCGTGACGAGACCACCTGGACGAGCGTCGAGCGCACAG
This sequence comes from Microbacterium enclense, assembly GCA_038182865.1. Lineage (NCBI taxonomy): Bacteria > Bacillati > Actinomycetota > Actinomycetes > Micrococcales > Microbacteriaceae > Microbacterium > Microbacterium enclense. The sequence goes on along the minus strand of CP116226.1, from coordinate 3,424,487 downwards.
CGGGCGAGATCACGATCCCCGATTTCGCGACCGATCTCACATCAGCCGCCAAGACGAACGACATGCACATGCTGTTCGTCGCCAGCTACGGAAATCCGCGCGCCTATCCGGGCGACATGGACGGCCCCATGACGCCCCCGACGACGGATGAGGCACGAGCCGCGTTCGTGAAGTACATCAACGGCGTACTGGACGCGAATCCGACCATCGACAAGGTCGAGGTGTGGAACGAGTTCAACCGCGAGCGCCGCAACACCAGCGATTGTCAGACGGGCGCGTGTTACGCCACCCTCGTCAAGGCCGTGTACCAGGGCGTGAAGGCCGAGCATCCCGACGTCAAGATCGTCGCGGGGAACACCCATGGCATCCCCACCGATTGGTTCACCGATTTCGCCGAAGCGGGCGGCCTGAAGTACGCCGACATGATCTCCGCTCACGGCTATGCCTCGGACGTCGCCGATCTCCGCAACGGCATCCGGCGTCTCGACACGATCATTCGCAACCACAACAACGGGCGCTCCAAGCCGCTCATCGTCAGCGAAGTCGGATTGACGAACACGACCGTGACTCCCCCGCTCGGCAACGTCAGCCGTGTGCTGAACGAAGACCAGGCGGCCGGGGGTCTGGTTCAGATATTCGTGACTCTCAAGTCGCTCCCGGCTGTCGAACAGACCGTTTGGTACGACGCCGTGGACGACGGCACGAATCCCGAGGAGACCGAGGCGAACTTCGGACTCTTCCGACAGCCCGCCGAGAACGTCGCGGCGTTCCAGCCCAAGGTCGGCGCCGCCGCGATGGCCACGACCGTGCGACAGCTGGACGGCTTCCACTTCACCTCTGTCACGCGCGTCGGAGGTGACGTCACCGCCTACACGTTCACGAACGACGCCGGTGACGTCCGTCGCGTTCTCTGGAAGAACCAGCCGTACGCCAGCACCGACACGAGCACGACCCCGGTCCCCCTCGAAACGTCTGCCGGACACGAGACGAAGGTGCTCTCCACGACGGGGAAGACTCTGGCGGTCCTGAAGCCTGGATCCGCGGTGTTCCCGGTCGGGGGGATGCCCGTGTTCGTCGACGAGCAGCCGGTGCGCGGCTGAGGCGTGCCCCTCACTCCTCCCCGTCGGCCGAGACCGCAACCGCAACCGCGCCCGCGTGGCGGGCCGCATGCCCCAGGTAGGTCTCGGCGTTACGTCGGATGCCCTCTCGCTCCTCCGCAGTGAGCGCACGCCGCACCTTTCCCGGAACGCCCGCGACCAGCGAGCCTTCCGGAACCACAGTCCCCTCCAGCACGACGGCACCACCGGCGACGAGACATCCGGGTCCGATCTGGGCGCCGGACAGCACGACGCTTCCCATTCCGATGAGAGAGCCGTCGCCGATCGTGCAGCCGTGGACGACGGCGTTGTGACCGACCGAGACATCCGCGCCGATGATGGTCGGTCGCCCGCGGTCGACGTGGATGGACACGTTGTCCTGCACGTTGGAGCGCGGACCGATGACGATCGCCGCGCCGTCACCGCGCAGGACGGCGTTGTACCAGACGCTCGCGCCGGGTCCCAGGGACACGTCCCCGACGAGGCGGGCTCCGGATGCCACGAACGTGTCGTCGAGGAGGGTGGGCGCCGCGTCGGGAAGCGCGAGGATGGTGGCGTCGTGGGCGACGGTCATGCGAGGGCCTTTCGTCACGCGTTCAGGCGCTGCCGCATCCACGCCCAGGCCGATGGCCAGTGCGGGGCGTCGGGGTCGATGAGCAGCATGTGGTCGAGCTGAGCGAACTCGAAGTAGTCCACGGCGGCCTCCGTCCGCCGGGCGAGGTCCGCGAAGCTGCGGGAGTGACTCACGGGGACACGGTCGTCGTCTATGCCGTGCACGAGGAGGGTCGGCACCGCGGAGGGACGCGGTGTCGCGGTGTCGTAGGCCGCGGGGTGCTCGAGCGGTGACCCCCCGAGCAGGTCCGCCACCGCGTTCGATCCGATGCCGGCCGCGTAGCCGCCCCTCAGATCCGTCACCGGGGCGAGGGCGATGATCAGGTCGGCCTCGTCGGCCGACACCAGCGCGAGCTGACCGCCCGCGGAATGGCCCACGACGACCCTCGAGGCACGCGGGAACGCGCCGGCGGCGCGACGAAGCGCGGTGCGCACGTCGGCCTGCATCGCCTCGGCGTCCGCTTCGCGCCGGTACTCGATGTTGACCGCCGCCATGTCGAGAGAGGCGACCCGTTTCGTCAGCGGCTCCATGAGCTCGGCCGTGTAGCGGGGACGCCAGTAGCCACCGTGGACGAAGCAGACGCAGACGTCCGCCGAGACGTCTCCGTCGATACGCATCCACTGGTCGGGGTGACTGCCGTAGGCGTCGATGCGAGCGAGGCGACCATGCATGCCTCGATCTTCACACGCCGCCGAGGGGTCCGGTCCATGGCGGTGCCGTGCGGGCGCAACTCAGGTGAGGATTGCCTATTCATCAGGGATTTAGCCGAGCCTCATCTTGCTTGCGGAATGCGTGAGCCTGAGTAGCGTTGCATCCAACAGACGTCGTTCGCTGCGAGAAGGAGCAGATATGAGCACCGTAGAGACCCCCGCCGCCACCACCGTCGACTCGACCATGGCCGCCGGAACCGCCCAGTTCCTCTCCCCCGTCGTGATCGGCCTCGAGGCTCTCGTCGTCAACGGGAAGCAGGCGCACTGGCACGTTCGTGGCTCGAACTTCATCGGCGTGCACGAGCTGCTCGATTCGGTCGTCGCTCACGCGCAGGACTGGGCCGACCTGGCCGCCGAGCGCATCGTCGCCCTGGGTCTGCCCATCGACTCGCGTCTGTCGACCGTCGCGGCCAAGGCGAAGGCCACCGAGGTTCCCGCCGGCTTCGCGCCGTCCGACGTCGTGATCCGCGCCGTCATCGCCGACATCGACGCCGTCCTCGTCGACATCGAAGCAGCCATCGAGGGGCTCGACGAGATCGACATGTCGAGCCAGGACGTGGCCATCGAGATCAAGCGCGGCCTCGACAAGGACCGCTGGTTCCTCTTCGCGCACCTCGCCGCGTAAGACGGATCTCGACGACGGGGACGGTGCTTCGGCACCGTCCCCGTCGTCGTTTGCCGGGGGCGCTTGTGCGCCGGGTGAGGGTGCGAGACGCCTCAGACGCCGTGTATCACGCGCCCCGCGAGCAACGTGGTCCGCACCGGCATGGCGCGCAGGCTGCGCTCATCGGCGGCGCGCGGATCGGCCCCGACGATCACGAGATCCGCGAGCGCCCCGGGCGAGATCTCTGCCGGCGCCGTCGAACCCCCGGCGGTGGATGCCGCGATGGCGGTGTCGATGTCCACACGTTCGTGCGGGTGCCACGCCTCGCGTCCGTCTCGCGTGCGGAAGACGGCGGATGCCAGAGCCGCCCAGGGATCCAGGGGGGCGACGGGAGCATCGGATCCGAAACGGACATTGGCCCCGCTGTCGACCAGCGCACGCAACGGGTAGGGCTGAGCGGACTGCTCGGCCCAGATGGCATCCGTCATGTCCCGGTCGTCGAGGGCGTGCTCCGGTTGCACACTGGCCGCGACGCCCAGACGGGCGAAACGAGGGATATCAGCATGGGCGACGAGCTGCGCGTGCTCAATCGTGCCGACGGCTCCGGTCAGCGCGTAGGCGTCGAGAGCGTGGGCGTTCGCGACGTCGCCGATCGCGTGGATCGCGCACTCCAGTCCGGCTGCTGTCGCGCGGGTCATCATGTCGACGAGGTCGTCCGGAGCGATCGTGAGGAGCCCGTGATTGCCGACCTCTCCCGCGTAATGGTGCGCGCACGCCGCCGTGCGCGTGCCGAGAGAGCCGTCCGTGATGGCCTTGAGCGGTCCGACCCGCACGAGGTCGTGATGGGCTCCGCGCACCCGGTCCCCCGTCCGCAGTCCCTCCGCGATGGCACGATCGAGGTCTTGCGGGTAGGTCCCGTACGAGATGCGGAGACTGTCGAATCCGCGCTCCACGCGCCGCTGCCACGGTTCGTCGTTCCAGGTCATGTCGAGGTCGACGAGACCGACCACTCCCCGAGCCGCGGCGGTGCGTGACATGCGTTCGACGGCACGGTCGGCGATGTCGGGGGCCACCGCGTTGAGGCGACGAGAGATCTCGAACGCCTCTTCTTCGCGAACGATCCCGGATGCCGTCACTTCCAGGCCCTCGCGACGGAACGCCGCACTGTTCATCCACACACTGTGGACGTCGGCGTTGATCAGGTAGGTCGGGACACCGCCTGTCGTGGCATCCAGGAGCTCCACGCTCGGCCGATCCGGCCACAGGCCGTCTCGAAAACCGGAACCGACGCGGCGTCCCTCGGTCTCGGGCGCGAGCGCCATGATGGCCGCGGCGTCGCTCGCGGAGGCCACCTCCCCGAGCGGCACACGATCGGCGGCCAACGCCCACTGCAGCACATGGACGTGGTGATCCCACAGTCCGGGCAGGAGCCACCCGCCGTCGCCCTCGGCGACGAGTCCGGTGGGTCGCAGATTGCCGGTCGGGGCGATGTCCGCGATGCGTCCATCCGTGATGACGAGGTCGACCGGCTCGGTCGTCGGAAGGAGTTCACGTCCCGGTCCCGCCACACGCACACCGCGGATGAATCCCACGGTCTCGCCGATCACGGCCGCACCCTCGCGTCGGCGGAGCGGCGCATCTCCGCGGCGAGGTCGACTCCGGCCCCGCCTTCCGCGGCCAGACCGGCGATGATCGTCTCGACGACCTCGGGCATCTTGTTCTGGCTGAGCTTGCGCTTCGCGGTCACACGCGTGGGCGTGAGGCGGAAGCCCACGGTGCCGCGCTCGAGACGCTCGACGAAGCCCGCGTCGTTCGGCAGTGTGTAAAGGCCGCGCGCGTCGTCTCCGTCGCCCTCGAAGCGTTCGACGAGACGTTCCAGAACGCGCAGGTTCTCGGCGGGGCTCAGCAATTCCGGGACGCCGGAAAGGTGCGCCGACACGAAGTTCCAGGTGGGGACGGCGGGGACCGCCCCATACCACCTGGGCGTGATGTACCCGTGCGGACCCTGGACGACCACGAGAAGCTCCCGCTCGCCGAGACCGAGGATCGCGTCATCGGGTTTGCCGACGTGGCCCACGATGGTCAGGTCGTCGCGCTCGTCGTCGAGCATGACGGCGTAGTGCGAGGCGACGAGGCCGTCATCGCTCTGACTGACAAGGGTCACCCAGGGGTGACGGTCGATGAGACGGCGGATCTCGCCGACGTCGGTCATCGCGAAGCTGGGGTTCTGGCGCACCGGATCAGCCTAAATCGCCGGGGACAGCGGCAGGGGCATCGCGGCGCGTCCACGGCCTCGCCGGTCGGCCGAGCCTCCCTCACGCCTGGCAGTTCGGGCACCAGTAGAGCTTGCGTCCGGCAGCCTCTTCCATCAGCACCGTCGTCCCGCAGATCCGGCAGGGAAGACCGGCGCGGTGGTACACCCAGTGGCGGTCATCGCGATGAGCCATGGCGCGGCGGTAGGCCTCGGGATCGAGGTCGTCCATCGTCATCATCTGGCCGGTCTCGACGCCGATCGAGAGCAGCCGAACCCAGTCGCGCCACATCTCGCGCACGACCTCCTCGGGCACGTCGCGGCCGGGGGTGTGCGGGTTCTGCCGAGCACGGAAGAGGATCTCGGCGCGATAGACATTGCCGATGCCGCTCACGACCGACTGGTCCATGAGCAGCAGACCGATCGCGGTCGGCTTTTTCCTGACGGTCGCGGCGAAGCGTTTCTCGCCGTCGGCGACGTCATCGACGAGAGGGTCGGGTCCGAGTTTCGCGATGGTCGCGGCGACCTCGTCAGCCGTCTGCAGCGCGCACGCCGTCGGGCCGCGCAGGTCGGCACACGTGGCGTCGGTGAGAAGGCGCAGGCGCACGGCCCCCACGACCGGTGGCGGCCATTCGGTCTGTTCGTCGAGGCCGGTGGTCTGCTCCGACATGCGCACGCGGGCGCGCCGCGGAGCACCGATCGAACTCAGTGAGTTCTCGCCCGCGGCATCCAGAATCGGTGTCTCATCGATCACCGTGCCGCGCTGGTTGGTGTGGCCCATGCGTCCGTTGGCCGAGGCGATGGTCGCGTCGACCGCGATCTCGCCCGCGAAGTCCCACGCGCCGTACATGCCGAGGTGCACCCGGAGCCAGACGTCGCCGTCGAACAAGAGGAACATCTGCTTGCCGACCGCCCGGACGTCGAGTGCTTCACGCCCGTCGATGACGGCTGCTCCCTCGGCGAACCGCCCCTGCGGACTGGACGCCGCGACCACGCGACCGACGATGTTGCGATCGAACTGCCGCGCGATCCGGTGAACAGAATGCCCCTCGGGCATCAGCCTGCCTCGGGATCGAACGAGTCGCTCGCGTCGGTCATCGGATTCTCGTCTCGACCTGCGCGCGGATCCGGCAGAAGAACGCCGTCCTGCTCGAAGGCGGCGAGTTGTGCGATGCGGCGCGCGTGACGCTCTTCTCCCGAGAACGGGGTCGCGATGAACCGGTCGATGAAGGACGCGGCTTCCTCGAAGGTGTGCTGGCGGGCGCCGATGGCGATGACGTTCGCATCATTGTGCTCGCGGGCGAGTTCGGCGGTCGCGATGCTCCAGACGAGCGCCGCGCGCACGCCGAGCACCTTGTTCGCCGCGATCTGCTCGCCGTTTCCCGAGCCTCCGAAGACGACGCCGAGGGCCTCGACGCCGCTCGCCTGATCACGGACGACCGCCTGGGCGGCGCGGATGCAGAACGCGGGGTAGTCGTCCAGGGGGTCGTACTCGATCGGACCGTGGTCGACGACCTCGTGCCCCTGGGAAGCGAGGTGATGCTGGATCTGGGTGGAGAACTCGAGACCGGCGTGATCGGTGCCGATGTGGATACGCATGCGCTCATCCTATTGACGGCCGCCGACATCTCGGGCGGACATGACGGCGCGGCCCGCCCCGAAGAGCGAGCCGCGCCGAGAACCTCAGGGGCGGAGTCCGGCGGCCACCGGCTTGAAGCCGGCGCGGATGTTCTCGCAGCAGCCCGGGCGGCACACGTCGTACCAGGGGCCGAGGTCGGTCACGTGCGGTCGCTCGCTCCGCGGAGTTCCTTTCAGACGTTCCTCCACGAGGTCGATCAATCCCGACACGTACGCGGGGTCGATACCCGGCGTCGGCGTACGCACGGCGCGAATGCCGGCTTCTTCGGCCGCTTCCATCGCCTCGGTGTCGAGGTCCCAGAGCACCTCCATGTGATCGCTGACGAAGCCGAGCGGGACAATCACCACGGCCTCGACCCCGCGACCGGGGAGCTCGGCGATCACGTCGTTGACGTCGGGCTCGAGCCAGGGCTGCGTCGGCGGGCCCGATCGCGACTGGTAGACGAGCTCCCACTCGACGTCGGCGACGGCCGCGGCGACCTCAGCCATGACGAAGGCGGCGACGGCCTTGTGCTGAGCCTCGTATGCGCCACCCTCTCCGAAGTCGGCATCGCGGGGACCGGAGCGCTGCGCATCGGCGGTCGGGATCGAGTGCGTCGAGAACAGCACACGGATGTTCTCCGCGGCGACACCGTCGGATGTGAACTCCGTCACGGCAGCCTTTACACCGTCGACGAAGGCCGAGACGAAACCGGGGTGGTCGAAGAACTGCCGGACCTTGTCGATCGTGACGGTCTCTCCGAGCCCCGTCGCCTCGAGCACTCGGGCGTAGTCCTCGCGGTACTGCCGGCAGCTCGAGAACGAGCTGTAGGCGCTCGTGGCGATGGCGAGGAGCGTGGTGTGACCGGCTTCGGCCGCCTCGGTCACGGCCTCTTCCAGATACGGCGCCCAGTTGCGATTTCCCCAGTACACCGGCAGCCCCAGACCGCGCGCGGCGATCTCCGCCTCGAGAGCAGCCTTGAGCTCGCGGTTGTGCTGGTTGATCGGACTCACACCGCCGAAGTGCCGGTAGTGATGCGCGACCTCTTCGAGACGCTCGTCGGGGATCCCTCGTCCGCGGGTGACGTTGCGAAGGAACGGGATCACGTCGTCCTGCCCCTCCGGGCCGCCGAAGCCGGCGAGGAGGATGCCGTCGTACGCCACGGGCGTCTCGACCCATCTGGGTCCGGATGCCGCGGCGGGCGACGCGTAGAGGACGGTCTCAGGGCTGGTATCCGTGTCGGTCGTGCTCACGATCACATCCTCCCACCTGCGCGCGAAGCCGGGACACGAGATATCTCGCTACTAGGCTTATACGGTTGTCACCGACGTCAACCGCGTCACCTGCGACAAACCACCCAGATCCCCGGGAGAACGCCAGTGCCAGGAGAGAATCTCACCCGCATCGAGGCGCAGGAGCGCCGCGCGATCGTCGACACGCACGAGTACGACATCGCGCTCGATCTCACGCGAGGCGACGAGGTGTTCGGCTCGCGCACCGTCGTCCGATTCTCGGCCACGCCGGGAGCAGCCACCTTCATCGACCTCATCGCGCGCGAGGTGCACGCGATCCACCTCAACGGGCGAGAGATCAGCCCGACCGCGTTCCGTGACTCTCGGATCGCCCTCGAGGGGCTCGACGCCGAGAACGAACTCGTCGTCGAGGCCGAGTGCGAATACACCAACACCGGTGAGGGGCTGCATCGCTTCGTGGACCCGGTGGACGGCGAGGTCTACCTGTACTCGCAGTTCGAGGTCCCCGACTCGCGCCGGGTGTTCACGGTGTTCGAACAACCCGACCTGAAGGCCGCGTTCACGTTCTCGGTCACGGCCCCGGCGCGCTGGAAGGTCGTTTCGAACTCCCCCACCCCTGAGCCCGTCGCCGTCTCCGACGACACGGCCCGCTGGGATTTCCCGCCGACGCCGCGCATCTCGTCGTACATCACCGCGCTCATCGCCGGTCCGTACGAGGAGACCACGAGTGAGCTCACCAGCGCCGACGGCCGCGTCATCCCGCTGGGCGTCTTCGCGCGAAAGAGCCTGTGGCAGTACCTGGATGCCGATTACGTGTTCGACAAGACCCGTCAAGGCTTCGCGTACTACGAGGAGAAGTTCGGCTTCCCCTACCCGTTCGCCAAGTACGACCAGCTGTTCGTGCCCGAGTTCAACGCCGGGGCCATGGAGAACGCCGGAGCGGTGACTTTCACGGAGACCTACGTCTTCCGCAGCAAGGTGACCGACGCGGTCAAAGAACGCCGCGTCGTCACGATCCTGCACGAGCTCGCGCACATGTGGTTCGGCGACCTCGTCACGATGAAGTGGTGGAACGATCTGTGGCTCAATGAGTCGTTCGCGGAGTGGGCGTCCACCATCGCCACCGCCGAGGCCACCGAGTGGGAGGCCGCCTGGACGACCTTCAACGCGATGGAGAAGACCTGGGCGTACCGCCAGGACCAGCTGCCCTCGACGCACCCCGTCGTCGCCGAGATCAACGATCTCGAAGACGTCCAGGTCAACTTCGACGGCATCACCTACGCCAAGGGCGGGTCAGTGCTCAAGCAGCTGGCCGCGTGGGTGGGGATCGAGCAGTTCTTCGCCGGTGTGGGGGCCTACTTCCAGAAGCACCAGTGGTCGAACACCGAGGTGGGCGACCTGCTGGACGAACTCGAGGCGACCAGTGGCCGTGATCTCAGCGACTGGTCGAAGAAGTGGCTCGAGACGGCGGGAGTGAACACGCTCTCGCCGCTGATCGAGGAGGGTTCTGACGGGACGATCTCCCGCTTCGCGATCGTGCAGACCGCACCGGCCGACTATCCGACCATCCGTCCCCACCGGCTCGGCGTCGGCTTCTACTCGCTGACCGAGGGCGGCGCACTCGAGCGTGTCCACCACCTCGAGCTCGACGTCGACGGCGACCGCACTGAGGTCCCCGAGTTGCGCGGCATCCGACGCCCGGATCTCGTTCTGCTGAACGACGACGACCTCGCTTACGCGAAGATCCGTCTCGACGAGCGTTCGCTGGCCACGGCGATCGCGCATCTGAAGGACATCTCGGACCCGCTCGCCCGCTCGCTCGTCTGGGGGGCCGCGTGGGACCAGACCCGGGATGCCGAGGCCTCGGCCACCGATTACCTCGATCTCGTGCTGCGCAACATCGGTTCCGAGACCGAGTCGACCACTGTCCGCACCACCCTTGCGCAGTTGCAGCTCGCGGCCAACTCCTATGTCGCCCCGTCCACGCGCGCGGAGGCTCGCGAACGCGTCGCCGACGGGCTGTGGGAACTCGCTCAGCAGGCCGAGACCGGTAGCGACAGCCAGTTGCAGTTCGTCACGGCGTTCGCCTCCGCGGCATCCACGCCGGCCCACGCCGAGATCGTCCGCGCACTGCGCAACGGCGACACGGTGCTCGAGGGTCTCGAGATCGACACCGACCTGTCGTGGCAGCTGCTCATCTCGCTCGCCGCAGCGGGCGCGGTGACCGACACGGGGATCGATGAGGCGCGGGCCGCCGACAACACGGCGAAGGGCGGCGAGTTCGCTGCTCAGGCGAAGGCGGCCCTCCCCACGCACGAGGCGAAAGCCGCCGCGTGGAGCTCGCTCATCGATCGTGCCGACGCCCCGAACACCATCGTGCGCGCCGCGGCCATCGGGTTCACCCACCCGGCGACGGTCGCGGTCCTGGCTGATTTCGTCGAGCCCTACTTCTCCATGCTGCTGCCGATCTGGGAGTCGCGCAGCTACCAGATCGCGCAGTACCTCATCGTGGGACTCTACCCGGCGGCTCTCGCCAGCACCGAGCTTCGCGATGCGACTCGAGCGTGGCTCGCGCAGAACTCGGAGGCCGCGCCGGCGTTGCGCCGTCTGGTGAGTGAGAACCTCGCGGGTGTCGAGCGTGCCCTCGCGGTGCAGGAGCGCGACGCCGCGTAGCGATTCGCCGTTCGTCAGACGGATCCCTCCGCCCTCCGGGTGCGGGGGCATCCGTTTTCCGTCGTACCGCGGTACGACACTTCGGCGGCGCGAAGTCCGCCCGGTCTCCGACGCTCGACGAGAACGGTCTTCCTAGCGTGGATGCATGATCACCGCACAGAACCTGACCAAACGGTTCGGCTCCCGCACGGTCGTGTCCGACATCTCGTTCACCGTTCGACCGGGACGGGTCACCGGGTTCCTCGGACCGAATGGTGCCGGCAAGTCGACGACGATGCGCATGATCGTCGGGCTCGACCGACCGAGCGCTGGGACGGTCACGGTCGACGGGCGCCGTTACGACCGGCTGCGTGCCCCCCTGCGGGAGGTGGGCACCTTGCTCGACGCGCGTGCGGTGCACACGGGGCGATCGGCTCGCGACCATCTACGGGCGATGGCCGCGACACACGGCCTCCTGCGCGGGCGCGTCGACGAGGTCATCGAACTCACGGGCCTCTCCTCGGTCGCCCACCGTCGAGCGGGTACGTTCTCCCTCGGCATGGGGCAGCGTCTCGGAATCGCTTCGGCGCTGCTCGGCGACCCCCGTACCCTGCTCCTCGACGAGCCGGTCAACGGCCTCGACCCCGAGGGCATGCGCTGGGTGCGGGCGCTCATGCGTCACCTGGCGGCGGAGGGACGGACCGTGCTCGTGTCGAGCCATCTGATGAGCGAAATGGCGCAGACGGCCGATCACGTCATCGTGCTGGGACGCGGCGAGATCCTGGCGGACGCCCCCGTCCACGAGCTCGTGCGCACGTGGACGGGGGCGCGTGTCCTCGTACGCACCCCGCGACTGGCCGACCTCGGCGAAGCCGTGTCGCGCCGCGGCGGGCGTCTCGCCAGCTCAGCCCCCGACACGGCGGAGGTCTCGGGGATGGATGCGGCGACCATCGGCCTCCTCGCGGCTCAGCTCGGGATCCCCCTCTTCGAGCTCACGCCGTCGTCGGGGTCGCTCGAGGACGCGTATCTCGCCCTCACCGCGGGGGCTGTCGACTTCCCCACGAAGGAGTACGCATGACCGCCGCAGCCGACCATCGGAGCGATATCCACCTCTCATTTCGCCGGCTCGTCACGAGCGAGGCGATCAAACTGCTGACCATTCGCTCCACGTGGTGGGCTTTGGGGATCGCGGTGGCCGCGAACGTCGCGCTCACAGGTCTCGTGATGCTCTTCCTGGTCGACACCGGGGCGAGGATTGAGGCTGTCTCGATCATCGTGGGCGGATCGTCGCTGACGATGTTGATCGCGGGGGTGCTCGGTGTGATCTCCGTGACCGGCGAGTACTCGACTGGGATGATCCGTTCCACACTCGCCGCGGAACCGCGCCGGGGTCGCGTCGTGGTCGCCAAGGCACTGGTCCTGGCCATCACCATCGCGCTCACCACATGTGTCGCGTATCTCGCGTCGGCGCTCCTCACCACCGTGGGTGGAATCGGAGAGATCCGCTGGGCCGAACCGTCTGCATCGGTCCTCCCCCTGCTCGGCGGGATGTTCGCGATGGTGTCGTTCGCACTCATCGGCGTGGGGTTCGGCCTCGTCATCCGCAACGCAGCGGGTGCCATCGCCGTCACGGTCGGCGTGTTGTTCGTCCTCCCCGTGTTCGTGAGCTTGTTCTATGCGGGCGGCCCGTCGTGGTCGTGGATGGATGACCTGGCCGCCCTTCTGCCGGCGACCGCGGCGGCGCAGATCGTCAGCCTGGGCCCGGGTGAGAACGTCGGGCCTGCGATCGTCCTGTTCGCATGGCCTGTGGGACTTCTCGCGGTGGGCGCCGGAGTGTTGCGCACGCGGGATGCCTGACCGCACGGCGTGGAGGGGCTCAGAGCTTCGGCACCGAGGCTTCTGGTCACGCCACCCACGGCTTCTGGACGTCCTCGTGGTGGGCGCTGCCGCGTTCTTCAGCAGTCCGTGGTTCTTCTTTCTGCCGGATGCCGACGGGACGCTGTCGACGGAGGGCTCCCTGTCCGGCGGGGTCATCGCCGTCGCCTGTCTCGCCCTGCTGGCGCGCCGACGCTTTCCGGTGGGCATGTGTGTCGTGACGGCGATCCCCGCCGCTGTGCTGCCGACCGGGGCCGGGGATGCCGCCATCCTGATTCCTGCTTTCGGTCTCTATGCCGTCGCGGTGTACCGTTCCCGGCGAGCGGCGTGGGTGGCATTCTCGGCAGTGGGTCTTGGCATCCTCGTCGCGAGCGTGCTGCGGCGGGTCGCGGCCGGGGACAGCTTCGAGAGCGGGCTCTGGAGTACTGTCCTTACCGCGGTCGTGCTGCTGGTGGGAGTGCTGGCCGGGACGAACACGAGTGAACGCCACCGGTACCTCGACGAGATCGTCGAGCGCTCGCGGCGACTCGCCGTCGAACGAGATCAGAGGGCGCGTCTCGCCGCGGTGGAAGAACGCACCCGCATCGCCCGAGAAATGCACGACATCGTCGCGCACTCGCTGACCGTGATCGTCGCGGTCTCCGAGGGAATGGTGGTGGCGCCCCCGGATCGCGCGCGCGACGCCGGCCGAACGGTCGCCGCCACCGCGCGCGCCGCGCTGGGCGAGATGCGCGCGATGCTTGGCGTGCTTCGGGACGGGGACGCGGTGATGTCACCCCTCTCGCCACTCTCACCCACCGAGCCCGCCGCAGTGGTCGCGGCCGCTCAGACAGCGGGCTTCCCCGTGGTGCTGCACCGCAGCGGGGACGTCTCGCGGGTGTCGCGACAGGTGAGATTCGCGCTCGGTCGTGTGGTGCAGGAGGGAGTGACGAACGCGATGCGCCACGCGCCGAACGCGTCGCGGATCGATGTCCGCGTCCATGTGGACACCGACGCGATCGACGTACGCGTCGAGAACGACGGCGTACCCATCCGCCCCTCACCCTCGATCGGCGGCGGCTTCGGTCTCCGCGGTCTGCACGAGCGGGTGCTATCGGTGGGAGGGAGCGTGTCCTCGTCTCCGGCCGGACGCGGGACCTGGGTACTGCGCGCCATCCTCCCCTCCGGGCCGACTGACGAACGAGGCACTCCATGAACCGACCCATCCGCGTGCTGCTCGTGGACGACCAGCATCTGATCCGTCTCGGATTCCGTCTCGTGCTCGAAGCGCAACCCGACATCGACGTCGTCGGTGAGGCCGCCGATGGTGAGGAGGCCGTGCAGGCGGTGGCCCGTCTCCTGCCCGACGTGGTGTTGATGGACGTGCGGATGCCGCACACCGACGGTGTCGCCGCCACCGTGCGGATCGTCCGGGACCACCCGACTGTGCGCGTGCTCGTCCTGACGACGTTCGATCTCGACGAGTACGCCTTCGGCGCCCTGCGGGCGGGTGCCAGCGGTTTCTTGCTGAAAGACGCCGAGGTCAGCGACCTCCTCGCCGCGGTTCGCGCGGTCCACCGCGGCGATGCGGCGCTCTCGCCGCGTGTCGCGCGTCGCCTGGTGCAGTTCATCGGGGCTCTGCCGGGCGAGACGACGCCCGCGCCGGAGCTGGCCTCGCTCACTCCTCGTGAACACGAGATCTTCGTCGCCATGGGCGAGGGATTGACGAACAGCGAGATCGCCGAGACCTTCTTCCTCAGCGAGTCCACCGTGAAGACGCACGTGGGCCGCGTGCTGTGGAAACTGGGCGCTCGCGATCGCGTTCAGGCTGTGATCCTCGCCCACAGATGGAATCTCGTGCGTGGTGGAGAGCGCCCGGCTCCCGAGGCGCCCAGGCCACGCTGAGGAGCCGCTCGTTACGATGGACGAGATGTCACTTCTCGCCGAAGTCCCCGAACCGAGCCCCTCGCCGTCGATCACCCCTGGTGACTTGACCAACATCGATACCTGGACCTGGATCGGTGGCCAGTTGCTCGGTTTCGGTGGCGTGCTCCTGCGGGTCGTCGGGATCATCGTCGGCATCGCCGTCGCCGCCTGGATCCTCCGCGTGGTCATCCGCCGCGTGGTCGATCGCGTCGTCAACGGCGCCAAGAGCAAGGCGAGGGTCGACGATACGCAGGCCCTCGACCGCTCGCCCCTGAGCGCCGTCCGTCTCGTGCAGCGCACGCGCACCCTCGGCACGATCCTGCAGAACATCGTCAACGTCATCCTGGTCATCGTCGCGCTGGTGTGGATCGCAAGCATCGTCGCCCCCAACGCCTTGGCATCCCTCACGTTGCTCACCGCCGCCGTCGGCGCCGGCCTCGGGTTCGGTGCTCAGAACATCGTGAAGGACGTTCTGAACGGCATCTTCATCGTCGCCGAAGACCAGATCGGCATCGGTGACGTCGTCGATCTGGGACTCGCCACCGGCATCGTGGAATTCGTCAGCGTCCGCATCACCCACGTCCGCGACGTCAACGGAACGCTCTGGTACGTACGCAACGGCGAGATCACCCGCATCGGCAACATGTCGCAGGGCTGGTCCCGCGTGATCATCGACCTCGCGGTGCCTGCGGACGCCGACATCGACGACGTCGAGACGGCGATGCTCACCGCGGCGAAGGCCATGGCGAAGGAGTCGAAGTGGCGCTCGCGCATCATCGAGCAGCCCGAGATCTGGGGTCTGGAGTCGATCAGCGGAGATGCCCTCGTGATCCGGCTCGTGATGAAGACCCGTTCCAGCGCCAAGGATGACGTCGCGCGAGAGCTGCGTGCCCGTCTCAAGCGCGCGATCGACGCGATGGGAATCGCGCTTCCGCAGCTCAACTCGATCATGCTCACGGGCCCCGAAGGTGCGCAGAGCGTGCGGGGTGCGCATCCGCCCAAGACGAAGGAGACGCAGGTCGCCCCGGGCGCGGATCGACCGCGTTGGCGACCGCGCGGCCGCAAGCTCGCCGTGTCTGAGACGCTCGAGGATCACTCGCGGGGTGCGAATTCCGAGGGCGCGCCAGCCGCGGCCAAGAAGAAGAAGGCCGTCCGCGACGACACACCGACGGCCATCGTCAACCTGCCGGAGGCCACAGCGGCGGATGTCGTCAAGCCCACGCCTCCCGCCGTGCGAGCAGACGAGGGAGAGGCGAAGTGACTGAGTCGGTCTCCTTCTACGACCAGGTCGGCGGGATGGACACCTTCCGTCGCCTCGTCGACGCGTTCTACCGAGGTGTCGCGTCCGACGAGGTCCTGAAGCCGATGTATCCCGAGGAAGACCTCGGACCCGCGGCCGACCGACTCACGCTGTTCCTCGCTCAGTACTGGGGCGGACCGACGACGTACGGTGAGACCCGGGGGCACCCGCGTCTGCGCATGCGCCACATGCCCTTCCATGTCGATCCCGACGCCCGCGATCGGTGGCTACGCCACATGCGCGCTGCGGTGGACGAGATCGCGCTGCCCCCGGCCTTCGAGGCGCCGCTGTGGGACTACCTCGAGCGCGCGGCCCACGCGATGGTCAACACCTTCGAGCCGCGCGGCATCGGACCTCGGCAGAACGGCCGCCCGGACACCGGTCTCCCGCTCCGAACGGCCGACTGACTGCCGCTCTTCGGATCAGCGGCCGAGGAAATCACCGAATCCGGGGATGTCGAGATTCGAGAGCCGTTCGCCGAAGCCGCTGACATGTTCTCCCAGACCCGCCGCGGCCTCTTGGGCTCCCCCGGCCCATTCGCCGACGCCGGTCCCCTCGGCGAGTGATCCGAGGTCGACCCCGGATGCCATGGCCTCCACGTCGACACCCTCGGCCAGCCCCGAGAAGTCGACTCCCATCTGTCCGGCTTGCTCGAGCAGGGGTGCGGCGACGGCGCTGACGATCGCCCCTCCGGCCACGGCGGCGAGCAATCCCCCGGCGGCCACGACGCCGGTTCCGACGAGTCCGCCGCGGCCGGCCGAGGCCAGCAGCGCCGACATCCGCCCGGGCCGGGCGGCTTCCGCACGGGCGGCGGTGCGTGCGAGGTCGTCCGGGGCGTCGGAGCGTGGCCGCTCGTGCGGCGCGAGGTCGCCGTCCATCCGGGCGCGGACGTGCATGCGCTGCTGAGGGGTCAGTCGCGAGAACGCCTCGCGGTGCATCTGCTCGACCCTGTCCGGATCGGCCGTGCGCAGGAGGTAGTCGTAACGCGCGATTGCGGCGCGATCCTCGATCGTCAACGTGCTCGCAGACGCACCGGTGGCCGGAGGCGCAGAGCGGTCGCGTGGGGCGGCGTTCGAGGGCACCGTCGGCGCGGTCTCGGCGCGGCGGTCGCCGGACACGGCGTCTGCCGCGGAGCGCACCACCGAGCGCCAGTCGCGCCCGCCTTCCGGAGTCGCGCGTGACGTGCCACCCGAAGAAGACGCTTTGTCGACGGCTTTCGACGCCAGATCGATGAGACGGGAGAACGAGACCATGAGAGAACCTCTCGACGAGCAGCGCGGGGCTGCGACGTCAAGGTCTCCTCCGCCCAGCCGGGCCGACGCACCCGGAGGCCAGCGGTGGCCTCGTGATGACGGATGCGTCGCGATCGGGAGTACTCCCCTTGCGAGATCCAGCGTACGGTCGCTTCCCTTTGCGTTTGCTGGGTCAGCTGCCCGTGGTCCGCACGGCGGTGAGTCCCGACCGAACGGGTCCGCGCACCACGACGTGCCCACGCGTGAGCGTCACACGCGTCCACGTCCCGCTCGTCCGCACGGTGGCCTCCTCACCGCCGGCGATGAAGCCGAGGGCGAAGGCGGCGAACGCCGTTCCCAGCGGCAGGCCGCCGAGCGCGTCGTCGGGTTGGCCCCAGACCTGGGCGCGGATCGCTCGTACCACGTCCTCGCCGGCGTCGGCCGGCAGGGCGTCTGCGACGGCGGCGACTCCGTACTGTGCGCGCGATGCGAGAACGGCCGCGTCGATGGCATCCGTCTGTTCCCATCCCGTGCGTGGCGGCGAGATCCCCGCCCACGCGGGTGAGAACGCCGTGTCGGGGAGAATCACCGCCGAGGCATCATCCGGTGCGGGTAGCAGAGCGGATGCCTCGACGACGAGGTCGCACTCGAGTTCGGGGTCGATCGCCGACACACGGAGACCGAGCACCGTGGGCGTCGAATCGAAGAGGCCGCGAGGAGCGAGCGGGGCGGCCGTCGTGACGAGGACGCCGCCCCGGGCGCGTAGGCGGACGGTGCCGTCCCCGAGTCGGATGCCTCGGGAGGCGAAGGTCAGCAGGTCTGCTGCTGCCTGCGGGTCGGGGAACAACAGGCGCGCGGACACCCGCCCTAAACTATCAAGCGGCGCGGGCCCGCCGCGCCGGAACGGAAGCCGACGTGACCGACGACCTCGATCCGGTTGCCTCGCTGCTCGCGGTGCTCGACCTTCGCGACGCCGGCGCGCGCACCACTGAGGACATCTTCACCGGGGTGTCGCAGGCAATGCCCTTCGGGCGTGTCTATGGCGGACAGGTCCTCGCGCAGTCGGTGGTCGCCGCCTCTCGGACCCTGCCACCCGAGCGAACGGTTCACTCGATGCACGGGTACTTCCTCCGACCGGGCGACCCCGCAGACGGGATCACCTTCTCGGTCGACCGCATCCACGACGGCCGATCGTTCTCGACGCGACGCACGCAGGCTTTCCAGGCCGGAGTGCCCATCTTCTCCATGATCGCGTCCTTCCAGGATGACGACCCCGGGCTCGAGCATGCCGAACCGATGCCCGACGGCATCCCGGTCCCCGAAGACCTGCCTGCCTTCGACGCATCGGACCTGCACCCGCTCAGCCGTCGGATGTTCTCGGAGCGGCCGGTCGACGTCCTGCACGTCCCCTCGGCGATCTACACCTCGGTCGAGGGCCCCCATGTGCCGCGACAGGCCGTGTGGATGCGCGTGCGACGTCAGCTGCCGGACGACCCGGCCGTGCACCGCGCGGCTCTGGCGTACCTCAGCGACCTCACGATCCAGGAGGCCATCATGCGTGCCCACGGGGTGCCCTGGAACGCCCCCGGCCTGAAGGTCGCGAGCCTCGACCATGCGATGTGGTGGCACCGCCCCGGCCGGGTCGATGACTGGTTGCTCTACGTGCAGGAGTCCCCCAACGCCCGCGGCGGCCGCGGACTGTCGACCGGACGCATCTACACCCGCGATCGTGTTCTGGTCGCGAGCGTCGCGCAAGAGGTCATGGTGCGCGTTCCCCGCGACTGAGCGGGTGGCACCAGGGCGGCGATCTCCGTCAGCCGCGGCTCGGCCGACGACGATACTCGATCGGATCCCCCACATACGGCGCCCACGCGGAGCGCTCGCGTTCGCTCCACCGGATCGGTCGACCGCTGGCCGTGTCGACGAGCACGACGACGGCCGTCGCCCGAGCGTAGAGAGTCGGTTCGGAGTCTCCGACGGGGCTGAACACCTCGAAGCAGATGTCGGCGCTCGAGCCGCCCATCGCACCGATCCACATGCGGACGTCGAGCGGACGCTGGCTGTACGGCACAGGCCGGAGGTACTCGATCTCCTGCCGGGCGATGAGGGTGGCCCGGTCGCCCCCGCTGTCGAGGACGTCCATGTCGAACACCGCCGTCGGGAGCGGCTCGCCCTCGCCGTCGCTGAACCAGAAGGCGCGGAGACGTGCTTCCTCGAGCAGCTTGAGCATGGAGGTGTTGTTGACGTGCCCGAGCGCGTCGAGGTCTCCCCACCGCAGGTGGATCGGCACGTGCACCCGCTCGGGTCCGGTGGGTGCCGGACCCGAGTCAGGGGATGCCACGCCCGAGGGCGCCGCGGAGTCGTCAGTCACGCGTGAGCTTGCGATAGGTCGAACGCGACGGGTTGGCCGCGTCGGCACCGAGACGCTCCACCTTGTTCGCCTCGTAGGCCTCGAAGTTGCCCTCGAACCAGTGCCACTGGTCGGGGTGTTCTTCGGTTCCTTCGTAGGCGAGGATGTGCGTTGCGATGCGGTCGAGGAACCACCGGTCGTGCGTGATGACCACGGCGCAACCGGGGAATTCCAGCAGAGCGTTCTCGAGCGAGCTCAGCGTTTCGACATCGAGGTCGTTCGTCGGCTCGTCGAGGAGGAGCAGGTTGCCGCCCTCCTTGAGCGTGAGCGCGAGGTTCAGACGGTTGCGCTCACCGCCGGAGAGGACACCGGCCTTCTTCTGCTGGTCGGGGCCCTTGAAGCCGAACTTCGAGACATAGGCCCGCGAGGGGATCTCCGTCTTGCCGACGGTGATGATGTCGAGACCGTCGGACACGACCTCCCAGAGGGTCTTCTCGGGGTCGATACTCGCGCGCGATTGGTCGACGTAACTGATCTTGACCGTTTCGCCGATCTTGAGCGTGCCGCCGTCGAGCGGTTCGAGACCCACGATCGTCTTGAAGAGGGTGGTCTTTCCGACGCCGTTGGGGCCGATGACGCCGACGATGCCGTTCGGGGGCAGGTTGAAGCTCAGGTTGCTGATCAGTGAGCGGTCGCCGAAGCTCTTCTCCAGCTTCTTCGCGTCGATGACGATGCTGCCCAGACGCGGACCCGCGGGGATCTGGATCTCGTCGAAGTCCAACTTGCGCGTGCGCTCGGCCTCGGCGGCCATCTCCTCGTAGCGGGCGAGGCGCGCCTTCGACTTCACCTGACGACCCTTGGCGTTGGATCGCACCCACTCGAGTTCTTCTTTGAGGCGCTTGGCGAGCTTGGCGTCCTTCTTGCCCTGGACGTCGAGGCGCTGGCCCTTCTTCTCGAGGTAGGTCGAGTAGTTGCCCTCGTAGGGGTACAGGTGCCCACGGTCGACCTCGGCGATCCACTCCGCGACGTTGTCGAGGAAGTATCGATCGTGGGTGATCGCGATGACCGCACCCTTGTAGGCCTTGAGATGCTGCTCGAGCCAGAGCACGCTCTCGGCGTCGAGGTGGTTGGTGGGCTCGTCGAGGAGGAGCAGGTCGGGCTTCTGGAGCAGAAGCTTCGCGAGCGCGACTCGGCGGCGCTCACCACCGGACAGCGGGACGACGCTGGCGTCCGCGGGCGGGGTGCGCAGCGCATCCATCGCCTGCTCGAGCTGAGAGTCGAGGTCCCAGCCGTCGGCGGCGTCGATCTCTTCCTGCAGCGTGCCCATCTCGGCCAGGAGCGCGTCGAAGTCCGCGTCGGGGTCGGCCATCAGGGCCGAGATCTCGTCGAAGCGATCGAGCTTCGGCTTGATCGCCACGCCATCCTGGATGTTCTCCAGAACGGTCTTGCTGTCGTCGAGTTCCGGCTCCTGCATGAGGATGCCGACGGTGAAGCCGGGGCTGAGCCGGGCTTCACCGTTGGACGGGGTGTCGAGCCCCGCCATGATCTTCAGGATCGTGGACTTACCCGCACCGTTCGGCCCGACCATGCCGATCTTGGCACCGGGGAGGAACGACATCGTGACGTCGTCGAGGATCAGCTTGTCGCCCACGGCCTTGCGCGCGCGGACCATGGAGTAGATGTATTCCGCCATAACCCGTTCAGTCTACGGGCGGCGGGTGCCTCTCCGTGCGAGTGGGCCGAACCCGAGTGGCGCTCCAGGAAGGCGACCAGGTGTCACCAGTCGATGGGCCGCGTGTTCCCGATGAGACACCCGCCGGCGCTCAGCCCGGGGAGCACCGCGCTCACGGGAGAGGTGATGGACTGGCCCACCTGCCCGACGAGACACTGGTCGCCCCACCGCACGGAGAACTCGATGCTCTCCGCGGGGTTGCCGATCGTCGACTCGTCTTGGGTGACCTGCATTGCGCTCTTGTCGAAACCGGCTGCAGTGAGCGCGTCGATGTACGCCCTGCCCGAGACCGGGTCCTGCCCTCCTGCCACCTGCGCGACGATCTGCGCGAAGTAGGGCAGGTTGTCTGCGGCGGATCCGTCGGGGACGAGCGTCGGCGCAGGTGTCGCCGTGGGCGGAGTCGTCGCCGGTGCCGTCGCCACCGGTGGGGCGGTGGTCGCCGGGCCAGGCGCGGGCGCGCCACCGGTGCATCCGCTCAACGCCAGGAGGGCGACGAGCGAGACGGAGGCGAGTAGATGACCGGCGGGACGAGGCACGCGCTCGATTCTACGTACCCCGTCCGCCGGTCACCTGGACGCGGAGCGGAACGGTTGCTCCGGGCACCGCGTATCAGAACGGCGTCACGTCGGCCGCCTCGAGCACGCGAGTCGTCGCCTCGCCATCGTCTGCTGCGGCCTGCGCGGCGGTGTCCGGCGCCGTCTCGGCGGGGACGGCCCAGGTGTCGGCGCCGGTCGGCGCGTCGGCGTCGGCGTAGGTCTCGGGACGTGCCGCTTCGACACGCGGCGTGCGCCGGAACCGGGTCACCCCCCATCGCAGATCGTGTCCGATGGCATCTGCCGTGACGTCTGCGCTCACGCCGCGCTTCGTCTCGTTCTCCCATTCACGCAGTCTCAGCCGCCCCGCGACGACGACTCGCTCGCCCTTGCGCACCGACGCGAGGGCGTTGCGGCCCAGCTCGCCGAAGACGCTGACCGCGTAGTAGTTGGTATGCCCGTCCACCCATTGGTTTCGGTCGCGGTCGAAGCGGCGCTCGCTCACGGCGAGCCGGAAGGCGGCGATCGACTCGCCCCCACGGGTCGCCCGTTCCTCGGGTTCGCCGACGACGTTGCCGACGAGGGTGATGTGGTCGCTCATGATGGTGTCCTTTCGTCAGGGAGTACGCTCCGGCATCCGTGTGCCCAACGGACACCGGAGCGCAGCTCACACTGCCCGTGCCGGACGGGCCTGCGGAGGACGAAAGCCTTGATCAGGGGATGGATCGTCGAACCCGCGTCATGGGGAGGAGCAGAGCGATCGGTCTCGCCGAAGCGATGTCGGAGGTCGGTCGTATCCTCGCGGCATGAGCACCGCACTATGGAACGATCTCGCCCCGGCACCGCGTCCGGCCGGGTGGGGCGCGGCGACGCATGTCGCCGCCGGACTGTGGCGCATCGCCGACCTCCGGGGCGTCGTGGTCGGGCACGTGCGCGCAACCGCGTCAGAGCGGGGGTGGCGGTACGCGGCCGAACGCTTTCATTCCGCTTCAGGCGCTTTTCGCCGTCTGGGTGAGTTCTGGTCGCCCGCTGAGGCGCTGGAATGCCTCCGCTACGCGCGCTGAGCGGTCGTTCTGGTCGGACGGGTGGCGCCTCAGACGACGGCGGACAGCTCGTGAAGCCCGGCGGAGCGAGCATCTCCGCGAACGTCCGCCCAGGCGTCCGCCAGGATGCCGACTGCGCGCTCGAGCGTCGCCGGTGACGCCGTGAACGGTACGCGGAGCCGCCGGTCGTGGCCCCCGTCGGCGGCGAAGCGCGACCCGGCAGACAAGAACAGGCCGCGTGAACGGGTGTTCATGACCAGGGGTGTGCTGAGCGGCTCGCCGATGCCCACCCAGAGGGAAACACCCCCCTCGGGACGCGGCACGTCCCATTCGTCGAATGTGCGTCGCAACGCCGATATGAGGGTGTCCCGGCCCGCGCGCAGCAGATCTCCGCGTTGAGCGGCGATCTCGTCCAGACGCGGGAGGAGACGTGAGGCCACCGCCTGCTCCAGTTCCGGTGTCCCCAGATCGTGAACGGGCCGCCCACTGGCGAGGCGACGGATGATGTCGATCTCGGCGCGGACCCATCCCACGCGAAGACCGCCCCACACCTTCTTGCCGAGCGAACCGATGCGGATGACGAGGTCCGACTCCGGAAAACGAGTCTCGGGGGCGGCACGGTCGATGTTCAATTCGGCCGTCGTCTCGTCGAGGACGAGGAAGGTGCCGGTCGACTCCGCTCCGGCCACGAAGGCCGCGACGTCGTCAGGTGTCATCGATCGTCCGGTCGGATTCTGGAAGTCAGGCATGAGATAGGCCAGCGACGGGAGTGTGCGGGCGAACGTCTGAGCAGCACGATCGAGATCCCACCCGTCGCGTGTGGACACCGGCACTCCCACCAAACGTCCACCGACATATCGAAAAGCCTCGGCAGCATGCGGGTAGGTCGGCGTCTCGATCAGCACACGGTCCGCGCGGTTCAACAGGACCGAAGCGACGAGATGGATCGCGCTCTGCGCGCCGGTCGTCACGAGGATCTGATCCGCGGTCGTCGGAACTCCCCGCCCGCGGTACCTCGCCGCGATCGCCTCTCTGAGCTCGAGCGCACCGATCACGTCGTATCCGGAGCGGGCGACGAGGGAGCTGGCATCCTGCGCCACCTCCCCGATCACCGCGGGCAGGCCCGGCCACGCTGCGGGACTCGCCTGCTGCAGATCGATCGCATCATCGCCGGCCGGCAAGCCGCCCGGATCATTCCGCGGTAAGGGCCGCGTGACGCTTCCGCTGCCCCGCAGGCTCTCGATGTGGCCGGTGTCCCGAAGACTGCGGTACGCCGCCGCCACCGTCGTGCGACTGAGCGAGAGAGCGGAGGCCAATTCGCGTTCCGCCGGGAGGGCCGTGCGCGGGGCGATGCGGTTATCGAGGCAGAGCAGGCGAACGGCCTCGGCCAGGGCCTCGTAAGCGGGACCGTTCCCGCGCCAGCCGCCGAGGGCTGCCGCGAGGGCGCGGGCGGAGATCCGGGAGTCCATGAAGCCACTTTAGGCGAATTGGCATCCGCACATAGAGCCAATCGAATGATTGGATCGCATCATGTCTCAGCGGATCCTGCGTCTCCTCGTCGGCCTCGTCGCCTATGGGTTCGGATGTGCCCTCACTGTCGCCGCCGGCCTCGGTGTCGACCCGTGGACGGTCTTCGCGGAAGGTCTTTCCCGTGTCACGGGCATCGGTGTCGGCTGGATCACCAACATCGTGGGACTCGGCGTGCTGCTTCTGTGGATCCCTCTCCGTCAGAAGCCCGGGCTCGGGACGATTGCGAACATCCTTCTCGTGGGAACCAGCATGCAGATCGCTCTCGGCTTCCTCCCCCACCCCGACGTGCTGTGGCTGCAAGTGCTCGTGCTCGTTGCCGGCGTCGTCGTGGTCGCCGCAGCGTCTGGTCTCTACATCGGCGCGCGGTTCGGACCGGGGCCACGCGACGGCCTGATGACGGGGCTCCACAGTCGCTTCGGATGGCCGATCTGGGTTTGCCGCCTCAGCGTCGAGGGCACCGTCCTCGTCCTCGGATGGCTCCTGGGAGGCACGGTGGGCGTGGGGACGGTGGTGTTCGCGCTCGGCATCGGACCGTTGGTCCACCTCGCACTGCCACTGTTGGCGACGTCGGAGACCACGCGTCGTCCTGCCGCCGTCCACGTGTGAGCGGGGTGCTGCGGTCGCCCCGACGTGCATCGGGCGGCCGCAGCACAGACGACTCAGTGCTCGCGGAATTCCGGGCGATCGCTGCCGGGCTTCAGGTGTGAGTGCAGGGCGTTCTTCGCGATCTCCATCGTGGGATAGACGCCGAGGGGCTCATCCTTGCCCGCCATGTGGACGCCGTAGCCCTCGGCATCCTTCTGGATCTTGCCGACGACGCCGGAGGGTCCGTAGGCGACCCAGAGGCGTCGTGTGACCGTTTCTGACATGAGTGCTCCTTTGCTCTCTATGGACGAAGGCTACGCCCGCCGGCAGAGCGCTGCCAGGGCCTGGACGGCCGGGAGGTGTGGCCGAGCCGGTGGCGACGATATCCTGGTCGACGACCCCCAGTAGCTCAGTGGATAGAGCAGCGGCCTTCTAATCCAAGGGCCGCGACTCGAGCTCACGGCGCACGAGAGAGCGCTTCGCGCGGGCCACGGCAAAGTCAGAGACGACAGCCGGCGCCGACGGGTCTGGCAGCGGATCCTCACCGATGAGGACCGCGATGCGGACCGAGAAGAGCCTCGACGCATCGTGCAGATCCTGCGCAGACCAGGAGCGCTGGCCGCGCAGCTTGAGGCTCATCGCCGACGCGCTCACGCCGAAGCGCTCGCCGAGTGCCGCGGTGGTGAGGCCGGAGCGTCGACGCATGGTATCGACGTTCTCCCCGATCGTGAAGTCGATCACGGAGACTGCGCGGGCGAGAGCTTCCTGTGTCATGCGTGACAAGTTATGCCATGTCGTGACTCTGCGCAACTTATTCCCGCCACGAGTTGACACGACGTGACTCTCAGTCAATACTCAACCGCATGCCCGTTACTCAGAGTCACGAACCGGGCGCCCTGGTCACGAAGCGCGAGGCGATGGCGGCTCTCCGTGTGTCGCTCCGCACCGTCGACCGTTACATCAAGCAGGGGCGTCTGACAGCAGTCCGACTGTCCGAACGCAACACGAAGATCACCCACGATTCTCTCGCGGGGATGCTCACCCCCACCAGCTCCGTCGCTGCCCCCAACGACGGCCCCCAGACCGGGGAGGCGCCCCCCACTGCCTCCCCGGTCACCCCCACCGCCGAGCGGCTCACCAGCCGCCTCGACCTCGTCGGCGGTGACGCGTGAGCGGGGCAGATCAGCTCGTGTCGCTACTCGTCGGTCTTTTCTTAGCCCGCGCCCTCTGGGTCACCTGGGTCATCCTCGTTCGCCCGACTTTTCAGGCCCGCGTACCAAACGTCCACGGCGAACCAAAGGACGACAACCAGCGAACCAATGAGGATCCAGAGGGCGATCGCCGTTCCGCCCGTTACGGCTTCGCCGGTGGCAACGATGACGAGGCTGGTCACGAAAACGGTGAAACAGCCGAGGGCGACCACATATCGGCCAAGCGCGCTGAGGCGCCGGGCCACGAAACCCGGACGGGGTGCATTCGAGCTACCGCGAACGAACCGTTCGAAGAGGGCGACAAGCAGGAACGTCGGCATGATTTGCGCCAGCACCGACGCGAACTCAACGGAGATCTCCACGCCGCCAGAGTAGCCCCGCGTCGCGAGCCCAATCGGGACCAGGCGTGACCGTCATGGTCGAACTCGCGCAGCCCCGCAAGCTGCTCCCCCGCTGGTACGGACACGGCGACCTCCTCGTCGTCATCGACGGCGCATACACCTACCTCCGAGCCGACGACGTCGAACACCTCGCAGGCATCCCCGCCTGGGGCGAAGGCGACACCGTCCTCGGCGACGAGTGGCCCCTCGACGTCGACGGCGTCCACTTCTACCTCCTCGACGACGCCCTCCGACGCTGCGACCAGCACGGCACCCTCGCCTCCCGCGAGTTCACCACCTGGCTGCTCGACTTCCTCTCCCACGTCGACGACACCGTCCTCGAGCAAGCCCACCAGCCCGTCCCCTTCACCGAAGCGCTCACCGTCGCCCAAGCCGCCCGCCACCTCTCCACAGAACTAGGCATCAACCTCGGCCGCGACCAACTCTTCGACCACCTCGACCGCCTCGACTGGATCGGCCGAAACACCCCCGAAGACGACTGGATCATCACCCCCGCCGCACACACCGGCGACCTCCTCACCCTCCGCCCCGTCAACATCCCAGCGCCGACGAAAGAACGCCGCCGCCGCTACCTCCAGGTGCACGTCACACGCCACGGCCTCGACCGCCTCCGCGTCCACCTCGCACCCGCAACCCCACCCCCACCGTCGCTGTTCTGAGAAGAGAGCACCTGATGTCACACCCGACCCAACCCCACCGCGGCATCCACCCCGGAGCCATCGGCGCCGTCATCCTCCTCGCCGTGATGTACGCCCTCCTCCTGGGCTTCATCGCCCTCGTCGGCCTCGCACCCCTCCTTGCCCTCGCCGTCGCCGTCATCGTCGCCGTGACGCTCACGGTGATCTACGTCCGCACGGGGCCGAAGCGATGAACCCCGGACGACTGCACGTTCCTCGGGCGATCGTCTTCCTCACCGCGGCCACGCTGCTCATCAGCGGCGCACTCACCATCGCGGCCGCGATCGTCACAACGATGGGAGGCGCATCGTGAGCGACACCTACGAGTGCCCACCCGAGCACGCCCACGCCGACACCGGCACCTGCCACTCGGCCCACGGATGCCGCTGCACACCGTGCAGACAAGCGCATGTCGAGTACTCCTACTGGTGGCGCCACATGAACGCCGCTGGCCGGCCCCTCAACAGCAACGTCGACGCACGCGGCACCCGCCGCCGCCTCGAAGCCCTCGCAGCCCTCGGATGGGCCGCTGGCGCGATCGGCGCCCACATCGGCAACGAGCAGACCGTCGTGTCCCGGTGGATGCGCGCCGAAAGGGTCACCCGCGCGACCGCGGACAAGGTCGCGGCCGTGTACGAGATCCTCAGCAACACCCACCCACCGACCGACACGCACGGACAGCGCCTCAGCCGCGCCCGCACCATCGCCCGCGCTCGCCGCCTCGGGTACGCACTCCCGATCGAGTGGAACGACATCGACACTGACGAGGCGCCTGCACGCCCGGCGAAGAATCTCGCCGCGATCGACACAATCGCCGTTGAACTCGCCGTAACCGCAGGCGCTCGAGTACGGCTGACCACCACAGAACGTCAGGAAGCCGTCCGGCAGCTGCACGCCCGCGGCCACAGCGACCGTCGGATCGCCGAGATGCTCGACGTTGCCGACCGCACCATCTTCCGCGATCGCGAAGCCCTCGGCCTTCCTCCGGCAGTCACCGTCGACCACCGCCCCATCATCCGGGAACTGGCCGCATGAGCAAGACCATCACCGTGCGCTGGCTCGTCCGTCAAGAACTCATCCGCGAGCCCCGGTTCGGCGAGACCAAGCGCGACGTCCTCCGCTGGGCCGTCCGGCAGTACGTGCAGATCGACGGCACCCGGACATACAGCTACCCCACCTATTTCGGCGCACCCGGCCCCGCGGCCGAGGAAGCCCGCCGCCGCTGCGCCGACCGCTACGGCTGCACCACCCCGAACCAGCACGACCACGCCAGGAGCCGACGATGACCACTCTCGAAGACCAACACCACACGATGCAGGCCCACGTGCCCGCTCTGCTCCACGGCGACGACACCGCCGCGCACGAGGCGCTCTCCGCAATCCTCGTCGGCGCCGACAACCCTCAGACGTTCAGCTGGACCATGGCGCAGCTCGTGTCCATCGCTGCGGTCGACATGCGCACCTACTACGCCGAGAAGCTCGCCAGCACGCCGAACGGCTTCATCGCGTTCGAGCAGGTCGGTGGCGAGGTCGACCCCGCCCAGGCCGCGGCGATGCGCATCGTCGTCGCCTACGCCAACAACGAGACCGCCGACGCAGCCACCCTCATCCGCGCGCTGATCGACAACGGCGACCTCATCTGGGCGGCCAGAGTCGCCATCCACACAGCACAGATCACCCGCCAGGCCCACGCACACGCGTGCGGAGGGCACCGTTGAGCCTGTTCGCCCTCTCCTGGGCCTTCGAGCTCAACCTGCCGCCCATGGAGAAGATCGTGCTGCTCGCGCTCGCGGACTGCGAGAACGGCGACACGCTCCGCTGTGACCCAAGCCAGAAGTTCATCGCGGAGAAGGCGTCGGTATCGGAGCGCTCGGTGCGCGAGATGCTCCAGCGCCTCGAGGACAAGGGCCTCATCGCCCGTACGAAGCGCGGCATGGCCGGCGACGGTGGAGGCCGGCAGAGCGACGACTACCGACTGGCCTGCCGTGGGTTAGCGGCAGATGCTGCCGGTACCCTTACCGGCAGCAAATCGGGGGGTTACCGGCACGCTGCTGCCGCTACAGAGAACCGGAAAGAACCGGAAGATATCTCTGGTCCGGTCCCCGAGGTAAGTCACGACGGCCCTGTGGATAACTTCGGGACCGGACACAGCAACGCACCCCTCCCCTCCGCAACGCACGGCCACCCCCTCAAACACGCCGACGTGTTCGCTGCCGTCGGCAAGCAGCTGCCCGACACGTTCGACGACACCAAGCTCGACATCCTCGCCGGCGAGATCATCGCCCGCTCCTCGTCCCGAGTCCTCGACCCGACCGCATACGTCATCCGCACGCTCCGCAACCCCGACGGCAAGCTCGAGTGGCTCACCCGGGCGCTGGACATCGACCTCGAGCAGCACTTCCGCTCAGCCGGGAGCTTCTGATGCTCGACCCCAACCGCGAACCCACGCTGCTCGAGATCCGCGAGTGGATCCGTCCCGGCGACACCACGTGGATCCTCCGCTTCGACTGGGACAAGAACCCGATGCCGATGAACGGATCCCGCGGTCGCAGCTGGAAGGTTCACGCAGGCAAGACCAACCGCATCCGCGTCCGCGCCGCATCGATCGCCAGCCTCGCGCAGATCCCCCCGCTCGGCCGCATCGAAGTGCAGCTCACGCAGTGGGTCACTCTCCGCCGCACCCGCGACCTCGACAACTTCGGCCTGCTGGAGAAGCCGCTCTACGACGCGCTCAAGATCGCCGGGATCGTCGAGGACGACAAGCCCGAGCTCATGACGAAGCACCGACCCGAGATCCGGCACGTCAGCGAAGCCGAAGGCATTCTCCACGAGGCATGCTTCACCCTCCGCATCGCTCAGCTCGCCAGCGAGGACGTGACCGAATGACCCCCGGCATCCTCCGCAAGCCCGTCCCCGAGCGAGGCCCGAATCCCACCGACGAGCAGCTGCTTGCGTTCGAGGCCGCGAACCGACCCGGCGCCCACGACAGCCGCAAGGACGTCGCCATCCGTGCCGACCTCGGCATCACCCCCACCCGGTACTACGTGCTGCTCGGCCGGCTCATCTGGCTCGAGGACGCGCTCCTCATCGACCCGCAGCTCACCAACCGACTCCGCCGGATCTCCCTCGTCGAGCAACTCGATCGCCGCCCCTGAACCACCCCACCGAAAGGCACCCGATGAACAACGACCACCAGCTCGAAACCCGCCACGGCGCCAAGCGGCTCCGCCGCGAGCGGCCCGCGCCCGAGATCACTCCCTGGCACATGCGGATCCTCAACGCCCTGCAAGGCCGGCAGGTGTTCGAGGGGATCGACCTCGACGACCCCGCCGCCGCGAACCGGCTCGCGAAGCGCCGCCGCCGCAACCGCATCGCCAAGGCCTCCCGCAAGACCAACCGCCGCTGACCCGAAAGACACCCCCGACATGGCTACCAAGACCCTCCCAACCCCGCCACAGCCCACGCAGCAGCTCGTGCGGGTGAACCCCGCGACGCTCCTGGTGCGCGACCAGGCCCGCGAGGACGCCACCCCCGACGAGGGACTCATCGCCTCCGTCCGCCAGCACGGCATCCTCCAGCCCCCGATCGTCGCCGCCGGCCCCCGCGAAGGCACCTACGTGATCCTCTTCGGTCATCGCCGCGTCGGCGCCGCCGTCGCCGCCGGCATGGAACAGATCACCGTCATCGTCCGCGACGCCGCCACCGTCGACAGCGAGGCGCTCACCCTCGAGGAGCAGCTCGTCGAGAATGAGCGCCGCAAGCAGCTCACCTCCAAGGACGTCGCCGCCGGGTACTCCAAGCTCACCCTCTTCGGTCTCCGCCCCGAAGACATCGCCGCAAGCCTCGGCGAGAAGCCCGACCGCGTGCGCGCCGGCCTCAAGATCGTCGGCTCGAGCAAGGCGTCCGAGCTCGTCGAGGCCAACCCCGTCATCGACTTCGAACAGGCCGCGGTGATCGCCGACTTCGAGGACCACCCGAAGCTGCAGAAGAAGCTCATCGAGACCGCCACCGAGCGCCCCGAGAACTTCCGCCGCGACGCCGAGCAAGCACGCACCGACCGCCGCCTCCGCGAGGTGGTCGACGGCATCCGCGCAGACCTCACCAAGCAGGGCGTCCCGGTGCTGCAGGAAGTCAGCTACACCACCGGTAGCTACTGGACCGGCACCAGTGCCAACGTCTCCACCGGCGCCCCGCTCACCGGCCTCGCGGACAAGGACGGCAACGACCTCACCCCCGAGAACCACCAGCTGTGCGACGGGCACGCCGCCATCATCCAACGCGTCAGCACCTACTACCTCGACAGCACCGACAACCCGATCGAGCCGTTCTACGTCTGCACCAACTGGGAAGGCTTCGGGCACCAGAAGAGATCCGCCCTCGCCCGCACGCCCGAGCAGCTCGAACAGGAAGCCGAGTGGCAGCGCCAGCAGGAGAAACGCAACGCCCGCCAAGCCCTCGTCGACGCGAACACCGCATCCCGTCGTGCCTGGATCCACGGGTACCTCACCACCGGACGATTCCGGCCCGTCGCTTCCCACTTCGAGCTGATGGCCCACGCGATCGCCCTCTCCATCGATGAGCACGATCGTCCTGACGCGCGGATCACGCTGCAGCTGCTCACCGGCGAAGCCCGCACCGGAACCAGCTGGGATGCGCGCGAAGCCGACAAGGCCGAACTCGCCACCCGGATCCGCAACGGCAGCTTCCCCGCCCTGCGCACGATCGTCGCCGACGCGATCGCACTCTTCGAAGCCCGCCACCAGCTCGAGAACCCGCACGCCGTCAAGTACTTCACCGCCCTCGAATCCTGGGGCTACACCCTCACCGACACCGACCGCGAACACCTCGCCGCGGCGCAAGCCGCCGCGGAGGAGGAAGCCGCAGCTGCCGCGGCCGCGGAAGACGACCAGGCGGAGGACGACGAATGACCTGGCCCGAAGCAGTCGTCCTCATCGTCGGGATCGTCGCCGCCGCAGCGGTCGTCATCGTCCTCCTGGTGACCGAACCGTGAGCCCTCGCCGCGGCCCGTACCGCCGCCACACCCCCCTGAAAGTCGTCGACCCCGAGTGGAACGAAGGCGACACCCTCACCGTCGGCCGCACCCGCTGGCTCGTCAAAACCATCGACGACGCCCGCAACGTCCTCCTCCACTCCTCCAGCACCGTCAACCACCTCGTCAAGTGGAACACCACCCTCGACCAACTCCCCGAAAAGAGCCCCGCATGAGCAGCGCAGACCTCTGGGAAGACGGCTACCCCCACGGCACCGTCGAAGGCTTCGACAACGGATGCCGCGGCGGCGCCTGCCCCGCCGACACCGACATCGGCATGTCCTGCAAACGAGCCAAAGCGCTCGCCGCGGGCGACTTCCGCTACAACCGGCTCGTCGCCGCCGGGAAGACCCCCGCCGAGATCGCCGCCATCATCGACGGCCGCGACACCCCCACCGAGGCACCCGCCCCCAAGCCTGCACCGAAACGGAAGCCGAAGGCCCCGGCGCCGGCCGACGTCGAAGCCGCAGCGCCGATCACCGAGACCCCCGCGGAGGTGAGCCTCGCCGGTCCGCCAACTACGGCGACCACCTCTGCGGGCCCCACCGAATTGACCGAGAGCACCATCCCGACGCCCGAGGAGGACGCCATGCCCGCACAGCTGCTCACGACCGAGAAGTTCACCGCCGGCCTCAACCAGCGCGGCCGCACATTCGTCCTCCGCAGCATCCGGGAATGGGCGCGCGCCAACGGCTTTCCCGGCGTCCCCAGCCACGGCAGGATCCCCCAGGACGCTCTCGCAGCGTTCGATCAGGCCCACCCCAACGGCATCATCGGCCCAGAAGCACCTGCTCCCGCAGCAGGCGTCGACGCGCATGTGAAGACGCTGCGCGACATCACTGACTGGGCGCGGCAGAACGGCCACCCGGATCTCTCCATGCTCGACATCACGGACGAGATCCGCGAGGCCTACGACGCCGCCCACGCAGAACCGACCGAGCCCGGCACCGCGGACGCTGAACCCCCGGCCGACACGCCTGAGGACACCGCTCAGGAGCCCGCTGGGGGTTTCCTCCCGGAGGTGCCCACCCCGCAGGTCGGCATGCGCGCGTGGGTCCGATTCGACGACGGCGTGGCCGTGGTCCGCGAGGTTGCCCTCGACGCCGGCGGGTTTGCCACACACGTGCGCGTGACCTTCCTCCCGAACGTGCGTGACGAAGAGTCGTGGGCGTCGATCGACTGGCTCGACCACGTCAGCGACGCCCTCCCCGTCGACGTCTTCACCTACGACCACTTCCCCGAAGACGACCGCGACGACAGCGTCGCGGCGCAGCTCGCCCAATGGGAAAGTGAAGGACGCACCTACCGTGCGGGGCAGCTACGGCCGTTCTCCGCGGACCTCGGCGACGTGCGCGATCGCGCCGGCATCCCGCTCGCGGACGGCGGCATCATCGTCAATGGCGCCGTGAGCTTCGACGAAGTCGATACGCCCGAGACATACGTCCCCACGCCGAAGCCGTCCCCACGCTGGATCGCCGGTAAAGCAATATCCCCGCGGCCCGATTGGTCGCAGATCACCGTCAACGAGGACGTCGAGCGTGCCCGCGAGCTCGCCGTGCGGCTCGAGGCGGAGAACGCACTCCTGCTGGAGCAGGTCGCCGCGGCGCACCGCGCCCTCGAGGTCGTTCTCGTCCTCCATGCCGAGCGGCGTGACGACAACGCCGCACTGCGCCAGGCGCTCGGCGACGCCGAAACGCAGATCGCGTACCTGACGTACTCCGCCGGCATCGACGCTGGCCACGAACGCCTCCTCCGCGCCCGCATCGCCGAGCTCGAAGCCGCCGCCGCCAAGCCGTGGTGGAAGCGCACCGCCTGATGACCACAGACACCACCACGCACGAAGGGATGCCGGCGAAAATGCTCGCCGGCATCCGCGGCAACGTGTACCGCCTCGCCGTCACCACCCGCGTCGAATACGACCGCGATGCCCCCGCAACCGCCCCCCGCACCGCCGCCGCGACACTCCGCCACGCAAAGCCTGTGAAGGCCATCGCCTACGCCGCGCCCCTGCTCACCCAGCTGCGGGACGCGATCCGCCCCAACCAGGGCCGCACCGACAGCGGCCGCGGCGGCGGCAAGACCGCACTCCCCTACGACGACACCGCCAGCGCCCTCCTCGACAGCATCGAGGCCGACATCGCCGGCATGTACCGCTCAGCCCTCGAAATGGAACCCATCGGCGCGAGCGAGCAGCTCCTCCTCGAATGGTTCCGCGAATTCGAGTACGCCTACCGCGCCGGCGAGGTCGTCGACGCCCAGCTGAGCAACCTCCTCATCCGCATCCGTGGATGGCGGTTCGCGATCGAAGACCACTTCACCCCGCCCCGCAAACAGGAGTTCGCCTACTGCCCCTCCTGCCACCACACCCACTACGAAACCTTCCTCCACGGCGAGATCACACGCCAACGCTGCGTCACCGTCACCTACTACCCCGGCAACGCCCGTCGCCCACCCGTCGCCGAATGCGGCCACTGCGGCACCCGCTGGACCGGAACCGCCGAACTCACCGACCTCGCCGCCGGCGTCGACGCGCTCCTCAAGACCAACCCCGAAGCCCTCGACGAGCCCATCACCGCCCCCATCCCCGACGACACCGCGCTCGAGCCCGACGAGCCCACCACCGAAGGCCCCGCCGCATGACCGCCCCCGCCGCGCGACTCCTCCGCGACCACATCCTCGCCCAACGCCTCACCTACAACACCGAAGCCGACCTCCAGCTCGCCCTCGACGGCATCCTCACCCGGGAGCAGACCCTCGGCCACTCCGTCGTCATGTACGACCGCGAACACCACCTCGACCCCCACAACCGCATCGACTTCCTCGTCACCCTCCGCAACGGCCCCGACCACCCACACGTCAACGTCGGCGTCGAAGTCAAGATCGGCGGCGCGCTCGCCGCGGTGCAACGTCAGCTGGACCGTTACGCCCAGTTCCGTGAGATTGACGAGCTGCTCCTGGTGACCAGCCGCGCCCGCCACCACGGCATCCCGTACGAGATCTACGGCAAGCCCGTCGTGCTGTGCAGCCTCGTGGAGGGCGGCCTGTGAGAACTCACGGCACCTACCAGTACATCGCGCCCGGCTTCGCCCACGCCGACGCGCGACACGGCCTGTGGAAGCTCACCCTCGAACCGGCGGCATCCGCCCGCGCGAAACGGATCCTCGGCCGGGTGAAGCAGTCCCGCTCGGACTTCATCACCGTCGCGCACACGCTCGAGGTCGCCCGCGACCTCGTGTGGTTCATGGACCGCTTCCCCCTCGAGCCCGTCGACGCGCGCTCCGCGAAGATGCTCGCCAAGGCATGCCAAGACCACATCGACCGGGAGAACGCGGTCGTGGAGATCATGGCCGGCGGTGGCGCCCGCCTCGACATCCCCGTCGACGTGGCGAAGACCCCGCGCGAGTACCAGCTGCAGGCGCTGCAGCTGATCCGCACCCGCAACCGGATCATCCTCGGCGACGACGTCGGCCTCGGGAAGACGTTCACGTCGCTGCTCACCACGACGCTCCCCGACGCGCTGCCGGTCGTCGTCGTCCCACCCACGCACCTCCCGCGCCGCTGGGTGACCGAGTTGCAGGACGCGTTCCCCTCGCTCACGTACGAGGTCGCCAAGGGCACCGTGCCGAGCAAGAGCGCATTCGCGGGCAACCTCGCCGACGTCACGATCGTCACCTACAGCAAGCTGTTTGGCTGGGCAGACGTTCTCTCCCGCTACGCGCGCACCGTCATCTTCGACGAAGCGCAGGAGCTGCGGCACGGCCTCACCACCGACAAGGGCAACGCGGCCGCGCAGCTCGCCGAACGCGCGACGTACGTCATCGGCGCCACCGCCACGCCGGTGTACAACTACGGCTCCGAGATCCACAACCTCGCCGACATCCTCGCCCCCGGAGAACTCGGCACCCGCGACGAGTTCCTCCGCGAATGGGGCGGCGCGACCCTCTCCAACGGTCGCGCCATGGTGAAGAACCCCGCCGCGCTCGGCGCCTACATGCGCGAGTCCGGCTTCCTCCTCGCCCGCACCCGCGCTGAGGTTGGGCGCGAGCTGCCGAAGACCATCAAGCACACGATGACCGTCGAAACCGACCAGGCCGTCATCGCCGAGTGCAAGGCCGACCTCCGCCGCCTCGCGCAGCAGATCCTCTCCGCCGCCACCGACCGCCAAGACCGGTTCCAAGCCTCCGGCCAGATCGACTGGAAGCTTCGCCAGGCCACCGGCATCGCCAAGGCCCCCTTCGTCGCCGAGTTCTGCAAGCTGCTCCTCGAGTCCGAACGCAAGATCATCGTCGCTGCGTGGCACCGCGAAGTTCACGACATCCTCATGCGCGAGCTCGCACCATTCAACCCGCTGCTCTACACCGGCACCGAGTCCCCCAAGCAGAAGGCTGCCGCCGAAGAGGCGTTCACGGTCGCACCCCTGGATCCCAACGACCCGACCGTCACGCAGCAGCAGCTCGACGCCGAGAACCGCGTCCTCATCATGTCCCTCCGCTCCGGCGCCGGCGTCGACGGCCTACAGAAGGTCGCCGGTGTGGGCGTCATCGCCGAGCTCGACTGGTCCCCCGCCACACACGAGCAGTTCATTGGACGGTTCCGGCGCGACGGAATGAATGACGAAGCGCCTCCGGTCGCATACTTCCTCGTCACCGACGACGGATCCGACCCCGTCCTCATGGAGACCCTCGGCATCAAACGCAACCAGGCCGAGCCGCTGATCTCCAAAGACGGGCAGCTCTTCAACAACTCCACCACCGACCCCCAACGCGCCAAAGCCCTCGCCCGCGCCGTCCTCGGCCTCACCGACGACAACCCCGCCTAACACCCCCACCACCCCAGGAGAACACCATGCACAACACCACCACCCGCGCGCTCGCCGCGTCGATCCTCGCTGCCGCCGCGCTCACCCTCACCGCGTGCGGCATCCCCTACGACGGCGACACCACCAACTGCACCGTCACCGACAAGTACGTCGCGATCGCTGACAAATCCAGCGAGAAGCGCGTATCCACCTCGTGCGGCGTCTTCAAGGTCGAGGACGAACTCTCACAGGGCGACTGGAACTCCGCCGACCGGTACGCCCAGATCGAGGTCGGCAAGACGTACGACTTCGAGACCTACGGCTTCCGCAACGGCTTCTTCTCCGCCTTCCCCAACATCGCCGAAGCCAACGAGATCCAGTGACCCTCTGAGCCGCGCCCACAGAACGGAAACCCGCATGAACCTCACCACGCTCATCGAGAACACCCTCGACGACCTCGCCCCCAACGTCGACCTCCTCCCCAACTACGACGAGATCGCCCTCGCGCTCGCCGCCGCCATCCAGGAGCACTACACACTCCGCACTCGCCGCAGCGACACGGACACGCGCATGATCGGCTCCCCACTTGACCTGGTCGAAGGTGACGCCGACCACCGTGCCCAGCTCGAGGAAAGCCGCACCGTCCGCGCCGTCATCGAGCCCGTGACCTATCGGGACGGCCCACGCCACGTCATCGTCGGCGAACGACAGGAAGGCAAGACCCACCTCGCCGAGCAGTGGCTGCTCTCCGCGCCCGAAGGAGTCGAGCGCGTCCTCGTCACCGCCAGCCGTGGCGAAGCCCTGAACCTGAAGCAGCGGATGGGCCTCAAGCTGAACGACCCGCGCGTGATCACCTTCCACGCCCTCACCGCGCCCGGCACACGCCCCCGCCCGGGCGTCCAGTACGGCTTCGACGAGACCGTCCGCATCCTCGAGAAGATGCTCGGCTTCGACCAGCCGCCGCACCTGCTCACCATCACCACCGCCGCCGAATGGCAGGGCCGCGACGGAGACGGCTCCTGATGTTCCCCATCACCTCCTACCGGATCAGCCCCAACCTGCTCGGCATCACCCGATGGCAAGCCGAGATCGACGGACAGCTCTCACGCTTCGCCCGCCGCGCCTACACCCAGCGCGCCGCCGAGCGAAAGGTCGCCGCCGACGAGGACGCGCTCTACGACGGCGAGGAACGCCTCATGCAGGCGATCTGGCTGCCGCTCACCATGCCACTGCGCCGATTCCATGACCGACTGTGCCAAGGAGCGGACCGCCGCCGCCGCGCAGCAGCCAACTCGGCAGTCGTCCGCACGTCGCGGTACAGGCTCACCCCGCGAGGGCTACTCGCCTTCTGGCGCTGCTACCGCATGCAGTGGCGCCACCTCCGCCGATCCCACGGCACACGACGCTCCGCGGCACACACCGCCCGGTACTACGGGCCCGTCCGATGAGCCAGCGGCCGCGGATGCAAGTCGACGGGTACGAGCTGCAGCCAGCCGCGATCGGCTGGCGCATCCGCCTCCGACACGCCTGGACCGACAACACCCCCTCGCTGGTCATGCAAGGCGCCTGGTGGGCGCTCACCGCCGCCAGCGCACACCGCAAAGCCCACCGCCTCATCAAACGCGACCGCCGTCAGCGCCGTCGCGAACACGCAGCCCAGGAGTACGACGCATGACCGGATACGACGACGACGCCCTCAGCACCGCCACCGTGCTCGCCGCGATCGCCAACAACGCCAACCCCCGACACCGTGCCATCACCACCCACAGCCCTCGCGGTGCACGCCGCATGCAGCTGCTCGATCGCATGCCCCTCGCCGACGCCATCGACATCACCGCGGCTGTCTACGTCGGCCCCGGATCCGAGTGGGAATGCCCCATCACCTTCAGCGACGTCGGCGCCCAGTACCCCAGCCTCGACAACCCCGCCATCGCCCGCATGATCCAACAGGACTTCGAACCCCTCGCCATCACCGGCTCGCTCCACTTCCCCAACTGGCGGCACCTCGGCGGAGAACGAGGCCCCGCAACCTTCATATACCGCCCCCTCACCGCCATCGTCGCCAACCTCCGCGGCCGCGACCTCGCCTGCACCTGCCCGCCCGACGAGGCCTGCCACGGCGACGTCCTCCTCCGCCTCGCCAACCCCGAACACCAATGCCCCGAATGCGCCCAAGGCAAGCACAGCAACTGCACCGAGATCACCCTCGACAGCAACGACCTCTGGACCCCCTGCAACTGCCACACCATCACCCAACACACCATCCCCACCGCCACCGCGCTCGCCGCGGCCCGACAGGAAGCGGCGAACCGCCCGTGAACCAGCCCACCCTGCCCGCAGCGATCGACGCCGCACGAGCCGCGCTCGCCGACTTCGATCAGGCCGGCCCCAGCACCGTCCTGCAGACCGTCCCGCCACTCGCCCTCACGCTGCGAGAGCTGCTCAACGTACTGTCAGACCCAGAGCTCGCACGCCTGAGCGACGCCGCCCGCCCCGGCCCCTGGAAAGCGTACGAGACCGTCCAGGCCGACAACTTCATCGTCGAGGAACCTCAGGGGCTGCTCAACGGTCCTGGCCCCGTCATGGGACCGTCCTACGACCGATCCACCACCGAATACGTCGTTGCGCTCGTGAACCTTCACCGCGCAACGCTAGAGGCCCGCCCATGAGCCGCCTCGAGCCCGCCGACACCATCGAAGCCAAGGTCGGCGCGAAACGACACCCCACCGACCACATCGCCCGCGCCGTCAGCATCACGCAACGCGTCTACCTCCTCCACCCCCAGGCGTGCCTCGACGAAACCGCAAGCGTCGGCACCACCCTCCAGGACTGCCCCTACTCCCACGCGCTCGACCGCGGCATCCACCGCGCACTCTGGCGCCCCTACCAAGACCAACCCGTCATAGTCCGCATCGACCAACTCGACCAAGACCTCACCCCCTACCGCACCATCCCCACGGTGACCCACCGAAAGCAGGACACCGCCGATGAGCGCCTGTAGCCT
The DNA here is from genome assembly GCA_038182865.1 of Microbacterium enclense. Lineage (NCBI taxonomy): Bacteria > Bacillati > Actinomycetota > Actinomycetes > Micrococcales > Microbacteriaceae > Microbacterium > Microbacterium enclense. The sequence continues at coordinate 3,384,464 of CP116226.1, read as the reverse complement.
CGGGCTCATGTCTGAGAGTGACGAGGAGCCCAACGCCATGGACCCCATTTCGACCGCCGTTGGCACACAGATCGCCCAGGCTGGAGGCGGTGTCCTCGCGCGCCTCCTCGGCCCCCTCGCTGACGAGTGGGGACAGGAACTGCTCAACCGCTATCGCAACCGCAACGTCAAACGCGTCGTAGACAGGGCCGACGAAAAGTCCGAGAACGGGACCATTCCCCTTCGGGTCGCAGCCGAAGTGTTCGACAAGGCTCAGTGGGCCGACGACGAGTTCATTGCCGAGTACCTGAGCGGCGTCCTCGCAGGAGCGCGCACTCCAAGTGGTGCAGACGACCGAGGCGTCTCCTGGACCGCCCTCATCGGACGGATGTCTTCCGACCAGCTCCGACTGCACTACATCCTTTGCAGAGCCTTCCGCGACCACGTCCTAGCCGATCCGACCGTCCTCCGGTACGGCAGGCCCGTGGAGCCCGACCAGGTCACCATCAGTGACCACTTCGCGGATACCCTCGTCGTCAACATGGACGACGTGAAGGTGGCCATCGCAGGCGAAGCGGCCCCAGACGAGACAGTGCATTCACGAGTCGTCGACGCGCTGTATGGCCTCGACGCCGAGAAGCTCGTCGAATCGGGCAGCCTCGGCACCGGACAGTGGCTCAACTCGAGCCCGGACAACACACAAACTTATCCCGACTGGAACCTCTTCACCGTCAACATCACTCTGAGAGGCGCCCGCCTGGCCATGCAAGCAGCTGGACTCGGCGACGTGTGGCCCATTGCACTCACCGACGACGCGGATAACCCTCTGGACCGCATCTCGATCACCGACCCGATCCCGCCGGTCCGCACCGTCCGTGAGAGTTCTCTACCCGGTGTCCAACGAAGCTGAAGCAGCGCAAACAAGCCGTCGGTGACACGCTGAGCGCTCGCCGCGTGCGCCGAGCCCCAATTTCGTGTGCTACATTTTCGGCGCGCGGTAGAAGTGTTTCTACCGACAGAAGCCCCGATGGCCCTTCTCGGCCTCGGGGCTTCTGTCATTCGCACGCGGGTCCTCTCCTCGATTTCGGGTGTCGACGGAGAGGACCCGCCCTTCCTCCTCCTCGATCGCCTCGGCCGGGAGTTGAGCCGCCGAGCACAGCGCCCATATCGCTGGCGTGTGCCGCTCCTCCCGGTCGAGCGCGTGCCCAACCCGAAGGGCTAGCCAATGGCAGGCAAGCGCACGTCCACACGCAACTTCCATGAGCTGCGCGACCAGTTCTTCGAAGAGGGCAAGGAGCAGGACGCTTCGCCCGATCCCGATGTGCGCCGGCTCGCACTGTGCTGGCTGTGCCGCGGGCGCATCGACTACAACGTCGAGCCGAGCTCAACTCCCGACTCCCACAACCTCGACCACTTCCACACCGTGGAGGACCGTCCCGACCTGCAGGAAGACTGGGACAACTTCCGCCACGCCCATGCGCTGTGCAACGGCAACCGAGGCAACGGTAACCCCGTCGTCGACCTCGGCGAGCCGGTAGCGGACTGGTGGTGACGCGTTGAGCTGCCGATGCGGTGACGACGGCTGCGCGCTCCCTGCGCCGCCCCCGCGCCCGACTGAGGAGCCCCCCTCCAAAAATCCAGCATCCCCATCGGGGGACTGAACACCCTTCGGGGGGGTGTTCCTCTCCCCCTGGTCGGACGGTGCGCGTTTTTCACCCCACCCCTGGAGGTCGATCCGATGCCCGAATCGGACACGCCGCGCACCGCTCGCGGCCCCCACTCGAAGGCCCTGACGCGCATGCTGCGCGCCACCGGTCTGCTCCACATGCCCGAGGAGGCCATGCTCCTCGAGCTGCTCCGCGACCTCGCCGCCGAGCTCGACAACGGCGCCGGCGCACGCACCCGCACCGCCTACCTCTCTGCGCTCAAGGATCTCCGCCGAGCGCTCGACGGCGGCCGGCGCCGCGCACCGCGCGCCAAGCCAGAGTCCACGCCCGCGGCCGCACCCAAACCCGCCGCCGCGACAGCGACGACCGATGACCCGACATCGGACGCGCCGCCTCCGCCGAACAGCCTCGTTGAGTTCAAACTCCGCAAGGGCATCTCGACGTAGTCCGCGCCCCGTGTCAGACGGGAGCGAGCATGAGCACAACCCTGCTCGCCCGACCGAGCGTCGAGAACCGGCAAGCATGGATGACCGACGAGTACCTCGACGCCATCTACGCCGTCGAACCGGACCCCGAAGCCCTCCACGTCGGGCAAGCAGAACCGCGCATCGGCACGCCGCCCCTGCGCCCCCTCACGCCGGCCACCTCCCTCGGCTTCGAGGTGATCGAGTTCGCCGCGGTCGTGCTGGGCGTCACCCTCTACCCGTGGCAGCGCGTCCTGCTCATCCGCGCGCTCGAGCTGCGCCGCAACGGCCAATACCGGTTCCGCAGCATCATGGTGCTCGTCGCCCGCCAGCAGGGCAAGACGATGCTCGCGAGCGTCCTCGCCGCCTGGTGGCTGTACGTCGACTCCGCTCGCCACCCCGAGCGCGTCCCACCCCTCAAGTTCAAAGTCGTCGGCGTCGCGCAGACGCTCGACATCGCCAAGGAGCCGTGGAACGTCGTCAAGGTGTGGGCCGACCCGGACCCCGACACCGACGAAGACGCGGACCTCGCGATCGAATCGCTCCAGCAGGCGACCGCCCGCGTCGTCGACACCAACGGACAGCTCGCGATCGTCGCCCGCTCCCGCGCGCACTACGAGATCCGCGCGGCCAAGAACGCCCGCGGCAAGCCCGCCGCGCGTGTGCTCATGGACGAGATGCGCGAGCAGAAGGACTGGACCGGCTGGAACGCCGTGTCCCAGACGACGAAGTCGTTCTGGAACGGGATGCTCATCGGCTTCTCCAACGCCGGCGACGCCTCAGCAGTCGTGCTGAAGAAGCAGCGCACCGCAGGCCTCGAAGACATCGCGTCGTTCAAGAAGTACGTCGAGGACGGTCTCATGACCGCCGAAGAGTACGCGAACGGCAACGACGTCTCCACGGGCCTGTTCGAATGGTCCGCGCCCGAGGGGTGCGAGAAGAACGACGTCGACGGCATCCTCGCCGCCAACCCCTCCATCGGCTACGGAGCAATGACGGTCGCGTCGGCGATCGCCGACATCCGCAAGATGACCGACGCCGGCTACCGCACCGAGGTGCTCTGCCAGTGGGTCACGGCGCTCGTGAACTCGTTCATCAGCGTCCGCGACTGGCAGCAGCTCGAGCAGGCCCCCGCCGACATCCGTCCGCAGATCGAAACCGGATCCCGCACCGTGTGGGCGCTCGACACCGTCGACCGCAGCATGACCTGGCTCGCGGCCGCGGTGTTCACCCGCAGCGGTAAGCCGTTCGCGACCATCCGACACCGACAGGCCGGCATGTTCTGGGCACCGGCGTACGTGGAGCAGCTCGCCGACGAATCGGGGCACCGTGAAGTGGTCCTCCAGACCGGCCCCGGAGTCGTGTCGGGCGAGTTCGAGGAAGAGCTGGACAAACGCGGCCTGATCGTTCACAAGATCGACCGCGGCACCCTCGCCATGGCCACCGGTCGAATCGCCGACGGCGTCCGCGATCGCGGGTTCATCGTCGCTCCCTCCCCCGCGATCACCGTCGCGATCGAAGGCGGCGTGGTCGCCCCGTACACCGACGCGGACGTCTGGTCTCGCAGCCGGTCCAAGCCGGTCGACATCGCAGGTCTCGTGGCCATGACGGAAGCCCTGTACGGGCTGACGCGCATCGACCCGCCGCCGGTGCCCGTGGTGCTGCCTGAACCGCCCGCTCCGCGCCTGTACACGCTCCCGGGCGATGACGGCGGGTGGGGGCTCGGGCCGTTGAACCTCTGAGAGGAGATCCCATGCCCGAACAGGGATACGTGGTCGAAGGCTCCGGGGTTCCCGGTTGGGGTGACATCGGCGCCGGAGACTACGAGGAACGGCCGGAGTTCAGGTGGCCTAAGTCGATCGAGACGGCCGACAACATGCGGCGGGACGACCCCCAGGTGCGTTCGGTCATCCGGGCCGTCAAGCTGCCGATCCTCCGTGCCACATGGAACCTGAACGGCGCCGGCTGCCGCGACGAGGTCACCGACCGCGTCGCCCGCAACCTCGGGCTCAAGGTCAAAGGCAGCACCGAGCTCGGAGTGCCCCGGCGGCGCAAGGGCCGCACCTCATGGAACGAGTTCCTACGTCACGCGCTCCTCGAGCTTGACCACGGGCACTCCTACTTCGAGCAGGTCTACGAGCAGACCCTGACCGGCGGCACCAACCTCACCAAGCTCGCGTGGCGGCCCCCGCGCACCATCGAGAAGATCGAAGTCGCCCGAGACGGTGGTCTCGTCGGCGTTCGACAGTACGGCGTCAAGCGGCGCATCGACGTGGACCGTCTCGTCGCGTTCGTCAACGAACGCGAAGGCGGCAACTGGGCCGGGGAATCGCTGCTCCGCCCCGCCTACAAGATGTGGTTGCTCAAAGACCGCGTGCTGCGCATCCAGGCGCTCACCGCCGAACGCAACGGCCTGGGCATGCCGATCTACACCAGCCCGCCCCCGCCCGCGAACGCCACCTACGACCAAGTCATCGAGTGGATCGACCGCGAGCTCGAGCGTGGCCTCACCGTGGCCAAGAACGCCCGCGCGGGCGAGTCCGCCGGCGCAGGCCTGCCGTACCAGGCGCTGTTCCGCTTCGCAGGCGTCGAGGGAGATCTCCCCGACACCGACAAGCCGATCCGCTACTACGACGAGCAGATCGCGCGCGCCGTCCTCGCCCACTTCCTCAACCTGGGCACCGAGACCGGATCCTGGGCGCTCGGATCCACGTTCGCGAACTTCTTCACCGACTCGCTCAACGCCGTCGCGCAGCACATCGCCGACGTCGTCCAGCAGCACGTCATCGAAGACCTCGTCGACAAGAACTGGGGCGAAGACGAACCGGCCCCCCTGCTCGAGTTCGAAGCGATCGGCGCGAACCAGCCCGCCACTGCAGAAGCAATTCGCGCGCTCGTCGACGCGAAGATCATCACCCCCGACGAGGCCACCGAGACGCACGTGCGGACCCTCCTGGGCTTCCCGCTGCGCAAGCCCGGCGCGCCCCGCGACACCCCCACCGAAGACGACGCCGACATCGAGCTCGAAGGGGCCGCATGACCATCACGAACAAGAACCCCAACCGGTACTGGGGCAACCGCACCCCCGAAGCCAAGACCGAGTTCTTCAACGCCGTCACCACACCGCCCGCCGCCGACGGCAGCACCGTCGCGACGATCCGCATGTACGGACCGATCGACTCCTGGGGCGGATGGTGGGGCATCAGCACCAAGGACGTCGGCGCGGTCCTCGACGCGCTCCCCGACACCGTCACGCACATCATCCTGCGCATCAACTCCCCCGGCGGCCATGTGTTCGAGGGCATGTCCATCCTCAACATGCTCCGCGCCCACAAGGCCAAGGTCACCGCCGTCGTCGACGGCCTCGCCGCGTCCGCCGCGTCGTTCATCGCCGCCGGGTGCGACGAGACGGTGATGATGCCCGGCACGACGATGATGATCCACTCGCCCCTCGTGTTCGAGTACGGCAACGCGGACGAGATGCGCAAGACCGCCGACGTCCTCGACAGCATCCAGTCCTCCATCGTCGAGATCTACCAGGGCAAGGCCGGCGACGCCGACTGGGATGCGCTGCTGCGCGAAGAGACCTGGTACACCTCCGCGCAGGCCGTCGAACAGGGCCTCGCCGATCGCGTCGCCGTCATCTCCGACGCGGGCGAGACGACCACCGTTGGCGCCGATGACGACGACGTGATCGTCGTACCCATCCCCCTCGAGGACGACGACGCCGAAGACGCGGCCCCGCCCCTGCAGTTCGTCGCCGCGGCCGCGCGGCGCGCAAACCCGCGCTCAACCGAGCCGGGAAACACCACCCCTAAGGAGAAGCTCGCGATGAGCACCACCCCCTTCACCGCTCGCATCCGCGAGCGTCTCGGCGTCCCCACCGACGCCACCGACGAGGACGTGTACACCGCCCTCGACACCGCCCTCACCGAGCGCGACACCGCCACCGCAGCGCTCACCGCCCAGCTGCCCCCCGGCGCCATGGTCGTCGACCGTGCCGCGTTCGAAGAGATGCAGAGCGGAGCGGCCGCCGGCCGCGAAGCCATGGCAGCCCTCGACAACCAGCGGCGTGAGCGGATCATCAGCGACGCGCTGCGCGACGGCCGGATCGCGACCAGCTCCAAGGACGTGTGGACGGCCTCCCTCAAGGAGAACGAGGCCAGCACCGTCGCCATCCTCAACCAGATGCCGAAGAACGCCGCCGTCCCCGTCGACGAGATCGGCCGCTCCGACCAGGTCACCGACGAGGAAGAGGCCCAGTACCGCGCCCTCTTCGGTGACGACACCACGTCCGAGGAGGACTGACCGTGACCACCCACATCCACACCTTCGCCCCCGGCGCCAGCATCACCTGCACCGCCAGTGCCGACGTCATCGGAGGCCGCCTCGTCGAGATCACCGGCCCCCGGGCGGTCGCCCACACCCAGGCCGGATCCGTCAAGACCTTCGGTGCCGCCGGCACCGACGCGAAGGCCGGCGACGACGTGCTCGTCCTGCGAGGCGGCGTCCAGAAGCTCGTCGCGGGTGCCGCGATTGCCGCCGGCACCCGCATCAAGCCCGCAGCGGCTGGCAAGGCCGTCGCCGTCGCCGCAGGCGAGAACGGCATCGGCCTCACCATCACGACCACCACCGCCGCGGATCAGCTGATCCACGTCGCGCTGGACTGACAAGGAGATTTCACATGGCCAGCTCCCTCACCTACCCCACCCCCGCGGTCACGGGTACCGAGAACCTCACCTCCGAGCAGATCCACGCGTTCCTGCTCTCCAAGACCCTCTTCGCCCGCCGCGTCCGCGACATCGCCGCTCAGCGGTTCATCGCCAACGCCCTCCTCAAGGCCCGCCTGCGCGTCGAAGGCGGAGCCATCCTCTACGAGGGCGGCGAACCGTTGTTCGCGGCGGACGACCCCGAAGTGGTCGCCCCCGGTGGTGAGATCCCCCGCTCCCAGGTCTACACCGGCGACCTCGCCGGCGCGGCCGTCGAGAAGCTCGCGCGCGACGTGCCCATCTTCGATGAGTCGATCAAGCGGCGCGGCATCGACGTCGTCAACAAGACCATCAACCAGCTCGTGAACACGATGGTCCGCTACGTCGACTCCGCAGCCCTCGGCGTCATCGCATCCAAGGTCAGCCAGTCCATCAACGCGATCGGTTCGTGGACCACGGTCGACGGCATCGTCCGCTCGATCGAGATGACCAAGGCGATCGCCGAGGAGTCCGGCGAAGGACACACCCTCGACACCATCGTCCTCAAGCCGACGGCGTACGCCAGCGTCATGGCCACCTTCCTCGCCGCAGGCCTGCTCCCCCGGGAGCAGAACAACCCCCTGCTCACCGGAACGTGGCCCACCGTCCTCGACACCACCTGGCTGCGCTCCTCCCACACCCCGACCGCCGCGCCCCTGTTCGTCGACACCGACGAGCTCGGCGGCATGGCGGACCAGACCGACGTCAGCCCCGGCTACACCTCGGCCGGCGACGGCATCGAGACCAAGTCGCTGCGCGAGGACAAGGACTTCGAGGGCTACCTCGTCCGCGCACGCCGCATCACGGTCCCCGTCGTCACCGACGCGACCGCCGCCTACGCGATCACCGGAACGGGGCTCTGATGGCCACCAAGAAGCGCTACATCGTCACCGCCGCCCGCATCGTCGCCCGCATCCCCGGCGCGCAGGGCGGGGAGGCCTACCTCCGAAAGGGCCGACTCCTGCCGGCGTCCATCGAGGACGCGGAGATCGCCCGCCTGCTCGAGCTCGAGCTGATCGAGCCGGCGCCGGACGAGATCATCCCCGCACCCGCCGTCGGCGGTGAGGGCGAACAGATCCTCACCCGCGCCGACGTGGACCTCCTCGTTCAGCGCGAGCGGGAAGCGGACGCGGCCGAGCTCGATGTCGCACGCCGCGCCGTCGAGGCGGAAGCGCAGAAGGTCGTCGCCGCACGGGAAGAGGTCGAAGCGGAGCGGCGACAGCTCGACGCGGAACGCGAGGAGCTGACCGCAGCACAGAGCGCCCTCGAGGCCGCCCAGGCGGAGGCCGCGAAGAAGCCCACCCCGGCGAAGGCGACCGCGGCCAAGCCCGCGCAGTCCTGACGCCCCTCGGCGGCCCCCGAGCCCTCAGCTCGGGGGCCGCCCATCAAGGGAGAAATCATGAGCGCTGGCATCGACACAAGCGAATTCACGGACGACGAAGACCTCGGCCTGGTGCTGCTCCTGCGCGCCTGCGAGGTCGCCCCGCAGCTGCGTACGGTCGTCGAGAACAGCCGCGAGAAGCGCACGGCTATCGCGATCCTCCGCCGAGTCGCCAGCCGCGTCGCGGAGGCCGGCACCGGTGCCGTGGAGTCGATGGGCCGCAACGGCACCAACATCAAGCTGCGCGACATCGGCGACGCCTTCCAGGGGCCCGACCTCGCCGACCTTCGCCGGCTGTTCGGTATCGCCGAGCCCGAGTACCCGGGCGCGCGCGGCAGCTTCCCCACCGAACGGCCCCTGTCGAAGCTCTGGCGGGAGACCTACGAGTGAGCTGGGACAGCGCGTTCTGGTGGCCTCACACCGTCATCGTCGAGGACGCCCTCCCCAGCGGCGGATCCGGCACACGCCTCGGACCCGCACGCGAACTCAAGAAGGCCGAGATCAAAGACCAGCAGAAGCTCATCGTCGCGGCCGACGCGACCGAGCAGGTCTCCAACACGCAGGTCACCGTCCCCCTCGCCGCTGCCGTGCCCATCGGGTCATTCGTGACCGTGTGGAAGAGCAAGCCCGGCCAGCGTCGTGCCCGCGTGATCGCCGTCGAACGCGACGAGAACGCGCCCCCGCTGCCCTCTCACCTGATCCTCTTCCTGCAGTAAGGAGCGCGCGTGGCGAAGTTCTACCCCATCAAGACCCAGCTCGAACGCTCCATCGAGAAGGGCCTCCGCAAGGCCGGCACCAAGGTGCTCAAGCGCATGAAAGAGCTCAGCCCCGACGACACCGGCGACTCCGACAAGACCGGCTTCTCGACCGTCGACGATCTCACCCTCCAGGTCGGGTTCACCTCACCTGTGAAGCGATGGTCGAACGAGGATCTCGACGCCAAGCACACCAACGGGCAGGCGAAGTTCGCCGAGGCGGCGGTCGACCAGGTCGACATCGGTGTGGTCCTCGCCGAGCAGCACAAGGCCGACCTCGGTGGATGACGCCGAGCTCACCCGCTGGCTCGTCGAGAAGCTCGGCTCGATCGACGGGTGGACGTGGCTCGACGAGGGCTCCTACGACTACTCGACCGACCAGGTCACGCTCCACGAAGGAGCGATCCCCTCGGACGCCCGCCGCGCCGTCGGTGTCCGCGTCTACGGCGGCACCGACGACGACATCACCGACGTCAAGCAGCGGCGCGTGCAGCTGCGCTTACGCGGCGGCAACGGCGACCCGAACGGCGCCAACCGCCTCGGCGACGTCGCACACACCTTCCTCCGCGGCCTGTTCCGCGAAGGCGTCATCAGCCAGATCATCCGCATCTCGTTCGACCCCCAAGGGGCCGACGCCAACGGTCGCGAAGAGCGCACCGACAACCTCCTGATCATCTTCGACAACGAGGAGTCTCCGTCGTGAACAACAAGATCCCGCTGCCCGCCGGAACGGTGCGCGGCAAGTCCTACGAGTACGGCGTCCGCGTCAACCTCGCTGAGCGCGGCGCCCAGCCGAACTTCATCGACATCCGTCGACTGTTCGGCTACGCCCCGGGACACACCCCCACCAAGAGCAACGCCATGAGCTACGACGACCAGGGGTCGGCGAACAACGCCGTCGACGCGTGGTCGCACTCGCACGCGTTCTCGACGTTCGTGAACCGCTCCCGCACCACCGGCGAGTACCTGCCCGAGATCGAGGCGCTGCGCCAGCGCACGCTGCCGACCTCGATCGACGAGGACGCCGAGATCGAGATCCAGTTCTTCCACAAGCCGGCCAAGGGTGCCCCCAACCTCAAGGACGCCGGCCAGGGCTTCGTCACCGTTACCTACCAGCGTGGGCAGACCGCCCCCGACGGGCAGACCGAGACCTGGAACTGGACCCTCGAGGGCGTCGGCGCGTACACGCCGATCGAGAACCCCTTCCAGGGCTGGCCGGAGACGGTGCCCCTGCTCGTCGGCGCCACCCCGACCGGTGCGAGCGCAGGTCAGCAGGTGACGATCCGCGGAACCGGCTTCGTCGACTCGTCGGGCAACGCCCTGGTCACCGGCGCCGCCGGGGTGAAGATCGGCGGCACCAACGCCACCGGCTACACCATCGTGGACACGACGAAGATCGTCGCGATTCTGCCCGCCGGCAACGCTGGGTCTGCCCCGATCGTCGTCACGAACGCCACGGGCGCGTCCACCGCGCTGCCGTACACCCGAGGCGCCTGAGAGTGGCCAGCGCGGTCGACTTCTCGGAGTGGGTCGCGCCCGACCTGAAGATGCCGCTTGGGGGCCGGACCTACTCGGTTCCGGCCCCCAGCGTGCGTCGCGCGCGGAAGATCATCGCCGCCGCGGTGCGCGCCGAGGTCAACCTCGGGATCGTCAAAGGCGAAATCCCCGACGAGATCACCGAGATCCTCGACACCATCCGGGGTGTCGAGCGCCCCGGACTCGGGCCGGTGGCCCAGGAGATGACGGACGACGACGTCGCGATCGAGACCATCGACCGCATGGAGTACTACGCGATCTTCTACTGGACGCGTGGCAAGGAGTACGCCGACGCTCTCGCGACGGTGCTCTGGGCGCCACGGGTCAGCGCGGAAGCGGGTGCGCCGGCCCCAAAAGCGTAGGCGCGCTCACCCCGCACGAGTGGGCGCGGCTCTACGGCGTCGGCGAGATCATCGACTACGACGTGAACGACGTCCCCATCTACGAGGACTACCGCGTCCCCGTCGAAGCGCAGGACGCCCAGCTCGCGCAGGCCACGCGCCCGCAGACGGACATCGACGGCTCCTGGCTCGCTCTGGTCACGCACTGGCGTCTCGTCGTCGCCGAGCTGATGGCGCGCGGTATCAACCTGCACGACGAAGCGGTGCTGTCCGGGCCGTGGCTCGGCGTGCGCGCCGCCATCTTCGATCTCCTCGACTCGCCCACACGGCTGCGGGAGATCCTGAAACGGAGGTGACGGGATGGCCGGTCTGCGCGCAGCCGAGCTCGAGGTGCTCTACACCGCCAACACCACCGGCGTCGACAAGGGCGAGCAGAAGGTCAAGGAGTCCGCCGACCGCATCGAGTCCAAGCCGGTCGTGCAGAAGGTCGACGCGGACGTCTCCGCCGCCCTGGCGGGGATGGACCGTGTCGAGGCCGCTGTCGGCGACTTCGACGCCGCCCTCCTGCAGGCCGCCGACGCGTCCAAGAACATGTCGACGTCGCTCGTGCGCAACTTCCTTGTGTCCGATCGCGCCACCAAGAAGAGCGCCAGCGAGATCGAGGGCGTCCTCGTCCGTTCCTACGGCGTCGCTGCCGACGCTGCGCGCCGCCTCGCTCTCATCAGCAAGGGCGAGTTCAAGCAGCTCGCGGCCGCGGCCGCGCAGACCGACGCGACCGTGAAGGTCGACGTCGAGTCGAGTGAGGCCCTTGCCGGGATGGACCGGGTCGAGAAGGCGGCCCGCAAGCTCGTCTCTGAGCGCGCGGTGCTGCAGCTCGACGCCGACATCACCCGCACCGACAAGGCGCTCGAGCGCGCACGCGCGAAGGTCGAAGACCTCGCGATCCGCGCCGAGGGTGGGTTCGAGGTATCCGCGGACGTGAAGCGCGCCGAGGCGAGCCTCTCGCGTCTCGAGCAGCAAGCCGAGCGGCTCAAGGGCCTGCGCGCCTCGGTCGACGTCGACGCCTCCACCGCGAAAGCAGAGGCGGAACTCGACCAGCTGGCCGACAAGGTCGAGGACGCCACCAGCGCCGCAGGTGAACGCGGGGGCGCATCCTTCGGCAGAAGCCTCGATGGGGCGACGCGCGGCATCGGTGAGCGCGTCGGCGACGTCGTCGGCGGTGGTGTCGAGGACTCGCTCATCTCCGCGCTCACAGCCATCCCCGTCGCCGGCGGCATCATCCTCGCCGGCGTCGCGATCGGCAAGGCCGTGTCTGGCGCGGTGCAGGACGGTCTCCAGCAGGAGGTCGGCTTCGACCGCCTTGAGGCGCTCACCGGCATCAGCCCGGCCGCGGCGCTGCGCATCGGACGTGCCGCCGGCGCCGCGTACGCGAACGTGTTCGGCGACTCCGTCGAAGCGAACATGGACACCGCACGCCTGGCGATGCAGTTCCAGCTGCTCGACGGCGACTCCTCCAACGTCGAGGCACGCAAGACCATCGAGGGTCTCGCCGGCATCGCCGACATCATGCGCGAGGATGTGCAGCCCGTCGCGCAGGCCACAGCGACGCTGCTCAGCACCGGTGTCGCCAGCTCCGCGAAGCAGGCCTTCGACCTCATCGCCGCCGGCGAACGGCAGGGACTCAACCGTGCCGGCGACCTCCTGGACACCCTCACCGAGTACCCCGCACTGTTCGCCCGCCTCGGGCTATCCGGCCCGCAGTCACTCGGTCTCATGAGCCAGGCCCTCCAGGGCGGTGCGCGCAACGCCGACCTCGCCGCCGACGCGCTCAAAGAGTTCCAGATCCGCGCGACGGATGCCTCCAAGACCTCCGCGGAGGGCTTCGAGCTGCTCGGCCTCAACGCGGCGGACATGACGGCCAAGATCGCCCGCGGCGGCCCCGACGCCGCCGCAGGGCTCGGCGAAGTACTCGAGAAGCTGCGTCAGATGGAAGACCCGGTGCAGCGCAACGCGGCCGCCGTCGCGCTGTTCGGAACGCAAGCTGAGGATCTCGGCGACGCGCTGTTCCGCATGGACCTCTCCACCGCCGTCGATCAGATCGGCCAGGTGGAGGGCGCCGCACAGCGCATGTTCGACACCATCGCCGACAACGACGCCACCCGCATCGCCCAGGCGGAGCGGAACATCGAGGTCGCCGTCGACGGCATCAAGGGCACCCTCGCCGCCGGATTCGCTGAGCCGCTCTCCCAGGTCGCCGAGTTCGTGTCGGCGAACCGCGGCCCCGTGACGCAGTTCTTCCTCGACCTCGTCAACGGTGCATTCGACTGGGGCGAGACGATGGTCAACTCGGCCGCCGACGGTGCGATCGCGTTCGGCGAGTTCGTCGCCGGACCGGGCGCCGACATGGTCGACATGCTGATCACCCTCCAGAGAGCTATCGCGCCCCTCTCCGACACCTCGGAGCTGGAAGGCCTGCGCGATGGGATGCGCGAGTTCGACGACTCGGCCAAGGCCAGCGCGGACACCATCCGTGGGGAGCTTCTCGACGGGCTCGAGGTGGCGCGCGGCAAGGTCAACGAGTTCGGCGAGGGTGCGGTCGCCATGGGCTTCCTCAACGACGCGTCGCTCCGCCTGGCTGACGCCGTGTCGACCGTCGGCTACGCCAGCGACGGCGTGAAGCTCTCCCTCGAGGGGCTCGACCTCGCGCACCTGTCCGCAACGGACTCCGGTGCGCAGCTCGAGCGGCAGCTGCGCGGCTCGATCGGGGCGCTGCAGGAGGAGCTCAACGCGGCCGTCCGCGCCGGAGAGGGACAGGAGGAACTCACCTCCCGCTACGACACGACGACCCAGGCCCTCATCGACCAGCTCACACAGATGGGCCTCACGAGGGAGCATGCGGAGCAGCTCGTCCGCTCGTACGCGAGCTTGCCGCAGATGATCACAACAGCGGTCACCGCGAACACCGCCGCGGCGGAGAACAGCATCAACCAGCTGATCACCACCTACAACGGTTCGACCGTCCGTCTGAACGTCGCCACGGACTCACTCGATCCCACGTCGATACGCCGCGGCTTCCACGGCGGCATCGTGCAGCCGATGGCACGCGGCGGCATCCCCGACCTCGTTCCGATGTCGGCGACCGCGGTGATCGTGCCGGCGGACACCTGGCGGGTCGTAGGTGATCGCTTCGACGTGCCGGAGGCGTTCGTCCCCATGGACAACTCGCCGCGCTCGCTCGCGATCCAGCGCGAGCTGAACGCTCGACAGCCTGCCGGCGCGCCCGCCGATGTGAGGGTCTCCGTGCCCATCACCATCACCGGCAACCCGGATGCCGAGACCATCGCGCTCATTCAGCGGGCGGTCGAGGTCGCTGTGCGCGACGCGATGCCCAGCCAGCAGTTCTGACGAGGGAGGGGGTGGCGGATGCGGCGTGCACCCGCACCGGGATTCTCCGCCCGAATCCTCGACATCGACTACACCGGCCGGCGCCTGGACTACACGACCGGATGGTTCGTCACCGGCATCTCCGGCATCACGGACGGTGCATCCGTGACATCCCGCGAGATGCCGCGCGATCGTCAAGAGGGTCAGCTCGACCTCCCCAACGACGTGAACGATCCCCGGATCATCGAGCTCAAGGGCATCGTGTACGCGGGTTCCGCTGCGGAGCTCGAGCGGCTGCAGTGGAAGGCCGGCGCGTTTCTCGTCGCCCCCGAGTCCTCCGCCGAGTTCCACTGGCGCACCCGCGCCGGGACGGCGCTCAGCACGCACGTGCGCCGCGGCCGGGGGTGGGAGTTCAGACCCACCCCCAGCCCGCGCCGCGCGAACTTCCTGCACCGGTACCGGGCACCGTCACAGCTCATCCGCGGGGAGATGACCATCCCCGTCGTCGGCACAGAGATCCTCGTCGAGAACAGCGGAGAGGCGCCCTCCCCGGCGATTATCACCGTCACCGGCACCATGCCCGGCGGGTACGAGATCCGGGGACCGTACGGCCGCGTGTACCAGGTGACCTCCAGCCCCGGTCCCGGCCCCGACGTCATCGACATGGACAACGACGGTCTGCTGCTGCGCGGCGGCGTCGTCGCAACCGGCGTCTACGGGGCGCGCATCGACGTCTGGGACATGCCGAAAGGCCACACACCCCTGTCCCTCGTGCCCGTGTCCGGGGCCGGGCAGATGTCGGTGCAGCTGCGACCGGGCTACTACTGACAGGGAGGGGGCGCGGTGACCCCACGAATCCGGTACTCCTTCGTCGACTCCCTCACCGGCCGGCGCGAGCTTGTCGTGCACCCCTCCGAGGGCTCCTGGCGATCGAAGGTCAACGGCGTCGACGGCGCACGCACACACACGCTGATGGTCCGCGAGCGACACCTGCTCATCAACCGCGAAACGTGGGCGAAGATCACCCAGCCGTGGCGGATGCGGTTCGTGGCGGAGTGGAACGGGCGTCCCAAGTACGCAGGCTGGGTGCTCAACCACGACTGGGACTCCGCGAGCGGGCGTCTGCAGGTGGCGCACGCTGACTTCCGTTTCATCGCGGCGCGGCGCGCCCTGTTCGGAATCGGACCGGTCGACCTGCCCGACATCGTCGTGGAGGGACGCTCGCTTCGCGGACTGATGGGCGAGTTCGCCTGGTACGCGTTCATCAACGGCGGATACCGCTGGGCGCTGCGCCTGGTCATCGACCCGGCCGAACGGTTCGAGGGCGGCCCGTTCAGCGAGTCGATCAAGCGATCACGCCTGGACACCCTCGAAAGCCTCATGCGCGACCTCCACAGCCGCGAGAACGGCCCCGAGGCGCACTTCTACCCACGCTGGTCCCCCGTCGACGGCGGGCTCGAGGACGTGCTGCGTATCGGCAACCCGAAGCTCCCCGGCGACACCATCACCGTGCACGCCTCCGCGAAGCGCAGCCCCATCCGCGGCTTCGGCTACAAGCTCGACGCCGAGCAGCAGCTCACCGGCGTGTGGGGCACGGCGCAGGGCCGCGGCAGTGACACCAAGATCGGCCTCGCCATCGGCGCCGACGAGGGCAGTGTGATCCCGTTCCTCGACAAGTCGTTCCCGATCAAAGCGACCCAGGACCAGGACGTGGCGGACTCACAAGCCAAGGAACGGCTGCGCATGTTCCGCGAGCCGATCAAGCAGTACCGCTACCAGCTCGCGGACCCCGACCTCAACGACCGCATCGACATCGGCACGGGAATCAACGCCTACTACATGGGCGACGAGGTCGAACCGCCCGGATGGAAGAACGGGCGCGTCATCGCGCTCTCCCACGCCGTGCGCGACCCGTTCCCGACCCTGGAGCTGCAGTAAATGGGCGTCTACAACGTCAACGACTCTCCCCTCGAGTGGCTCATCGAAGCCGTCCAAGGACTGCTCCGCGAGAACCCCTTCGAGTCGGCCTCCATCGAGGACGGCCGGGTCCGCTTCATCGGCGGCCTCCTGCTTCTGCAGGCCGGCGCACGGCTCATGGGAGAGGGCACCTTCGAGTGGACCGGGCCGGGGTCAATCGCCGGCGACTGGGAGGTGCTCGGAGGCGGGGTGATCCGCGTCGGCGGCGTCCTCATCAGTCCCGTCGGGGGCGGCCGCATCATGATCGGCGAAGGCCCCGTCGCCATCATCCTCGACGGCGGTACCGGCACACTCACCATGGGGAACATCCGCATGGAAGGCGGCAAGATCTACGTCGGCACCGGCGCCAACCAGGTTGTCATCGACGGAGCCACCGGCAAGATCATCGCCGGCAACATGACCATGGACCCGACCACCTCGGGCGGAGCCCTCGTGTACGCCAACGGCGCCCAGGTCTTCACCGACGACGACACCATCCAGATGTTCAAGGGGAACAGCGTCGCACAGGTCAGCGACGACTACGCGAGGCTGCAGCACGGTGGCGACGTCGTTCAGATCGACGGTGACGGCCTTCGCATCAGCATTGGCGCGGTCGAGAACGCCACGAGCACAGACGGTCTCCACTGGCTCGCCATCGACACAGAGAGCGGGCGAGTCCGAAGGGTGCCGCCCGGCGTCGGAGGACCGGGCGCTGGCGACTTCGACTGGCCGTTCCCACTCTCAACGAAGACCTACGGATTCCGACCGCCCGACCGGCCGACTCATGACGGTGTGGACATGGCTGGGCCGGACGTGACCGGACACGTCATCCCGGCCGCGGGTCGCGGGGTTGTCACGTTCGCGGGCGGCAATGCCGATGATGGTTACGGCTACTACGTGATCTTGAATCACGGAACGATAGACGGCTCGATCGTCGAGACGCTCTACGGCCACATGGCCACTCTGCCAACCGTGGCGGTTGGCCAGGCTGCTTCGAAGGGCAGCCCGTTGGGACCCGTTGGTGACACCGGCAACAGCTTCGGAGATCACCTGCACTTCGAGGTGCGCATCGATGGAGTCGCTGTCGACCCAGAGCCCTGGATGGCAGCCCACGGCGCCTAACGAATCGGGCAGTAATCGTTCTTTGCGGCGGTTACGAGGTCACGGTTCGCGCCCTCAGGAATCTCGCCCGTCAGCGCGACGATGTTGTCCGCGTCGGCGCCAGCAGCCAGCTGATCGCAGGCGTAGTCCGAAGCCGCCTTGATCTGGTCGGCCATGACGTCCACGCCGTAGCTCGCGACTGTGAGCTGAATCGCTGTGAGTACCGACGTCGCCTTCGTCGGCGGTGTCGGAGTCGCTGATACCTCCACCGGCGTGGCGGGCGCCTCGCTCGGCTCCACAACGACGGTCGTGTCTCCGGCGCTGTACGTCCCTGACGCCCCGGGGGTGACCTCGACCCGCTCCTCGCTCGTTTGGACGCTGACGCAGCCGGAGAGCGCCAGCACGAGCACCGCCAGGCCGGCGGGGACGAGTCCACGTTTCATGCGCTCACACTACCCACCCGTGAAGCCGTCGGCACCTGTGCCGGCGGCTTCGTTATCGAGAGGAGCAGACCGCCGTGTCTGACATTCCCACCCAGCGCTACACCGTCCGAGATCCCAACAAGGCCACCGAGGAGATCACGACCTTCCTCGAGGGGCTCGCTGCGGCGGGCGAACGGCCGTGGTGCGAGGTCCGCTACCCCGCCCCCGACTACGTCGAGGACAAGGGCGCGTGGCTCGCCGAACAGGAGAACACATTCGACGTCGTCGAGCTCGTGAATGGCGAGCTCGGCACGGCCCCGCCCTACGCGGAGATTGCGAGCTGGTCGTGAACGTTCTCTGGCCCAACGGATCCCGCGACGCCCCCAACCTCGGCGGCGGCTTCGGCCCCCGCGAGCCCTTCTGGACCCCCGGCGGGTGGACGAACTCGTTCCACTACGGCCAGGACCAGACCGGTTTCGATGACATCTGCGCCATGGCCGACGGAGTCGTCACGTTCGCCGGTTACAACGGCGGCTACGGCAACTTCATCCGCCTGGACCACGGCGACGGCATCGGCAGCGGCTACGCCCACATCGACACCGGCGGCTTCTACGTCGGCTACGGCGCCCGCGTCGTCATGGGTCAGCGCATCGCGCGCATGGGCACCACCGGCCGATCCACCGGAAAGCACCTCCACCACGAGGTGTACCGCAACGGCGTCGAGATCGACCCCGCCGAGTTCATCCGCTCCAACCTCGCCGGACCGGCATCCGTCGGCTCCGACACCGTCAACCCGTCCGAGGAGGACGACATGCGCGTTATCTACTCCCAGCACCTCGATCGCACGTTCCTCATCGGGGACGGCGCCATCACCCACCTCATGCCCGACGTCTACCCGGCCCTGAACGCCGTCGGCATCCCCGGCGGCCGCTGGGTCAACCAGCTCGGCAAGGACGACTTCCGCAAGGTCGTCGAGGCCCACGGCATCAGCTACGAGCAGACCCGTCTGCTCGAGCCCGGCTGGCGTCTCTACGACGACGGCCGCAAGGTCGACGCCGGCCGCGTCCCGTGGGGCGACCGCTGGGCATGACCCGTCTCCGCGCGGTCACCGCGGCCGCGGTGCGCGCGATCGTGTGGCTGACCCTCGTCGTCGGCCGCGCGATCGCGCGCACCTGGTCGAGGATCCACGAGCCGCGGGTGTCGAAAGTCATCTACCTCGTGGGCTACCTCATCGCCGTCGCAATCGGGGTCGTGACCCTGTGGCGGCCGCCGACGTCGATCGAAACGCCCCTCGGTCCAACCCTGACGACTCTCTGGGGTGCCGCGATCCTCGTCGGCGCGATCGCAGCAGCGGTCGCCGTCCTCCCGGGCTGGTGGTGGCTCGAGCGCCTCGGCATCTACTCCGTCGCCGTCGGCGCACTCATCTACTTCGGAGTCGTGCTCACCCTGCACGCTCAGGGGCCTGCCGGATCGTCCCGCCTCACCCAGGCCGGGATGATCCTCGGCTTCGCCTGGCTCATCAGCGCGAACCGCCTCTGGGAGATCCGGGGGTACACCTTCGAACCGCGCGGGAGGTAGCAGTGGACCCGGCCGCTCAGGAGCTCACACGCGCTGCGCTCCTCGTTCTGGGTGGCGTCCTCGGCACCGAGATCTTCAAGTCTGTTCGCGACGGCATCACCGGATCCATGAAGAGACGCCGCGCCGAGGTCGACCGCATCGCTCGCGAGAAGGCCGACCGCGAAGACGAGCTGCACGACCTGCAGACCCGCAACCGCATCGTCACCGAGCACGCGCACGCCGTGCGCGTCATCGCCATCAAGGCGGGCCTCACCGTGCCCGACTTCCCCGTGCTGCCCGACGCACACGGAACCGACCGTCCCGGAAGGACTCCATGAACGCCCTCGCTCTCATCTTCACACCGGAACGCCGACAGGCGATCCAGCTGTTCGCCGGCGCCCTCGCGCCCCTCGCCATCCTCCTCGGCTTCGGTACCGCCGGCGTCTGGGAACAGGCACTGATCATCGTCGGCGCCGCCCTCCAGTTCCTCTCCGCCGTGCTGTCCCTCGTCAACGTCCGCAAGGGCGACATCGGCGCCGGATGGGCAATCATCCGCGCGGCGATCTACACCCTCGCCGCGACGGTCTCCCCCGCCCTCGTGCTGCTCGGCTTCTACGACGACGAGACCAACGCCACCGTCCTGCTCGGCCTCTCCCTCGCGCTCGGAGCGCTCTCCAACCTGCTCGCCATCTTCATCGGCGCCAAGCAGCAGCTCACCGTGCAGCTCGAGCAGGCCACCGATGGCACCTGGAAGCTCCCCGACCCGAGCACCACCACCCGTGAGGAGTACCAGGCCGCGCTCGACCCGCACAACCCGGCCAACTTCCCCAACCCCGGCGCACACAACCACTGACGTGCGCAACCTCGGACGGTGGGCGGCGATCGCCATGACGGCGATCGCCGCCTTCACCATCTGCTTCTCCCCGAACACTCGCCGGCGCCCCGCGCCGGCACCCGCGTGCCGTCACCCCAGGTGACGGCTGAGAGGAGCCTGGCCCACATGGCGCTTGAGACCGTCACCTTCAAACTGGAGGACTTCGCCGGGAAGCCGCGACCGGACCTGCACCTGCGGGTGCTGTTCATCCCCAACGGCGCAGCCATCGGCGGCGACACGCTCTTCATCAGCCCACCCATCGTCGTCGACACGTTCCAGGACGACGGATCCGGCGAAGTGGAGCTGCAAGACACTCACTCGCTCTGGCTCATCACCGGCGAAGACGTCTGGTACGACGTCCGGGTCGAACGATTCGCCGGCACCTACTCGACCGCGTTCGGCGGGCAGGCCATTGCCGATTACATCCCCTGGGACTACCCGGGCTGGGAGCTGCGCGTGCCGCCCGGTGGCGGTGAGCTCGCGGCCCTCGTCCGTGCCCCAACCAACCCCGCACAGATCTTCGTGGGCCCCGGACGCAGCCCCGGCTCCAACGACGACGAGCCCGTGCAGGTGCTCCTCCCGTCGACCTACACGGGCTGGTACCGCACCAACACCCTGCCCATCGAGGGCGTCCGCAACTACTTCGAGTGGGGAGACTGAACATGGGCCGCTGGATTCCCAAAGCACAGATCGCCTTCGCGAACGACCTCATCACCGCATCGCTCGTGCTCGACGAGGACAGCGCCACCTACGCCGCGTTCCGAGGCATCGCCGCCGTCCTCATCTCCGCCGCACTGGCGGAAGATCCGAACCTCGCCGCCTACGTGTCGCAGACCGCGGCGCAGGCCGTCGCAGCGGAACTCGCGAGCAAGGCGCTCGTGCAGACAACAGGCACCGGCACCGACGGGCGCCAGGACTACTTCCCCGACGGGGACAAGTGGGGATGGAACTCAGACACCCCGTACGTCGACCCGAACCTGGGCACTACTCTCCCCGACGAGCCCACCAACGCAGCCCTGCAAGCGGTCGGCTTCCTCCGCGCGATCGCCGCAGTCGACGCCGTGGGCGGCACTGGCCCGGGAATTGACGCCCGCCGACGGGCGACCCACGTTCCTCGAGGTATCCGACAAGTACGACCCCATCACGGGCGTCGTGCCAGCGTCGCTGCGCTCCGACATCTCCCGCGGTCACGTCACCGCCGACAAGTACATCGCCGGCCGCGACCTGGCCAAACTCGTTCCCGCCGGTCGCTTCGTGCTGCACGAGCAGCCCGACGGCCTCCACCTCATCGAAGGCGAGATGACCAATGCCTGACCACGGCCTCCTCCTGCTCGGCGGGAAATCGAGCGAACGACACCCCTTCACCGTCGAGGACATCCTCGCCGACGAAGGCGGCCAGCTCGTGCGCCGCGGCGAAATCATCTACGCCGAGGACTTCGCCAACGACTATGGCAACTGGACCCCGGTGTTCCAGGCCGGAAGCGACGGTGCATCCCGCCCGGACATTCGATCGCCTCTCAGCCGGGTCAAGTACCCCGGCGGCAGCGCCCTGCGCATCGCCGCCCCGGGACAGATCCGCGGGCAGGGCACCGCGACCGACGCGATCGTGCGCCTCGCCCGGCCCCGCGCAACCACCGGGCTGACGCAGGGCGCCATCGTGTCGTTCGGGTTCTACTACTCCCTGTTCGTGGAGTACCTGACCAGCGCATCGGGTGGAGCCACGAAGCGGGTGTCGTGGGACTCGTTCGGCGCCGGCATCGACAACCAAGCCTGGGACAACTCCGAGCGCGCCTACTTCACCGCACTGGCGAAGTCCGACACCGGCGACGTCAACGCCGAGCGGTGGCAGCTCCGCGGCGCCCGCTCCTCCGCGAGCAACCCCATACAGTGGGTCGACGTGCCCGCCAGCCGTGGCGCGTCGGGTCTGGTCCTCGGCTACAACGAGAACAAGACCAACTTCCAGTACGGCCGCCTCACCGCCCGCGTCGGGACGAACGCGGAGTACCTCGAGCTGCAGATGGGCGGGCGCGCCATCGACCTGCGCGGTATCGCCGCCGTGCAGGAACCGATCCAGTTCGGCGCCGACAACACCGCAGCGAACTTCCGCGGCGGGTTCAACCCCTTCTTCAGCTACAAGCTCCTGACCGACGCGCTCGAGGTCATCTGCGGCGGCATCTACGTCACCCGCCTGACCGTGAGCTACAAGGACGAACTGGACCTCGCCGCATGACCGTACAGCCGCACCTCCTGTTCTCCGAGCGGTGGGATCAGACGATCACCGCCGACGGATCCGACGGAATCAGCACCCTCATCCCCGCCAACGGGTTCCGCTGCTCGGACTCGCATCTGCTCGTCTTCTCCGGCCGGTACACGGGCACGAAGACGCCGCAGCCGACGACGGTGGAGTGGGCGCTGGTCCCGCAGATCCTCATCCCTCACACGTCGGGGTATCAGTTCTCGATGCCGGGATGGCAGAGCGTGAAGCCGTCCTACCTCGGCATCCAGGCCACCGGCGCGACCGTCGACGAGGCGGGCGGCCGGGTGGTCATGTCCAGCTCGGTCAACGGGACGCTCAGCTTCGACATCCGCGTCGACGTGTCCAAGATCGACGGCTTCCAATGGCTGAGTGTGGTCACCGCCACCGGCACCAACCCCGCCCGCATCGGTCGCTCCCTGACCATGTCTGAGCACTTCTAAGAAGGGACAACCATTGGCCACGCGTAACCCCGTTCGCACCCGCTTCCCCGGTTTCAACCCGACCGCGAACTTCGCACCCGACGCGTCCCTCACCGACGGCGACCTGCTCCTGCTGGATCCGGGTCGCCCCGACGGCACCTGGGAGGGAACGCAGATCCCCAACCTCGCCGCAGCGTCCGCCAAGCGGATCACCGGCAGCGACGTCGGCTTCGCCACCCTGTTCAACTCGTTCGCGTCGACCGCGTCCGGGCGCGTCGAGCGCACGGCAAAGGGGCGCCCGCACATCATGGTGTCCAAGCAGTCGAACACCTCGAGCGGCGCGACAGGTCTCGGAGCCGGTGCGGGCCTGCAGATCCTCGCGGCGCTCAAGGCATACTTCGAGGCCAACCCCACCCACGTGTACACGTTCGTGTTCGCGTTCAAGCTGACCCGCGGATACACCGCCACGGCGCCGGCGCTCTACCCGCTCTTCGGCCTCAAGACGCCGGCGAGCCTCGCGAACTCCAAGGTCTACACGGGTATCACCGCGAGCGGCACCCTGAGCGGCGTCCCGACAGCGGCGCCGGATCGCCTCGGGCTGACCGGGACGACCCTGCCGGGAGATTCGTCGGAGAAGTACGTCGCGATCACCGCGAAGGGCTTCACGCTCTCGACCGCGGTGAGCACGATCATGCTGTACCTGGGAGCGTGGGACTCCGCCACGCAGAACCGGGCCCCATCGATCGCTATCAGCCGCGTTCGCGCCACCGACCTCAGCGCCGGCACCGACCTGACGCACGGCAACGTCGTCGCCCGCGACCAGCGCGCGTGGAGCGCATCGCTCTCGGTCGGTGGGTACTACTACGGCGACACGATGAGCGACCCGGCGGAGCTGGTCCCCTGAGCCCGAGTACGATGTCGCGCATGGGCCATGCAGTCGAGCCGAACATCGAGCTGCTCGCCTCGGCGGTTCGCAAATTGATCAACCTCGACAACCCAAGAGACGACAGTTTGGCGTTCCTGGCTCGTACTCACGGGTGGGTCGAAGGCATCACGGAGCCTGAGGTTGAGGCTCTTGCGGTCCTCGACCGACACCTGCAGGGTCGCTAGACCGTGTGAGAAGGTCCCAGAGAAGCTCAAGGTAGTGGTGCGCTAGTCGCTGCGGAGTCGGCTCAACAAAGCCCTCGGGCGCATTCCAGAGCAGTTGCCGCGTGACGGGCCATTCCTCGTCGTCTCGTGTGTGATCTGACACTCCGTAGGTCGACGGCAGCTCGCCTCGCTTCAATCCATCGGTGCGAAGCGCGTAAAACCATCGACACACGGGGTCTCTCATCAAACGGGTTTTTTCGACGTCGTACCAGGTGACAAACTCCGGGACTCGGGACTGGATCCTGTCCAGACTGGAGGTGACTGATCGTCCGAAAGTCGCAACGACCAGTAGACCAGACATCCAACGGTCATACCGGCGGGTAAGCAGCACGTCATAGCCCAGCAGCGCGGCGCGGTACTGCGTCCAACCGGCGAACCAGAACGCGCGAGCTTCCGCGGCAGGGTCTGTTGAAGGCGGAATAGACAGGAGCAGTACGGTCTCCGAGATCATGCGTGGACCGTCGAAGGGCCACTCCGGGTGAGCTCTCTCAGACGCCGCGAGAATTTCATCCACAGTGAGCGATCCTTCGGACTGAGCGACCGCCGCGTCGAAGTCGAAAAAGGTCTCGTGGTACCCGCACTCACAGGTGCTCCACCATCTGTCACCGAAAACGAGCTCCGGCTCCGGAAGTGGTCTGCGGCAATTGATGCACTCGATGACGGCCGTGTCGCTCATGGCGCGATCTTACAGAAGGCCGATCGGCGCCTCTCCGCGGGCGCGCGCTCGCGATCACGGGCAACTCTCAACGCCCCCGGCGTCCCTCTTCGAAGGGACGCCGGGGGCCGTTTCGTCGTTATGGGCGCGCCGCGTGCGCCTCGAGCCACTGCTCGGCTGTCCTGTAGACCGCATTCGTGGCATGCAGCAGTTGGAGGACGTTCACCGTTTCGTCAACCGCAACGTATTCGCCTGTAGGGGGGTCGAATCGCCTGCTCCAAATGGGTGGCGGCGAGTCGACGATGCGGATCCCGTCCTCAGGGCCGACGAAGTCCTGCATCCAACCCGCTCCCGGCTCGGCCGCCACGATCGCGTCCTCTATTCGTTCGTCGTAATGCTCTATCCGGTTGCGTACGGTTCGGTCGTGGACAGGTTCCATCGATTCGTCGTCGAAGACGCTTCGCATGAACGCGGCGCGGGCTGTTCGGAGTGCTCGGACCGCCGGTTTTCCCTTTTGAGTAGGTCGGATCAGGCTGGAGATGCGTCCGGCGTTGAGGATGATTTGCTCA
Source organism: Microbacterium enclense (assembly GCA_038182865.1). Classification (NCBI taxonomy): domain Bacteria; kingdom Bacillati; phylum Actinomycetota; class Actinomycetes; order Micrococcales; family Microbacteriaceae; genus Microbacterium; species Microbacterium enclense. Next base: position 3,359,250 of record CP116226.1, on the reverse strand, counting down.
ACGGACGCGAAGACGTGACGCCACGGGAGACGGCTCAGCGGCTCATTCTCCGCCTGCGCGATCTGGGCATCGAGTAGATGCCCCGTCATGCCGATCATGTAGCCCAGGTCGTAGACGCGACCAATGAAGTGTTCTCGAAGGCGCGCTGTCAGCTCGCCGCCGTCATCCAGACCTTGCCATTCCATGGGGTGTCCAATCTCCTCAAACCCTAGGCCAATCGCACGGTGACGAGCGCGTGCCCCTCAGGCACCTGCCCCTGCAACGCGGGCATGTCGGCGGCTTCGATCTCCCGGACCCCGTCGCGGCGTCTGAGGTATGGCCTGCCAGCTAGAAGCCCCGTCGTACTGTGTGGGGCCGAGCGCATGAGCGTCGGGCCAATGGAGATTCCTCCGACGGCTCGACCGATCTCACTCGTCCGCAGTAGGCGGCCACATACCGCGCCGCTTCATCTCTTTCTCGACCGCCCACCTGGCGTCGTCTAGAGCCGGATCACGGTGGTGTGCTGAGTGTGCTGTGAACGTCGTCGCGTTGAGGTTGTCGTGAAACTGGGCGCGTTCGATTTGGGCGATCCGTCGCTGGCGCTCGGCGAGGTCTAAATCGCTCAACTCGTTCACCTTCGACACGTCGTATACGGCGTCGTGCTCACTACTCACTTCTGACTCCGGCGATGACGGACAACCACCACGACGGCGACAATGATGCCCGCGAGGATGATCACAGACGGGACACCGACCGCGAGCGTGAGTACCGTCTGAATGGGCGGCAGGAAGGGATTTCTCTCCATACCGCAGAGCATGGCCGAACAAGACGTCCGCCGGCGAGGCCTTGACCCAGACTCCCACCCATCCGCGTCGCACACAGCCCTCCGCTAGCCTGAGCGGATGTCGCGTACACGATTGATGGTCGTTGGTGCGGCGGTTGCCGTTGTTGGGAGCGTTGCGACCGTCGTGTACTTCTTCCAACCGTGGCGAACCTGTGACTACGAGGACGCTTCTGTCGGGTGCTCGATGCTGCCTGCGGACGCGGTAGGCATGATGGTCTCGATAGCGGTCGTCGTGGTCGGGCTCGGTGCTCTGGTGCTTGGCTTTACTACGAGGTCAGCAGCTCGTTAGCCCGGACGGTCTACCCGGGCCCGGCTAATGACCCGGGTGTCAGGGGATGGTGATCGCGAATGCCTGGACGCGTGGTTGTGCGCCCTCGGCCATGACCGTTGCCGTTACCGTGCCGGACGTTCCGGATGGCGCCTGAAGCACGATGGTGCAGTTTCCGACCTGCGCACTGGGTGCGACCGCTGCGTTCGAGACGTAGGTGTTCACGCTGCGGGACCACGCGGAGGTGAGCCAGCCGCCGAAGGTGAACGGTCCAAGGTCGAACACGACGGTGAGGACGGCGCTCTGACTGGTGTCGTTGGTCGCGTTCCACGTCCAGTTCACCGAGTTCGCGAATTGCTGATACCTGTAGATCTCGTTTACCGTGCCGGCGGTTTCGCCTGATGCGGCGGCGGCCGGGACCGCCATGGCTACGGCAACGACGGGCGCGGACCACACGCCCGCGACGATCAGGCTTCTTCTTGAGATGTCCCCCACGACCGTGACTCTATCGGAGCGCGAGACCTGCGCGGCACTGCCCGACGTGGCTCGGCAGAACGGACCGTCGCAGCTCAGGGAAGTTCGTCGGCTCGGGCGGCCGCGAGGGCCTCGTCGGCTTGCTCGTTCTTGAGGATCTGACGTCCCCATAAACCCGCCGCGAGGCTCGCGAGTGCGGTGGCGATGGCGAGCGGCCACAGTGTGGTGGTGGCAAGGGCGACCGTCAGGAGCAACAGCAAAGCCGGGACCGTGAACTGGAACAGTTGTGCTCCGCTGATGTCGCTCTTCGTCATGACGGTGATCGTATGGTGCGGAAGATTGCGTGATTCGGGTTCTTGACAAGGGCCCCAGAGATGTTTTCTCATTGGGGTCCGTCGGCTGATCGGCGGCGGTGAATCGGCTCGTGACAGTGGTTTCGAGGTGTGTATGCCCGGTCGTTCGTACACGGGGTGGGGCTACTTCGACGATGAGGGCGCGATCTTCGACCCTCCGAGTGGTCGGTTCTGGGATGAGGAAACTGCTGTGATGGCGGCGTGGTTCGAGCGAGCCGATCGACCTACCAGGGACGCGTTCGACGCTGTGATCGCGTGGCATGCTGAGGGTCTGTTCTGACACACACCTAAACGGATGAATGTGTCAAGCGTCAGCGACGGCGTCCCTCGGTCGGTATGTTCGTGTCGCGGCCCGGAGCGGGGGGCGAAACCCTCCGGCTCGCAACCTCCAAGATAGCTCGGGGTGGGAGCGGATCAGCGCACCCACCCCGAGCGATCAGACGCGTCGGGCGTCAAATACGTCCGAGGGTGATGGTCAGGCCATCCGGGCCGCTGGCTCCTTGCATCATCTCTTCGATGAGTTGGTTGTCGATGGAGGGCGGGCGGCTGCCGTAGAACTGCATCACGATCGGCGTCGCCGGGTGCATCCAGATGCTCAGGTGACCGTGATCGGGGTGCGGCAGGCTGAGCATGAACGGCTCTTGCCTGCGGAGTTTGTTCATCACCACGATCCGCAGATGTGACAGAAGCCGATCCTCGATGTCGACGATCGTTCGTTCCTGATAGATCAGACGTCCCACGGTGTCTCCTCCGAAGGTAGTTTGCAGTGGCGGTGCATGAGGGGGACGCGGGAATGCGGTCTGCAAGCGGTGATGGTGTCCATTCGCGAGCCGAGGATGCTCGGCGGTGACGCTGTGCGGGAGGACCTTGACAACGCGCTCAGGCGCGGCGGCCGCTTTCGCGATCCCATTCCAGCGACCGATACTGCAGGTAGGCGCACAGATTCCCCGCGACCACGAGCTCGGCCGCCAGGTGAGCGAGGTCCGCAACGCCGAAGGTCTGCTCCTCTGGGCGTGCGGTGAGTGTTGCTTGCCACAGCGGCTGGTCGTAACCGGTCGGCTCCATGTAGATAGACACGTTCTTGCCGTGCAGCTGGACCACTACTAGGCCCGTGTCGCGCCCGTCTGAGCCGTCCTGCTCCGCGACGTGCACTGACCCTGCAATGAGATATCCGTGCGCACGGAAGTCATCGACCCACTGCTGCAGCAGCGCCCGAGGGTGAAGGGGCGGTGAGTTCTCGAGGTCGTCTGACGGCACCAGCGCAGCCTACCGGCGCAAGAGACCCACAGTGGCACGGCGCGAAGGAAATCTTGCGGACCCACCCCGCGGCTCACGCACGAGGCGAGGCGGTCGATCGGGACGTGCGGAGGCGACCCCGAACCAGCCGGACGACCGCGACGCTGATCCCGGTGAGAGAGAACGAGAGCAGTGCCGCGCACATCACCATGGTCGTGACGATGGCGGCGAAACCGCCCGGTCGTTCCTGGTAGGTGAATGTCGAGGAGAGAGGGTCCCACACGAGAGTCTCAACCCCGTAGAGCGCTCCGATGCTGTACAGCAGGGGCACGCACAGCAACGCCACTCCCGCCGCGACAGCCCAGAGAATCGTCCGTCTCACGAGCAGGACGGTAGCACCAGTTTCCGAACCCGCGGTGAACGCTCAGCCCCCTCACCGATACTGCACGAGCGCTCCTGCGCGCCAACCCAGCGGTGACAACCACTCCTAGCTCTCGACGGCCCCGACCCACACCCAGCATCGGTGCTCGATGTCCTCGACGGTGAAGACGATGCCGACGGCATCCGGTGTCCAGCGCGAGACGAGCGCGTCGACGCGGATCGGGATGTTGCCGAACCGCACCCACGCTTTGACCTTGCGCCGAGGCCGGGGGTCGATCGTCAGCGGCACCTCATTCAGGCGCAGCTCCGAGGGGGTGAGCGTCTGCAGCGGACCGCCGCGCGAGATGTTGAGCAGGATCTTCTCACCCATGCGGCGGTCGATCGCGTCGGCGTAGCGTCTGTTCGTTCCCACGGGTGGCCGAGTGTCCTTTCCCCGGCCGAGAGGACAACAGGCTACGTCATCCGCCGAGGCGCCCGGGACGGTCCCACGACCTCCACGCCGTCGCGCCACCGACGCCGCTCACAACGCGTTAGAAGGCCCCTCCCGCACTCAGCGTGCACGAAGGGGCGTTCTAGGGCGTCTACGAGGCGTACAGCGGATCTCCTCGGTCGGTGCCCCCGGCGCGATTCGAACGCGCGACCGACGGATTAGAAAGCCGCTGCTCTATCCTCTGAGCTACGGGGGCTGACCGCTCTACGCTACCCGGCGAGCCGACTTGTCGGGAACCGTCACGGTCGGCAACCGCGTCACCGCGGCCGTCAGGGTCGGATCGCTCACGCGAACGTACTTCTGGACCGTCTGCGTGTCAGCGTGTCGGAGCGAGTGAGCGACCACCACCGTCGGGACGTCGAGCTCGATGAGCTCCGTCGCGTGCCAGGCGCGGAGATCGTGTGGCCGGTGCATGATGCCGGCACGCTTGACCGCCTTCGACATGCTGTTGCTCACAGTCGCCGCTGACACATGCTTTGAGGCATCCGCCTTCGTGGGGAACAGCCACCCCTTCATGTCCCGGTAGCGCTCGAGCTCCGGCCACACGAGCTCGTGGATCGGGCGCCACACGAAGCGACCCCCCTTCGCCTCCCACGAGAGGATGCGTCGATTGACCCAGTCGACCTTGTCCGCCCGCACCGCGGCGATCTCGCCGGCACGGAGCGCCTGGTACGCGTACAGCAGCACCCACAACCGCATCCGGCGATAGATACCCGAGTCGAGGAGCCGTTGAATGTCCTCGGTCGGGAACGGGTTCGGCTCCCGCTTCGGCACCTTCACGCGCGGCAACCTCACAGCTGGGTTGTCCGGGCGATCGCCCTCCTCCTGCAACCAGGTGAAGAATCCGTACATCGTCGACTTGTATTGAGACCGAGTCGACGCCGCGATCCCCGGCCGCGCTAGATCTGCCACGAGCTCGTCCCGCGTGACATCCACGAGCGTCGCCCCGGTCCGCCGCAGCATCGCCCGAATGACGATCTCGCGCTCGCGGATGCTCTTCTGTGTGCTGCTCGAGGCGAGCAGCCACGCTCGACGTCGCGCGATGATCCGCTCGTCTGGCGTGAGCCGCCCTCGAGCTGTTACCGCTGGCTCGTCTGCTCCCCCGTCGACGACCCTCAGCTCGGGTCGGTGCACTGCGTCCCCCATCATGATTCCTTCCGTGTATCTGCCCCGTGAATCGGTCCAGTGAAGCTAGCCAGACCTCGGCAGCGACACGAGAATCGGTCCGTCAACGGACCGAACCTCAGTACTCCTAGGTAGCCTGGAACGCCGGAATTCCGCGACTGCAGGCGGGGATGCCGGTCCGCGTATGGACCGCACCCGAAGCGGCTCCTACGCCGATAGGAGCTGGTCATCATCACTGCCTGGAGGCGGTGGCTCGACGACGCGACCGACGGCGCATCCCACCGGGAGATTGCCCGACAGGTCGGCGTCAGCCACCAAACCGTCGGCCGCTGGCTGAACGCCGACATGGCCCCGTGCCACGGCATCATCGCGATCGCGCGCGCGTTCGGCGCCGATCCCGTCGAGGGGATGGTCGTGGCGGGCTGGCTTACCGACGCAGACTTCACGACCGGCGGATTCCGAAACGCTGTAAGCCGTGCCCCCACCACGTTCCTGACCGACGAGCTGCACCAGCGAGCAAGTGCCGGCGACGTGGTCGGCGGTTTCGTCGGGCTCCGTCGCATGTTCGCGCCTGGCGCCGCAGCGGTCAGGCGATCGAGTCCGAGAGAGTGCGCCGGCCGAACTCGACGTGAGTGACGATGCCGCCCGAAACGCCCGCCTTGTAATCCGCCGGTCACACGTTCGAATCGTGTCTGGGGGACTCCGTTCCGGCGTCGGACCCCCTCACTAGACTGGAGGGATGGTAGGCGCTTCTGTAAACGACCGGCTCGTCTGGATCGACTGCGAGATGACGGGCCTCGACCTCGCGGTCGACGAGTTGGTCGAGATCGCCGTCGTGGTCACGGACTTCGAGCTCACTGTGCTCGACCCCGGTTTCCACATCGTCATCAAGCCCGACGCCTCCGCTCTCGAGAACATGGGTGAGTTCGTCACCGAGATGCATCGATCGTCGGGCCTTCTCGAGGAGATTCCTCACGGGGTCAGCCTTGCGGATGCCGAGTTCCAAGCGCTCGAGTACATTCAGCGTTTCGCCCCCGTGGAAGGCAAAGCCCCTCTCGCCGGGAACACGATCGGTACCGACCGGATGTTCCTGGCCAAGTACATGCCGCGCGTCGACCGCTGGCTGCACTACCGCAACGTCGATGTCTCGAGCATCAAGGAGCTTTCGCGCCGGTGGTACCCGCGGGCGTACATCCACGCTCCGGCGAAGAACGGCGGACACCGGGCCCTGGCCGACATCCTCGAATCCATCCGCGAACTGTCGTACTACCGCGAGGCCGTTTTCGTCCCCCAGCCCGGTCCGACGAGCGACGAGGCGAAGGCGGTCGCAGCCTCGGCAGTGTCGTCGTTCGCGCGCGACGTATGACATAATTGTCCAGTTGTCCGCTGCGGCGGACACATGGTGGCTATAGCTCAGTTGGTAGAGCACCGCGTTGTGGTCGCGGGGGCCGCGGGTTCAAGTCCCGTTAGCCACCCCACTTCCTCGAAGGCCCGCCGAGATCCCTCGGTGGGCCTTCGTCGTTCCGGGAGGTCGAGCCTGGGTCGCCCGTAGAATCAAGGGACCACCGACCATCCATTGACCTCACCGGCCGATTTCGCGGGAGATGACTTGAGCGATGACGCGCGCACCGTCGACGCGATGACGCTCGACGCCGATGAATTCGAGGCACTCGTGGTCGAGGAACTTGATCGCCTTCCCGACGACATGGTCGAGGGTCTGGACAACGTCGTGTTCGTCGTCGAAGACCGCCCCGAGGATGGGTCGCTCGATCTTCTCGGCCTCTACGACGGATGGGCGTTGACGGAACGAGACCGCTACGGGGTCGGCGAACTGCCGGATCGAATCATCGTCTATCGCGAGCAGCACCTCGCGGTGTGCGGGAACATCTCCGAACTCCGCGACGAGATCCACACCACGCTCGTTCATGAGATCGCCCACTTCTACGGGATCGACGACGAACGCCTTCACGAGCTGGGGTGGGCCTGATGGCCGGCACCGCTCTGCCCGATCTCGACGTGGTCGAGGAGACCGATCTCACGGCTGTCCCCCCGTCGTCCTGGCAGACCGTCGTGTGGAACGATCCGGTGAACCTGATGAGCTACGTCAGTCACGTCTTCCGGACCTACTTCGGCTTCGACGCGGCAACGGCCGAGCGCCTGATGCTCGCCGTTCACCACGACGGACACGCCGTCGTGGCGCGCGGACCCCGAGAGGTCATGGAAGCCCATACCCAGGCCATGCACGATTACGGGCTGTGGGCCACTGTCCGGAAGGAGCCCGTGTGAGCGACAAGATCGTGGTGCTCGAGATGAGCGGTCTCGAGGCCCTGCATCTGGCCGGCATCGTCGGACAGTTCCGCGATGTCGTCGCTGACACGCGCCGCGACGACGATCCCGCGATCGCCCGTCTCCTCCCCGCTGCCTACCCTGACGACGACGCCGCGACGGCGGAGTTTCGGCGACTCACTGGAGATGACCTTCTGGGCCGACGCGCCCGAGATGCGGAGATCGTTCTGCACACGCTCGGCATGGACGGCGGCGACATCCGTTCGGACGACGATCCGGATGCCACGCTCACGGTCGCGCTCGGAGAGGACGAGGCGATGTCGTGGATGCGCACTCTCTCGGCCGTCCGTCTCGTCATGGCGACGCGGCTCGGCATCCACAGCGAAGATGATCATGAGCCTGACGACCCCCGCTTCGGGATCTACGACTGGATCGGATATCGCCTCGACGGCCTGGTGTCGGCGCTCGATCGCGGCTGAGCGGTCACGCGGCAGCAGACCCCTCTGCGAGTTGCGACGGGATCCGTTCATTGCACCGTCAAGGGACGCGGACGAAGAGCGTTGCCAAAGACACAGGGTTGTTCTGCTCGAGATGTCGGTCTTCCTGAACCGCCCAGCGCTTCCAGTGCGGCCGGTAGCTGTCACCGTCGCGATCGAGCGCCCGGTGCCGGCGTGAACCCGCCGGAGCGTCGACCCAGACGGAGATGTCCGCGAGACGAGCCGTCTCCGGCGTCAGCACTCCCGCACCCTCCACGATCAGCGGCAGCGAGGGGTCGACCGCGTACGACTCGGCGCGATCGTTCGCCTCCCAGTCCCACCGCTGCCAGACGCCCACCAGGCCTTTCGCGTGCGGGGTCAGGATCGCTTCGCGCGCGTACGCCGCCCCGTCGGCGAGACCATCCCAGCCCGGGTAGACATCGTCGAGGGCGACGAGCTGGACGCGGCCGTGAAGCGGCCATGCGGCCACGAGGCGGCGAGCCAATGAGGTCTTCCCGGCCCCGCTGCGCCCATCCACGACGATCACCGGATTGGTGACGCCGAGCTTCTGCACGCGCTCGGTGATGGCGAGCGCCGCCGCCGTCAGCGCGTCGTCGACGGCGTCGGCGCTGGCGTCCGCGCTACTTCTTGAGGGCGCGGATGACACGGCTGAGCGCGCGACCGGCGACCCACACGAACGGGATGCCGACGGCGAGCAGCGACACGAGGTTCGGATCGAAGCGCAGGTCGTCACCGCGGCGGATGTAGGCGCCGAGCGGGAGCGTGTATCCCCCACCGCCGCCACCGCCGTTTCCCTGCTCGTCAGATCCGCCGCCGTACCCGGCCCATACGAGGGCGACGGGGACGATGCGAACACCGTCGACGTCCTGCTGCTCACCGTAGGCGGCGGTGACGCCGAAGTTCGTGGATTGCTTACCGAGTTCCAGAGCGATGTTGGGCATGTGCCCACCGTACCGGCCGGATCCGTCCCGTCGAGGGTGTTGCATCGATCGACCCCGCGTGCCTCGCCCCTCAGTGCTCATAAGACGGCCGCGGGTTCGTCGGCAGGGCTCCCCCGCCCCGCGACGGTCCGAGCAGAGATCCACGTGTCACGGCGCCGCGACCGAACCGTGCGGCCGCGCCATCGAGCGCGCCCTCGACGCGTCGCCACTCGGCGTCGTCATCCCACAGGGTCGCCGCGATCGCGGCGGGCTTGAGCTTCTCTCCGCGCACGCCGACCAACCGCACCGCTTGGCGGCGGTCGATCGCGTCGAACAACTCGATCGCCGCGTCGCCGATGCGCTGGCCGACGGACGTGGCTTCGGGGAGCGTCCGCGACCGGCTGATGGTCGTGAAGTCGGAGAAGCGCACCTTGATCGAGATCGTGGAGGCCTCGTGATACTGGGCTCGCAGACGTGCCCCGACACGATCGGCGAGGCGTCGTAGTTCCACATGCAGAGTGCGCGTGTCGGAGATGTCGGTGTGGAAGGTCTCCTCGTGGCCGATGCTCTTCTCGGTGCGTGTGGTGTGCACCTCCCGCGCATCGATCCCACGGGCGAGGTGCCAGATCCGCTCCCCCATCGCCGGCCCGAGTACCTGGTCGAGCGCGGGGCGTGGGGTGTCGAGGATGTCGGAGATGAGCCGGACGCCGCGGGATTCGAGAGCTTCCGCGGCTTTGGGTCCGACGCCCCACAGAGCGCGCACCGAGCGCGGGCGGAGGAAGGCCTCGGTGTCCGCCTCCGCAACGACCAGCAGCCCGTCGGGTTTCGAGATGGTGGATGCCATTTTCGCGACGTGCTTGGTCGCCGCGACGCCGATGCTGCAGGTCAGTCCCGTCTCGGCCTTCACCCGGGCACGCAGGTCGCGGGCGATCTTTCCCGGGCTCCCCCACAATCGCCGCGCCCCACGCACATCGAGGAAGGCCTCGTCGATCGAGAGCGGTTCCACCAGCGGCGTCACATCGTGGAAGATCGCCATGACCTGCCGCGACATCTCGGTGTACCGGTGGTACGGCGGGTTGACGACGACGGCGGTCGGGCACAGACGCAGAGCGATCGCAACCGGCATGGCGGACTTGACGCCGTAGCGACGCGCCTCGTATGACGCGCTGGACACCACGCCTCGCCCCTCGGAGCCGCCGATGATCAGAGGTTTCCCCGCAAGGGACGGGTCATCGAGCACGGCGACGGAGGCGAAGAAGGCATCCATGTCGACGTGCAGGATGCCGGTGCCGGTGTCGTCCGCGTCGGGCCCTGAGACGATGCGCCCCGTGCCGTCTCCGCGTCCCATGCATCCATTCTCTCCCGGGCCTCCGACATCGGGGCGCCTCCCCCCGGTCGCTCTTCTTGCGCGGAGGAAGACGGATGCCACGCCCCCGTCGCTGCTGCGACGAAGGGGCGTGGCATCCGGTGTCCTACTGGGCGGCGGCCCGCTCCAGGACGAGTTCGCGCACGCGGGCGGCGTCGGCCTGGCCCTTCATCGCCTTCATCACCGCTCCAATGACCGCGCCGGCAGCTTGGACCTTGCCGTCGCGGATCTTCGCGAGCACGTCGGGCTGTGCGGCGAGGGCCTCGTCGATTGCCGCGATGAGAGCGCCGTCGTCGGACACGACCGCGAGACCGCGGGCGTCCACGACCTCCTGCGGCGTCCCCTCGCCGGCGATGACGCCCTCGAGCACCTGACGCGCGAGCTTGTCGGTGAGGGAGCCGGCATCCACCAACTCCTGCAGCGCGGCAACGTTCGCGGGCGAGACGAGATCGGCGGCGTCGCGCTCCTGCGCGTTCGCGACGCGGGTGATCTCGCCCGTCCACCACTTGCGAGCCGCGGCCGGAGCGGCGCCCGCGGCGATCGTCTCGGCCACCGCGTCGAGCAGACCGCCGTTGGCGACGTCCTGGAACTCGAGATCGGTGAAGCCCCACTCGGCCTTCAGTCGGCGGCGGCGCGCGGCGGGCGGCTCGGGGAGCGCAACCCGGAGCTCCTCGATCAGCTCGGGCGCGGGCACGACCGGCAGCAGGTCGGGCTCCGGGAAGTAGCGGTAGTCGTCGGCATCCGACTTCGGGCGCCCGGGTGACGTCCGCCCGGTGTCTTCGTGCCAGTGGCGCGTCTCCTGCGTGATCGTGCCGCCCTTTGCCAGGATCGCTGCCTGGCGCTGGATCTCGTACCGCACCGCGCGCTCGACCGAGCGCATCGAGTTGACGTTCTTGGTCTCGGTGCGCGTGCCCAGCTTCTCCTGGCCGCGGGGGCGCAGCGAGACGTTGGCGTCGCAGCGGAGGTTGCCGCGCTCGAGCCGGGCCTCCGAGATGCCGAGGCCGCGCACGATGTCGCGGATCGTCGCCACGTAGGCCTTCGCGAGGGCCGGGGCCGAGTGCTCGGCGCCGAAGATCGGTTTGGTGACGATCTCGACCAGCGGCACGCCGGCGCGGTTGTAGTCGACCAGCGAGTACTCGGCGCCCTGGATGCGACCGGTCGCACCGCCCATGTGGGTGAGCTTGCCGGCGTCTTCCTCCATGTGCGCGCGCTCGATCGGCACCGTGACGATCGTGCCGTCCTCGAGCTCGACCTCCACGGAGCCCTCGAAAGCGATCGGCTCGTCGTACTGGGAGATCTGGTAGTTCTTGCCCAGGTCGGGGTAGAAGTAGTTCTTCCGCGCGAACCGGCTCGACGGCGCGATCGAGCAGCCGAGGGCGAGGCCCAGGCTGATCGCGGAGCGGATCGCCTCGGCGTTCACGACCGGAAGGGCACCCGGGAGCCCCATGTCGACCGGGGCGACGAGCGTGTTCGGCTCCGCTCCGTGGTTCGCCTCGTTCGCCGGGTTGGGGGCCGAGGAGAACATCTTGGTCGCGGTGTTCAGTTCGACGTGGACCTCGAAGCCGAGGACGGGTTCGAACAGCTCGAGCGCCTCGTCGAAGTCCATCAGCGCATCTTTCGCCATCAGAGCGACGCTCCGTTCGTGAGGGAGGGGGCCTTGTTCAGCAGCGGTCCGCCCCACTGATCGACCAGCAGCGCTTCGAGCGCGGCACCGACGCGGTACAGCCGGGCGTCTTCGCGGGCGGGAGCGAGGAACTGGATGCCGACGGGCAGGCCGTCTTCGGCGGCGAGACCGCTCGGCACCGAGATACCGGGGACGCCCGCGAGGTTCGCGGGGATCGTGGTCACGTCGTTCAGGTACATCTGCAGCGGGTCGTCGATCTTCTCGCCGAGGCGGAAGGCCGTCGTCGGGGCGGAAGGCGTCGCGATGACGTCGACCTGACCGAAGGCCGCGTCGAAATCCTGCTGGATGAGCGTGCGGACCTTCTGCGCGCTGCCGTAGTAGGCGTCGTAGTAGCCGGCCGACAGGGCGTAGGTGCCGAGGATGATGCGGCGCTTGACCTCGGGACCGAAGCCCGCGTCGCGCGTGGCGGCCATGACGTTCTCGACGGTCGGCGTGCCCTGCGGGGTGACGCGGAGCCCGAAGCGCACGGAGTCGAACTTGGCCAGGTTGCTCGACGCTTCCGCGGGAAGAATCAGGTAATAGGCCGCGACGCCGTACTCGAAGTGCGGAGCGCTGATCTCGATGATCTCGGCGCCGTGCCCCTCCATGGTGGAGAGAGCGGCACGGAACGATGCGGAGACACCCTTCTGGAAGCCGCGATCGTCGAGCTCGCGGATCACGCCGACCCTGAGGCCCTTCAGAACCTGGCCGGTCGCGCCCTCGCGGGCGGCGGCGGCGAACGACGGCCACGCGTCGGACAAGGAGGTGGAGTCGTTCGCGTCGTATCCGCCGATCACATCGTGCAGGAGTCCTGCGTCGAGCACCGTGCGCGTGACCGGGCCGACCTGATCGAGGCTGGATGCCAGCGCGATCGCGCCGTACCGGCTGACGCCGCCGTACGTCGGCTTCACACCGACCGTGCCGGTGACGTGCGCGGGTTGACGGATCGAGCCACCGGTGTCTGAGCCGAGGGCCAGCGGCGCCTCGAAGGCGGCGACGGCCGCGGCGGAGCCACCACCCGACCCGCCGGGGATGCGGTCGAGGTCCCACGGGTTGTGCGTGGGACCGTATGCCGAGAACTCGGTCGAGGATCCCATGGCGAACTCGTCCATGTTCGTCTTGCCGAGCGGCACGAGATCCGCGGCGCGCGAGCGCGCGACGACCGTCGCGTCGTAGGGCGACAGGTACCCCTCGAGGATCTTCGATCCGCTGGTGGAGGGCATGTCGGTCGTGACGAGCACGTCCTTGACGGCGAGAGGAACACCCGCGAGCTCGTGCAGCTGCTCACCGGCGGCACGACGGCGGTCGACGTCGGCCGCCACCTCGAGGGCGTGGTCGCTCACATGGAGGAAGGCGTGCACAGCGCCGTCGACGGCGGCGATGCGGTCGAGGTGCGCCTGAGTGGCCTCGACGCTCGACACATCTTTCGCCCTCAGTGCGGCGGACAAGTCGGCCGCGGTCAGACGGGTGAGGTCGCTCACTGTTCCTCCCCCAGGATCGCGGTGACACGGAACCGGCCGTCAGCCTGGTCGGGGGCGTTCTGCAGCACCTGCTCACGCGTGAGCTGCTGTTGCACCACGTCGGGACGGAAGACGTTCTCGAGCGGGATCGGGTGGCTCGTCGCGACGACGTCGGGAGTCGCCACCTCGGACACCTTCGCGATGTTGTCGACGATGGCATCCAGTTGGCCGGTGAGGCTCTGGATCTCCTCGTCGCTCAACTGGATCCGGGCGAGCACACCGAGATGGCGCACGAGATCAGGAGTGATTTCAGACACCCCCTGATCCTAGTTCGCGTCGGGTCGGCGCCGTGTCGCGTGTGGACGTCCGACCCTGCGGGGAACGAGGACTCCAAGAGTTCCCGGCATGCCGGACGCCACTTCCTTCGCTCCCCCACCCGGAGGCGGTTGGGGACAAAGCCCCCAGCCGTTCCGGCACGCGCCCTAGGCTGGCCGGGTGACCAGCTTCGTTCCACCCCGTCCCTGGACCCACAGCTACGCCGCCGGTGTCCCCGAAGACCTGGAACCCCAAAGCGGTTCCCTGGTCGACATCGTCGACGCCTCATCCCGTGACTATCCCGACGCACCGGCCCTGCAGTTCTTCGGCCGCGAGACGACCTACGCCGAGATGTCGGCCCAGATCGCTCGCGTCGCGGGCGCCCTCTCCGCGCACGGCGTGCGCGCCGGAGACCCGGTCGCGATCGTGCTGCCGAACTGCCCCCAGCACATCGTCGCGTTCTACGCCGTCCTTCGCCTCGGCGCCGTCGTCGTGGAGCACAACCCCCTCTACACTCCCCGCGAGTTGCGAAAGCAATTCGAAGACCACGGAGCGAAGCACGCGATCGTCTGGAGCAAGGTCGTCCGGACGGTTCAGGAGTTCCCCGCCGATCTCCGCGTGTCGACTCTCGTATCCGTCGATGTCACCGAGGCGATGCCCCTCCGCACACGCGTGGCACTGCGACTGCCGATCGCGAAGGCGCGCGAGGCCCGAGCCGCCCTGACCGAGAAGACCCCGGATGCCACCACCTGGGCAGAGCTCGTTCGCCACGCGCCGCTGGCGGAGTCGCATCCTCGACCGACGTCGGACGATCTGGCCATCATCCAGTACACGAGCGGAACGACCGGAACCCCGAAGGGTGCCATGTTGACGCACGCGAACCTTCTGGCCAACGCTGCGCAGGCGCGCGCGTGGGTGCCGCAGATCGTGCGCGGCGAAGGGTGCGTGGTCTATGCGGTGCTGCCCATGTTCCACGCGTACGGGCTGACCCTCTGCCTCACCTTCGCGATGTCGATGGGGGCACGCCTCGTGTTGTTCCCGAAGTTCGACCCCGACCTGGTGCTGGCCGTGACGAAGAAGCATCCGGCGACGTTCCTGCCGCTGGTGCCGCCCATCGCTGAACGTCTGCTGGCGGCCGCCGAGGCCAAGGGCGTGTCTTTGGCGGGGACCGATGTAGCGATCTCGGGCGCGATGGCCTTGCCGCACGACCTCGTTGTGCCCTTCGAGAAGGCCACGGGCGGATACCTGGTGGAGGGCTACGGATTGAGCGAATGCTCCCCCGTGCTGATGGCCAACCCGGTCGCTGACAACCGTGTAGCCGGAACCGTCGGCCTCCCGCTCCCGGGCACGGAGTGCCGGGTCGTCGACCCCGACGACCCGCAGGTCGACGTCGAACGCGGCGAACTCCTCGTCCGGGGTCCGCAGGTCTTCTCCGGCTACTACGGCAAACCCGAAGCCACGGCCGAGGTGTTCGCCGACGGATGGTTCCGCACGGGAGACATCGTCACGATCGATGAGGCCGGATTCGTCCGGATCGTCGATCGCATCAAAGAGCTCATCATCACCGGCGGCTTCAACGTCGCTCCGACCGAGGTGGAGAACGTCCTGCGACAGCATCCGTCGGTGTCCGATGTGGCTGTCGTCGGACTGCCGAGCGCACACTCGGGCGAGGAGGTCGTCGCGGCCGTGGTCCCCGCGACACCCGGTGCCATCGACGTCGAGGCGGTGCGGGCGTTCGCTCGCGGGATCCTCACGCCGTACAAGGTCCCGCGCCGCATCGTCATCGTGGACGAGCTCCCGAAGTCGCTCATCGGCAAGGTCCTGCGACGGCAGGTGCGTGACAAGCTGCTCGCCGACTGAACGCGCTCTTCTCGCGACCGGAGCGCCGCGAGAATCGGATCGCCTTCGGCGAGGCCGCCTCGGCTCACCCCCTCGACTCGCTCGTGCGATCCCCATGAACACCTTCTAGGAATCGCCCTCGTCGTCCTCTTCATCGCCCGTGGTACCCGCGTCGAGAGCACCGGGACCCCGCTCGACGAGGATGCGAAACTGCGCGGCATCGAGGATGCGAAGCCCGAGTTCCTCGGCCTTCGCGAGCTTCGAGCCCGCGCCCGGCCCTGCGGCGACGAAGTCGGTCTTCTTCGACACGCTCGACGCGGCCTTCCCTCCCGCGGCGAGGATGGCCTCTTGCGCCCCTTCGCGTGAGTAGCCCTCGAGCGAGCCCGTGGCCACGACCGTGAGTCCCGCGAGAACGCCGCCGGCGGTGGCCGCCGCCCCCGGGCCGGGATGCCCGGGAATGGCGAATCGCACGCCTGCGGTCGCCCATCGGTCGACGATCTCGCGGTGCCAGTCCACCTCGAACCAATCGATGACCGCGTCGGCGATGATTCCGCCGACACCCTCGACCGCCGCGAGCTCTTCGCGTGACGCTGCGCGGATGGCATCCAGAGATCCGAACCACTGCGCGAGCGCTCGAGCCGCGACCGGTCCCACGTGACGGATGTTCAGCGACACCAGGAGGCGCCACAGATCTTTCGTCTTCGCCTTGTCGAGCTCGATCATCAGCTTCGTCGCCTGCTCGGAGGGAAGCACCTCCCGGTGGTCCTTCCGGATCCCACGGCGTCGACGCTCCGCCGGATCGAGATCCTCCGTGCCCGGCGGGTAGGACGCGGGGCCGAGCTTCTGGAACGGTGCGCGTCTCACGAGCTCCCCCGTGTCGGGATCGACCTTGCGCTCGCCCGTCTCGGAGTCACGGACCACCACCTCGATGGGAACCAACTGCTCGATCGTGAGATCGAAGAGTCCCGCCTCGGTGTCCAGGGGCGCCCGTTCGGGAACCTCGGGCTGCGTCAGCGCGGCCGCGGTGACCTCACCGAGCGCCTCGATGTCGAGGGCGCCGCGCGACCCGATGTGTTCCACGCGTCCACGCACCTGCGCGGGACACGATCGGGCATTGGGGCACCGAAGATCGATGTCGCCCTCCTTCGCGGGGCGAAGAGGGGTGCCGCACTCGGGGCAGTCGGCCGGCATGACGAACGCGCGCTCCGTCCCGTCGCGGAGCTCGACCACCGGACCGAGCACCTCGGGAATGACGTCACCCGCCTTGCGCAGCACGACGGTGTCGCCGATCAGCACGCCTTTGACCTTCACGACGTCTTGATTGTGGAGGGTGGCCTGGCGAACGACACTGCCGGCGACCCTCGCCGGTTCCATCACGGCGAACGGCGTCGCGCGCCCCGTGCGCCCCACGGAGACCACGATGTCGAGCAGCTTCGTGTTCACCTGCTCGGGTGGGTATTTGTACGCGATCGCCCATCGAGGGGCGCGACTTGTCGCCCCCAGTTCGTCGTGCAGCGCCAGCTCGTCGACTTTGACGACCACACCATCGATCTCGTGCTCGACGTCGTGCCGGTGTTCGCCGTAGTGCGAGACGAAGCCCAGGACCCCGTCGATCGTCGATTCGACGCGGCTGTAGGGAGACGTGGGCAACCCCCACGAGGCCAACAGCTCATAGATCTCGCTCTGCGCGGCAACCGGCGGATCGGGCCATGCGCCGATGCCGTGCACGTACAGCGAGAGCGACTCGAGGCGCGCGAGGCCGGCCTCGAGCTCGAGTCCGGACTTCTTCTCGATCTGCTGCCGCAGCCCGCCACTCGCGGCGTTACGCGGGTTCGCGAAGGCCGGGAACCGGCGCGCGGCCGCTTGCTCGGCCTTCTCCTCATCGAACGAGCGGCTGCTGCGGCGTCCCGCCGCACGTTCCCGCGCCTCCGCGACCGCCCGTTCGCGATACTCGCCCTGGAGGCGATTGAGGTTCTCGAACTTCGCGACGGGAATGAACACCTCGCCGCGGACCTCGACGAGCCGCGGGTGCCCGTCTCCCGCGAGCTCGCGCGGCACACCGGCGAGACGGAGGGCGTTGTCGGTGACGATCTCGCCGACGCGGCCGTCGCCGCGGGTCGCCGCCGACGTGAGGACCCCGTTCTCGTAGCGGAGGCTGATCGCGAGTCCGTCGATCTTCAGCTCGCTCAGCCAGTGCACTTTTCTGCCGGCGGCCGCTTCGGTCTTGACTGCCCAGTCACGCAGTTCTTCCGGGGAGAAGACGTTGTCGAGACTGAGCATCCGTTCGGCGTGCTCGATCGTGGCGAGGTCGGTCGCCTCCGCCGCTCCGACGGACTGGGTGGGGCTGTCCTGCCCCTGCAACTCCGGATGCATGCGCTCCAGGGCCTCGAGGCGATGCATCCAGCCGTCGTAGGTCGCGTCGTCGACGAGCTCGGCGTCGCGCCCGTAGTACGCGTCGCGGGCCTCGGTGATGCGCTCGGTCAGCGTCGCGACTTCGGCGCGCGCGTCATCGAGGGAAAGGGAGGAGGGATCGTGCTCAGCCACCCGCCAATCATAGGAATGACCACCGACATCGGCGCGGGGGTTGTCGTGGACGACGCCGTCGCTGAGCCCGTGATCACCACGCTCGCGTGAGCTTGGCGGGATTGGACACGCGACGGATGCCGCACACCCGCTCGTCGCGCCACTCGAAAGCGATCACGTCGGCCAGGCCGTAGGTCGACAACGAGAGGGCGATCTCCCCGTTCACCTCGACGGCACGGGCCGATATCGGCTCGGCCTGCGTCGCCGCCTTCTGCAGCACTCCCGCGAAGAACCGGGCGATGTGTGTGGCCCCGAAGATCGGATTGAGCGCACTCTTCACGACACCGCCGCCGTCGGCCCAGAGCACGGCATCGTCGGTCAGCAGCTCCGTCACCCGCGCGATGTCGCCGTTCTCGACCGCGCGGACGAGACGGTCGACGATCGCCGCTGCGGCCGCTCGGGTCGGGAGCGCCTCTCGCGGCTGCAGGCGCCGCTCGCCGCGAGAGATGAGCTGCCGAACCGATGCGGGCGACCGGTCCAGGACGGGAGCGATCTCGACCGCCGTCATGCCGAAGGCACGATGCAGCACGATGGCCGCTCGTGTGTGCGGGTCGAGCTGCTCCGCCAGGTGCAGCATCGCGATCGAGAGGAGCTCGCGGCCGGAGGCGATCTCGTCGGGGAGCCGATCCGTGGCCACCGGCTCGGGAAGCCACGGGCCGGGATACTCTTCACGGCTCGCCTGCAGTCGCCGTAGCCGGTCGATGCACCGGCGCACGCACACGGTGGTCAACCACGCCTCCCACGAGCGCACCTCGACACCCGAGGCTTCCTCACGGAGTGCCTCGATGGCGACGTCCGACACCACGTCCTCCGCCTCGCCGAAATCCCCGAGCATGCGATAACCGAGCCCCACGAGCCGGTCCCGCTCTCGGCTCCAGGCCAGACCAGCGGGCGTCGTCACCCCTCCGACGCTACCCGTCCGCCCCGTCGGTGCCCTCACGCCGCGGGATGCGCGTCGTCTACGGGCGGCGTCATCCCTGTCGCCAGCGCGATCCGGTTCCAGACGTTGATCGTCGCGATCGCCAGCACGATCGACCCCAATTCCTTCTCGGAGAAGAACGACGCCGCCCGCTCCCACACGGCGTCGGTCACCGACTCGGGTCCCACTCGTGTGATCGCGTCGGTGAGGGCGAGCGCCGCGCGCTGTCGATCGTCGAGGAGATCGCCGGCGTGCTGCCAGGCCGACACCGCGTGCAGCGTGCGATGTGGAACGCCTCGACGGGCCGCATCCGTCGCGTGCATGTCGACACAGAATCCGCAGCCGTTCACGATCGACGCACGCAACTTGATGAGTTCGTACAGTGTTCGATCGACGTGGGTCCGCGAGTAGGCCTCCAAGCCCAGCACTGCGGCGTAGCCGGTTCGGTTGGTGCGGGACAGATCGATCCTGCGCATGTCGTTCTCCTCGAGTCGGTGACGAGGCGGAGATCGCCTCTCACCGGGTTGTCGAGAGGGGAGAACGATGTGTGACGAGATCAGACGTCGACCGGAACCGCCGACACCGTCTGGTCGATCGTGAACTGACCGATCACGCGCGTGCCGTCGTAGAGCACGGCGGTCTGGCCGGGGGCCACACCGTCGAACGGCGTCTCAGGACGCACCGTCAACACCCCGTCCTCGAGAGCGGCGAAAGCCGGCACCGGATCAGCGTGGGCACGGATCTGCACGTCGCACGCGAACGATTCCCGCGACGGGGCGCGTCCGGCCCAGGTGAACCTCTCGCCCGCGATCTCGGCGCACGCGAGGGCCTCTTTGGGGCCGACGACGACGGTGTTGCTGACGGGGCGTACCTCGAGCACGAATCGCGGCTTGCCGTCCGACGCCGGCACACCCAGCTGGAGCCCTCGGCGCTGGCCGACGGTGAAGGCGTGAGCGCCCTCGTGCGTGCCGACCACCGCTCCGGTTCGGTCGAGGATCTCGCCCTTCTCGGCGCCGACCTTGTCGGCGAGCCAACCGCGGGTGTCCCCGTCGGGGATGAAGCAGATGTCGTGGCTGTCGGGCTTCTGGGCGACGGTCAGTCCGCGCTCCTCGGCCTCGGCCCGAACGAGCGCCTTCGACGGCGTCGACCCGAGCGGGAAGTAGGTGTGCGCGAGCTGTTCGGCGGTCAGCACGCCGAGGACGTACGACTGATCCTTGGCGTTGTCGGAGGCGCGGTGCAGCTCACGCCCCTCGGCCGTGTCGACCAGCGTGGCGTAATGGCCCGTGCACACCGCGTCGAAACCGAGTTCGATCGCCCGCTCGAGGAGGGCGGCGAACTTGATCTTCTCGTTGCAGCGCATGCACGGGTTCGGGGTGCGCCCCGCGCGGTACTCCGAGACGAAATCATCGATGACGTCGTCGCGGAAGCGCTCCGAGAAGTCCCACACGTAGAACGGCATCCCGAGCTTGTCGGCAGCACGACGGGCATCCATCGCATCCTCGATCGTGCAGCAGCCGCGGCTGCCGGCTCGGAGCGTTCCCCCGGCGCGCGAAAGCGCCAGGTGCACACCCACCACGTCGTGCCCCGCATCGACGGCACGGGCTGCCGCCACCGCGGAGTCGACGCCACCGCTCATCGCCGCCAGAACTCGCATGCATCCAGTCTACGAACGGAGGGCTGAGCGGGTGCCGGATGCCACCGCCCGCGCGTACGCGTCCGGCAGTCGGGCGAGCACGGTGTCGACGTCGTCCGGTGTCGAGGTACGTCCGAGGGTGAACCGCAGGACCGACCTCGCAGCGCGTTCGTCGAGCCCGAGCGCGAGAACGACGTGCGAGGGTTCGGCGACGCCGGCCTGGCACGCCGACCCCGTGGACACCGCGATACCGGCCATGTCGAGGAGGAAGAGCATCGTCTCGCCGGCGGCATCCGGGAACAGGATGTGGGCGTTGCCGGGAAGACGACCGGTGGGGTCGCCCAGGAGCCGGGCCTCGGGGATCTGGGCCCGGATCCCGCTCACCAGGCGCTCCCGCAGGGTGTGGAGCCGGTCGTACTCCCGCTCGCGTTCCCCCTCGGCGGCGGTGGCGGCGGCGGCGAACGCGGCGGCACCGGCCACGTCCTGGGTCCCCGCACGCAGACCGCGTTGTTGACCTCCGCCGTGCACGAGCGGAGCCAGCTGCGCGTGGCGCGAGATGACGGCCGCGCCGACACCGACGGGTCCACCGACCTTGTGTGCCGACACCGAGAGCGCGACCAGTCCGCCGCTGCCGTTCCCCGGTCCGCGCCAGCCCGCGAAGTCGACCGGCACCGTCCCGAACGCCGACACCGCGTCCAGGTGCAGGGGAACACCCGCGCGAGACGCCGACGACGCGAGCACAGAGGCATCCTGGAGAGTTCCGACCTCGTTGTTGGCCACGAGCGCGGTCGCCAGTGCCGCGCCGGGGAGCGCGGCGGCGAAGGAATCGACCTGGATATGCCCGAGCCCGTCGAGCGCGACCGGCCGGACGACGGCGCCCTCGGCGGACGCCAGCCAGGACACGACATCGAGGGTGGCGTGATGCTCGCCGTCAGGCAGGACCACGGACTGCGCGCCCTCGGGGCGTGCCCACCACAGTCCTTTCAGCCCGAGGTTGGCCGCCTCCGTCCCGCCCGAGGTGAACACGATCTCGATCGGCTGGCAGTGCAGAACGCGGGCGAGCTCGTCGCGCGCATCTTCGAGAAGACGCCGCGCGGCCTGCCCCGCGCCGTGGATGGACGAGGGATTCCCCAACACGTCATGCGCGGCCAGCCATGCGTCGCGCGCTTCTGCGCGCAACGGCGTGGTCGCTGCGTGATCGAGGTAGACCTGCATCCTGAGCTCCTTCCGCGATCACCGGCCGCCTTCACTACCCTAGATCGCATGGTCCGACCCGAGACTGTCCTTGCCCCAGGCGCCGCTCTGCTCGACAGCGCCTTCGACGACCTCGGGGTGCGGCTCGGCCCTGACGGGGGAACCCTCCGCGTCTGGTCGGGACACGCCGACGCGATGCAGCTCCTGGTGTTCGACGACGTCGACCTCGACTGGGCGACCGAGACCCTGACGATGACCCCGCTCGGCGGCGGTCTCTTCGAAGCCACCACGGCACTGCTTCGACCGGGCGCGCGGTACGCGATCCGCGTGGGAGGCCCGCACGGCCCCGGGAACACGTTCAACCCGCAGAGCCTTCTGATCGAGCCTTACTCGCGCGGACTCGTATCAGGCAACTACGGAGACTGGCGGTCCGTGGTGGTGGAGGGCGGATTCGACTGGGGATCGTCCGCGAAACCCCGCGTCTCGTGGGATCGCACCGTGATCTACGAGGGACACGTGAAGGGCCTGACCAAGCGTCATCCGTATGTTCCCCCGGCCCTGCACGGCACCTACGCGGGACTCGCGCATCCGGCGATGATCGACCACTTCCAGTCGCTGGGCGTCACCAGCATCGAGTTGCTGCCCGTCCACGCCTTCGCGACCGAGCCCCGACTGCTGCAGCTCGGACTCTCGAACTACTGGGGCTACAACTCCCTCAACTTCTTCACGCCGCACGCCGCCTACGCCACCGCGGCCAGTCGTGCCGAAGGACCCGAGGCGGTCCTGCGCGAGTTCAAAGGCATGGTGAAGCTGCTGCACGAGGCCGGCCTCGAGGTGATCCTCGACGTGGTCTACAACCACACCGCGGAAGAGGGCATCGGAGGTCCGCGTACGAGCTTGCGCGGTATCGACAACCGCTCGTACTACCGGCAGACCGATGAGGGCGTGTACATCGATGAGACCGGCTGCGGCAACGCGGTGAACACCTCGACGGATGCCGCGGCGCGCCTCGTGCTCGACTCGTTGCGCTATTGGGCGAACGACGTGCAGATCGACGGGTTCCGGTTCGATCTGGCCGTGACGCTCGGTCGCGACGCGAATCATTCCTTCACCCCCGAGCACCCGTTGCTGCAGGCGATCCGTGACGACGATCATCTTTCGGGGACGAAGCTCATCGCCGAACCGTGGGATGTCGGCATGGGCGGCTGGCAGACGGGCAACTTCGGCGACGGCTGGCAGGAGTGGAACGACCGTTACCGCGATCGTGTGCGCAACTTCTGGCTCAGCGACGTCGACTACGCCCGCCGCGCGGATACGGCTCCCGTGGGGATCGGCGGTTTCGCCACGCGTCTCGCGGGATCGTCCAACACGTTCTCGGAGGAGCGTGGACCTCTCGCGAGCGTCAACTTCGTCACCGCCCACGACGGCTTCACCCTGCGCGACCTCGTGTCCTACGACGTCAAGCACAATCTGGGCAACGGAGAGCAGAACCGCGACGGCGCCGATACCAACCGATCCTTCAACCACGGTGCCGAGGGGCGCACCGACGACGAGCGCGTACTCGCGACGCGGCGCAAGGCGATGCGCAACCTCATGGGCACCCTGCTCCTCTCGGCGGGGGTGCCGATGATCACGGCCGGCGACGAGATGGGACGGACGCAGCGCGGAAACAACAACGCGTACTGCCACGACTCCGCCCTGACCTGGCTGTCGTGGGACCTCGCGCCCTGGCAGAGCGATCTGTTCGCCCATACGCAACGGCTCCTGCACCTGCGACGTGAGAATCCCGCGCTGCGCCCGAGGCGCTTCGCTCGGGCCGGCGAGAGCATCCCTTCGGCATCCGTCATGGCCTGGTTCGACGAGAACGGCGAGACGATGTCCAGCCAGCGGTGGACCGACCCTTCGCATCGCACGTTGCAATACCTCGCGACGTCGACCCCGGAGGAGGAAGCGCTCAATCGGATCCTCCTGGTCGTCCACGGAGACGAGCGTCCCATCGACGTGACACTCCCCGCGCTCGACGGCGACGTGACCTTCGTCTCGCTGTGGTCCAGTGATGAAGAATCGCCCACGCACCACGTCGCGACGTACTCGCCCGGGGATGTGATCTCCTTCGCGGGTACCTCGATGAGGCTGTTCCGCGTCGAGTAACCCGACCGCCATGTCAAGGCCGGGAGAATGGATGCGGCGAGGTCGGTGGGCCGCGATAGGTTCGGATCGTGGCCACCACGACGACTCTCTCGACCGTACGTCCCTGGCGCAGCGGCGCCTCGATTCCGGAGCGTCCGGTCAAACCGACGCCGACCGCGAAGGGCGTGGTGACCCCGCGCATCCCTCTCGCCCTGCCGCACCCCAGCGTGCCCGGCGGCCGCTTTCGACCCTCTGCGTATGTCGGTGAGGCTGTTCCGTTCACCGTCACCGCCTTCCGCGAGGGCCACGACCGCATCGGTGTGCACGTTCGGCTGTTCTCGCCGTCCTGCGACGAGTCGCTCCACCGTCTCAGCCCGCTGAACGACGGATTCGACCGGTGGTCCACGCTCGTCGCTCCGCTGGAGCAGGGCCTCTGGCGCTTTCGCTTCGAGGCGTTCGCGGACGAGTTCGCGACGTGGGAGCACGCGGCCGAGCTGAAGATCGCCGCGGGCGTCGACGCTCCGCTCATGCGCGAGATGGGCGCTCAGCTGTTCGACCGCGCCCGCGGTGAGAAGAAGCGTCCCAGCACCGACAAAGACGTTCTCTACGACGCGGCGCGGGCCTTGCGCGACCCCGACACGCACGACGACGTCGCGCTCGAGATCGTTCGCAGCCCCGAGATCGCCGCAATGTTCGCGGAACGCCCGATCATGGGACTCGTCTCCGTCGGACGCGAATCCGAGCTGCTCGTCGAGCGCGAACGGGCCGGTGTCGGAGCCTGGTACGAGTTCTTCCCGCGCTCCGAGGGGGCGAGGCATGCCGAAGACGGCAGCATCATCAGCGGAACGTTCCGCACGGCCGTCGACCGGCTTCCGGCCGTGGCTGACATGGGATTCGACGTGCTCTACCTCCCGCCGATCCACCCGATCGGCGAGAGCAACCGGAAGGGACCGAACAACACCCTCGTCACCGCTCCCGGCGACCCCGGATCACCGTGGGCGATCGGTGCCGCCGCGGGCGGTCACGACGCGGTCCACCCCGACCTCGGCACACTCGAGGACTTCCGGAGCTTCGTCCACGCGGCGCGCGACAGCAACATCGAGGTGGCTCTGGACCTCGCGCTGCAGGCCTCCCCCGATCACCCCTGGGTCACCGAACACCCCGAGTGGTTCACCACCCTGCCCGACGGGTCCATCGCTTTCGCCGAGAACCCGCCGAAGAAGTACCAGGACATCTACCCGGTCAACTTCGACAACGACCCCGACGGCATTCGCGCCGAGGTCCTGCGAATCGTGCGGCACTGGATCGCGCAGGGCGTGAAGATCTTCCGCGTCGACAACCCCCACACCAAACCGCTGCAGTTCTGGGAGTGGCTGATCGCCACGATCAGCGCCGAGGAGCCGGATGTCGTGTTCCTCGCCGAGGCCTTCACGCGCCCGGCACCGCTTCAGGGGCTCGCCATGGCGGGCTTCCAGCAGAGCTACACCTACTTCACCTGGCGCAACACCAAGGAAGAGCTCGCGGAGTTCTTCTCCGGTCTCGCACACGAGACGTCCGATTTCCTGAGGCCGAACCTCTTCGTCAACACGCCCGACATCCTCACCGAGTATCTGCAGTTCGGCGGGCGCCCCGCATACAAGATCCGCGCCGCCCTCGCGGCGACCGCGGCGCCCACCTACGGCGTCTATGCGGGGTACGAGCTGTATGAGAATGTGGCCCGCCCCGGCTCGGAAGAGAACATCGACAACGAGAAGTACGAGTACAAGATCCGCGACTGGTCCGGCGCCGAGGCGGCGGGCGACTCCCTCGCGCCGTACCTGCGCCTTCTCAACCGGGTTCGTCGCGATCATCCGGCGCTGCGGCAGCTGCGCAACCTGGACGTGCACTGGAGCGACGACGACGCGATCCTCGTGTACTCCAAGCACCTCGATGCCGCGCTCTCCCCCACGGGCACGAGCGACACGATCATCGTGGTCGCCAACGTCGATCCCCACTCGACGCGCCAGAGCACGGTTCACCTCGACACCACGATCTGGGGCGTCGAGCCCGGCGCCCCCTACGAGGTGGAAGACCTCGTGACGGGCCAGGTCTGGACCTGGGCCGATCACAACTTCGTGCGCCTGGACGCGTTCGACGAACCCGTTCACATCCTGCACGTCAAGGAGATCCGATGAGCCCCCTTCCCCCCGAGCTCCTGGATGCCGTCGCCCACGGCACGCACCACGATCCGCACAGCGTCCTCGGTGCCCACGAGGGCTCGGACGGCTGGGTGATCCGCGTCCGCCGCCCGCTCGCGAAAGACGTCGTCGCCGAGCTCGGCGACGGCACGGCCGCAGTCTTCGCCCACGTCCGCGAAGGGGTGTGGGAAGCGCCCGTCCCCGAGAACCCCGGGGCCTATCGCGTCCGCGTCACGTACGACGACGGAGTCCCGCATTCCGATGATGATGCTTACCGGCACGTGCCGTCGGTGGGCGAACTCGACCTCCACCTCATCGCGGAGGGACGTCACGAGGAGCTGTGGCGCGTCCTGGGCGCGCACGTCCGCGAGCTCGACGGGTCTGTCGGCACCGCGTTCACCGTCTGGGCGCCCAATGCCCGGGCGGTCCGGGTGATCGGCGATTTCAACGGGTGGGACGGACGCGGCAGTTCGATGCGCTCCATGGGCGCCAGCGGCGTCTGGGAGGTCTTCCTCCCGGGCGTGGGCGCGGGCTCCCGCTACAAGTTCGAGATCCTCGCCCGCGGCGGTTTCTGGGTGCAGAAAGCCGACCCGATGGCCCGGCTCGCCGAGGTTCCGCCGGCGACCGCGTCCGTGGTCACGGAGTCGGAGTATGCCTGGGCCGACGACGAGTGGATCGCAGAACGTTCGCGGACGGCTCCTCTCGACCGCCCCATGTCGATCTACGAACTGCACCTGGGCTCCTGGAAGCAGGGGCTTTCCTACCGGGATGCAGCCGATGAGATCATCGACTACGTCGGCGCGCAGGGCTTCACGCACGTGGAGTTCCTGCCTCTCTCGGAGCACCCGTTCGGCGGCTCGTGGGGATACCAGGTGTCGGGCTACTACGCGCCCACCAGTCGCTTCGGAGACCCCGACGATCTGCGGTACCTGATCGATCGCCTTCACCAGGCGGGCATCGGCGTGATCATGGACTGGGTCCCGGGACACTTCCCGAAAGACGACTTCGCCCTCGCCCGTTTCGACGGTGAGGCTCTCTACGAGCACCCCGACCCGAGACGCGGAGAGCACAAGGACTGGGGAACCCTCATCTTCGACTACGGCCGCAACGAGGTGCGCAACTTCCTCGTCGCGAACGCGCTGTACTGGTTCGAGGAGTTCCACGTCGACGGACTGCGCGTGGATGCCGTGGCATCCATGCTCTACCTGGATTACTCCCGCAATGACGGCGAGTGGGCGCCCAACCAATTCGGCGGTCGCGAGAACCTCGAAGCGATCCGCTTCCTTCAGGAGGTGAACGCGACCTCCTACAAGCGCTACCCCGGCATCGCGATGATCGCCGAGGAGTCCACCAGCTTCCCCGGCGTGACCGCCCCCACCTCGCACGCCGGTCTGGGCTTCGGCTTCAAGTGGAACATGGGCTGGATGAACGACTCACTGCAGTACATCGCACGGGACCCGATGTATCGATCGCACCACGAGGGAGAGCTGTCGTTCTCGTTCGTGTACGCCTTCAGTGAGAACTTCATCCTGCCGATCAGCCACGACGAGGTCGTGCACGGAAAGGGCAGTCTCTTCGGCCGGATGCCGGGCGACCACTGGCAGAAGCTCGCCAACATGCGTGCCTTCTTGGCGTACATGTGGGGGCACCCGGGCAAGCAACTCCTGTTCATGGGGCAGGAGTTCGGTCAGATGTCGGAGTGGTCGGAGGGGCGCAGCCTCGACTGGTGGATGCTCGACCAGCCCTCGCATGCCCAGCTGCACGCGTTCGTCGCCGAGCTGAACCGTGTCTACAAGGACCAGGCTCCGCTGTGGTCGCGCGACCACGACGGCGCGGCGTTCTCTCGCTTGGGCTCGCCCGCGTGGAATCCGAACGTGCTGGCCTTCGCGCGACGTGATCACCACGGCAATACCGTCGCCGTGCTGTGCAACTTCTCCGGCGTGCCGCTGACCGACTTCCCGATCGACCTTCCGGAGTCGGGCACCTGGACCGAGGTGCTCAACAGCGACGCCGAGGCGTTCGGCGGGTCGGGTCAAGGGAACTTCGGAGCCGTCACGACCGACCCTCGCGGTTCCGCCGTCGTGACGCTGCCCCCGCTCGGCGTTCTCTGGCTGCAGCACTCCGCAGGCGCCTGACGCGCTTCGCGGTAAGGAGGAAGGCCCCGTCTCGCGACGGGGCCTTCCTCCTTGCCCTGCATCGGCGTGATCGTCAGAACAACAGAGACGCCAGTCGCCCGCGCGCTCGGATGACGCGAGCATCGTCGTCTCCGACGAGTCCGAACAGCTCGAGGAGGCGCTCGCGCACGCGCGGTCGCTCATCCGTCGGCAGTGCCGCGAAGAGGTCAAGCAGGCGACCGAAAGCGTCGTCGACGTGCCCGCCGGCGAGATCGAGGTCGGCGACCAGGAACTGTGCGTCGACGTCTCCCGGCGCCGCGTCCGCCGCCGCCCGCGCCTCCTGCAGATCGGCACCTTGCACACGATCCAGCAGCCGTACCTGGCCGAGCCCTGCGGCCGCCTCGCTGTCGCGGGGGTTCTCCGCGAGTGCGCGCTCGTACGCGGAGATGGCGCGGGGGTAGTCGCCCTCCTCGATCGCGGCGAAGGCCTCGGCGTGCAGCGGCGGCAACGGCGGATCCGACGGTTCGTCGGCATCCGGAGCGCCCTCCCCCACGGGGACTGTGCCTGTCACACCGTGCTGAGCAGCCAGCTGCAGGAGTTGCCCGAACACCTCGCGCACCTGCTGCTCCGGGACCGCGCCCGTGAACAGCGGAACCGGCTGTCCGGCCACCAGAGCAACCACCATCGGAATCGACTGTGCACGGAAGCCCTGAGCCAACTGCGGATTGGCGTCGACGTCGACCTTCGCCAGCACCACGCGGCCCGCGAGCTCGGTGACGACCTTCTCGAGGATGGGGCTGAGCTGCTTGCACGGCCCGCACCATTCGGCCCATAGGTCCACCACGACAGGCACCGTGCGAGAGAGCTCGAGGACATCGCCGAACGTCGCATCGGTCACGTCGAAGACGAGCGGGGTCGCCGACGCCTCTCCCGCCGGAGCGGAGGCGGTGGCCGAGGGGGTCACCGGTGACGTGGGGCGGTTACGCAGCGACGACAGGTCGACAGCGCCGCGCAGGACGGAGCCGGGGGCAGGAGTGCTCACGGGGACACCTTCGCTTCGAGGAGGCTGGATCGGTAACCGAGGAGACGGATCTGGTCGTCCGATCCCTGGCTGGGCACGTAGAAGAAGATCTGGTCGGAGTACGTCGTGGTGAATCCCGTGGCCGACTGGTCGACACCGGTGAGAGCCTTCACCGCGGGATTGTTGTCGAGCTTGATGACGGCATCCGCGTTCGTCGGCTTGGCCGTGTCGCTCTCGTAGACGTTCACCGCGACGATCGCACCGGTGTCCAGCGTCGCCAGGGCGATCGGATCGGCCGGTCCCGCCGAGGCCGAGAAGCTGATCTCCGCCGTGCCCTGCCCGGTCTGGTTCAGCTCGTCGGTGCGCTTGCTCTTGTTGTCCTCGATGGCGGGGAGCAGCAGATCGTTCGCGGTGTCGAACTTCGCCCACGAGGTGCTGTTCTGCCCGTTGTTGATGAGATCGGCGTAGGCGGTCGCGAGCTCGTTCGGCGGCATCACCAGGAACGACGAGTCCGGCGGAACTTGCGTGGCACCGACGTACGGGGCGGCGAGCTCGGGCAGGTTCGTGGAGGCCTCGAGATTGCCGACGTACGACGCGCGGTACTCCGACCACGGGTCGTCCTGCGTCATCATCATGATGGTCGTCGTGGGAGCTGTCGCGTCGTCGGACTCCACGACGGTCATCACCGTACGCGGCCAGGCGTTCGTGGTCTGCGGCAACGTGATCTGGACGGGCTCCGCCGGGATCGCGGGAAGAGTCGGACGGTCGGGGATCGCCGCGCGCAGGGTGTAGTTGGTCTTGCGTTCCGCGAGAGCGGGGCCGGTGAGGCGCGACTCGGCAGCCGTGGCATCCATCGCCGCGTCCGCCTGCGCGACGGTCTCGGAGATGCGGGACACGATCCGCTGCGCCTGCGCCTCGGTCACGGCCGGGGGGAACTGCCCTTCCGGAACGATCACGGTCGCCGACGGACTCGGTGAGTCGGACGGAGCCACCTGCGGCCACGCGTCGGCCGAGCAGCCGGCGAACAGGACCGCGGACACGCCGAGCGCCGGCACAGCGATCAGGGCACGACGGCCGGAACCGAGTGCTCCCCGTCCGCGTCCGTTCGCTCGGCGACGCGGTGACTCGCTGATGACGCCCTTGTCTTCGGATTCGGCGATGGAGATGGGTTCGGTCACGGGAAGCGGGAGGCCCTTGCGACGGGGGCGCCGCGAGCGTCGCACGTGACGGATGCCGAGGATGTACAGCACCAGGCCGATGAGCAGAACGATGCCGCCGCCCACGATGAGGGGACCGGCCCAGGGCGTGGAGTTGTCGACAGGCCACGTGACCGTGATCGTGGACGGCGCCGGCGCGACGCCGTCGGAGGCCACGAGCAGGCTCATGTCGGAGGGGAGCTGAAGGGTGGTCGACAGGGTGCCGGACTGCTCGAACTCGTCGAGCCACAGATCGGAGCCGATCGGTGAACGAGCCCCCGCGGTGGCCGTCGGGGTCGTGGTGTCCGTCCCGTCGCCGGCGGCAGGCGTGTCGCCCGCCGTGGGCGCCACGGTGGGCTCGACGACAGACGTCTGCACCGCTCCCTCGTCGCCCATCGTGACCGAGGTGTACTCGGCGTCTGAGAGCCACGCGCGGACGTCTTCCGAGCGGCCGTAGGACACGAACACGTCGGAAGAGCCCTCGACGCGAAGAGTCTGCGCGCCCGGGAGGCTTCCGAGAACGGCGCCGTCGATCATCGTGTAAGCCGTGGATTGATCGGTCTGGATCACCTGCGACGCCTCGCCGGGACCCTGGAACACGGTGCGCTGGGCGATGCCCGCACCGATCATGACGGCGGCGATGATGAACGCCACCACGGCCCAGACGAATCTCACGCTATGCACCATCCCCAATCGGCGACTCGGGTGGTCGCCGAAGAATCGACGTTTCAGACTATCGGAGGACTCCTGAAAGTTCTCGGCGAGGACGGAAGAGGCGGTTGTCTGCCCTCGCTCAGTATCCTTGCGAGACGGGCGCGGACGCGGCCGGAGGAGGCGGGGTTCCCGGCATGAAGATCCACAACCCGTTCCGGGTGGCCTTGCTCGCGACGTTGGGCGTCGGCGTCGGACTCCTGCTCATCGGAAGCGTGCAGAATCTGTCGACGATCCTGCTGTACGTCGGCACGGCGCTGTTCTTGTCGCTCGGCCTCGATCCTCTCGTCTCGGGCCTCGAACGGCGCGGTCTCCCGCGCTGGGCCGCCGTCCTGGTGACGATCATCGGAGTCCTCGGCGTCTTCACCGGCATCATCCTGATGGTCGTGCCGATCATCGCGAGCCAGATCACCCAGCTGGTCACGCAGATCGAGCAGCTGCTGCGTCCTGGACGCTGGAACGAGATCGTCTCCGGCGTCCAGGACTGGGCATCCACGACGTTCCCCTGGCTCCGCCTCGACGAGGTGTGGGCGGGTGTGCAGCACTGGTTCTCCACCCTCGACGTGGGGTCGATCTCGACGATGGTGGGCAACAGCCTCCTTACGGTCGGCGGTGCTGTCGCCGCGGGCCTCGGCGGCGCGTTCATCGTGCTCATCCTGACGATCTACTTCACCGCATCCACGCCGTCGCTGAAGTCAGCGGTGTACCAGTTGGTACCGGCCTCCAAGCGAGCGCGCTTCATCGAACTGGCCGAGAAGATCACCGACTCCGTGGGCTACTACGTCATGGGTCAGGTGAGCCTCGGTGTGATCAACGGCATCCTCAGCGCCATCTTCCTCACCATCATTAATGCGCCGTTCCCCGCCGTCCTGGCGGTCGTGGCGTTCTTCTTCTCGCTCATCCCTCTCGTCGGCACCCTGACGGGATCGACGATCATCGTCTTGACCTGCCTCATCCCCGGGTTGGGCTCGCCGACGACGGCGCTCATCGCCCTGATCTACTACCTGATCTACATGCAGGTGGAGGCGTACGTCATCTCGCCGCGCATCATGAACCGCGCGGTGTCGGTGCCCGGCGCGGTGGTGGTGATCGCGGCGTTGGCGGGAGGCGCGCTGCTGAACCTTCTCGGTGCCCTGATCGCCATTCCCGTGGCCGCGAGCATCCTCATCATCTACCGCGAGGTCATCATCCCGCGGCAGAACGAACGCTGACCTCAGGTCGCGACGTCGCCGTCCCACTCGACCGGGAGCGGAAGAGCGTCGGGATTCACCGCGGCGACGATCTCGGTGAGCACCCGCCGCGTCTGTGTCTCGCCGACCCACAGGTGCTTCCCGCCTTCCACCGCGATCAACGTCGCGTGCGGGATCGAGGCGAAGCGTTCACGCGCCTCGTCGGGGCGCAGATAGTCGTCGAACTCCGGCACGAGAACGACGACACGGCGCTCATCTCCGCCCCACGCCGCAACCTCCTCGGCCGTGGCGCGGTGCAAGGGAGGAGAGAGCAGGATGACGCCCTCGATGTCGTGATCCCGCCCGTACTTCAGGGCCAGCTCCGTCCCGAAGGACCATCCGACGAGCCAGGGTCGCGGTAGGCCGCGTTCGTGCACGAAGTCGACCGCCGCCGCAACATCGAAGATCTCCGCCGCTCCCCCGTCGAAACTCCCCTCGCTCGTCCCACGGGGAGACGTCGTTCCGCGCGTGTTGAAGCGCAGCACCGCGAGGTCGGCGAGCGCGGGAAGACGACCCGCAGCCTTGCGCAGGATGTGGGAGTCCATGAAGCCGCCGGCGGTCGGCAGGGGGTGGAGAGTGACGAGGGTCGCCACGGGTTCGTGATCGACCGGCGTCGCGAGCTCACCGACCAGGGTGAGACCGTCGACGGTCTGCAGCTCGATCTCCTCGCGTCGCGCGGGCAGCAATACGGGTCCGCGGATCTCCATCACGCCATCCTCCAACAGGGAGTGTGCCAGTGCCGGCGCGCGGCCAGGTCGGCCGGGTCGCCCAAGACGCCGTCGGCGCGCCACACGACCACGTGTGCAACGCCCGGTTCGATCGCGCGACCACAACCGGGGCACCGATACTCCTTTTGCGCTTGCGCCGTCGAAAGGGGCTGGACGGTCCACTCGGCCCCGCGCTTGACCTCGGTGCGCTTCCACCCCGCGATCAGGCGATCGAGGGAGTCATCGTCGCGCTCCCGGTCGGGGCGGCGCTTCCGTGAGCGGGGCATGGGTCCCGCTCACCACCAGTGGTTGCTGGTCCAGAAGGCGTAGGCACCCGCCCAGCTGCCGTAGCGGCCCGTGGCGTAGCCGGTCGCCCAGCGCAGATTGTCGACGGGGTCGTACCCGTTTCCGGGAACTTTGCTGCAGGGCAGGGCCTGGACGAGACCACAGGCGCCGGACGAACGGTTCGTCGCGTTCGGGTTCCACCCGCTCTCGCGACTCACGATGTAATCGACGTAGCCCATGTCGGCCTCGGAGATCCCCGCAGCCGACATCCACTCCGCTGGAGCGCCCCCACCTGTGTAGAACAGCGGTCCGCCTCCGCCCGACGAACCGGAATCCTCCGGCGTCGGGGTGGGAGTGGGGGTGGGCTTCGGCTTCACGTACACGTTGTAGCTTGCGCGGTCCAACGCCGGCGACTGGCGCTCGCCCGTCGTCGACACCTCCTGGGTGTCGTTCAACCCCTCCGCGAACAGCGTCACCGTCTTCGGCTCCTCGGCCTGCGCGCGGGAGACCACGACCCCCATCGGGCCGACGTATGCCGCCGCGAACAGCAGAGCCGCGGCGCCGGCGAACACGCCGACGACTCCGCGGCGGCGAGACCACCGGGGTGCGCGGCGACGTGGCAGAGAGGGCGGGACGACATCCGCCACGCCCGCGCCTCGGCGCGCTGCGTGGCGGTGGGACACGCGTGTGAGGTCGGATCCGGAAGTCACAGTGTCCCGAGTCTATCGATGTGGCGCGAGGGGTGCGACGTCGCGCTCAACCGACGGCGAGCATGACCTCGACGACGGCGTCGAGCACGGCATCCACCTGCTCCTCGCGGTAGCCGCCTCGCTCCATGCGGAACGCCACGGACCGGACCTGCTCCGCGGTGATCGTGTCACCCGCGGCGAGATACCGCGCGATCCTGTCTGCCGCGACGTCCACTTCGTCGAAGCGATAGCCGTATCGCATGAACCCGACGCGCTCGAAGCGCTGCCCGCGGGGACGCTGCAGGCGATCGAGGACGACCTGCGCCGTGTCGCGCGTCTCCGCGACCCACGCTCTCGCGCCCAGTCGCGAGAGAGCGTGTTCCCGCTCTCGTGCGGCGAAGGCGTCTTCGACCCGTCCCAGGGCGGCGTCGACGGGCGCAATCGCATAGCCGCCGCGGACGAGGGGGAACGCCGTCGCTCGCACTTCGGTCGAGCGCAGCGCGCCCGGGGCGTCGGACTCGAACGCCTCGCGCGCGCGAGCGAGGAACTGGTCGACGGCGCGCTTCTCGTACCCCTTCGACCGACCGGCGGCGTCCGGGAAGTGGGCGCTCTCACGGCGCTCGTCGATCGGCATTTCCGTCATGACACTCCCAAGGGGGCAAGCAGATAGAACATGGCAAGGGCGGCGATCGCCGACGGCAGGATGGAGTCGAGACGGTCGAGCACCCCACCGTGGCCGGGCAGCCAGGAGCTCATGTCCTTGATCCCGAGATCGCGCTTGACCATCGACTCACCCAGGTCGCCGACCGTGGCGGTGGCCAGAACCACCGCGCCGAAGATGAGACCCGCCCACCACGGGATCTGCAGCATGAACACCGCCAGCAGCACCCCGGCGACCAACGCGGCCAGACACGCGCCCGCGAAGCCCTCCCAGGTCTTCTTGGGGCTGATGCGGGGTGCCATCGGATGGCGTCCGCCGCGACCGAAAGTCAGGCCGGACACGTATGCGCCGGTGTCGGACACGACGGCGACGATCAGGAATGCCAGGACCCACCACTCGCCCCGGTTCTCCGACAGCAGGATCGTCGCGAAGCTGCCGAGGAACGGCAGGTAGAGCTGGACGAAGCCACCGACCAGCACATCCCCAAGGATCTCGGCGTGGGTTCGCCCATCGCGAGCGACCATCTGCGCCACGAGACGCCAGACGATCACGACGACCACCGCGACGACGGTGGCGACCCAGTGCACCCACAATCCGGCGAAGAAGCCACTCAGCAGGAGAAGCAGGCCGAGCCCCACCTGCGGCACGACGTCGACACGCCGACCGGAGGCCTGAAGCGCGCGAGAGAACTCGAAGAGCGCGAGGCCGACGGCTGCCGCGGCGAAAAGGACGAACAACCACTTGAAGAAGATGAGCGAGGCGACGACCACCACGCCGATCGACAGGCCGATGGCCGTCGCCAGGATCAGGTCGCGCCCTGTGCGCTGCTTGATCCGCTCATTCGCCTGGTCGAACTCGGCGCGAGCTTGAGCGATGTGGAGCTCGGCGTCCGAGCGCATGGCGCGCAACTGCGATTCGATCGCGGTCACCGCCTCGCCGGTCGCGGGAGTGCGCCGTGACGCGTCGCCGCGACGACGGCCGGTCGCCCCGGTGGGCGGCTCGGCGTCGTCGCGTGCAGAGTCATCGGTCATCGACGTCAGACCTCGAGGAGCTCGGCCTCTTTGCGCTTCAGCGCCTCGTCGATCTGGTCGACGTGCGATCGCGTGACGCCGTCGAGCTCCTTCTCGGCGCGGACGAGTTCGTCTTCGCCGACATCGCTCTTGAGCGCGTCGAGGTCGTCCTTCGCCTTGCGGCGGAGGTTGCGGATCTGGACCTTGGCGTCTTCACCCTTGCCACGCACGAGCTTGACGTACTCTTTGCGTCGCTCTTCGGTCAGTTCTGGCATGGTGATGCGCACGATGGTGCCGTCGTTGGTGGGGTTCACGCCCAGGTTCGGCATGTCGCGGATCGCCTGCTCGATGGCCTTGAGCGCCGACTTGTCATACGGGTTGATGACGAGCGTGCGCGCCTCCGGATTGTTCAACGAGGCGAGCTGTGCAAGAGGGGTGGGCGAGCCGTAGTAATCGACCAGGACCTTCTGGAACATCTGGGGGTTCGCGCGCCCGGTGCGGACGGTCGCGAAGTCCTCCTTGGCGGCCTCCACGGCGCGATCCATGCGCGTTCCGGCATCGGCGAGGACATCGGCGATCACGGTGACTCCATTCGTTGGGACTGACGTCTCAGTCTAGCCGCGCGTGGGCCCGGCACCCCGGGCCCACGCGGCGGGTCATGCCGTGACGAGGGTGCCCATCGTCTCGCCGAGCAGCGCGCGGGTCACGTTGCCTTCCGGTTCCATGCCGAACACGCGCATGTCGATGCCGTTGTCCATGCACAGGCTGAACGCGGTCGAATCGACCACCTTCAGGCCCTTCTGGAGAGCATCGTTATAGGTGAGATGGTCGAGCTTCGTCGCGTTCGGGTCGACACGCGGGTCGGCCGTGTACACCCCGTCGACGCCGTTCTTGGCAACCAGCACCTCGACCGCTCCGATCTCGAGCGCGCGCTGGGCGGCGACGGTATCGGTGGAGAAGTACGGCAGTCCTGCGCCGGCGCCGAAGATGACGACGCGGCCTTTCTCGAGGTGACGAACCGCGCGGCGCGGGATGTACGGCTCCGCAACCTGGGTCATCGAGATGGCCGACTGCACACGCGTCGCGGCACCGGCCTGTTCGAGGAAGTCCTGCAGGGCGAGCGAGTTCATCACGGTGCCCAGCATGCCCATGTAGTCGGCCCGGCCGCGGTCCATGCCGCGCTGGCTCAACTCGGCCCCACGGAAGAAGTTGCCGCCGCCCACCACGATGGCGATTTCGACACGATCCACCGCCTCGGCGATCTCTCGAGCGATCTGGCTGACCACATCAGGATTCACGCCCAGTTGGCCTCCGCCGAACGCCTCCCCCGACAACTTCAGCAGGACGCGGCGGCGCTTGGTGGCTTCATCGATCACTAGTGGAGTCCTCTCGTCGTCTCAAAACTATCTGCCCGCCCGCCGAGTCGATATGTCGTGCGCGCAGGAAAAAGGCCCGGGATGCCATGGCATCCCGGGCCTCTCATCAGTGCTTACGCGCCGACCTTGAAGCGGGCGAAGTCGGTCAGGGTGAGACCGGCGTCGGACGCGACCTTGGCCACCGACAGCTTGTTGTCCTTGGCGTAGTCCTGGTCGAGCAGGGAGACCTGCTTGAAGAACGCGTTCACGCGCCCCTCGACGATCTTGGGCAGGGCGGCCTCGGGCTTGCCCTCGTTGCGGGAGATCTCCGTGACGATCTCGCGCTCCTTCTCGACGTCGGCCTCGGGCACGTCGTCGCGGGTGAGGTACGAGGGGTTCGCGAACGAGATGTGCTGCGCGATCGAGCGAGCGGTCTCGGCGTCGTCACCCGCGTAAGCGAGCACCACACCGACCTGCGGCGGAAGGTCCTTGCTGGTCTTGTGCAGGTAGACCTCGAACTTGTCCCCGGAGATCGTCCGCACGCGACGGAGCTCGACCTTCTCGCCGATGATCGCGGCCTCGTCGGAGATGAGCTGCTCGACGGTCTTGCCGTCGGCGTCAGCGGCCAGAGCGGCCTCGACCGAGTCGGCTCCGGCGGCGGCGGCCGCGTCGACGACCTTGTCCGCCAGCGCGATGAAGCGCTCGTTCTTGGCGACGAAGTCGGTCTCGCACGCGAGCTCGAGCAGCGTCACGGAACCGTCGTTCTCGCGAGCGACGACGAGGCCTTCGCTGGTCGAGCGGTCAGCGCGCTTGGCGTTGCCCTTGGCGCCCTTCAGGCGCAGGATCTCGACGGCCTTCTCGACGTCGCCATCCGCCTCTTCGAGGGCCTTCTTGGTGTCGACCATGCCGGTGCCGAGCTGCTCGCGCAGCGCCTTGATGTCGGCGATCGTGAAGTTTGCCATGGTGTGGCGTCTCCTTGTCGTATGCGTTCTTGATAAAAGCTCGGCGGGGCCGTGGCGCCGCATCTCGCGAGGAGGTGCGGTCACGACCCCGCCGGATCGTAGCCTGTGCGGGTGACGCACCGCTCACCACGTGGTGAAGCGGGCGACGCGCGATTACTTGCTGTCGGCGGCCTCGGCGTCGGCGACGTCGGTCGCCGTCTCGCCCGACGCGGCGGCGACGGCCTCGTCGTGTGCTTCGGCGCCGGCGGCGTCGTCAGCCGACTCGGTCGCGGCTTCACCCTCGGCGGCCTGCTCGTCGGCGACGATCTCGGACGCCTCGGCACGAGCCTCGGCCAGGTCGGCGACCTTCTCGGTCTCGGCGGAGGACTGCTCCGGAGTCGCCGACTCGAGGAGCTCGCGCTCCCACTCGGCGAGGGGCTCAGCGGCCTCGTCCTCACCAGCGGGCTGGTGACGCTGGATCAGGCCCTCGGCAGCGGCGTCGGCGATGATGCGCGTGAGCAGGCTCACCGAGCGGATCGCGTCGTCGTTGCCGGGGATCGGGTACTGGAACTCGTCGGGGTCGGCGTTCGTGTCGAGGATACCGATCACGGGGATGCCGAGCTTCTTGGCCTCGTCGACCGCGAGGTGCTCGCGCTTGGCGTCGACCACCCAGATGGCCGAGGGGGTTTTCTGGAGGTTGCGGATACCACCGAGCGACTTGTGCAGCTTGTCGAGCTCGCGCTTCTTCAGCAGCAGCTCCTTCTTGGTGAAGCCGCTCTCAGCCGGGTTCTCGTAGTCGAGCTCCTCGAGCTCCTTCATGCGGGCGAGGCGCTTGGACACCGTCTGGAAGTTGGTGAGGAGGCCACCGAGCCAGCGCTGGTTGACGTAGGGCTGGCCCACGCGGGTCGCCTGCTCGGCGAGGACTTCCTGCGCCTGCTTCTTCGTGCCGACGAAGAGGATGGTGCCGCCGTGCGCGACCGTCTCCTTGACGAACTCGTACGCCTTGTCGATGTACCCGAGCGACTGCTGCAGGTCGATGATGTGGATGCCGGAGCGCTCGGTGAGGATGAAGCGCTTCACCTTCGGGTTCCACCGGCGGGTCTGGTGTCCGAAGTGAACGCCGCTGTCGAGCAGCTGGCGGATGGTGACGACGGCCATGGTCGTACTCCTGTTTCTGGGCGCTCTCGCGCCGTGGTTGTGGTTGATCGCGCCGGACGAGTCGTTCGGCGAGCCTGGTGCCCGGCGCACACCCGCCACCCGCCGAAGCGGAGGACCATGGGGTGTGGATGCCGCGCGATGCGCTGTCCCGAAGGACGGCGCGCTGCGCTTTCGGCACGCGGAGTCATCCCGAATACACGAGATGCGTCTGTCAGTGTACAGGACCGCCCCGCTCATGCGCTCGTCACGGCGTCTCCTCCCCCACGGCGTGTTCGACCGGATCGCCCACAATCGGCCGGTCCGCGACGGCGAGGCCTGATGGACGAGACGACACTGTGGACATGAAGGGTCCGGCTGCTCGCCTCATCGCCGTCATCGCGGCCACCGTCGTGCTGGCGGTCGGGGTGGCCGTCCCGTCGGCTGCGAACGGCGACGATCTCTCGCAGCGCGGATGGGTCTGGCCCGTCGACGAGGTCGAACTCGTCCGGCGTTTCGAAGCACCGGCGCACACGTACGGTCCGGGGCACCGGGGTATCGATCTCGGTTCCGTCGACGTCGTGCGCGCTCCGGCCGCAGGACGGGTGGCGTTCGCCGGTATGGTGGCAGGCCGTCCCGTCCTCACCCTCGACCACGGTGACGGTCTGATCACGACCCTCGAACCGGTGGTGACAGAGCTCTCCGTGGGCGACCCCGTCGAGCGGGGAGCGCCGGTCGGGGTTGTGACGGCGGGAGGGCATACCTCAGCCGGGACCCTGCACTTCGGGGTGCGGCGCGATGGCGAGTACCTCAACCCGCTCCGTTTGTTAGGCGGTGTGCCGCGTGCCGTGCTTCTGCCGTGCTGTTGAGCACGGCACAAGTGCCCGCACGTGGCCGACGTCACCCCACCTGGTTGCCTCGTCCCTCGATGGTGGTGTCGCCGATGCCGCCACCGGCGCGGACGACGTTGTCCTGCCCACGGATCGCGACCGACGCGATGGCCGCGACGGCGGTCACCTGGGTGCGATCCCCGCTGACATCGATGCTCCCGATCGCCGCGGCAGACGTCACGGATGCGTCGTTGCCCTGGACGGAGAGGGCGGTGATGGCCGCAGCGTCGACGCGAACGCGGTCGCCTGCGATCGAGAGGGTCTGGATGCTCGCAGCCGATGCGTCGACGGTCAGCGCGTTGCCGGAGACGGACAGCTGTGCGCACGAGCCCTCGACCCGCACGGTCCGCTCACTGCCGGAGATCGAGTACGACTCCCCCTCCGCGCAGGTGACGAGGTCACCGTCAGCGGTGCTTTCCCTCGAGGA
This sequence comes from Microbacterium enclense, assembly GCA_038182865.1. Lineage (NCBI taxonomy): Bacteria > Bacillati > Actinomycetota > Actinomycetes > Micrococcales > Microbacteriaceae > Microbacterium > Microbacterium enclense. Next base: position 3,318,748 of record CP116226.1, on the reverse strand, counting down.
CGCAGACGGCGCGGGCACCGATGTCGCCGAGGGCTCGACAGGCACGACCGAGGGTGCGGGCACCGTCACCGTGGGGACGGGAGCGGACCCCGCGACGCCCGGGGGCAGACGCGTCACCGTCGGTTGAGGCGCGAAGGCACATGCAGACAGGACGATGGCCAGCGCACCCACGCCCGATGCAGCGGTCACGACACGGTTCACACCACCCACGCTACGACCGGAGACCAGGGAGACGCTACGCCGGATGCCGCGGGCGCGTGGGCGGATCACTGACCAAGCCGCACGTGCGAGCGCACTCGGGACTCCCACCGCGGGCACTTCTCCTCGTCAGGCGCGCGGATGAGCAAGGCGATACGCCTCGCGCAGCCGCTCGCCCGAGACATGCGTGTAGATCTGCGTGGTGCCGAGACTCGCGTGTCCCAGGATTTCTTGCACGGTACGCAGGTCCGCTCCCCCGTCGAGCAGATGGGTCGCCGCCGAGTGTCGGAGCGCGTGCGGGCCGAGGACCTCGGAACCCACCACGGGCGCGACCACTCTCGACACCAGCGCGTGGACGGCGCGCGGGCCCAGTCGCGCGCCTTTCGCACCGAAGAACACAGCCCGGGAGTCCGTCGCGTCGCCGCGGACGCGGAGCACCGGCCGACCGCGGACGAGATAGGCCTCGAGAGCCCGGTCGGCGGGGGCGCCGAACGGTACGACGCGCTCTTTGTCGCCCTTGCCGCGGACGCGCAACGTGCGATTGTCTCGATCGATGTCGTCGACGTCCAACCCGCAGACCTCCGACACGCGCGCACCGGAGCCGTAGAGGATCTCGAGCAGCGCGTGATCGCGGAGCTCGACAGCGTCACCCGATGCCGCGCGCTCCTCGGCGGCGACCAGGACGTCTTCCAGCGCCGTGGTCGTGGCGACCACCGGCAACGTACGGCCCCTTTTGGGGGCGACGAGACGCGGAGAAGGATCGGCGTCGATGAGCCCCTCTTCGTGCGCCCATGACAGGAACGCGCGAACCGCTGACGTTCGGCGCGCGGCGGTCGCTTTCGACAGTCCGGCGGTGGTCGCCGCCCACTGCCACTCGCGCAGGGTGTCGATGTCGATCTCGCGGATCGGCTTGTCCCCCGTCGAGTGGGAAAGATCAGAGAGATCCGAGCTGTAAGCGCGCACGGTCGCCGGGGACAGCCTCCGGACCGTGGCCAGGTGCGCCAGGAACGCCTCGGCGGCGGCGGAGATGCGCATGGGATCTAGCCTGCCCCGCACAGACACCACGCGGGGGACGGCGCGCGCAGGGGCGCGAAGGCGCGCCGTCCCTGGTGGCGCCTGCGCGTCATCCGGGACCTGTCTCACGACCCCGCGGCGCGCCATCCGCCGTCGTCGTCTCGGGCCGCGCGACCGGCGAGCTCGGCGAGGCCGAGCAGCGTCCGCACCTGAGCAGGAGCCAGTCCACTGCGACGGGCGATCTCCTCCGGCTCTCGTCCGACCCGTCTCGACAACGCGTCGAGCACACGCGTCGAATCGTCGGTTCGACCTGCCCACCGTAGGGACTCGGTCTCCTCGGGTATCGCGTGACGGTCACCGAGCATCTCCCGCACGTCGTCCGCCGACGTCACGCACACCCCGTCGTACTCCCGCAGGATGCGGTGACAGCCGGCTGACGCCGCTGACGTGATCGGCCCGGGCACCGCTCCGAGCGCTCGACCGAGGGTCGCGGCGTGCGCCGCCGTGTTCAGCGAGCCACTTCTCCATCCCGCCTCGACGACGACGACAGCGTCGGCCATGGCGGCGATCAGTCTGTTGCGGGAGAGGAATCGCCACTTCGTAGGACTCGCCCCGCACGGCGTCTCGCTCCACACGGCGCCGGTATCCGCGATCCGCGTCAGCAGTCCCTCGTGCCCACGAGGGTAGGGGCGATCGACACCTCCTGCCAGGAAGGCGATCGTCTTTCCTCCCGCGGAGAGAGCGGCTCGATGGGCGGCACCGTCGATGCCGTACGCCGCCCCGGACACGACGGCGACCCCCGAACCGCTCAGCTCGGCAGCGAGATTGGCGGTGACTCCTTCGCCGTACGCGGTCGCCGCGCGCGCCCCGACGATGGCGACGGCCGCCGTGGCATTCGCGTCTGCCGACCCGCGCACCCACAGTGCGATCGGCGCGTGCACGCCGAGGTCGTCGACGCGTGTGGGCCACCGGGGGTTCCCCGGCACGACCAGCTGCGCCCCCGCACGCCCCGCGGCGGCCAGCGAGGCGCGGACGGCCTCGGGCCGCAGACGCGGCGTCCAGCGAGCACGGGCCTCGTGCCACTCGTCGTCGGCCGGCGTCGACGCGATGCGCAGAGCCTCTGCGGGGCCTACCGCCGCGATCAAAGCGCCCGCCGTTCCGTCCCCAGGCTCCGCGATGACGTTCCAGACGACGCGCGCATAGGCCTCGATCTCCCCGCCCGGCGGCCCGCCACCGATCGGCGCGAGCACCGCCCGCGCCACGTCGCGCGACAGCTCAGGAAGTGTCACGCGCTCATCCCCCGCCGCAGGTACAGTGCCCGCCCGACGTCGTCGACGGTCATCGCGTCGTGTTCTGCGATGTCGGAAACCGTCCACGCGACCCGCAGCAGTCGGTCGTATCCGCGAAGCGTCAGTGCACCGCGCCGGAGCGCGGTGTCCAAGGGGCGGAGCACCTCCGGCGCGGGCGCGGCGGGTCCGCGCAACCACGTACCGGGAACATCCGCGTTACGTGACCACGGCGTTTCGGCCCAGCGTCGTGCGGCGCGAGCTCGCGCCGCACTCACGATCTCCCGCGCGTGTCGCGTCGTGACCGTCGTGGTCTCATCCTCGCGTCGCGCCGCAGAGACGCGCTGGAGCCGCAGGTCGATATCGATGCGGTCGAGGAGTGGTCCCGAGAGGCGGCGGGTATATCGGCGAATGGCCTGGGGAGCGCACTCGCAGGCTCCTCCCGGGACTCCGTACTGCCCACAGGGGCAGGGATTCGTGGCGACCACGAGCTGGAATCGGGCGGGATACGTCGCCGCGACCCCGGACCGATGCAGGTGGATCACCCCGCTTTCGAGGGGTTGTCGCAGGGCGTCGAGCACCGAGGCGGGGAACTCGCCACCTTCGTCGAGGAAGAGGACGCCGTCGCTCGCGCGCGCGATGGCCCCCGGGCGCACCACGCCCGATCCGCCGCCGATGAGAGCCGCCGCACTCGCACCGTGATGCGGGCTCTCGAAGGGCGGGGTCCGCGAGAGGCGCACCACCGTCTCCCCGGACAGGGAACGCACCGACGCGACCGAGAGCGCTGCCTCATCGTCGAGGTCGGGAAGGATGCCGGGAAGCCGCCGCGCCAGCATCGTCTTGCCGGCGCCGGGCGGTCCGCTCATGAGGATGTGATGCCCACCGGCTGCGGCGACCACGAGCGCGTCCACCGCGTCCGGTTGTCCGACCACGTCGGCGAGCTCGAGCGGAGGACCATCGGCCTGCGGAGCTGCCGAGGGGAGGACAGGCTCGAGATCCGGCGCCTCGCAGACGCCTCCGTGCCACCGGACGACCTCAGCCAGGCAGGTCGCCGCGCACACGTCCATGCCGTCGACGAGCATCGCTTCGTCCGCGTTGGCTGCGGGAACCACGACGCGGCGGAGGCCGGCGCGGTGCGCCGCGACCACGGCCGGAAGAACGCCCGGGACCGGACGAAGCCGACCGTCGAGACCGAGCTCGCCGATATGCACCGTCGTCGCGACGCGGGTGGACTCCATCAAGCCGGTCGTCGCCAGTGCCGCCACGGCGATCGCGACGTCGAACCCCGAACCGCGCTTCGGCAGGCTCGCGGGTGAGAGGTTCACCGTGATCCGGCGCTTGGGGAGATCGAGCGCGCGGTTCGCGCACGCGTTGCGGACGCGACGACCAGCCTCGCCGAGAGCCTTGTCGGGAAGGCCGATGATGGAGAACTCCGGGGTCTGCTGGGACAGGTCGGCCTCGACCTCGACGAGGTCACCGCGCAGTCCCGACAGAGCCACCGCCCACGTGCGCGCCACCGTCACAGCGCGTCCTCGAGATGTTCGAGTCGCGCGGTGGCGGGCTCCGCGCCGGTGAGGGCGATCGCGTCGATTCGCAGACGCCGCCCTCGTGCATCATCGGGGTGCTCGGCCATCCACGCCATCGCAAGACGCCACAACCGGGCCGCCTTCCGCTGATCGATGGCCTCGAAGGGGTGGCCGAAGGCCTCGCTCGTGCGGGTCTTCACCTCGATCACCACGAGGGCGCCGTGGTGGTCGGCCACGATGTCGATCTCTCCCTGCGGACACCGCCAATTCCTGTCCAGAATGCGATAGCCGCTCCGCTGGAGGTGAGCGACGGCGCGGTCTTCGCCGGCTCGTCCGAGGTCATCTTTCGCTGCCATGCCCGAGAGCGTGGCATCCGGTCGCCGGTGTCCGTCGTGGCAGCGGACCGTTCCGGGGACGGATCACCCGAATGAGCGCTTGTGGAGGAGGATCGCCCGGACGGTCGAACCTCCGGCGCCCACCGCTCAGTTGTCGAGTGAGAGCTCTTCAGGGAGCTGGAAATCGCGGCGTGAGAGCTCCTCGACGTTGACGTCCTTGAACGTGAGCACGCGCACCGACTTCACGAAACGGTCCGCCCGGTAGATGTCCCACACCCACACGTCCGACATCGAGATCTCGAAGTAGAAGTCGTGCTCGGTGTCACGGCGGACGACGTTGACGTCGTTGGCCAGATAGAACCGGCGTTCGGTCTCGATCACATACTGGAACTGCTGCACGACGTCGCGATACTCGCGGTACAGGGCCAGTTCGAGTTCGCGGTCGTAATCCTCGAAGACGTCGTCATCCATGGTCATCCCATCCTAGGCGCGCGGCGTCCCCCCGGCCGCACGGCGGAGACGGCCGGGCGCGTCCTGCGTGCGTCTCGATCAGAACAGCGTCGGCGCCGCAGCGATCGCCCAGGAGTGGCGGTGATGGACGCTCATGCCGTGCACGGAGATGGCCTCGCGGTGATCGAGGCTCGCGTATCCCTTGTTGCGTGCCCAGCCGTACGCCGGGAGATCGTCGTGGAGAAAGGTCATCACCGTGTCGCGAGCGACCTTGGCGATGACGGATGCCGCCGCCGCACTCGCGCAGTCGCGATCGGCCTTCACGATCGGGCGGACACGGAGTCCCGCTTCACCGGCGGGAGTGATGTAGTCGTGGTTTCCGTCGAGGATCACGAGCGCGTCCTCGGGCACGACGCCGTGCGCGCGCAGATCCGCGATCGCACGGACGGCGGCCAGCCCCAGGGCGCGGATGATCCCGACCTCGTCGATCTCCTCGGAGCTCGCCCACCCCACGGCGCTGTGCTGAACGAACGCCGCGGCGCGCGCGGCGACCTCGGGCCGGCGCGCTTCGGGGACGAGCTTCGAGTCGCGCAGCCCCGGGGGCACCCGCTTGCGCGAACGAGAGGGATCGATCACCGCGGCGCCGACGGCGACCGGTCCCGCCAGAGCGCCGCGGCCGACCTCGTCGCACGCGATCACGAGAGCGTGCTCCCTGAGCAGCCGACGTTCCAGGCTGAGGGTCGGCTCGATCACGGCGCGGCCTCGGGCGCGGGCACCCCCGCGAAGACGTTGTGGTGGAAGTCGATCAGGCCGAACCGCGAGAAGGGCCAGGTGATGAGGAACGCGCGTCCGACCACATTGTCGATCGGGACGAAACCGTGCCCGGGCTGCTCCTGGTTGAACCGCGAGTCCTTCGAGCTGTTGCGATTGTCCCCCAGCACCCAGAGCGAACCGTCGGGGACGGTGATGTCGTAGGGGACCGGGTTGGGGGCGGTCGCCCCCGGAGACAGCTTCACGTACGGCTCGTCGAGGGGCACGCCGTTCACAGAGGTCTGGCCCAGCGCGTTACAGCACACGACGTGGTCGCCGGGCGTGCCGATCACCCGCTTGATGAGGTGGTCGTCACTGTCGGGGGCGGAGAGGCCGAACAGCGACAGCACCCAATCGGCACCCTCTTCGAGAGGGGGACGCGACGGCTGGGTGGAGACCGGAAGCCACCCGCCCGGGTCGCGGAACACGACGACGTCGCCTCGGGAGTAGTCACCGAAGCGCGGCGTCAGCTCGTCGACCAGGATGCGATCCTGCTCGATGAGCGTGTTGTTCATCGAGGCGGACGGGATGTAGAACGACCGGACGACGAAGGTCTTGACGAGGAACGACACGACCAAGGCGATGAGGACGATGACGAGGATGTCGCGCAAAAACGCTCCCCAGCCGCGTCGCCGACGATTCGAGGGGGCGGACGCCGTGGCATCCGGGGCCGACGCGGTCTGGTCGTTCATTGCAGATCCTTCACCGGGCTCGCCGCACATCGGAGAACCGCACGAACAAGGGTCGCACATCGAGGGCCCCGTGCCCGACGGCGGCCCCGTGAAAACACCGAACGCCCCGTGGCTGGCCACGGGGCGTTCGAGAGAGCGGACTCAGCGGTCGCGCTTCTCCTTGATCTTGGCCTTCTTGCCGCGGAGGTTCCGCAGGTAGTACAGCTTGGCGCGACGCACGTCACCGCGCGTGACGACCTCGATGTGGTCGATCACGGGGCTGTGAACCGGGAAGGTGCGCTCGACGCCGACCTGGAAGCTGACCTTGCGGACGCAGAAGGTCTCGCGCACGCCGTCGCCCGAGCGGCCGATGACGACGCCCTGGAACACCTGGATGCGCGAGCGGTTGCCTTCGGTGATGTTGACGTGCACCTTGACGGTGTCGCCGGGAGCGAAGGGGGGGATGTCGGAGCGGAGCGAGGCCGCGTCGACGGAGTCGAGGATCTGCATGATCATCACTTCCTGCGACCGCCACAGGTCGATCGCACGATAAGAGGGAAAAGGTGAGGCGTGCCCGAGGCCGCGGATGCGGCGGGACTCCCCTGAGGCAGAGCCGGTCAGGGCACAAACGCCTATTCTGCCACGGCGCGCGACGCGCACCAAACCGGCTCAGTCCCGGGGGCGGCTCTCCGGCACGACGATGACGTCGCCTCCGACGCGCGGTCGCGGACGCTCCGCCGCCGGCGGGATGTACGCCGTGCCGTCCGGGGCGTGAAGAACGGTCACCGATCCGCGGGCCTCGTTCCACAGCTGCGACAGGGACGACCAGAACAGGACGAGGGCGCCTACGACACTGAGCGCGAGCAGCGCGAAGAACGCACGCGAGTCATAGAAGCCGAGAGCCACGATCACCACGTGCCACACGCCGAGGCTCACCACGTCTCGCCACGACACAGCTCCCGTCGTCCGGACGCTGGACCTCGTGCGTACGAGCAGCGTGAGAATCAGTTGCGAGACGAAGACCGTCGGTGCCGCGATGAGCAACCACAACAGCGCCCACCCGCTCCCGCCGGCGAACACGACCCAGCCCACGAACAGCCACAGTGGCAGGACGAAGGCTGCCGGGAACAGCCAGCGGAGGAACACTCGGCGAAGCACCATGGATTGAGGCTACGCACCGACACTGTGCGACGGCTATGAGGGACGCAGGAGTGCGGCGGGGGTGAGGGCGGAATCGGAGAGAATGGGTGAGACGAAGGGAACCACCGATGATCGAACTGCGCACCCCTGCCGAGATCGAGGCGATGCGGCCGGCCGGCCGTTTTGTCGCCGAGGTGCTGGCCACGCTGCGCGACGAGACCAAGGTGGGCACCAACCTCCTCCACCTCGACCGTCGCGCCCACGACATGATCCGCGCCGCGGGCGCCGAGTCCTGCTATATCGACTACCACCCGTCGTTCGGGGCCAGCCCCTTCGGCAAGGTGCTGTGCACGTCGATCAACGACGCCGTGCTCCACGGGCTGCCCCACGACTACGTGCTGCGCGACGGTGACCTCGTATCGCTCGACTTCGCGGCATCCGTCGACGGATGGGTGGCCGACTCGGCCGTGTCGTTCGTCGTGGGCACGCCCCGCGAGGAGGACCTCGCCTTGATCGACACGACCGAGCGGGCTCTCGCCGCGGCGATCGATGCCGCGACCGTCGGCCACAAGATCGGCGACATCTCCGCAGCGGTCGCCGCCGTCGCCCGCGCCGAGGGTCTCAGCATCAACACCGACTTCGGTGGACACGGTGTCGGCCGCACGATGCACGGCGACCCGCACGTCGCCAACGATGGAAAGGCCGGGCGAGGCTACCCGCTGCGCGCTGGGCTGGTCGTCGCTCTCGAGCCCTGGTTCCTGCAGACCACCGATGAGCTCGTCACCGACCCCGACGGGTGGACGCTCCGCAGCGCCGACGGCTCCCGCGGTGCTCACTCGGAGCACACCGTCGCGATCACCGCAGATGGGCCGATCGTGCTGACCGACCGATCCTTCCTGGGCGTGGACTGACCTCGGATCGCGGATGCCGCGGCCTTCGGGTCGTGGCATCCGTCGTGCCCGAACGGGAACTCAGTCGGCCAGGAGGTCTGGCCGGCGCTCGCGTGTGCGGACGAGCTGCTGATCGCGCCGCCATGCCGCGACGGCGCCGTGGTTGCCGCTCAGCAGCACCGGTGGGGCTTCGCGGCCGCGCCATACGGACGGCTTCGTGTACGAGGGGTACTCGAGGAGGCCGTCCTCATGAGACTCCTCCACCAGGCTCTCCGGGTTGCCGACCACCCCGGGAATGAGGCGGCCGATCGCCTCGATCATCGCCATGACGGCGACCTCGCCGCCGTTGAGGACGTAGTCGCCCAGGCTGATCAGGCGTACGTCACCGAGTTCGGCAGCGTAGTCGAAGACACGCTCGTCGATGCCTTCGTAACGACCGCATCCGAAGACGAGGTGCGGGGCCGCGGAGAGTTCCCTCGCGGTGGCCTGCGTGAACCTCTCCCCCGCGGGCGACGGGAAGATGATGACGGGACGTTCGGGGACACCACTTGCGATCTCGTCGAGGGCCTCACCCCACGGCTCCGGCTTCATGACCATTCCCGCACCCCCGCCGTAGGGCGTGTCATCGACGGTGCGGTGGCGATCGTGGGTGTAGTCACGCAGATCGTGTACGCGAACGTCGAGGAGTCCCGTCGTTCGGGCCTTGCCGAGCAGCGACACCTCGAGGGCGTCGAAGATCGTCGGGAAGATCGAGACGACGTCGATGCGCACGTCAGTCCTCGCGGGACGTGTGCGTCTCGTCCGTGTCGACGGCCTCGTCGTCGGCGGACGCGGAACCGTCGGATTCATCGGCGTCGGACGCGCCCTCGACGGGTTCCGGCTCGTCGTTCTCGTCGCTCGGGAGGTCTTCGAAGAGCCCCGCCGGGGGCGTGACGACCACGCGACCGCCGGCGATGTCGACGTCGGGGACGATCGCACTCACGAACGGGACGAGCACCTCGCGATCCTCGCCCGACGGACGCACGATCAGCAGGTCTTGAGCGGGGAAGTGGTCGACGCGCACGACGCGCCCCACGATCTCGCCGTCCCGCACGACCTCGAGGCCGACGAGCTGGTGGTCGTACCAGGCGTCGTCCTCTGCCGGGGCGTCCGCGGTGTCCTGGTCGATCCACAGGATCGCCTTCACGAGCTCTTCAGCGGCAGTGCGGTCGTCGACGCCCTCGAAGAAGGCGACGGGATGCGAGTTCATCCAGCGGAACTCACGAACCGTCAACGGGCGCCCATGCCACGGCGAGGACTCGGGCACCTGCAGAGTGAAGGTGTTGCCCGGCACGAAACGACCCTCGGGGTCATCGGTGTACAGCTCGAGCTTGAAGGCGCCCTTCAGGCCGTGAGCCTTGACGAGCCGCCCCACGCGGAGCTGGGTCTTGGCGGGCTGTGAGCCCGCGGTGTCGTCGGACGCCATCAGTCGTCGGCGACGTCGACGCGCACGCGGCGGCCGTCGGCGAGGGCCGTGATGAGCGTGCGCAGCGCCTTGGCGGTGCGACCGCCGCGCCCGATCACGCGACCCCGATCATCGGGGTGCACGCGAACCTCCAGCACGTCGCCGCGAGGCGAGGTGCTGGAACGGATGGTCACGTCTTCGGGGTGATCGACGATCCCCTTGACGACGTGTTCGAGCGCGGCGGACAGCACGGGACTTACTCGGCCGAGGTCTCGGCGGCGTCGTCGGCCGAGGCGTCGGCCGCGGGGGCCTCCGCCTTCTTCTCGGCCTTGGGCTTGACGACCGACTTCTTGGCGGAGTCGGCCTCGAAAGCCGCCTTGGGCTCGCGCACCTTGACGGTCGAGACGGCGTTCTTGTCGCCCTTGAACTTGCCCCAGTCGCCCGTGAGCTTGAGGATCGCCGCGACCTGCTCGGTGGGCTGGGCGCCGACCGACAGCCAGTACTGGGCGCGCTCGGAGTCGACCTCGATGAACGAGGGCTCCTCGGTCGGGTGGTACTTGCCGATCTCCTCGATCACGCGACCATCGCGCTTGGTGCGCGAGTCGGCGACGACGATGCGGTAATAGGGCGCACGGATCTTACCGAGACGCTTGAGACGAATCTTGACAGCCACGAATTTTCTCCTGAATGGTGAAAAGCGAACGAACTGATCGCCTGGAGCGTGGGGTGCACACCCGGCGGAAGCTCAAAAAAGGCGGGCCGACACTGGATAGAGGGTCGAGTGCCTGGTCCGACCCTCTATTCTGCCAGATGACACGGCATGGCGCGAAACATGGCGTGCCGTGTCTCCCGTGTCAGACTGACCGCATGACCCTGCAGTTCGCTTCATCGACGCGCTCGTCCGTGGGGCTGGAGTGGGAGCTCATGCTCGCCGACCGCGCTACCGGCGACCTCGTCCCGCGTGCTCCCGAGATCCTCGACCTCGTGGAAGAGCGCACGGCGTTGGAGCGCTTCACGGTCACCGGTGAGCTGCTGACCAACACCGTCGAGGTCACCAGCGGGGTGGGGTCCACGGTGGCCGAGGCGGTCGACGACATCGCAGACGCCATTGGCGCCCTGCGCGAGGAGACCGAGCCGCGCGGCATCGAGCTGCTCTGCGCCGGGAGCCACCCGTTCGCCCAGTGGTTCGACCAGCAGGTCACCGACAAGACCCGGTACCGCACGCTCATCGATCGCACCCAGTGGTGGGGGCGCAACATGATGATCTGGGGTGTGCACGTCCACGTCGGTGTCGACGACGTCGACAAAGTCCTGCCCATCGTCAACGCGTTGACCGTCTATCTCCCCCATCTCCAGGCGCTTTCGGCATCCAGCCCCTTCTGGGCCGGGGAGCGGACCGGATACGTCTCGAATCGCTCCCTGGTCTTTCAGCAGCTGCCCACCGCCGGACTGCCATGGCAGCTGGAGACCTGGGAGCAGTTCGAGTCCTACCTCGATGACATGGTCCGCACGGGCGTGATGGCGGATGCCAGTGAGGTGAGGTGGGACATCCGTCCGGCACCGCGCTGGGGCACGGTGGAGATCCGTGCGTGCGACGGGATGTCGACGCTCCCCGAACTCGCCGCGGTCGCGGCTCTCGCGCAGACCCTCGTCGAGCACTTCTCGCGACTTCTCGACGAGGGCAAGGACCTTCCCGGCGTCCCGCCGTGGTTCGCGCGCGAGAACAAGTGGCGCGCCGCCCGCTACGGCCTCGACGCGCGCGTGATCGTCGACCGCCAGGGCACCCAGCGTCACGTCGTGGAACACCTCCAGGAGACGATGGAGCAGATCGCCGACATCGCCCTCGAACTGAAGTGCGCGCGCGAGTTCGCCGGGCTCGAGACGATCCTCTCGACAGGTGGCAGCTCAGCCCGTCAGATCGCCATCGCCGAAGCCGCGGACGGCGATCTTCGTGAGGTGGTCCAGCACCTCATCCGGGAGTTCCGCGCGGGGCCGACCCTGCGTGAGCACCTCGCCGCGCTGCGTGTCTGACCCGTCCCTCGCACGGGGGCTTCGGCGGATTCTCATAGCCGCCCGCCTTTAGGATCACGCCATGACCACCGTGCGCGCCCGCTTCCGGACAACGTCGGTCGCGCTGGTAGTGGGCCTGGCCGTGACGTTGACCGCGTGCGCGCCCGAACCGACCGCCTCGCAGCCGGACTTGACCTTCGCCGTCGAGTCACCGGCCCCCGCGCCCAGCTCGTCGACTCCCCCGCGTCTGCGGGTCGTGACGGTGGGTGATTCGCTCATGTCGGGGGCGGGTCTGGATCTCGGAGAAGCCTGGCCCGACCTCATGGCATCCCGATCCCACCTCGCGCTGACGAACCTCGCGTGCGGCGGGATGGGCTTCGTCGTCGAGGGCGAATGCGGAACGGCGTACGCAGGATTCGCCCCCGCTGTCGCCGCGCTGCAGCCCGAACTGTTGATCGTGGAGTCGTCGAGCAACGATTTCTGGCAGGACTCCGACGACATCCGGTCCGCGACCGCCGCCACGGTCGACGAGCTGCACGAGGCCGCGCCGACGGCGCAGATCGTGGGCCTGAGCACCATCTGGAACGACGACCCCGACGTCCCCGATGACACGGCGGTCACCTCCGACGCTCTGCATGACGCGATCGACGAGGTGGGCGGAACGTACATCGATGTGGGCCAGCCCCTCGTCGGCCACCCGGAGTGGCTCCAGGACGACGACGTGCACCCCACCGCGCGCGGCCAGAAGGCGATCGAGCAGACGATCGTATCGGCGCTGCAGGACGCCGGTGTGCTGCCCTGAGTCGAACTCGACTCAGCCGCGACCGAGCATCTTCTGCAGCTCCGCGAGGTCGGCCTCGGTCGGCGCCTTCTGACCGCCCAAGCCGAAACCGGACCCGGTCGGAGTGGCGGATGCCGCGATGCCCGCGTTCTCCGCCGCACGCTTGGCCGGGTTTCCTGAGCGAGAGCCCTTCGCCTTCTGCTGCTTGCCGCGCTTGGAGGACGCGCCGGGCTTGCCGCCCACCGGCCCCATGCCGGGGATGTTGGGCACTCCACCGCGCGCGACGGTTTTCATCATCTTCGCGGCCTGCTCGAAGCGCTGGACCAGCTGGTTGACGTCGGTCACGGTCATGCCCGAGCCCCGCGCGATACGCAGACGTCGGGAACCGTTGAGGACCTTGGGGTTGCGACGCTCCCCCGGAGTCATCGAACGGATGATCGCCTCCGTTCGGTCGATCTCGCGCTCGTCGAAGTCCTCGAGCTGTTGCTTCATGTTTCCCATGCCCGGGAGCATCCCGAGCATCTTCTTCATGGAGCCCATCTTCTTCATCTGCTGCATCTGCTCGAGGAAGTCCTCGAGCGTGAAGGTCTCGGTCGCGAGCTTCTCGGCGACCTTCATCGCCTCGGCCTCGTCGAAGGCCGACTGCGCCTGCTCGATCAGGGTGAGGATGTCACCGAGGTCGAGGATGCGGGATGCCATGCGGTCGGGGTGGAAGGGCTCGACGTCGTCGAGACCCTCACCGGTCGACGCGAAGATGATGGGTCGCCCGGTCACCGACGCGACCGAGAGAGCGGCGCCACCGCGCGCGTCGCCGTCGAGCTTGGACAGCACGACACCGGTGAAATCGACGCCGTCCTGGAACGCCTTGGCGGTGTTCACCGCATCCTGACCGATCATCGCGTCGATGACGAACAGCACCTCGTCGGGCTGCGTCGCCGTGCGGATGTCGGACGCCTGCTGCATCAGCTCCGCGTCGACGCCGAGACGGCCGGCGGTGTCGATGATGACGATGTCGTGCTGCTGACGCGTCGCGTAGGCGACTCCGTCACGAGCGACCTTCACCGGGTCGCCGACGCCGTTGCCGGGTTCCGGGGCGTAGATCGCTGCTCCCGCGCGCTCGGCGACGACCTGGAGCTGGTTGACGGCGTTGGGACGCTGAAGGTCGCACGCGACGAGAAGCGGTGTGTGGCCGTCCTTCTCCAGCATCTTCGCGAGTTTGCCGGCGAAAGTCGTCTTTCCCGAGCCCTGGAGACCGGCGAGCATGATGACCGTCGGGGGGTTCTTGGCGAACTGCAGGCGACGCTGCTGACCGCCGAGGATGCCGATGAGCTCGTCGTTGACGATCTGCACGACCTGCTGCGCGGGGTTCAGCGCGCGGTTCACCTCGTCGCCGAGGGCGCGCTCGCGCACCGCGGCGGTGAACTCCTTGACCACCGGCAGCGCGACGTCGGCGTCGAGCAGCGCGCGGCGGATCTCGCGGACCGTCCCGTCGACGTCGGCGGGGGTGAGCTGGCCCTTCTTCCGGAGGTTGCGGAAGGTCTCTGTGAGCCGGTCGGAGAGGGTGCCGAAAGTCGCCATGATGAGACGAGTTTACGCGGGCAGGAAGGCCCTCGCCGCCCCGGCGCGCTCTCAGGTCGCAGCGAGGGCGTCGGCCAGGGTGTCCGGGAGGGACGGTCCCGATGCGGTGCGATCCGCCCACGCCCAGACCGCGGCGAGCACGGCAGCTGAGAGCGCGCCCGCGCGAACCTGTGCCCGCAGCGGCGTCTCACCGTCCCTCACGAGTCGCGCTGACACGTCTCGCTGCAGACGGAACTGGCGCACGGCGCGATCCCGGTCGAGCTCCGCGGCGATCCCCATGGTGTCGGCGTTGGTGATGGCGAGCGCGAGGGCGTCGGGAGCGAGGCCGTCGCCGATGGAGGCGAGGGCAGCGACCACAGCCTCCCCGTCCTGGAGGAGCGACACTCCGCGCGCGGCCTGCGCGTCGAAGCCCGACCAGAGGACGTCGCTCTTCGCGGAGAAGTAGTTGAAGAAGCTCGAACGGCTGACGCCGGCGCGCCGCGTGATGTCGGAGACGCTCGTGGCGTCGTACCCCCGCTCGAGGAAGAGTTCACACGCGGCTTCCGCGAGCACCTCGCGCGAGGAGGCGCGCGGCCGTCCGCTCCGGGGTTCCGAGGTCACCGCCCCAGCCTAGGGCTGGTCGAGATGTGTATTGTTGGACTCAATCCAACATCGGAGGCGGTCGATGATCGACATCCACCACGTGGGGCTGTCCCCGCACTACGTCCCGTACCTCGACGGCTGGGCCCATCAGCGAGCAGTGCATCACGACGTCGTCTCCGGCGATCGTCCCGACACATTGCTGCTCCTGGAGCATGAGGCCGTCTACACCGCCGGCAAGCGCACGGAAGATCACGAGCGCCCGGACGACGGCACGCCCGTCATCGACGTCGACCGGGGCGGCAAGATCACGTGGCACGGCCCCGGCCAGCTCGTCGGCTACCCGATCGTGCGCCTCCCCGAACCCCTCGACGTCGTCGCGCACGTGCGGCGGCTCGAGTCCCTGCTGATCGCCGCCCTCTCCCCCTTCGGTGTCGACGGTTTCCGCGTCGACGGCCGCAGTGGGGTGTGGGTACGACGTCCGCTCGGCGTCGACAAAGTCGCGGCGATCGGCGTCCGCGTGGAAAGAGGAGTGACCATGCACGGCTTCGCCGTCAACTGCGACAACACACTCGCGGGATTCCGCCACATCGTTCCGTGCGGGATCTCGGATGCCGGAGTCACCACCGTTCGTGAGGTGATCGGTGCCGAGATCTCCCCCGCCGATCTGCTCCCCGAGATCGAGCGCGTGTTCCGCGCCGAGTACGCGGCGGTGGCGGCATGACCACGTGCGGAACCGGAACGGCGGGGGTGCCGGCATCCACTGCCCCCAACGGACGCAAGCTCCTGCGACTGGAGGTCCGCAATGCCGAGACCCCCATCGAGCGCAAGCCCGAGTGGATCAAGACCAAAGCCAAGATGGGCCCGGAGTACACCGCTCTGCAGAGTCTCGTGAAGAGCGAGGAGTTGCACACGGTGTGCCAGGAGGCCGGCTGCCCGAACATCTTCGAGTGCTGGGAAGACCGCGAGGCCACGTTCCTCATCGGCGGATCGCAGTGCACGCGTCGCTGCGACTTCTGCCAGATCGACACCGGCAAGCCCGCCGACTACGACACGGACGAGCCCCGCCGCGTCGCCGAGAGCGTGACCCGCATGCAGCTGCGATACGCCACGGTCACGGGTGTCGCGCGCGACGACCTCCCCGACGAGGGCGCCTGGCTGCACGCCGAGACGGTGCGGCGCATCCACGCCGAGAACCCGGGCACGGGCGTGGAGATCCTCGCGACCGACTTCTCGGGCGACCCCGCGCACCTCGACGAGGTGTTCTCGTCGCGGCCCGAGGTGTTCGCGCACAACGTCGAGACGGTGCCGCGCATCTTCAAGCGCATCCGTCCCGCGTTCCGCTACGACCGCTCACTCGGCGTGCTGACCGCCGCACGCGACGCGGGACTGATCACCAAGTCGAACCTCATCCTCGGGATGGGCGAGGAGCCGGAGGAGGTCGTCCAAGCCCTGAACGACCTGCACGAGGCCGGGACCGACATCATCACGATCACGCAGTACTTGCGTCCGACGCCACGGCACCTGCCCGTCCAGCGGTGGGTGAAGCCTGCAGAGTTCGTCGAGTTCAAGGAGGAGGCGGAACGCATCGGCTTCCTCGGCGTGCTCGCGGGGCCCCTGGTGCGCTCGTCGTACCGCGCGGGGCGCCTCTGGGCGCAGTCCATGGTGTCGAAGGGCCGCGAGATCCCACCACACCTGGCCCACCTCGCGAAAGACATCGCCGCCGCCGACGCCGGGTTCGCTCAGGCCGTGTGAGGCGTGCGCGGAGAGTACGCCTCTTCGCGCCGCGGCGGAAGGGAACCTCCTGGTCACCCTCGAGGTCTACCGTGTCGCCGGGTCGACCGACCCGCCTCGACATCACCCTTCCGAACGGAGCCGCGGTGGATCTCGCCGTCGTCATACCCGTCCTTCTTGTCATCGCTCTCGCGATCTTCTTCGACTTCACCAACGGCTTCCATGACACGGCCAACGCGATGGCGACCTCGGTCGCCACGGGGGCTCTGAAGCCCAAGGTCGCGGTGCTCATCTCCGCGGTGTTGAATCTGGTCGGTGCATTCCTGTCCACCGCCGTCGCCAAGACGGTGTCGGAGGGAATCCTGGCCCAGGACGACCGAGGTCTGCCCCAGATCACGGTCCCCATGATCTTCGCCGGCCTCATGGGCGCGGTCATCTGGAACCTGCTCACCTGGTGGCTGGGGCTCCCCTCCAGCTCCACGCATGCGCTTTTCGGTGGTCTCATCGGCGCCGCGGTGATCGGGGTCGGCTTCCAGGCTGTCGAATGGGGCGGCGTCCTCTCCAAGATCGTGCTGCCCGCCCTGCTGTCGCCGTTCATCGCGGGCATCGTCGCGCTCGTGGCGACCTACCTCGTCTACCGCATCACGAGAATGGCGACGGTGGCCGGTTCGACGACCGCGTTCCGGCACGGCCAGACGGTGTCGGCATCCCTCGTCTCGCTGGCGCACGGCACCAACGACGCGCAGAAGACCATGGGAGTCATCACCCTCACGCTCATCGTCGCCGGGGCGCAGGAAGCGGGGACCGGACCCCAGCTGTGGGTCATCCTCAGCGCGGGAGGCGCGATCGCCCTCGGCACCTACCTGGGCGGATGGCGCATCATGCGCACGGTCGGCAAGCGCATCACCGAGGTCAAGCCGCCCCAGGGTTTCGCGGCCGAGACGAGTGCCGCCTCGACGATCCTCATCTCGTCGACGCTCGGCTTCCCGCTGTCGACCACGCAAGTCACCTCGGGCGCCGTCATCGGCTCGGGACTCGGCCGACGCCTCGCCTCCGTTCACTGGAACGTCGTGACGCGTATCGCCTTCGCCTGGGTCGTCACGCTGCCCGCGGCGGCCATCGTCGGCGGCGGCGGAGCGTGGGCGGCATCCACGGGTGTGGCGGGGCTCGTGGTCGTCCTGGTCGTCGGCCTCGCCGCGTGCGCAGGGCTCTTCGTGCTCGCGCGACGCCGTCCTGTTTCCGCCGAGAACGTCAACGACGAGTCCGTGGATGCCGACAGACTCGGCCAGCGTCAGCCCGAAGGAGAACGCGCATGAACGAATGGCTCAGCGAGGAGGGGGCATCGATCCTCCTCGTGTTCGTCGTGGGAATGACCGTCACCGTCACCATCGTGGGGCTGTACGCCCTCGGCATCCGGTTCCTCGCCGTCGGGGCATCCGACATACGGGTTCCGGCCGGCGACGACCCTGAAGGCCCGACGGCGGTCGCGGTGCCGCGCCCTCACCCGCGTCCGCTGCCCGCCACCGCCGCCGGCCTCGTGTGCTTCGCGGGCGTCGCCGCGGCGGTGATCTACGGCATCTACCTCGTCATCCCGGCGTTTCACGGCGCCTGAGTCCGCGTCAGAGCGGCCAGACGTAGGGAAGGTCGTCGGGGACGTCGCCGAAGCGGGGAACGTAGAACGCGGAATCCTTTCGGACGAGGTTGGAGCGATGCGAGAGGTGGAACGCCTCGTCACCGATCCACGACGGCAGGTCGAGGTCGTCCTGCGCGACGCCGTCGACCTCCGGAGCGAAGGCGAGGATCTTCTCGCGCACCGTGTCCGCGCGCCCCTGTGCGATCCATTCATCGGTCATGACGAGGCCGTAGGAGACGAGGGCGGGCAGATGGTCGGCCCACATCTTGGCGGCCGGGTGATGGCGGAACCCATGCCCGGAGACCGTGAGCGCGCGCAAGAGCTGGAAGGCTTCCACCCGCTGTTTCCCGAGCCGCTTCGCGTCGAGCACGGCGGCCGATTCCGCGAAGGACGGGTACGGGAGGAAGGTCTGCACGAGGTCAATCGGCGCTGGTGACCGACTGCACCTTGCCGTCGGAGGCCAGGTTGACCAGGAGCACATCGTCGGTGGCATCCGGGTCCAGGGCGTACTCGAGCACCGCGAACGGATCGGTTCCCCCGTGCTCGTCGGCGAGGATCGTCACGCTCATGAGCTGCATCGATTTGATGACGTCGATGTGGGTGTCACCGGAGGGGTCGATCAGCAGATCGTCGATCTCGTCGCCGAGAGTGGCCTGTTGCTGGAGGATGTATTCCGTCACCTCGCTGGTGCGCGAGTCGAGCTCGCCGACCATGGCGTTCCGGGCGGCGAGATCGATCGCTTCCAGAGCGGAGATCATGGCGGCCGCGACATCCAGCGCCTCGACGGACACGTCGTCCTGATCGGGCGCAGTGAGGTCGACGGTCACGTTCTGATCGCCGAACTCCACGTTCTCCGACCAGAAGATCGACCCGTCGGGTCCGGACTCGAGGAGTCCGAAGAAATCGTGCTCGATCGCCATGAGTCCATGAAACCAGTCCTCACCCGCTTCGGGAAGGCGACCCGCCCGCGACCGGCGGCGTGGGGAGATCTCAGTCGACGAGCGAGGCGGCGAAAACGTGGGGGGTGAAACCGGTGAGGTCGTTGATGCCCTCGCCCTGACCGAGGAGTTTGACCGGGATGCCGGTGCGCTCCTGAACCGCGAGCACGAAGCCACCCTTGGCCGACCCGTCGAGTTTGGTCAGCACGAGGCCGGTCACCCCCGCGCTGTCGAGGAAGGCCTGGGCCTGCATCAGGCCGTTCTGTCCGGTCGTGGCGTCCAGGACCAGGAGCACCTCGGCGATCGGTGCCTGCTTCTCGATCACGCGCTTGATCTTGCCGAGCTCATCCATGAGGCCGCCCTTCGTGTGCAGCCGGCCGGCCGTGTCGACGAGGACGATCTCGGTGCCGGTCTCCTTCGCGTGGGCGACGGTCTGGAAAGCGACGGATGCCGGGTCCTGGCCCTCGTGTTGTGGGCGCACGATCGTGGCACCCCCGCGCTCCGCCCACGTCGCCAGTTGGTCGACGGCCGCAGCGCGGAACGTGTCGGCGGCCCCGACGACCACCGTCCGACCGTACCGCTGGAGGAACTTGGCGAACTTGCCGATGGTGGTCGTCTTCCCGACACCGTTGACGCCGACGACCAGGACGACGGCGGGGCGTTCGGTCAACCGCAGGGTCGTGTCGAACTTCGCGAAGTGCTCTTCCAGCGTCTCCTTCAGCATGCGCTGCAGGTCACGCGGGTCCGTCGTGCGGAACCGTTCGACCTTCTCGCGCAGCTCGTCGACGAGTCGCTCGGTGACGTCGGGACCGAAGTCGGCCGTGAGGAGGGCGGTCTCGAGATCTTCCCACGTCGTCTCGTCGATCGTGGGTTTGACGAACAGCCCGCGCAGCGCGCGTCCCAGCGACCAGGAGTTCTCAGCCATTCCCTCAGCTTACGGGGGCACTCTCCCGCTGGGCTGCCGCCCGATCGCCGACGCGCTGCCCGACCACGGCCGACACCCCGTCTTGCCGCATCGACACGCCGTACAGCGCGTCGGCGATCTCCATCGTGCGCTTCTGGTGCGTGATGACGATGAGCTGACTGCTCGCCCGAAGCTTCTCGAAGACGCCGAGAAGTCGCCCCAGATTCGCGTCGTCGAGTGCGGCCTCGACCTCGTCGAGGATGTAGAACGGGCTCGGTCGTGCGGTGAAGATCGACGTGAGGAATGCGACGGCCGCGAGCGAGCGCTCTCCACCCGACAGGAGAGAGAGCCGTTCGATCTTCTTGCCCACGGGACGAACAGCGACCTCGATGCCTGTCGTGAGGGGATTATCCGGGTCGGTGAGCGAGATGCTGCCGGAGCCCCCGGGGAAGAGGATGGGGAAGATCTCGGTGAACGCGGCGCGTGTGTCTTCGAAAGCCGCGACGAAGATCGTCTGCATCCGCTCGTCGAGCTCCGTGATGATGGTCTGGAGATCAGCCCGCGTCTGTTGCAGATCGGCGAGCTGTTCGGTGAGGAACGCGTGCCGTTGCTCGAGAGCTGCGAACTCCTCCAGCGCCAAGGGATTCACGCGACCGAGCTGACCAAGCTTGCGCTCCGCATCCTGCAGGCGGCGCTTCTGTTCCGCCCGGTCGAACGGCACGGTCTTCCCCTCGCCCTCGGCAGGAATGGGCTCGTCCGGCCCATATTCTGAAACGAGAATGTCTTCGTCAAGCGCGAGTTCCGACTGCACTCGTTCCAGCAGACTCGTCACGTGCAGACGTTTCTCGTGCATCTGCAGTTCGAGTCCGTGCACGCTCTCGGTCAAGCGGGCGAGGCGCTCGCGCACGGCGCTCTCTTCGCCGCGCGCGCGGGCCAGATCGGCAGAGACGGCGGTGCGGGCTGCCTCGGCGGCGGCGAGGTGGACGCGCGCCTGGCTGACCGACCGGTCGACCGAATCGAGCAGGGCCGGAAGCTGTCGTGAGACGTCGGCGGCGATCTCGCGCTGGGCGCGGCGGACCACGGCTCGTCGCGCGGCCTCTTCCGCGGCCGCCCGCTCGCGTTCGCGCTGATTCTCCAGCTGGACGATGCGCGCCTCGCCCGCCCGCACGCGCTCTTTGAGCGTCTCGATGTCGAGTCGCGCTCGCATCTCGACCTCGCGCGCCGTCTCGAGGTCGGACACCATCCCGTCACGGGCGGACGCGTCGAGGATCGGGCGGGGAACCTCCAGCGCCCGAGTGAGAGCAGCTTCGGCCGCTTCGGCGTCCTTCTCGGCGTCGTCGACCGCCGCAACGGCCTGCGCGAGCCCCGCCTCCAAGCGCTCGCATTCCGCGACCGCAGCTTCGTGCCGGACCGTCACGCGGTTGACCTTCTCGGCCTGCGCGGCGAGGGCGGCGTCGTGTGCCCGCAGGGTGGCCAGTGCGTCCTTCGTCCGCTGACGGGCATCGATGAGTGAGCGCTGACCCTCCCTCAGCGCCTCGCGGAGGGAATCGGCCACGACCACGATCTCGGCGAGGCGCTCCGCCGCGGCATCCCGTTCCGCCGCGAGTTCGAGCCGCGAGCGACCAGCGCCGGAGCCCGCGCGCAGGGTGTGCGCCGTCAGCACCTGGCCGGCGCGGGTCACCAGGACCACGCGATCGTCGAGTTGACCCCACGCCGCGCGCGCGGCCTCCAGATCATCGACGACGACGACGTGCGAGAGGACACCGAGCACGCCCGGCGGCGCGGTCACCACTTCTGCGGCCCGGATGCCACCGGCCACCGTCCCCGCTGACGGCGCGACGGTCACCGACTCGGCGAGGGCGATCTCCACCATGCCGAGGTCGTCCTCAGCTGCCGTTCGTGCTGTCGCGAAGGCCGCACCCGCGTCGTCGACGAGGACGCCTTCCGCGAGAGATCCGAGGACCGCAGCGATCGCGGCCTCGTAACCGGCCGTGACCTTCACCGCGTCGGCGACGAGACCGCGAACCCCTGGTTGCCCGGATGCCACGAGCTCCGCAGCGGCATTGCGCACGTCCAGAGCCCGGCTCAGCGCGGTGGTCTGAGCCGACAGAGCGTCGCGCTCGCGCTCTGCGGCGTGGAGCCGCTCCCGCAGCTGGGCCACCGAGGTCTCGGCCTCGTTCGCGTCGCGCTGCGCACGCTCGTAGGCGGCGGCATGCTCCGCCGTCGACGCCTCAGGAGTCGACGTGGGATCCAGCGCGGCGAGAGCCTCCTCGGCCTCCCGCCGACGGACCAGGGCCGCATCGAGCGCGCGCTGCTGGCGCTCGACGCCCGCGCGCACGGCATCGCGGGTCGACGCAGCCGCGGAGGCCGTCCCCCGCAACGCGGTGAGCTTCATGTCGTGCTCGGACACGAGGGCGCTCTGTGCCGCGATGTCGGCGTCCAGCGCGTCCAGCTCCGCCCGCGCGCGAGTGACGGACCGCGCGGCGTCGGCTGCCGCATCTTGCGCATCGCCGAGGCCGGCGGCGATGTCGTCGATCTCGCCACGGACGTCGTCGATCATCGACTGCGAGACCGTCGGAGAGAAGGCTGCGGTGTCGCGGTCGTCGTCGGAGAGCAGGGCGAGGCGCTGCCCCGCGAGCGTATAGAGTCCGCGGAGACGCTCCTGAACCTGCTCCAGGGAGAACGCCACGCGCCGGGCCTGGTCGACGGCTTCCGAACGCTGCTCTTCCTCGAGCCGCTCGACGCGATGGCGCAGCCCTTCGGCCTGCTCCTGGAGAACCAGACGCTCGGTGTGGCGCTCATTCTCCGCGCGGGCGGCATCAGCGAGCTGGCCACGCAACCGCACGAGCTCGTCGGCGAACAGACGCGCCTTCGCGTCGCGGACGACGGCGGCGATGGTCGCGGCCTCGCGGGCGATCTCCGCCTGCTTCCCCAGGGGCTTGAGCTGGCGACGCAGCTCACCAGCGAGATCGCTCAGGCGCGTGAGGTTGGTCTCCATCGCCTCGAGCTTGCGCACGGTCTTCTCTTTGCGCCGTCGATGCTTGAGGATCCCCGCGGCCTCCTCGATGAAACCGCGCCGATCTTCGGCCGTGGCCTGCAGCACGGTGTCGAGACGCCCCTGCCCGATGATGACGTGCATTTCGCGCCCGAGGCCGGAGTCGCTCAGCAGTTCTTGCACATCGAGGAGGCGACTGGTCTGCCCATTGATCGCGTACTCGCTGGCCCCGGTGCGGAACAGCGTCCGGCTGATGGTGACCTCGCTGTAGTCGATCGGGAGGGCCCCGTCGGAGTTGTCGATGGTGAGCTGGACCTCGGCCCGACCGAGCGGCCCGCGCGTCGAGGTGCCGGCGAAGATGACATCTTCCATCTTGCCGCCGCGAAGAGTCTTCGCCCCCTGCTCGCCCATGACCCAGGCGAGGGCGTCGACGACGTTGGACTTGCCCGAGCCGTTGGGTCCGACGATGCAGGTGACCCCGGGTTCGAGGGCGAAGGTCGTGGACTGCGCGAACGACTTGAAGCCCTTGAGCGTCACGCTCTTCAAGTGCATGTCGCCGCGCCTCCCGCCTGGTCGTCAACGCTTCACGCTACCGGAGGAACCGCGGGATTCCGCGGTGGCGAGCCGTTCAGGGTCGCGGGGCGCGCGCGGGAGTCCGCCGAGTCTGGACGCGAGCTTGACATCCGCTGACAGCGTTCGCTAGCGTCGGGGGTCGCAACCGACGTCGAAAGGAGGTCCTCCCATGATTCGCAACACCACTGGCTTCGCCGCCACCGGCTTCACCGCCGCTCCCGTGCTGTCTGCCTCGTTCGCCGGAGTGACCACCGCCGTCGGCATGCCCACCTATCTGGGCTGACCCCGTCGCGTCGAGACGCCACGCGTCTCCGCCTCCTGTGTCGCATCCCTCGGATGCCGGGCACGCGGATCGTCCGATCCGTTCCTCGCGCGAGCATTGCTCGCCATCCTCTCTCTCGCTCTCTTCTCTCTCGGAGCCTCCGCATGAGCACCCTGCCCACGCGCGCGCCGCAGCACACCGCGGCCACGCCCACCATCTCCCTCCCCACGATCAGCAACCGACCGGTCGGCCTCGTCGACCGTCTCACGCTGCGGCTCGGCCTCTGGCTGTTGACGCGTCACGCGGCGCGTGTCCACGTCAGAGAACTGCGCACGGCCACGACGCACCGCGCATTCGTCCAGTCGGCCGAGCGCCGGCGTCGCGAACGCGATTGGTCCCGCACCGCGTCGCTGTTGCGTCCGCCCACCTGATCGGGTGTGCGTCGTCCCCGGGGCGGTGCACACCCTTCCTCCCCTCCTCACGAAAGACATCTCATGACCTCGCTTCCCCCGGGCGTCGAGTTCCGACGCCTGCACATCCCCGCCTCCATCGACGGCGACGACGCCGCGGACTTCCGCGAAATGACCCGCGTGCGCAATCTGGTGTACGCCGAGATCTCCGGCCACGACGACCATGCCATGCCGGCGGATGAGCTCCTCCCGAACTTCCAGCCCGACCCCGCACAGGTGCGGTACTCGTGGATCGTCGTTCTCGACGGCGAGGTCGTCGGACGCATCGGTTTGGACCTCCCTCAGGAAGAAGGCGCCCGATCGGGATTCTGGCTCGTCGAACTCCTCCGCTCCGTCTGGGGCCGCGGCATCGGTCGCGCCGGCTTCGCCCTGATCGAGCGCACGGCACGCGAACACGGCCGGACTGTCCTGCAGTCGTGGGCCGAACACCCCGCCGCGGACGAACCGCACCTCCACGCTCCCACGGGCTTCGGGTCCGTGCCGCACGATCACATCGCGCGTTTCTTCCTGGCATCCGGTCATTCGCTGGAGCAGGTGGTACGGGTGAGCTCCTACGATCTCAGCGGGTCACGGTCGCGCCTCGAGGAACTCCTCGCCGAGGCGGAGGCGGCGTCCACCGGGTATCGCGTCGTGCAATGGACCCTGCCGACGCCGGACGAGTTCGTTGACGGCCTCGCCCGGATGAAGGAGCGCATGGTGACCGATGCTCCCGCTGCCGGTCTCGAGTACGACGAAGAGATCTGGGATGCCGATCGCGTTCGTCGCTACGAGCGCACCTACCTCGATGCGGGGCGGCACCTCCTGGTGACCGCTGCGCAGCACGTCGACAGCGGCGAACTCGTCGCCTTCAATGAGCTCGCGATCGGTAAGGACCGAGCGGGGGCGACGTCTCAGCACGACACCCTCGTCGTGGGCGCCCACCGCGGGCACCGCCTCGGAACGCTCGTGAAGTGCGCGGGCCTCCTCGCCTGGCACGACATCGCGCCCGAGTCTCCGCGCGTGCTGACGTACAACGCCGAGGAGAATCGCCCGATGCTCTCCATCAATGAGCAGATCGGCTTCGTGCCCGTCGCCTACGAGGGCGCGTGGAAGAAGGTCCTCGCTTGACATCGCCCGACTGAGTCGCCGGGATCCGTCGCCTCGTGAGAGCGGGGCGACACATCCCGGCGGCTCGTGTCGGTACGCGCGCGACGGGGCTCAGCGTACGCGCTGGCAGTGCGCGCAGAAGTGACTCGACCGGTTCATGAACGAGACGCGCACGATCGGCCGGCCACAGCGGGGGCACGGTTGACCGGTTCGCCCGTAGGCGTTCAAGGAGTGGGCGAAGTACCCCGCCTGGCCGTTCACATTCACGTACTGCGCGTCGAAGCTGGTGCCGCCCTCCGCCAAGGCCTTCTCGAGAACGGCGCGCACCTCGCCGAGGAGTCGATTGACCGCGCGGGTCGGAAGAGTGGATGCCACGCTCTCGGGGTGGATCCGCGCCGCCCACAGCGATTCGTCGGCGTAGATGTTGCCGATGCCGCTCGCGACGGTCTGATCCAGAAGCACACGTTTGATCCCCGACGACGTGCGGGCCAGCCGTGCGCGGAAGCGCGCCTCGTCGAAGGCGGGATCGAGCGGATCGCGGGCGATGTGCGCGACTTGTGTCGGCACGCGCGGAAGAGCCGAACCGCGGCCGGCCGCGGCGCCGTCTGGCGTATCGACCAACGTGTCGAGGGCCAGCGACCCGAAGGTCCGCTGATCGGCGAACACCACGGACAGCGGACCGTGGACGGGGTGCTCGAGCTCGATGCGGATCCGCTCGTGCCGCTCCTCGGGGGCGCCCGGGACACGCAGCAGCATCTGACCGCTCATCCCCAGGTGCGTGACGATCGCCTCGTCGTCGGCGACCGGCATCCACAAGAACTTCCCTCGCCGCACCGCCGCGGTGATCCGTCGACCGGTGACCTCGGCTTCGAAGTGCGCCGCGCCGCCGGTGTGGCGCGTGAGCGCGCGCTCATCGCGAACGTCGACGGAGGCGATCAGCGCGCCGGTGACCGCGGGTTCGAGGCCGGCGCGGACGACTTCGACCTCGGGAAGCTCAGGCATGCGCGTCGAGCTCGTGCCAGGCGGTGAGGGCTGCGGCCATCTCGGCCTGCTTCTTGCTCGAACCGGTCCCGGTGGTCACGACATCGCCGACCGTCACGGTCGCCGTGAAACGTCGGTCATGATCGGGACCCGCGGCCTCGACACCGTAGACCGGCGCCGACAGCGACAAACGCGCCGCGATCTCCTGCAGGCTCGTCTTCGGGTCCATCGCCGCACCGTAGCGAGCAGGGTCGGCCATCAACGGTTCGACGAGCCGCAGCACCATCGCGGTGGCGGCGTCGGGACCGGATGACAGGTAGGTCGCCCCGATGATGGCCTCCATCGTGTCGGCGAGGATCGAGTCCTTGTCGTGGCCGCCCGTGAGGATCTCGCCGCGGCCGAGCCGCACGTGCTCTCCGAGACCGATCCCGCGGGCGACCTCGGCGAGGGCGATGGTGGAGACCACTCCCGCACGGCGCTTCGCGAGCTGGCCCTCGTCGAGGTCGGGGTGCTGGGTGAACAGCCGCACGGTCACGGCTTGCCCGAGCACCGAGTCCCCGAGGAACTCGAGGCGTTCGTTGTGCGGGATCCCGCCGTTCTCGTAGGCGAACGAGCGGTGTGTCAGAGCGAGCGAAAGAAGCTCGGGGTCGATATCGACCCCGAGCTTCTCGGTGAGCGCTGAGCGCTCGATGGTGTTTCGCGTCACGAGTTTCGCGTCACGTCGCCGATCAGACGTCGGCGACCTTGCGGCCCTTGTACTCGAGGAAGAGCTCGGTGCCCTGCGAGTCGGTGACGACCTTGGCCTGGTGGGGACGGCTGTAGACGACCTTGCCGTTCTCGATGGTCTTGACCAGCGCGGGGGCTTCGGCCTTCCACTGCGCGCGGCGCGAGCGGGTGTTCGAGCGGGAGACCTTCCGCTTCGGGGGGTTACCTGCCATGACTAGCTCTTCTCTGTCTTGGGGGCGGCGCGGAGCGCATCGCCGTCGTCTGGGGTGTACTGCTGGAGCGCAGCCCATCGAGGATCAACGGACGTCTGCTCCGTGTCGCCGGGGCTTTCTGTCAGCCTCTCGCCCGTGTTCGGGTCGAGCCCGGGGCAGTCCGGCTGACACACCGGCTGGAACGGAAGCGACAGGACAATCGTGTCCCGGACCAGATTTTCAAGATCCACGTGGTCGTCTTGAACGTCGAAGTCACTCGCTTCGTCCCCAGGATACGCGAAAAGTTCCTGGAACTCGACTTCGACAGGCTCTTCGATGTCGATGAGGCACCGTCCGCAGACGCCGACAGCGGTGGTGTCGACGCTGCCGGAGACGAGGATGCCCTCGTGCACCGACTCCAGTCGCACCTCGAGGTCGAGTGGCTCACCCTCGGGAACCGACACGAGCCCTTCGCCCCACTTCTCGGGAGACGGAAGCTCGAGGGTGTGTTCGCGCATCTCGCCCGGCTTGCGCTCGATGTCGCGCACGGGGAGCTGGAAAGGTCCGGGACGGTGGGTTCTCACGGTCGTCGATTCTACCCGCGCGCCCCCGGACGCGGGCCGGGCCACGCGGCCGTGCCCCGCGAGGGGCGTGGGCGTCAGATCCCGCGCGCCCCGGTGTCGAGGAAGCGCGCGACAGCCGGGGGGACGTACGGAGAAACGTCGCCGCCCAGGCCCGCGACCTGGCGGACGAGCGAGCTCGACACGAGAGCGTGCGAGGGGTCGGGCAGCAGGAAGACGGTCTCCACGTGCGCGAGGTCACGATTGACGATCGCCATCGGTGTCTCGTACGCCACGTCGACCTGTGAACGGATACCCTTCACGAGCACCTTCGCCCCCACCTCGGTCGCGTAGTCGACCAGGAGTCCCATGCTCCACGCGGCGACGACGACATCACCCTCGACCCCGCCCTCACTGATCGACTGCTCGAGGAGCGACTGGCGCTGCGCGAGAGGCAGCATCGCCTCCTTGCCGGGGTTGTGCACGACGAGAACGTGAAGCTGGTCGAAGAGACCGGCTGCACGGCGGATCACATCGAGGTGTCCCAGCGTCGGCGGGTCGAACGAGCCGGGAACGACGGCGATCCGGGGATTCATGCGGCCAGCCTACCGATGACTCCGGGACAGGGCTCGGCGACCGCGGCTCTCACGATTTCGCGAGAGCCGCCCGCTCCTCGACGCCGAGACGACGCTCGAGTGCGGCCGCGAGACCCGGATGCCGCTGCAGAGCCGGGTCGTCGGCGAGAAGGCGTTCCCCCTCGGCGCGCGCCTCGGTGATCAGGTCGGCATCGGTGACGACGCGCAGAAGGCGTAGCGACGACCGTACGCCGGACTGCGCGCCGCCGAGGACGTCACCCTCGCCGCGCAGCTCGAGGTCGACCTCCGCGAGGGCGAAACCGTCGAGCGTGGCGGCCACGGCGTCGACGCGGGCCCGCGAGGACGTACCGGGAGACGCCTCGGTGACGAGGAGGCACAGCCCCGGCACTCCGCCGCGACCGACGCGGCCGCGCAGCTGGTGGAGCTGCGAGACGCCGAATCGATCAGCCTCCAGGATCACCATCGTGGAGGCGTTGGGGACGTCGACGCCGACTTCGATCACCGTCGTGGCGACGAGCACGTCGATGTCTCCCCGGGCGAAGGCTTGCATCACGGCGTCCTTCTCGTCTGCGGGCATCTTGCCGTGCAGGATCTCGACCCGGATATCGGCGAACGCCGGCAGTCTCGATAGCAGCGCCTCGACCTGCACGACTCCCCAGCGCGTGCGGTTGGCCTCGCCCGAGGCGGTGGTCGGCGGCGCCGCCTCGGGCGCGTCCGCCGGTTCATCGGTCTTCTCGTCGGCGGAGAGCTGGTCGGCGTCGATCGCGGCGCACACCACGAACGCCTGCCGGCCTTGCGACACCTCCTCGGCCACGCGGTCCCAGACGCGCGCGAACCAACTCGGCTTCTCGGCGAGAGGGGCGACGAACGACTGGATGCCGGCACGCCCGGCCGGCATCGTACGGATGGTCGACACGTCGAGGTCGCCGAACACCGTCATGGCGACCGTCCGGGGGATGGGCGTCGCCGTGAGCACGAGCGTGTGCGGCGACTCCCCCTTCGCACGAAGCGCCTCGCGTTGGTCGACACCGAAACGGTGCTGCTCGTCGACGACGACGAATCCGAGATCCGCGAACGTGGTCGTCGAACTCAAGAGCGCGTGTGTACCGACCACGATCCGCGCCTGCCCCGAGGCGACGCGGAGCGCCGCCTTCCGACGCTCCGCGGCCGGAAGCTGTCCGGTCAGCAGCGTCGGCATCAGCTCGGGGGCCAACTCCGGACCGAGCATTCGAGCGATCGAGCGCAGGTGCTGCGCGGCGAGGACCTCGGTCGGTGCGATGAGCGCCGACTGCCCCCCGGTCTCGGCCACCTGGAGCATGGCGCGCAACGCCACGAGCGTCTTGCCCGACCCGACCTCGCCCTGCACCAGGCGGTTCATCGGCCAATCACCGACCATGTCGGACGCGATCTGCGCGCCGACGCTCTGCTGGTCGGGAGTCAGCTCGAACGGCAGGATCCGGTCGAACCGCTCGAGCAGCCCCCCGGGCTGGGCAGGTCGTCGCGTCGCCGAGAGGGCGCGCACGAACTGGCGCTGCTGCAGCAGCGCGGTCTGGAGCACGAACGCCTCCTGCATCCGCAGCGTGGCCACCGCGGGAGGGATGTCGTCGTCGTTCTCGGGTCGATGGATCTGCTCCAGGGCGGCGCGCGCGGGCAGCAGAGCACGGCGCGCACGCAAGTCGTCGGGCAGCGGGTCGTCGATGTCTCCGAGAGCGTCGAGGACGAGGGAGATCGTCTTCTGCACGAGTGGACTCGGGACGGTTGCGGTGGCCGGGTAGATCGGGATGGGCCGCTTCGCGCTGACCTCCGCCTCTGCTCGGGCCTCGGCGATGTCGTCGAAGAGCTCGTAGTCGGGGTTGGTGAGCTGCGTCTGACGCCGGTACTCGCCGACCTTGCCCGAGAAGATCCCTCGTCGGCCCGGCGTGAGGTCTTTCAGCCGCCACGGCTGATTGAAGAACGTCAGCGACAGTCGGCCGTCGCCGTCGCTGATGACGACCTCGAGAAGCGAGCCCCGGCGATTCTGCATCCGCCGCTCGTTGGCGCTGACGACCTCGGCGACGATCGTGACCGGCTCACCCAGCGGAAGCGTGGAGATCGGGGTGAGTTCGCCGCGCCGGGCGTACCGCCGCGGGTAGTGCTCGAGGAGCTCCCCCACCGTCTTCATGCCGAAGGCACGGTCGAATGCCGCCGCCGTCTTGCCGCCGACGGCGCCGTCGAGACGGGAGGCGAGCGACAGACCGGGCATGCTCCGAGTCTAGGGACGGCCGCCGACATCGACGCCGGCGCAGCGGTCGGCGCTCGCGGAAACCCTAGGCTGAGTCCGTGACGCGCATCATCTCCGGCCGCGCCGGCGGCACCGTGCTCGACGTGCCGCCCAAGGGCACCCGTCCCACGAGCGACCGGGTCCGTGAGTCGCTGTTCGGCGCCCTCGACGCCGCGGGCCTCCTCGACGACGCTCGCGTGGCGGATCTGTACGCCGGCTCCGGTGCACTGGGGTTGGAGAGTCTGAGCCGCGGGGCCGCCGCGGCCGACCTCGTGGAGTTGTCGGCGCCCGCCACCGCGTTCATCCGCACGAACGCCGAACGGGTCCGCTCCGCGGGTGTCACCGGCGCCGCGCGCGTGCACCGCGCGAACGTCACGACCTACCTCACGGCATCGACCGCCGAGTGGGATCTCGTCTTCATCGACCCCCCGTACGACGTCGGCGAGGACGAGCTCACCCGCGTCCTGGTGGCTCTCGCTCCGCGGCTGAGTCGAGATGCCACCGTCATCGTCGAGCGGGCCACGCGCTCACCGGCTCCGGACTGGGCCACCGCGGGCCTCGAACCGGAGCGCGACCGCGCGTACGGCGACACGACGATGTGGTGGGGTCGACCGCCGGCATGACGCGCGCCGCTGTGCCGGCTCAGCCGCGACCTGCGTCCCAGTCCCGATAGGGGTCCCAGCCCGCGCGTCCCGTCCAGGGGGTGCCGTCGACGATGAGGGGATCCGCTCCTCGCTCCTCGACCGTCCCCACACGTCGACCGACGGGGTCGGCGCCCGCCGGGAAGGTGACGAGGAACCCGTGATCCTCTCCCCCGCGCAGCGCGAGCGCCGGATCGTCACCCAGCGCGGCGGAATCGAGGGCGATCGTCACATCCGAGGCATCCGCGAGGCGGGTGGCATCCAGCGCCAGGCCGTCGGAGATGTCCATCATCGAGGTCGCCCCGGCGTCGGCCGCGCGCTGGGCGTCTGCGATGGGAGGGCGGGGGGTGAGTTGCCGCGAGAGCGCGTGGGCATCCGTCGGTGAGAGCGCGGCGCGATCCTCGGCGGTCACGGGCACCGGGGCTCCGTCGGCATCCGTGAATCGACGGAAAAGCAGCTCGATTCCGCGAGCCGCCGGACCGAGTTCGCCGATCACGTAGACACCATCTCCGGCCCGCGCCCCCGAGCGACGGACGGGGGCGCGCCCATCGAGGGAGCCGAGGGCGGTCACGGCGATCGTGAGGGTGTCGGAGACCGTGAGGTCGCCGCCCTCGACGGCGCAGCCGGGGGCCAGCTGGGCACACGCATCGCGCAGACCGTCGGCGAAGCCGCGGACGAAGGACACCGGCGTGTCGTCGGGCATGGCCAGCGCCACGAGGAGGGCGAGGGGGCGCGCGCCCATCGCGGCGACGTCGGCGAGGTTGACGGCGGCCGCTTTGAACCCGAGGTCATGCGCCGACGACCACGCGAGGCGGAAGTCCGGACCGTGCACCAGCGTGTCCGTCGTGGCCACGACACGACCGTCGGGAACGGCGAGCACGGCCGCATCGTCGCCCGGCCCGACGGGAGCGGACGATGGCGGGAGGCGATCCAGGATGCCGCGGAGGATCTGCCCCTCTGACAGCTCTCCCACGGTGAGCTCACGGGCGGTGTCGGCGTCGGTCACTCCCCCACGCTATTAGCCTGGAGGGGTGCCCCGCTTCTCTCGGACCTCCGCGCTGCTCGCCGCCCTCCTGCTCCTTCCGGGGCTCGCGGCATGCAGCACGACCGTCGCGATGGAGCCGGCGAAGCTCGCGAACGACCCCGCGTGCGCCAACGTGGTCTCGCGACTGCCGAAGACGATCTCGGGCCAGGAACGACGGTGGACCGACGCGCAGGCGACGGCCGCCTGGGGCAATCCGGCATCCATTCTCATGACGTGCGGTCTCGAGGCTCCCGGTCCCACGACCCTGCCCTGCCGCACGTCGGACGGGGTCGACTGGATCATCGACGAGTCGCAGGCCGATCAGAACAAATACACGCTCACGACCTACGGGCGCGAGCCCGCGCTGCAGGTGTACCTCGACCAGGCGGTCGCCAGCAGCGGAGACGTCGCTCAGGCCCTCGGACCGCTCATCCGGGACTGGCTCGCCGAGACCGGCGCGAAGTGCACGGCGCCGTCGGACGCGACCCCGGCTCCCGAGCCGTCGTCGACCCCGTAAGCCCCCGCCCCGGCTGCCGACCATCGGTCGCGTCCGTGGAGGTGCGCCGGCTTGGGCCGAACGTCCGCCGAAACGGGGTTCTGGCGCACACGAGGCCGAGGTCAGCGTGGTGAGAGCCGTCAGGCCGAGGGCAGCGCCGCGTCGATCAGGTCGCTGATCAGGTCGGGGTAGCTGAGGCCCGAGGCGATCCAACAGGTCGGGAACATCGAGATGGGCGTGAACCCGGGCATGGTGTTCACCTCGTTCACGTAGAACTCCGTACCGGTGTAGAAGAAGTCGACGCGCGCGAGTCCCTGGCCGCCGATCGCGTCGAATGCCCGGGCGGCGATGCGCTGCATCTCCTCGAGCTCACCGTCGCTGAGATCCGCGGGGCAGACGAGGTCGACGCCCGGGGCATCGAGATACTTCGCCTCGAAGTCGTAGAACTCCCGACCCGTGACGACGATCTCGCCCGCGACGCTCACACGGATCGGCCCCCCGTCGCGGCCGGGGAGCACGCCGCACTCGACCTCACGGCCGACGATCGCCTGCTCGACGAGGACGAGGCCGTCCTCGGCGAAAGCGGTGTCGAGGGCGTCGTCCAGGTCGTCCCAGCGGGAGACCTTCGAGACGCCGACGCTCGATCCGGCCTGGTTCGGCTTGACGAAGACGGGCAGGTCCAGGGAACGGATGCGGCGCTCCCAGAGAGCACGATCGCGCGCGAGATCGGCCCGCGACACGGCGACCCACGGCACGACCGGGACGTTCGCCGACCGGAGCACCTGCTTGGTGACGTGTTTGTTCATGCCGATCGCCGACATGAGCACGCCGCCGCCGGCATACGGGATGTCGAGCAGTTCGAGGAGCCCCTGCACGGTCCCGTCTTCGCCGAAGCGTCCGTGCAGGATCGGCAGCACGACGTCGACCTCGCCGAGGGAACGGGTGCCCTCGGCATCCGTCACCGACCATTCGCGCGACAGGGTCGAGTCGGGAAGACGCACGCGCGTACCGTTGTCGACCACCTGCGGGAGCGCCTCGGGGATGAGAGCGAACTTGTCGGGATCGTCGTCCTCGAGGACGAAGGCGCCGTCGCGCGTGATGCCGACCGGGATCACCCGGAAGCGGTCACGATCGATCGCGCGCAGCACCCCGCCCGCCGTGGCGGAACTGATCGAATGCTCGCTGGAGCGCCCGCCGAAGAGCACCACCACCACCGGTTTGGTCATTCTGCGTCCTCTCGCCCTGCGGCTGGTCGTCGTCGGTCGTCAGGTGCGGCGCGATGTCGCGCGGATCCATGGTGCCGTCGAGCACCATCTTCACCTGTTGCACGATGGGCATGTCGACACCGACCTGCTTCGCGAGCTGGAGCACGGGGGCGACGGATGCCAGGCCCTCGGCGGTCTGCTGCATCTGCGCGACCACCTCCTTGTAGCCGTACCCCTGACCGAGCAGACGCCCGGCCGTGTTGTTGCGGCTCAGCGGTGATTGGCACGTCGCGATGAGGTCGCCGAGGCCGGCGAGACCCTGCAGCGTCTCGGGCTGGGCCCCCTGTGCCACGGCGAAATCGGTCATCTCGACGAGCCCTCGCGTGATGATCGACGCCTTGGTGTTCTCGCCGTACCCCACGCCGTCGACGATGCCGATCGCCACCGCGATGAGGTTCTTCAGGACGCCGCCGAACTCCGTACCGATCACGTCGGTGTTCACGAACGACCGGAAGTAGCGGTTGCGCGCGCGGCGAGCAACCGCTTCCGCGGTCTCGGGGCTCAGCGAGCTGATGACGGCCGCGGTGGGCTGCTCGCGTGCGATCTCGAGGGCGAGATTGGGACCGGATGCCACGGCGATCCGCGCCGGATCGCACTGCAGGACCTGCTCGATGACCTGGCTCATGCGCAGGCCCGTGCTCTTCTCGACGCCCTTCATGAGTGACACGATCGGTACGTCGGTGTGCTCGACGAGCGGCTTGATCGCGGCGAGGTTCTCGCGCAGCGACTGACTCGGAACCGACAGGTAGATCTGCTCGGCACCCCGCAGCGCCTCGGCGAGGTCGGTGGTCGCCGTCATCGTGCGGGGGAGGTTGATCCCCGAGAGGTAGCGGCTGTTGCGCTTGGACTCGGTGATCTCGGCGGCCAGCTCCGGACGCCGGGCCCACATCACCACGGAGGCTCCCCCGTCGGCGAGGATCTTGCCGAAGGTCGTCCCCCAGCTGCCCGCCCCGACGACCGCGATCTTCGGGCCCGCGACGGGACCGACGTTCTTACGACTCAAGGCGGCCCGTCTCGTTCTGCCCGTGCTGCGACGGGTTCCAGCGCTCAGCGGGGGCGGGCAGACCCCGGATGCCGGAGAGCATGGTCGTGATGCGGTTCATCATCGCGTCGGTGGCGCGCGTGAGCGTGGCGGGCTGGGTCGGTGTCGCGGTGTACTCCGACAGATCCATCGCCGGGCCGAACTCCACGATCACGCGCGAGCGCCGCGGGAACCTGAGCTTGCCGTAGCGGGGCAGGATCTGCTGGACGCCCCACTGGGCCATGGGGATCAGCGGCAGGTCGCCCGCGAGGGCGAGACGTACCGCCCCGGTCTTGCCCCGCATCGGCCACAGGTCGGGGTCTCGTGTGAGGGTTCCTTCGGCGTAGACGATGACGCCGCGGCCGTCTTTCGCGATCTGCTCGGCCGCCTTCATCGACTGGTTCGCGCTGGTCGACGCTCGGGGAACGGGCACCATGCCCGTGGACCGGAGCGCGGCGCCCAGAACAGGCACCCTGAACAGGCTCTCCTTCGCCATGAATCGCGGTGCGCGACCCAGACGCCACACGGCGACCGCCACGATGACGGGGTCGAACTCCGAATTGTGGTTCGGAGCGAGCACGTACGCCCCCTCCCGCGGGAGGTGCTCGCTGCCGCGGATCTCGATCCGAGCGAAGAGTCCCGTGAGGGGGACCACGATCGCGGCGAGCGGCCAGAAGGCGCTCGGTCGACTCTTCTCTGGGGTCGCGACCACGGCCTCAGCCCACGACGGAGAAGTCGGCGTCGAGAGCGGTGAGCTTCTCGAGGAACTTCTCGTACCCGCGGCGGATGATGCCGATGTTGCGCACCGTCGACTCGCCCTCGGCCGCCAAGGCGGCGATGACGTAGCTGTAGCCGCCACGGAGATCCGGCACCTCGACATCGGCCCCGTGCAGCGGCGTCGGTCCGTTGATGACGGCGGCCTGCTCGAGGTCGCGGCGAGGCACACGGCGGTCGGGGCTCGCGATGCCCTTGGGGTGCACGACGATGTCGGCACCCATCTTGTTCAACGCGGCCGTGAAGCCGAGTCGATTCTCGTAGACGGTCTCGTGGACGGTCGAGGTCCCGTTCGCCTGCGTGAGCGCGACGATGAGAGGCTGCTGCCAGTCGGTCATGAAGCCCGGGTGCACATCGGTCTCGACCATGACGGGCTTGAGCGCCTCGCCCCGACGGAACAGAATGCCGTCCTCGCGGACGTCGAACCATCCGCCCGCCTTACGGAAGACGTTGAGGAACGTCAGCATGTCCTGCTGGCGTGCACCCTTCGCGAAGATCTCGCCGTCGGTCGCGAGCGCGGCGCAGGCCCAGGACGCGGCCTCGTTGCGGTCGAAGATCGCGCGGTGGTCGTACCCGTCGAGCTTGTCCACACCCTCGATGAAGATGACGCGGTTGGGCTCGTAGGAGATGATCGCGCCCATCTTCTGCAGCACCGCGATGAGGTCCATGATCTCGGGCTCGATCGCCGCGTTGCGCAGCTCCGTCACGCCCTTGGCGCGCACCGCGGTCAGCAGCACCTGCTCGGTCGCGCCGACGCTGGGGTACGGCAGCGTGATGTCGGCACCGTGCAGACCGTTCGGAGCCGTGATGCGAATGCCCTCGTAGCTCTTGTCGACCACGGCGCCGAACGCGCGCAGGGCGTCCATGTGGAAATTGATCGGACGGTCACCGATGCGGCATCCCCCGAGGTCGGGAATCAGTGCCTCACCGAGCAGGTGCAACAGGGGGCCGCAGAAGAGGATCGGGATGCGCGAGGCGCCGGCGTGCGCGTCGATCTCCTCGAAGTGCGCGGCGACCGCGCCCGAGGGGTCGAGGTGCAGAGTGCCCTCTTCATCGCCCTCGGTGACGGTCACACCGTGCACCTCGAGGAGGGAACGGACGACCTTGACGTCGCTGATCATCGGCACGTCGCGCAGGGTGCTGGTGGTGCCGCCCAGAAGTGCGGCCACCATCGCCTTGGTGACGAGGTTCTTCGCCCCCTTGACCTCCACGGTGCCACGCAGCGGTCGACCGCCGCGGATGGTGAGCGTCTCTGCCGCCTCCCAGTCCGGCTGCTGGCCGATGTGGTGTTCTCCGGTGTCGGAAACGAGTGTGCTCATAGGGGGGTGGACCTCACTTCGTGGACGAGGGGCGGTGAATCGACCCGATCGGGGCGATCGGGATCAGCGGACCGGAAGGGTCCGCGGCCGCCATGCCTCGCGGCGCGCCTCGAACTGCGTGATCTTGTCTTCGTTCCGCAGCGTGAGCCCGATGTCGTCGAGCCCTTCGAGAAGCCGCCACCTAGTGTAATCGTCGATCTCGAACGACACCTGGAGGTCGCCCAGGGTGGCGGTCTTCGCGGTGAGATCGACGGTCATCTCGACGCCGGGCTGCGCCTCGATGGCGGCCCAGATGCGCTCGAGGTCGTCCTCCGAGATCACCCCCGTGACCAGGCCTTGCTTGCCCGAGTTCCCGCGGAAGATGTCGGCGAACTTGGGGCTCAGTACCACCTTGAACCCGTAGTCGCGCAAGGCCCATACGGCATGTTCACGGCTGGAGCCCGTACCGAAGTCGGGACCGGCCACGAGGACGGACGCCGAGCGGTAGGCATCCTGGTTCAGGATGAACTCCGGGTCCTGACGCCAGTTGGCGAACAGCGCGTCGTCGAAGCCGGTCTTGGTGACGCGCTTGAGGAAGACGGCCGGGATGATCTGGTCAGTGTCGACCGCCGAGCGCTTCAGGGGAGCGGCGATACCGGTGTGCGTGGTGAACTTCTCCATGTCAGGCCTCCGCCCCGGTCGAAACGGTCTCGACGGCTACGGCGTCGAGGTCTGCCGGGCTCGACAGCGTGCCGCGGACGGCGGTCGCGGCGGCGACCAGCGGCGAGACGAGGTGGGTACGGCCGCCCTTGCCCTGACGACCTTCGAAGTTGCGGTTCGAGGTCGACGCGCAGCGCTCCCCCGGCGCCAGTTGGTCGGGGTTCATCCCCAGGCACATCGAGCATCCGGCGAAGCGCCACTCGGCGCCGAAGTCGGTGAAGACCTTGTCGAGGC
This sequence comes from Microbacterium enclense, assembly GCA_038182865.1. Classification (NCBI taxonomy): domain Bacteria; kingdom Bacillati; phylum Actinomycetota; class Actinomycetes; order Micrococcales; family Microbacteriaceae; genus Microbacterium; species Microbacterium enclense. The sequence continues at coordinate 3,280,654 of CP116226.1, read as the reverse complement.
CCTCGGCCTCCGCCTCCAGGCGCACGCGCGCAGACCCCGGGACGACCATGACGCGGACGTTCTCCGCCTTGGTACGGCCCTGGATGACGGACGCGAAGGCACGAAGGTCTTCGATGCGGCTGTTGGTGCACGAACCCATGAACACGGCATTCACGGGGATGTCCTTCATCGGCGTTCCCGCCTCGAGGTCCATGTACTCCAGCGCCCGCTCCGCAGCGGCTCGCTCGTTGGGATCGGCGATGTCGGACGGGGTCGGCACGACGTCCGAGAGCGAGACGCCCTGGCCCGGGTTCGTCCCCCAGGTGACGAAGGGCTCGAGCTCGTTCGCGTCGAGGAACACCTCGGCGTCGTAGACGGCGCCCTCGTCGCTGGGGAGGGTGCGCCAGTACGCGACGGCGTCGTCCCAGTCCTGACCCTGCGGGGCGTGCGGCTTGTCTTTGACGTAGGCGAACGTCGTCTCGTCGGGGGCGATCATGCCGGCGCGGGCGCCGGCCTCGATCGACATGTTGCACATCGTCATCCGCCCCTCCATCGAGAGGGAGCGGATCGCGCTGCCACGGAACTCGAGCACGTAGCCCTGACCGCCGTTCGCACCGATCTTGGCGATGATCGCGAGGATGATGTCTTTCGCGGTCACGCCGGGCTTGAGGTCGCCCTCGACGGTGATCGCCATCGTCTTGAACGGCTTCAGCGGAAGCGTCTGCGTGGCGAGCACGTGCTCGACCTCGCTCGTGCCGATGCCGAAGGCCATGGCACCGAACGCGCCGTGCGTCGAGGTGTGCGAATCTCCGCAGACCACGGTGATGCCCGGCATTGTCAACCCGAGCTGCGGGCCCACGACGTGGACGATGCCCTGCTCTTTGTCACCGAGGGAGTGGATGCGGACGCCGAACTCGTCGGCGTTACGGCGCAGCGTGTCGATCTGCGTACGGCTCGTGAGGTCGGCGATCGGCTTGTCGATGTCGAGCGTCGGGGTGTTGTGGTCCTCGGTCGCGATCGTGAGGTCCAGGCGACGTACCGGGCGCCCCTCGGCACGCAGGCCGTCGAACGCCTGGGGGCTGGTCACCTCGTGCACGAGGTGCAGGTCGATGTAGATGAGGTCGGGCTGGCCGTCCTCGCCCTTGACGACGAGGTGGTCGTCCCAGACCTTCTCAGCCAGGGTACGGGGGTGATCAGGGATGCCGGTCATGTTTGCGCTTCTCCTCGGGAGGGGTGTGAGGCCCGCGACGAACTCCGCGACGAGAAAGGCCTAGAACAAGGTCTCGTCGCGGCCGCTAAGGAGGAGGCCGGCGATCCGCACCTCGCCACGATACCACCGGGCTCGTGCGGGTCAGCCGCGCGCGCGACCGCGCCTTCCCCGCAGGTCCGACCCGAGCGGTGCCCGGGGATCGCCTCCGCGCCCGCGCACCGGCGTAACACGGCGCCGCACATTTCGGCGCCTCGCACCCGCTCGTGCGAGCCTGTCGAGACGCCGCAGGAAGGAGCGTGCCGCATGGCCGCGAACGCAGAGCCCGGATTCTCGACCCGACAGGTGCACGTCGGAGCGTCCACCATGCCCGCCTCGCCCCGCGCTCTGCCCATCTATCTCACGGCCGGTTTCACGTTCACCGACCTCGACGAGTCAGCGGAGCACTTCGGCACCGGCTCCGGCTTCGGATACACCCGCACCGGTAACCCCACGGTGCAGGCCGTGGAAGACCGGCTCGCCTCTCTCGAGGGCGGTGACCAGGCCGTCCTCGTCTCGAGCGGCCAGGCCGCCGTGACCGTCGCGCTGCTCGCTCTCGCCGGTGCGGGCGACCACGTCGTCGTCTCGGAGCACATCTACGAGGGCACCCGAGGGCTCCTTCTCGACAACCTCGCGCGCCTGGGGATCGAGACGACGTTCGTCGACACATCAGACCTCGACGCCTGGCGGGACGCCATCACCCCCCGCACGAAGGCGCTGTTCGCCGAGACGCTCTCGAACGCGCGCAACGACGTGCTCGACATCGCCGCCGTGTCCGCGATCGGCCGCACGCACGGCATCCCCCTCGTCGTCGACAGCACGTTCACGACGCCCTACCTCCTGCGCCCGATCGAACACGGTGCCGCCATCGTGGTGCACTCGGCGAGCAAGTTCCTCGCCGGCCAGGGTGCGGTGCTCGGCGGCGTGATCGTCGATGACGGGCGATTCGACGCCGCGGCAGCCGGTCATCGGTTCCCGCATCTCGTGCAGACCGACCGCCTGGGCGGCGCAAGCTACGCGGAGAAGTACGGGGCCCGCGCGCGTGGTGCCTACATCCGGGAGAGCGTCGCTCCGCGGTTCGGCCCGGCGCCGTCGCCGCTGAACGCCTTCCTCATCGGACAGGGCATCGAGACGTTGAGCCTTCGCGTCGAGCGCCAGTCGCAGAACGCCCTCGCGGTCGCACGGTGGTTGGAGGCCCGGCCCGAGGTCGAGCGCGTCGACCATGTCGGCCTCGACTCGCACCCCCATCACGAGCTCGGGCGGCGATACCTCACCCGCGGCACGGGGTCGGTGTTCACCGTGACCCTCCGCGGCGGCCTCGAAGCCGCGCGCCACGTCGTGCAGTCGGTGAAACTCATCACGCACATGACCCACCTCGGTGACGTGCGCTCCCTCGTGCTGCACCCGCAGAGCACCTCCCACTCCGCGCGGACGGTGGACGAACGCCAGCGCGCAGGGGTGTTCCCCGGCACGATCCGCCTCTCGATCGGCATCGAAGACATCGACGACATCCTCGTCGACCTCCAGCAAGCGCTCGTGGGCGTCCCCGTCGCCGAGCGTGAGACGGTCGTGCTGTGAGCCGGCTGCAGCATTTCGGGTGGTTCCTCGCGCGCGGGTTCGGTCCGCACGGCTGGGGCCACCCGTACCTCCGGTGGAATCACCGCTGGACCGAGCCGCAGCTCTACCAGGAGTCCGCCCGAACCCTCGAGCAGGCGGGTTTCGATCTTCTGATCATCGAAGACGCACCGTCCTTGGGCAGCGCCGAGACGATCGACCTCCGCGTGCGCCACGCCTTCGGTGGCCCCAAGCACGACCCGCTGCTGCTTGCGCCGTACCTCTTCGCCGAGACGAGTCACCTCGGTGTCGTGCCGACCGTCAACCCGGCTGCGTACCTCCCGTACACCGCCGCCCGTCAGTTCTCGACGCTCCAGCACCTGAGCGGTCACCGACTGGGCCTCAACGTCGTGACCGACACCGGCAGCGCGCGGCACTTCTCCACCGATCCGCAGCTCGGGCACGACGCGGCGTACGACCGGGCCGAGGAATGGCTCGACGGCATCCGTGAACTCTGGCGGAGCTGGGGCGAGGGCGCGCTCGTCGTCGACGAGGAGTCGGGTGTCTACGCGGACGGGACGAAGCTGGATGCCACGCGCCACCGCGGCGAGCACTTCGGGTTCGACGGTCCGCTCAATGCGATTCCGTTCACCGATGGCGAGCCGGCGATCGTCTCCCCCGGCGGATCGGGGCGTGGCCTGTCGTTCGCGGGGCACAACTCCGACGTGCAGCTCGCCCTCGCTCCGCTCGACGAGGCCAGCATCCGCGCCTACCGCGGCCGCATCCACGCGGCTGCCGAGGCCGCAGGGCGCAGGGCCGACGACATCAGCATCCTCTTCGCGATCCAGCCGGTGCTCGTCTCGTCGCCGGAGGAGGCCGATCGCCTCGTCGCGGCATCCGCGGACCCTTCCGAAGAGACGCTCATCGGCATCGCACGCAAGCAGTCGAGCGACCTCGAGACCGATCTGACCGGACTCGACCTCGACAACCCCCTGGACCGGTCGATCTTCGGTGAGCACGTGTCGGAGGGCAGCATCAAACGGCTCGTCGGAAAGCACGACGCCGACGCACCGCTGCGGACGCTGCTCACCGCGCACGCGCGTCTGGGACGCCTGAACGACGGCTCCGGCTTCGTGGGCACGGCGGACGAGTTCGCCGACCGGATCGAGGAGCTCGGCACGTGGGGCAACGACGGCGTGCTGCTGTGGGGCGACCTGCACCCGGTGACCGTGCATCGCCTCCTGGACGACCTGGTACCGATCCTGCGTCGTCGCGGGATCCTCCGCGAGGAGTACGTCGACGGCGGGCTCCAGGCGAACCTGCGCGCGTTCTAGGTTCGGGGTGCCGGGATCTCGGTCCAGCACGGCTCTGCGCGTCCCTCGAACAAGCTCAGCGAACGGCGGCGCGACGGGTGACTGGGCTCGTCGAGGCCACCGAAGGTCGAGCGGCCCGTCCCTTCTCCGAGCTCAGGGTCTTCGGTCGCTCAGGGCCCGTTCAGTCGCGCTCGGGGTGCTCCACCGTCGCGGGCGTGCCCCTCTCATCGGCGACCTCCGCAGCGGCATCCTGCGGTCCCGCAGCTGACGGTTCCCGCCGAGCAGCGATGAGGCTCGCGATCGTCGCCACAGCCATCGACAGCACGATCACCGCGAGCGACACCCACGTCGAGATCTCGGGTGCCCACTCGATCGGCTCACCGCTGTTCAGGAACGGCAATTCGTTGACGTGCATCGCGTGGAAGACGAGCTTCACACCGATGAAGGCGAGGATGAACGCGATGCCGTAGTGCAGGTACTTCAGGCGGTCGAGCAGGTCTCCGAGGAGGAAGTACAGCTGTCGTAGCCCCATCAGCGCGAAGAGGTTCGCCGTGAACACGATGAACGGACTCTGCGTGATGCCGAAGATCGCCGGGATGGAGTCGATCGCGAAGAGCAGGTCGGTCACGCCGATCGCCACGAACACGATGATCATCGGTGTGAACAGCCTCTTGCCGTTCACGCGCGTGACGACCTTCTTGCCGTCGTACGAGTCGCTCATCGGCAGGGCGCGGCGGAGCATCTGGACGATGAGGTTCTCTTTCTGCTCATCGTCGTCGTCTCCGGGGAGAGCCTGGCGGATCGCGGTGTAGACGAGGAAGAGTCCGAAGAGGTAGAAGATCGGGCTGAAGTTCTCGATGATCGTCGCGCCCACCAGGATGAACGCCCCGCGCAGGACGAGAGCGATGATGATGCCGACCATCAACACCTCCTGCTGATAGCGACGCGGCACGGCGAACTGCGCCATGATCAGGACGAAGACGAACAGGTTGTCGATCGAGAGGCTGTACTCCGTGAGCCAACCCGCGACGAACTGCCCCGCGACCTCTCCCCCGGCCACGATCCACAGCACGCCCGCGAAGATCAGCGCGAGCGTGACGTAGAACACCACCCAGAGGGTCGATTCCTTCGCCGCGGGGATATGGGGCCGCTTCAGGATGATGAGCAGATCGGCGATGAGGATCAGCACGAGGACGATGAGCGTGATCGTCTGGAAGAGCGGGTCGATCTGCAGCTCCATGACGAGCCTCTCGTTCGGGGGAAACGCTCGAGTCTATCGAGGAGACCGCGCACGGCCCGGGCTTGTGCACGTAGTGCTCATTGCGTGCGTACTTGCGTGAGACGATCGCGCCCTGACGGACACCTCTCAGTGAGAGAGTGCTCGGAGAGCCTCGTCCCGACGAGAAGTGGATGCCGATGACCGACGACGTGATCGACGACAGGGCCCTCGTGGCGCGCGCCGCGGGCGGGTCGGAGGTCGCGTATCGCGAGCTGTACCGCGCCTACGTCCGGCCGGTCTACTGGATCGCTTTCGGCCTCATGGGCGATGCCTCCGACGCAGAGGACGTCGCGCAGGACACCTTCGTCACCGCGTGGCGGAAGATCCCGTCGCTGAGGCTCGAGGGGACGACGCTGCTCCCGTGGCTCGCGACGGTCTGCCGGCTGCAGGCGCAGAACCGACTCCGGGCACGTCGGCGACACGGCTCCCACGGTGCGCTCGACGAGGACATGCCGTCGGCCGTCGACGTCGAAGCCCAGGTCGTTCAGGCGCAGACCGTGGCCGCGATTCTGGCGGCCGTCGAGGGTCTCGGCGACCTCGATCGGGAGATCTTCCGCCTCTGCGCGGCGGAGGGTTACGGCTACCAAGCCGCCGCCGAGCAGCTCGGTGTCTCGCACGGCACCGTGCGCAACCGCCTCTCCCGCATCCGGACACGGGTGCGCGCCAGCGCGATGGAGACGGAGACCCCATGACCACGCCCACCCTTCCCCCGCTCGATGACGACCGGATCGACGCGATGGAGACGCGCATCTTCGCGCGCATCGACGACTCCACCCGGACCGATCGCCGACGCCGGCGCGCTCGGATCGGCGGATGGACGGCCGCGGCGGCCAGCGTCGTGCTCATCGCGGCGATCGCCGGCCCGGCCGTGTTGAACGGCGGGAATAGCGCCCTGTTCGATCAGTCCGCTTCCGGGGGTGGCAGCCTTACCGAGCAGTACTCGGGCTCCGCGGACGGCGCCCCCGCTGCCCCGCTCCTCGACGGAGCGCAGGCCGAGACGGCTCCCGGCGCGGGGGCCACGACCACGCGCGAGATCATCGCGAACGGCTCCGCCACCATCGAGACGGATGACGTCGCGGCCGTCGTGTCACGGATCTCGGATGCCGCGACTTCGGCCGGCGGGTACGTCGAGTCCTCGCAGGTCGGGGGCTCGTCCGGCGCCGTCCCCCTCGATGCCGCGACGGCGCCGGCGAACGGGGACCCATCGATGGGCTGGGTCACCGTCCGCATCCCCGCCGACGAGCTCACCGGCGTGATGGACGGGCTGTCCACCATCGGGGCCGTGACGGCCTCGAGCGTGACGCGCAGCGATGTCACCGACCAGGCGGTCGACCTCCGGGCCCGCGTCGCCGCCGGCGAGGCATCCGTCGCCCGTCTGACCGAGTTGATGTCGCAGGCGGCATCCGTGTCCGACCTCATCGCGGCGGAATCCGCGCTGGCCGACCGACAGGCGCGGCTCGACGCCGATCGGCAGCAACTGACCCTGCTGGAGACGCAGGTGGCGATGTCGTCGCTGTCGGTCCAGGTCGTCCCCGCCGCGGCCGCGGTGACCGCTGATCCCGCCGGGTTCGGTGACGGCTTGATGGCCGGATGGAACGGCCTCGTCGCGGCCCTGAACGGTCTCGTCGTCGGCCTCGGCTTCCTGCTCCCCTGGCTCGCGGTGGCCGCGGTGATCGGGGTGGTGGTCTGGACGATCCGGCGCGCGCGGCGACGGCGGTCCGATCGGGTCGACACCTGATCGCAGATCCGGAGAGTGCCGCCGGATCCGGACGAATCGCCCCGGCCGGTCCGGATCCGATGTCGCTCTCCGGATCCGCTGCGGGCGCCCATCTGAAGGCCACCTCCGGGAGGAGCCCAACCCGTACAAGCGGGTCCTCGCCCAGCATCGGCGCCTGAGAACGAGAAAAGCCTCGACCATTCGGTCGAGGCTTTTCTCGTGTTGGTGACCCCAGCGGGATTCGAACCCGCGTTACCGCCGTGAGAGGGCGGCGTACTAGGCCGCTATACGATGGGGCCGCGTCGCAACCGTTCAAGTATGCACCACGAAAACACGCACGCAAAATCGAGGCGGGACCGCCGGGGATCTCGGGCGTGTCCGGCCACCGTACCCCCATCCGACGAAGGACGGTAGACCCCGGAACGTATCCCCCGCGCCGCATATCTACCTCGCCGGAGGCGGGCCCGCCACCGGTTGCTCCGTGGATCGACGAGGAGTTGACTCGCACTATGCGAGTAACCAAGCACGAACACGCCGCCCTCGTCCTCGTCGAATCGGGGCATTCCCTCGTCATCGATCCGGGGGTCTTCACCTCCCCTCTCGAAGACCTACACGGTCTCGTGGGCATCGTCCTGACCCACGAGCATCCTGACCACTGGACCCCCGACCACCTGAACCGCCTCCTCGAGACGCACCCCGGGACGCCCATCTACGGGCCCGAGGGCGTCAAGCAGGCCGCGGCAGGCTTCGACATCACGGTCGTCCACCCCGGCGACACCCTCGACCTCTCTCCCTTCCACCTCGAGTTCTTCGGCGGGAAGCACGCTGTGATCCACGAGTCCATTCCGGTCATCGACAACGTCGGAGTCCTCGTCAACGACGCGCTGTACTACCCGGGAGATTCGTACAGCGTCCCCAAGCACAAGAAGATCGCGCTGCTCGCAGCCCCCGTGGGCGCGCCGTGGCTGAAGATCGGCGACGCGATCGACTTCGTCCTCGAGGTCAAGCCGCAGCGCGTCTTCGCCACGCACGACATGACCCTCTCCCAGGCGGGCAAACAGATGGGCGACGGGCGCTTGACGTGGGCGGCGGAGCAGCACGGCGGGACGTTCGTCGACCTGAAGCCGGGAGACTCGACCGACGTCTGAGGCGGCGCGACCTCGGCACGCAGAAACACCGGATGCCACGAGCCCTCAGGCCCGTGGCATCCGGTGTTCGTGTGTTCGTGCTTACTGCGCGTCGAGGTCGGTCTCGAGAAGGGCGACGAGCTCGTCGAGTGCCTGCTCGGCACCCTCGCCCTCGGCCTTGAGGGTCACGACCGTGCCATGACCGGCCCCCAGGCCCATGAGCGACAGAATGCTCCCGGCGTTGAGGTCAGGGCCACCCGCGGCCGCGATGGTGACGGGGATCTTCTTTTCCTGCACGGCCTGCACGAAGAGCTTCGCGGGGCGGGCGTGGAGGCCCGAGGCGCTGGCGATGGTGGCCTGACGTTCTGCCATGGTGAATCCTTCCGATTCGACGGGGGTGTTACGCAGCCACCGTGGCTGCGGGCGCAGCCTCGGCGACGGCGGCGTCCTTGGTGCTGCGGCCGAGGCCCTTGAGGGCCACGACGATCAGCGCCGTCACGACGGTACCCGCCACGATTGCGAGGGCAAAACCCCAGAAGGGGTTGATGGCGAAGAAGACGAAAATGCCGCCGTGCGGAGCGAACGACTGCACACTCAGGAGCATGCTCAGACCACCGGTGATCGCACCACCCACCATCGAGGCGGGGATGACGCGCAGCGGGTCGGCCGCGGCGAACGGGATCGCGCCCTCGGAGATGAACGACGCGCCGAGCAGCCACGCGGCCGCACCGTTCTCGCGCTCGACCGGGGTGAACTTCTGGCGGGCCAGAAGGGTCGAGGCGAGGGCCATCGCGAGCGGAGGCACCATACCTGCGGCCATGACCGCAGCCATGATCAGGTACGGCGCGGTGTTGGTCTGTGACGCGGCCGCGAGGCCCGTCGTGGCGAAGACGTAAGCGACCTTGTTGACCGGGCCACCGAGGTCGAAGCACATCATGAGACCGAGGATCACTCCGAGCACGATGGCACCGGCGCTGCTGGCGGCGAGCGACGTGAGGCCCTCGGTGAGCGCGGCCATGAGCGCCGCGATCGGGCGCCCGAGGAACAGGATCATCAGACCCGACGCGAAGATCGAGCCGAGGAACGGCACGATCACGACGGGCATGAGCCCGCGCAGCCAGCGCGGGGCGTCGAACCGGCCGAGCCACCAGGCGATGAAGCCGGCGAGGAGGCCACCGATGATGCCGCCGATGAAGCCGGCGTTCATGAGCACGGCGACGGCGCCGGCGACGAACCCGGGTGCGATACCGGGGCGGTCGGCGATCGCGTACGCGATGAAGCCCGCGAGCACGGCGACGATGAAGCCCATCGAGGTCGCGCCGATCATGAAGGCGACCGAGCCGAGGTACTGGCCGATCGGGCCGAGGGGCGACGTGATGCCCTCGGTCGGGAGGTCCCAGAGCGAGTTCTGGATGATGACGTTGGCCGCGTTCTGCGTGACCTGGTATCCGCCCAGGAGGAAACCCAGGGCGATGAGAAGGCCGCCACCGGCGACGAAGGGGATCATGTAGCTGACACCGGTCAGGAGCCACCGCTGGATGCGACGGCCCACCGACTGCTGGACGACGGGAGCGTCGGACGCGGATGCCGCGGCCGCCCCGCCCTGCACACGGGCGGCGTTCGGGTTCTCGCTGGCGGCGAGGGCTTCGGCGATGAGCTGCTTCGGCTGCTCGATGCCGCGCTTGACACCGGCGCGGACCACGGGCTTGCCGGCGAAGCGCTGCGGCTCGCGCACATCGACGTCGACCGCGAAGATCACGGCGTCGGCGTCGTCGATGACGCTCTGCGGGAGGGCCTTGTAGCCGCTGGAGCCCTGAGGCTCGACGATGAGCTCGACGCCCTCGGTCTCCGCACCGGCGGCGGTGAGCGCGTCGGCCGCCATGAACGTGTGAGCGATGCCGGTCGCGCAGGCGGTGACGGCGACGATCTTCTTCGTCTTCGTGGTGGGCGTGCGGGCCTCGGCGCGCGTCGCGGCCGGGGCCTCGGCGGGTGCGGCGGGCGCGGGGGCGGGGGCGATGGCATCCGTGATGATCTTCACCGCGTCAGCGGGAGTCGCCGCCGCGCGCAGACCCGACAGGAAGTCGTTGTTCATCAGGCTGCGAGCCAGCTGCGACAGCACCGCGAGGTGGGCCTCGTCGGCACCGGCGGGGGCCGCGATGAGGAACACGATGTCGGCGGCGCCGTCGGGGGCGCCGAAGTCGACGCCCGGGTTCAGGCGCGCGAACGCGAGGGTCGGCTCGGTGACCGAGGCGCTGCGCGCGTGTGGGATGCCGATGCCGCCGGGCAGGCCGGTCTCGTCCTTCTGCTCGCGGGCCCAGGCGTCGTCGAACAACTCTTGGGCGCTGGTCGCGCGACCCTGCGCGACGACGCGCTCGGCGAGGGCTCGGATCACCGACTGCTTGTCGGTGCCCAGGGGCGCGTCGAGGGTGACGAGCTCCGGAGTGATGATGTCGGACATTGTCAGGTGACCTCCGTGGTCAGGATGTTGCGATGGGGGTGGGGAAATCGGAAACGGCGATCGTGCCCGCGGGCAGATCGGCCGGCGTCGGAGCCTGGGTCCCGGGCAGCGTCGCGGCCGCGGCACCGTAGGCGATGCTGCGCGCGAGGCGTTCGGGAGCAGATGCCCCCTCGAGGTCGGCGAGAAGATACCCGGCGAGCGAGCTGTCGCCCGCGCCGACCGTGCTCGCGACCTGGATCTTGGGCGCGCGACCACGCCAGGAACCGTCGGCGGTGAAGACCAGGGCGCCGTCGGCGCCGAGGGTGACGAGGGCGGATGCCACCCGCTCCGGCACGAGGGTGGCGGCGCGACGCGAGGCCTCGGCGATCACGTCGACGTCGGATGCGGCGTCCTCGCCGACGAGCTCGGCGAGTTCCTCGTGATTGGGCTTGATGAGGTCGGGGCGCGCCGTCTCGACCACGGCCGCGAGGGCAGCTCCGGACGCGTCGACAGCGATGCGTGGAGCAGAGCTCCCCCACCGCTCGCGGACCGCGCGGATGAGGTCGGCGTAGAACGACACCGGCACTCCGGGTGGCAGCGATCCGGCCAGCACGAGCCACGTCGCTCCCTCGGAGGCCGCGACGACGCCAGAGACCAGGGCCTCCGCTTCGGCGGTCGACAACTCGGCTCCGGGGAGGTTGAGCTTCGTGGTCTCGCCCGCGGGGTCGGTGATGGTCAGGTTGGCACGCGCGCGACCGGAGACCTCCACGAGGTCGAGAGCGATGCCGGTGTCCTCGAGCAGCATCCGGTAGGGATCGTGCGCGTTCACGGGGACGACGGCACGCGCGGGAGCTCCCGCCGCGGTCACGACGCGGGCGACGTTGACGCCTTTGCCGCCCGCGTCTTCGCGCGACGACAGGGCGCGCTGCACCTCGCCGGGGGCGAGCGCCGCGGACAGAACGACAGCGCGGTCGGCCGAGGGGTTGGCGGTCAGGGTGACGATCATGCGACGCGCACCTCCACGTCGGCGTCGGCGAGAGCCTCCGCGAGGGCTGCGGACGGCTCCGCATCGGTGACGAGCACGTCGATCTCATCGAGTCGGGCGAAGCGCACGAGCAGTTCCTCTCCGAACTTGGCGGCGTCGGCGACGAGGACGACGCGCCGGGCCGATTGGATGATGGCGGTCTTGACGGCGGCTTCGTCGGGGTCGGGAGTGCTCAGACCGAAGCCCGCGCTCAGGCCGTTCGTGCCGACGAAGGCGATGTCCGGTCGCAGCTGACCGATGGTCCGCACCGTGTGCGCGCCGACCGCCGCTGCTGTGACGCCGCGCACGCAACCGCCGATGGTCGTGAGCGAGAGGCGCTCCTCCCCTGCCAGCAGATGCGCCGCCTCGAGGGAGTGCGTGACCACCTCGACGGCCGCCACGGACGTGAGGGCCGTGGGGATCATTGCGGCGACGGCGGCCGGGGTGGTGCCGGCGTCGACGAAGATCGAGCCGCGGAAATCGGCCCCCAGGAGCGCGACCGCCTCGGCCGCGATCGCCCGCTTGGCGTCACCGTGGCGTTCGCGGCGCTCGGTGAGTGTCGCCTCGGCCGTGCTGGCCCGGTCGGTGCTGACGGCTCCGCCATGGACCCGGCGGAGCAGACCGGTCGTCTCGAGACGGTCGAGGTCGCGACGGACGGTCTCCGTGGTCACGTCGAAGCGGCGGGCCAGATCGACGACGCTCACACGTCCGATCTCGCGCAGTTCGCGCTCGATGAGCTGCTGGCGCTCCATTGCGTACACAGAAATCCCCTTCGAAGATTCCCACACGATACAACACAGAACCACACAGAGCAACAGATTCCGGAGGAACCGCAGATGAGACCTCGGGACCGCACCGAGAGAGAATCGGGTCACCGTCGAGGCGTCACCCGCACAACGGTGCAGGCAGGTCGGCCCGCGTGCGGGGCGACATGCGTTCGCGCGGTTCGAGCTGCGAGAGGTCGTCCGGCTCCCGGTCGATCGCGGCACGCCCTCGCGGATAACGAGAGAGGCGGACGAGCGCGCTCGTCAGATCGCGCTCAGTCCTCCGGCTGGACCTTCTCCGGGACGATGGACCACATGTAACGCGCGCGGCGGAACTCGCCCTCTTCCGAGCGATCGGCGCTGAGGGCTTCGAACTCGTCGAACACCTCCATGACCCGGTCCTGCAAGTGACCGACCTCGTCGGCGCTGAGGAGCAGCTGCCCGGTCCTGAGCACCATGTAGACGATGTCCGCGTCGGGCGGTCGGACCGATCGCACCGCCAGCAGTTCCTCCATGCGCTGACGCATGGGGGTCACCCGCGAGTCGATCAGCACCATGCGTTGCACGGCATCCGACTCCACACTCGCCACCAGCGAATAGTTCGCGGCCGCCGGCAGCCACGGCCGCTCGCGCCCATCGGAGGACTCGCCCCGGCGGATGAGTCCCGTCGACTCCGCCGCCCGCAGGTGGTAACTCATCGCGCTCGGGCTCAGACCCACCAGCTCGGCGAGTTCCGTCGCGGTCGCCGGCCCTTGGCGACGGTACAACTCGTCGACCACGACCATCCGCAGGGGGTTCGCCATGGCGCGAACCGCCCGCGGATCGGAGATGACGAGCGTCTGACCGGACATGGCGTCCCAGTCTGCCGCGTCGGCGGGCGCCGCGCATCCCGAAGGGTGCGCGACGCCCGCCGATACCGAGCTCAGGAGCGTCGGCGGCGTCGCCACACGATCGCCGATCCCGCGGTCACGGCCGCCGCGGCGCCGACGGCGAGCCACACGAGAACGACGCCGTCGATACCGGTCGAGGCCAACCCGTCGTTCCGCGGAGCAGCACCGGGAGGCGGGGTCGCTCCCCCGTCCGGAGTCGGCGTCGACGGACTCGGCGTGGGCTCCGTCGGAGTCGGGGTCGGCTCCCCCGTGACCGTCGGGGTGACGATCTCCGCCCGCGCGTCGCCGTCCCCGTGCAGGTGGAGCACAAGCACCTGGGGCGTGGCGTCGCCGGTGCGCGTCACCGCGACGGAACCGGCCGCATCCGCGAACATCGGGGTCCCGCTGTTGCCGAACGCGAGGGCCGGAGCGTAGGCGTCGATGCTCGCGGCATCCGTCTGATCGACGAGCGCACTCCGATAGCCGCCGTCGAAGGCAGGGTTGTAGTACGACCGCGTCTGAGCGAGGTACCGCACCGTCGTCTGCGTCGTGCCGGGCGTGTAGCCCAGAGCCGACAGCGAGGTCGACATCGTCAGCACCGTGTTGTCGAACACGTTCGTGCCCTGATCACCGAACAGGCCGTTGACCGGCCGCTCCTCGATCACGTCGCCGGTCACGGCGTCGATCGTCATGGCCACGGGGACGTCTCCGGCTTCTCCCGGCTGCACCTGCACGATGAAGTCCGCACGGGTGTCGCCGTTCACGTCGAGCTGCACCATGGGCCAGGTCAGCGGTGACATGCGCGCCCACTCACCGTCCATCTGCACGCCGAACGTCAGAACGCCCTGAGTGGGGTCGTCCATCAGCGGAGCAGTCGAGGACGCACCCACCGCGAGGATGTCAGCGCTCTCCAGCGTTTCGCGCGCGGACGTCTCCGGGAAGGTGTCGTCGGGGTCGGTGGCACCGAGGATGAGCGGAACCATCACTGAGCGGTACCGCTCACGCCCCTCGCCTTGGTCGAGGCCGCGACCCGAGACCGTCAGCGTTCCCGCCGTGCCGTCGAATGCGAGTCCGTCGGTGCGTGTCTCCGAGTACGGGCGGGGAGCCGCGTACACGGCGAGGCGCACCGGATACGTACCCGCGGCCCCGTTCGCCTCGAGCACGCCGGAGGCATCGGCGAGGTACTGACGCGGCGCGCCTCCCGTCTCGGCCTCCATCGTCGGATCGAGGGTGCGGCGCAGCGCCGTCGGGTCGTCGATGCGCAGGGTGAGCGTCACGTCGACGCTGCCGCCGGCCGGGACCGTCACCGTCGCAGGGCTCACGTCGTAGGCGACGCCGGGTGTCTCGGTGCGCGGCGAGTACCGCAGGTCGAGGGTCTCGGCATCCGCGCCGTCGTTGCCGACGGTGACCGTGCGCGTCTGCACGACGGGCGCCGTGCCGACGTTGACCACGCCGAAGGAGGCGCTGAGGAGGTCGCCGTTCTCCACCGAGCGCAGGGTGATGTCACTCTGGACGGCAGCCAGCGCGTCGACGCGTCCCACACCCACGCGGGCAGGTCCGTACGCCTTCGGGTCGGCTCCGGCCGTCACGATGTCGTGGGCGGCCGTGTTCATGACCTGCTGCTTGACCCGCTCGGCCGACCAGTCGGGGTGCGCCTGCACCACGAGGGCGGCGATGCCGGCCGTGTGCGGTGAGGCCATCGATGTGCCGCTGAGCACCTCGAGACCCGAGCCCGTGCCGTTGCCGGCAGAGACGACAGAGACACCAGGAGCCGAGACATCGGGCTTGAGCACGTCGTCGATCGACCCGTGGGTCCCCCGGGACGTGAAGGATGCCGCGGTGTCGACGCGGCTGGAGTCGAACACCTCGATCGTGCGGCGCAGATCGGAGTCGAGCTCGATGACGAGGCGCCCCTCCTCCATGGCGGGCCGGAGGGCGGTCGTGAAGTCACCGGTCAACTGCGCGCCGGGAATGGCGGCATTGCCGGCGATGCCGTTCTCGAACGAGTTCGACTGGCTCGTCAGGACGACGCCCTCGGCGCCCGCATCGTAGGCGTTGTCGAACCGCTGCGCCGAGCCGCACGCGACGTCGGCGTCGTCCCACTCCAGCCAGACGATCTTTCCCGCGACGCGCGGACGGTCGGCGGCGCCGAACGGCTCGCAGCCGTCGGCGTTGGCCGTGTCGGTCAGGGCCACGACGTTGCGCGCGACGTCGAACGCCCACCCGTACTCTTGCGAGTACTGCACCTTGATCTTCTCGGCGGGGTTCTGCGCCGGGTCGCCGACGATGGCCAGAGCCGCATCGGCAAGACCGTGACCGCTCGACGAGGCGGCGACCGTCAGGGCGCCCATCGTGGTCCCGGGGCTCCCCGCCACGTCGACGACGTCGCCGGAGTTACCCGCGGCGACCACGGGCAGCACGCCCGCGTCGATCAGGACCTCCAGCTTGGCGTTGTCGGGGTCGTCGATGGCGCCGTAGCTCGTGCCGAGCGAAAGGTTCACGACGTCGATCTCGGTTCCCGACGCCACCTGCTGGGCGATCCACTCGAGCGCCGCGCCGGTGAGAGAAGTGCTGCCGCCGTTGTCGCCGAACACCTTCAGGGCGATGAGTCCGGCTTCGGGAGCCGAACCCGGACCGATCGAGAACTCCGATCGGACGCTCTCCGCCGAGAGCGTCGTGTAGTCGCCGCGGAAGGTCTTCTGCTCTTTGTCGACGCCGAGGCCCACCGCGGTTCCCGCGACGTGCGTTCCGTGGTTGCCGCCCGGCCCGTCGATGGGGTTCGCATCCGGGCGTGGGATGGGATCGTACGAGGGTGTGCCGTTCGCGCCGTTGTACGTGGCGCCGGCGAAGTCATAGCCGCCGAGGTACTTGGTCGCGTCGAACCAGCTCGCCTCGGGCGCCTCGGTCGACGCCACCGCCTGCTGGTAGACCTCGGTGGTCCCGGGGCCACCGAAGTCGGCGTGGGTGTAGTCGACGCCCGTGTCCACGACCGCGACCGTGACGTCCTTGCCGGTTCGTCCCGACTGCTGCCAGGCGTTCACCGCGCGGGTGAGGGCATCCGACGCCCCGTTCATGGGCGTGGCGCCGTCGACGGCGGGGAGCTCGATGGATTGGGGAACGATCCGCGAGATCTTCTGCACCTCCGGGCGCTCCGCGAGTTGACGCAGCGTCTCGACGTCGGCGCTCACGGCGACGCCCGGCACCGAGTATGTCGAGGTGTAGAGCACCGTGGCATCCGGATCGATCTGCTCGAGAGCGTCTGACACGCGATCGGCGACCTCGGCGTTACGCGCCGCGGTCTCGCTCGCGGCAGCGGAGGCCACCTCGTCGGACGCTCCGAGGTCTTGGCGCGCGGTGCGTACCTGGAGAGCACTGTCTCCGCGGGTCTGCACGAAGACGTCGACCTGCCCCTGGGCGGAGACGATCGAGTCGGGAAGGGGCGTTCCGGTCGCGGGAGCGGCGGGGGCGATGGCGATCTCGTCGAGATCTCCGGGGGCGGCCCCGGCCGGGACAGCGGCACCGAGCGACAACGAGGCCGCAAGGAGGCCGGTGCCGACCAGGGCGCAGGCGCGCGAGCGCGCTGAACGTGAAGTGATCATCGGGTTCCTGAACTCAACGGGTGGGCACGGTGGGGACGGGAAGCGCCGGGGTCGGCGCCGCATCCTCGAACGGGTCGGGGGTCGGGGTGGAAGGGGCGGGCGTTGTCGGTGCGGGCGCGGGCGACGTCGGTGCCATGGGTGCCGGCTGGGGCAGCGCCGGAGCCTCCTCGACGGGCGCGAGTCGCTGCTCGGGTGCGAGCGAGGGCGCGGTCTCCGGCGTCGTGAGCCCGGTGAGGGCTGCGGTCACCTCCAGCGGGAGGTGCACGTCGTAGGCCGCAGCTCCCCCACCGCCTTCGATCCAGACCGTGTAGGTGCCGGCGGCCAAGGGATCGAGGGTGACGAGAGGAAGGGCGAGGACCCCGTCGTCTCCGATGTTCGCGTACGCGTCGGCTCCTACGAGCAGCGGCTGCCGCTCCCAGGCCGCATTGCGCAGGGACACGCGGAAGCTCGTTCCGGTCGGGATGTCGCGTCCCTGAACGACCACTCCGCCTGCCGGATCGGCGAGGCTTCGGGCGTCCACGGTGCTCGCCGAGAGCGAGATGTCGGACGCGGGCACCGACGGGTTGCCCGTGACGTCGAAGCTGCCGGTGGCGTAGTCGCCCGTCGTCGTGGACCGCGCGGTCACCGTGTACTCGCCCTCGGGAACGCCTGCGGGACTCGTGATGGCGTTGGTGCCATGCCCTTCACCGTTGGTGCGAGAGATGCCGAGCGACGCGGTGTACCCGCGAGACGTGGTCAAGAGCAGCTCGTAGGTGTCGAACGGGAGGAAGCCGTCGAGGGTGAACCGCATACCGGGTTCGGCGGCGAAGTCGGCCGCCGTGATCTCTCGGCTGGCGGGGGTGACCGTCTTGTCGGCGCGACGCTCCGCGCCGGGGGTCACCTCGAAGGTGCCGGAGCCGTTGAGGTCATCGGACACGAAGCTGAGGAGCCAGGTCCCCACTTGCGCGTTCACGGAGTTGACCTGCAGCTCGTACGAGAACTCGCCGTTCTCGTCCGAGTGGAGACCCTCGTTCTCGCCGACGGCGAACATGGTCGTGTCGGGCATTCCGAGGTTGAAGAACACCTTCGTCATGGGCGTGAAGCCGCTGGCACGAATGGTCACGGGGCGATCGAGGAACTCGTCTTGACTGATCGATGTCGGGTCGGCGCTGATGTCGAGTGCCTCCGCCGTGGCGGTGATGTCGAGCAGCACGGAGCCGGCCTCACCTGCCGACGAGGTGACCCTGATCTGTGCGAGGCCCGCCTCAGGACGGGTGTTCTCGGGGTCGACGTCGAGAGTACGCACGCGGGTGACGACGGTGCCGTCGGCGTCGGCCACGATCGGAGCCCAGTGCTTCGTCGCGCCGGAGGCGAAGACGATGCCGATCTCGACCTCGGCACCGGGCGTCAACCCGTGCGCGGTCACCTCGACCCCACTGGCCCAGAGCCAGTACTGCTCGATGCTCTTCACGTCGAGGGTGACCGGCACCTCGGTACGCGCCTCGGGCGCGGGGGCGATCACGCGGCTATCGGCGACAGCGGTCGCGCCCTCGCTCTCGGCGAGGGTGAAGGATCCCGCGCGGTCGAGATCGATGGCGGATGCCGCGATTGCGGCGTGCGAGTCCGCACCGGCCGGTGCGGGTATGTCGTTGTGCGCGACGGCGACGGTGCCGGCGACGGTGCCGGCGAGCACGACGGCGACGAGCGCCGCGCCGGCGGTGATCCAGGGTTTTTTCATCAGGGCCTCAGAGGTGTACGGACGGGGTGCGTACAGTGAAGCACGATGTGAAGGAATTTTTCAGATTATTTTTGCGCCCGCCACACGCTGTCACACGATCGTCATCTGGAGGGCCACCCGCAGGCCTCGTTCGTCACTGATCTGCGAAACGGGCTCCGTTCCCGCGCGCCTCACGGCGGTCGCGCAGCTGCGCGCGCCGGGTCTCGGCATCCGCTCCGAGATCGCGCGCGAGCGCGGGTCGGAGCCGGGCGAGACGGTCGACCAGCGCGACCGGGAGCACGAGCACCGTCACCACGGTCATCGCCGTCGCGGTCGTCGGGGTGCGCTCACGGCTCAATGCCGCCGTGCCCAGCCACTCCCCACGTTCCACCGCTGCGGGCAGGATCTCGCCGTCGGGGTCGGCGAGCGCGACACGCCCCTCCATGATCCGCAGGATCTCGTGCGTCGCGGATCCGGCGCGTTGGATGACCTCACCGGCCCCATAGTGCTCGACCCGCGCCTCCTCTGAGACGTCGCGGCGCAGCTCGTCGTCGAGGTGCAACGCCCGCGTGGAGCCGCTCAGCGCCGCTTCGAGCTCCGATCGGTCGGCCGTGGCGTCCGGAGCGACCTTGTCGAGCGAGAGCCCGCGCCGCCGCGCCGCGTACCAGAGCCAGGACCGGAAGGTGCTCAGCGCGTCGGAGGCGGCGACCGGGGAATCCAGCGGAATGGACACCTGCCACGCGCCCGCGCCGACATTGGAGACTTTCGCCTCGCCGCCCGGGACGAGCGACGGAAGGTCTTCAGCGACCTGGCGCAGCACGGCGATGACCGCATGGGGCGGGTCGCTGGGCGCGAACGTGGCCGTCGCCACTGCCGAGAACGGACCGGCCGGGCGACTGAGATTCAAGAACGACGCGTCGGCGAGACCCGCGTTCGGGATGATCTGCAACCCTGAGCCCGTGTCGATGTGCAGCGCTCGCCAGTTCACCTCGACGACCCGGCCGGTCGTACCCCCGGTCGTGATCCAGTCGCCCTGACGGAACGGCTGTTCGAACAGCACGAGCAGGCCTGAGACGATACCGCCCGCGGCGTTCTGCAACGCCAGACCGATGACGATCGAGGTGACCCCGAGCGCGGCGATGACGCCCTCGACATCGGCTCCCCAGATGAAGGAGAAGAGGAACGCGACGCCGATCACCACGAGGAGCAGGCGCGCGATCTCGACGAAGATCGTGGGAATGCGCTCGCGCCACGTGCCGCGCTGGGCGGTCGCGAAGACGGCGACGTTCAGCACGCTCAGCGACAGCAGGATGACGAGGAAACCGAAGATGGTGGCCACCACGCGCGGCCACACCAGATCCTCTTCCGAGCGTGTCGCGAAGACGAGCAGACCCACGAGCCCCCCGAAGGGAACCACCCAATTGCGCAGCAGCGCGAGGGGTTTCACGACGGGGCTTCGACGGCGACGCAGGATGCCGATGACCTCGGTCAGCACGACCAGCAGCACCGGCACGGCCACGACGACCGCGATCGCCCACCCGATCGCCGCACCGTCGAAGACCGCGGGCATCACGACACCTGCCAGACGGTGGAGGAGCGCCCGTCGACCTCGACGGATCCGGCCTCGACGAACTCGAACAGCCCCTCGACGCGGTCTCGGACGGCGCCGGTGACGAACACCCCCGGCTCCTCGCCCGCTCGACGCAGTCGCGAGGCCAGCCGCACCGCGTCTCCCCAGAGGTCGTAGGCGAGACTCGCGCGGGCGACGATCCCGCTGGTGACGCTGCCGGTGTCGACCCCGGCGCGAAGATCGAGGGCCGATCCGTTGCGCGCATTGAAGCGCTCGACGCTCTCGCGCATACCGAGGGCGAATTCCACGGCGCGGCGGGCGTTGTCGACGCGCGGCACCGTGAGCCCGCTGCTGGCGAGATAGCCGCCGCGCAGAGTTCGCACCGATTCCACCCCGCAGCGTGCGGCGACCTCGTCGAAGCCACGCATGAGGTCGTTGAGCGCGAGCGTCTCCGCGCGGCCATCCAGGTCGCGGGAGAAGTCATCGAATCCGACGAGCTCGGCGAACACCACCGCGACATCGTCGTGACGTTCGGCGAGCGTCTCCTCGCCCTCGCGATACTTCTCGGCGAGGCTCTCGGGCATGATGCTGCGCAGGAGGCGTTCATTCTCTGACCGCTGGTGCTCGATGAGCTCCTGCTGAACGCGGAGTCCCGCCGCCATTTCGTTGAACGCGGTCGCCAGATCGGCGACGTCGTCGGTCCCGCGGACGGGAACGCGCGCTTCGTAGTCTCCATCGGCCAGGCTCTGCACCGCCGTGGCGAGGCGGCGGAGAGGGCGCGTGAACGACTGCGACAACACCAGAGCGAGCACACTCACCAGCAGCATCAGCCCGAGGGTCGACAGGACCACGGTGCGCGTGAAGTCGGAGACCGGGGCGAACGCCTCGTCGGCGTCCATCCGAGCGACGATGGCCCAGTCCAGCCCGTCGATGTCGAGCGGAGCGTACGCCGTGACGTTCTCGCCGTCGATGTACTGCTCCGACAGCTCGGCACCCGTCCGCCCGGCGATCGCCGCGTCGACGGCCGCACCACGGGCCGGCTGCAGAAGAACCGTGCCGCCGGCCTTCGTGACGCGCTCGGCCGTCTCCGCCGTCGTACCGTCGGCGATGACGGCCGCGGCGTACCCCTCGGGATCTTGGATCAGGCGTCTCGAGTTCGACCGCATGAGGTGGTCGCCGCCGACGAGGTAGGTCTCGCCCGTCGCACCGAAGCCCTGCTGCTCCCACTGCCCGTACCCGGTCATGACATCGTTGATCCATCTGACCGGAACCTGTAGTGCCATCACCCCGGTGATTCCGTCGTCGTCTCCGATCGGCGACACGACCCACATCACGGGGAAGCCGAGAGCGGGGGCCCACTCCTCGATGTCGGTGGTGACGACCGCGTTGACGGAGTTGTCGGCCACGACATCGCGCACCCCCTGTGCCAGGTGGGTTTCGCGGAAGGGCCCCTCACCGAGGTTGGTGCCGAGGTCGACACCTCCCCCGGCGGTGTAGACGACATCCGCGTCGACGTTCGTGACCACCACGTCGGTATAGCCGACGGTGCGGACCAGTTCGGAGAAGTATTGATCGGCGCTGAGATACGCGGCCGTGTACGAGCTGCCGTCGCCCGGGTCGGCCGCGGGGCGATCAGCCGTGCCGTCCTGGCGCGTGAACAAGTACTGCGCGTTCCGCCCGGCGACGGAATCGGGGACGAACGCCCGGTCACTGAAGTCCTCCCCGGTCGCGCTCTCGAGCCGTGGCAGGAACGTCTCGCTGTAGAAGGCCGTGAGCTCGTTCTCCTGGCCCGCGGTGAGAGGGCGGGCCGCCAATTCGTCCCATCCCGCGTTCAGCGCCTGGGATGCCCCACGTGCGCTGGCGTTGTTGGTCGCCAGCGCCGACTCGCGCTGAACCTCGCCGAGGAGCGCCGTGACTTCCCCCGCGCGCAGTTCGCGCATCGCCGTCACCTTGTCGACGACCTCGTCGCGCAACGACTCTCGCCCGCTGACGGAGCCCACCACTCCCACCACGACGGCGCTCAGCAGGCTGACCACCAGCAGCATGATCAACAGGCGTGACTGAATGCTCAGCGCGCCGCGTCGTCGCTCAGGAATGCGCGCGTTCGTCGTCTTCTCCGGCCCCATGCGGCTCACAGTATCGGGGCGGTGGCAGCGGTACCCGTCTCCCGTGGGATTTGGCGACGCCAGCCCTCCGTGCGAGGCCGTTTCGCGGCGGATCCGGGACATCCCTCGCGGCCCCTCACCCTGCACTTCACCCTGCGGGATCAGGAAGAACGGATGCCGCGACCTCCCGGCACCGCGCCGGATCGCCCCCGCGTGTCAGGGGGCGACCACGGAGATGCGGAAGGAGATCTGTGTGCCGTCGGGGCTGGTGAGCGTGGCGTCTGTCGTCCCTGTCGCACGCGCGACGAAGCCGGGACGGAATGTCGCGCCTTCCGAGGCGCCGCCCGCCGAGAACTCCGCGATCGTGCGATCGGCTGTCGTCCCCGTCCAATCTGCTTCCGTTCCGTCGGGGGCGGCGACAACGAGGGCGGTGCCGACGACGACCGACACATCCCTCCCGTCCAGGTCACCCGGCGACACGATCGTGGGAGGGAGAGCCTGCGCGCTCGCCGACGGCGCCGGTGTCGCCGCCGATCCCGATACCCCGGAGTCCGTCGCCGGACCGGGAGACGGGTCCGCACTCTGCACGCATCCGGTCAGGAGAAGACCGGTCGAGATCAGCCCGACCACGACGAACGACGAATGCTTCACGCCAGACCTCCTCCGACCGGGACCACCCGCGGCGCTGTTGACCCGGATGCTATCGCGAGCCGCCTTGTCTCACCTGAGGCGGCTGGCCCGGCGTCGACGATGTCGCCGGGGTCATTCCCCGCGCACGAGGCCGATGCGTTCGCCGCGCCCGCGAGCCGGGCGCCGGGTTCGGGTGCGCCGGCACGGGCTGCTGCGCCGCGCGCGCCTCAGGTGAGCGGGTGATCCGCGAAGAAGGCGAGAATCAGGTCCGTCGCCGAGATCGTCTGGGTCGTCACGCCTGGACCGCTCTGGGCCACAGCACCCGGCCAGGTGTGACCTCCCCCATTGATGCGGTAGTGAATCAGGGCGCCGCGCCCTTGGCATCCGGTCCAGGTGCTCTGGTCCACGTCCGAGCCGAGTCTGGTGCGGGTCGGCTGGGGCGCACAGCCGTTCCTCTGCGCCTCGCGGGTCAACCACCGCGACACGGATGCCAACGGCGTACCGTTGCGATCAGCGCCGTCGAACGCCGTCACCGGGTCGGCCGTGCCGTGGAACTCGATGACCGGTACCGGAAGCGCGGTGGGGCATCCCGGGTTGTAGGCGGGATAGACGGCGCCCGCCACGACGGCGAAGGCGGCGATACGGTCGGGCAGAGTGCAGGCCAGCAGCGCGACGAAGCCGCCGCCGTTGGAAATGCCGACAGCCGACACCCGGTCGGCGTCGACGCAGTACCGGCTCGAAACCGCGTCGATGAGCGCGGAGACGAACCCCACGTCGTCGAGCCCGGACGAGTACGGAGCCCCCTGCCATCCGTCCTTCTGGGACGCGCCTCCCGCTTTCGGGTAGACCACCAGTGCCCCGCTGTCGTCGAGGTCGCTGAACCCCTCGAGAGCGGTCGGCGACATTCCGTGACCGTGGAAAGCGAGGATGACCGGCGTCGGCGTCGCGGCGTCGTAGTCGGCCGGGACGTGCACGGCGAACGTGCGGTCCTGTCCGTCGACCGCAAGGGTGCCCGGGGTGGTCTTCCCGACCGGATCGGGCGCGGGAACTCCACAGCCGACCGTGGTCGCGGTGGGCGTCGGGGAGGTGATGCTCGCGCTCGGGCGCGGGGTCGGTGTGGGTGCCGTCAGCGGCGATGCGCACCCTGCGAGCGCGGTACCCACCAGCAGGAGGAGAGCAGCAAGGGAACGGACGCGCACTGCTTCACCCTAAGTCGAGAGGTGCCGCGCGCCCGAACCGTCGGGACCGCTCGCCCGCCCGTCGGCCGCAGATCGGTCGAGCGACGTCAGTCTTGCGAAGGATCTTCCGCGAGGGACGTGGACGTCGGGTGCACCCCGTCCGGCGTCATCGCGTCGAGCGGAATCGCGATCGACGAAAGCCGGCCCTCTGCTGCTCCGAGAAGGCCGGCCGGAGACGACTCCAGACCGTCATCCTCGGGCAGCACCTCCGCGCGACTCTGGGGTCGGCGCGGCTCGCCGGGGAGGCCCGCCCACTCGCTCGGCTCTTCCGGACGCTGCACGAAAAGTCCCATGTGCCCATTCTGCGCGCGCTCCGAGAGCCGGGGGTCAGGAGGTGAAGACGTACCGCAGCGAGATGCGCGCCTCGGCGTCGACGGTCACGTCCGCGCTCACCGTCATCCCGTCGACGGTGGTCGGGGGCAGGCTCAGCGTCTGCGCCACGCCGTCGGCGCGACCCGCCTCACCCACCTTCCGCGCGAGATCCTCGACGTCGCTCGCCGACCATCCCCAGGCGGCCGCCCGCTGCTCCAGATCCGTGCGGATGGCGGTCCACGTGGTGCTCGACGCGGGCACCACCGTCACCGCCGTGAGCCTGTCGTCTTCGGTCGACACGGCGAACCAGGAGACGCCCGGAAACGAAAGGGTGCTTGCGGTGCCCCGCACCTCGAGGGTCAGCGGCACCAGCGTCTCGACCGGGGTGTCGCCGTCGGCGGGGAGACCAAGGTCGCTCGCGGCGGCGGGAGCCGCCACACCGACGACGGCCACGCCCTGCCGGGTGAAGAAATCCGTGCCGGCGCGATCGAATCGCGACTGGCCGTCAGGAAGCTGCTGGTCCGCCGCGGGAGCGGGGGCCTCCTCGACCCACCACGAGTTCGCCATCGCGTACGCCCCGAACCCGGCGATCGCACAGACGACGAGGACGACGCCCATCGTGATCCACGTGGTCAGTCGCTCGCGGCGCGCCCGGCGCGCGCCCGGCGACGGGCGCCGGGGTGGCGAGACAGTCGTGGACATACGTCCTGCCTACCAGCGTCGGACCAGGGACGCCAGACGAGAGGCGAAAGCAGAAGCCCCGGTTCTCCGCGCTTCGTGCGGTGACCGGGGCTTTTCGTCTTGCTGGGGTACCTGGACTCGAACCAAGAACAACGGAACCAGAAACCGCCGTGTTGCCAATTACACCATACCCCAAGGCGCTGAGCCGGAACTCGTGCCGAGGATCAAGCTTACGTGACGCGGGGCCGTCCGCCAAACCGGCGCCGTCCCGCGCGCGTCGCGAAGCCCGCCGCCGACATCGTGTTTGTCGCAGAAACGCCTCAGCCGAGGTGCTGCACGAGAGCACCGAGGCGGCGGATGCTCTCAGCCTTTCCGAGCAGTTCCATCGACTCGAACAACGGCGGCGACACGCGGCGTCCGGTGAGGGCGACGCGCGGCGGGCCGTACGCGACGCGGGGCTTCAGCCCCAGCTCCTCGACGAGGGCATTCGACAGCGCCTCCTGCACGGCGGCGGCGGTGAACTCCGTCTCGGGCACCAGCTCGAGAGCGCCGACGGACGCCACGAGCACCTCGCCCGCGTTCGCGGGGAGGCCCTTGAGCGCGTCCTCGGCGTAGGTGACGTCCGAGACGAACAGGAAGCCGAGCATGCCCGGAACCTCGCCGAGCAGCTGCACGCGCTCCTGCACGAGGGGCGCTGCGGCAGCGATGATCGCGCGGTGCTCGTCGCTGGGGTGCTCGTCGATCAGTCCCGCGCCCGCGAGATAGGGAACGATACGAGCGGCGAAGTCGTCGGCATCCAGGAGGCGGATGTGATCTCCGTTGATGGCCTCCGCCTTCTTCTGGTCGAAGCGCGCCGGGTTCGGGTTGACGTCGGCGATGTCGAACGCTGCGATCATCTCGTCGAGCGAGAACACGTCGCGGTCGGCGGCGAGCGACCAGCCGAGCAGCGAGAGGTAATTCAGGAGCCCCTCGTGGATGAAGCCCTTCTCACGCTGCAGGAAGAGATCCGCCTGCGGGTCGCGCTTCGACAACTTCTTGTTCCCCGTCTCGCCCAGCACGAGCGGCATGTGGCCGAAGCGCGGGATGAACGTCGTCACGCCGGCATCCACGAGGGCCGAGTACAGCGCGAGCTGACGGGCGGTCGACGGCATCAGGTCTTCGCCGCGGATGACGTGGGTGATGCCCATGAGGGCGTCATCGACCGGGTTCACGAACGGATAGAGCGGCACTCCCCCGGCGCGCACGAGCACGAAGTCGGGGAACGAACCGGCGGGGAAGGTGACCTCGCCGCGGATGAGGTCGACGTAGGTGAGATCGTGGTCGGGCACGCGCAGGCGCCACGCGGGCTGACGGCCCTCGGCACGGAACGCGACCTTCTGCGCCTCGGTCAGGTCGCGATCGAAGTTGTCATAGCCGAGCTGCTTGGCGCGGCCGTTCGCTTCGTTGCGCGCGTCGATCTCTTCCGCGGTCGAGTAGCTCTCGTACACCGCTCCCGCCGCGACGAGCTTGTCGAGCACCTCGCGGTAGATCTCGTGGCGCTGCGACTGCCGGTACGGCGCGTGCGGACCGCCGACCTCGACGCCCTCGTCCCAATCGATGTTCATCCAGCGGAGGGCCTCCAGCAGCTGCTGGTAGCTCTCCTCGCTGTCGCGGGCGGCGTCGGTGTCTTCGATACGGAAGATCAGCTTGCCGCCGTTGTGCCGGGCGTACGCCCAGTTGAACAGGACGGTGCGAATGAGACCCACGTGCGGCAGGCCCGTCGGAGACGGGCAGAAGCGGACGCGAACGTCGGCGCCGGAGGCGGTCGTGGTGCGGGGATCGGGCGTGGCAGACATCCCCTCGATCCTACCGGCGGACCACCTCGACACCGGAGGGGTGCGGATAGTCGGCGAGGACCTCGCCGACGACCTCGAGAGCCACCCCGACCGCCGGCACGCGTTCGGCTCCACGCGCCGTGACCACGTGCAGCGTGCGGGCCTCGGCATCCGGAAGACGAGGCGCGGCGATACCGGAAAGGAGAGGGAAGGATGCCACGGCCATGCGCGGCAGGATCGCGACCCCCACGCCCTGGGCGACGAGGTTCTCGACGGCGATGTAGTTGTCGGTCTCGAACGCGATGTCGGGGACGAACCCGGCGCGCGCGCACGCTTCGAGAAGGTGTCCGCGGCACTGGGGGCATCCTGCGATCCAGCGCTCATCCGCGAGACGCGAGAGGTCGATCGGGCCCTCGGCGGCGGGGTGGTCGACGGGCAGCACCAAGACGGTGTCGTCTCCGCCGACCGTGCGGACGGAGAGGCCGTTCGCCGCGAGATCGAGTTCGCGACGGTCGCCGGGGTAACTGTACGTGAGCGCGATGTCTGCTCGATCCTCGCGGACCGCCACGATCGCTTCGGGCGGCTCGGCCTCCACGAAGCTGATCGATACCCCGGGCCGGCGCGCCGTCACCGCGGCGATGACGCGGGGCACGACCGTCGACGACGCCGAGGGGAACGCGGCGATCCGCACGCGCCCGGCCCGCAGACCTCGCAGCTCGGCGAGGTCACCCGCGGCGGCGTCGAGGGCCGTGGTCACCGCCGCGGCGTGACGGGCGAGGACTCGCCCCGCCTCGGTGAGGCGCACCCCTCGGCCGACTCGCTCCACGATCGGCATGCCGGCGCGGCGTTCGAGACGACGCAGCTGCTGGCTGACGGCCGGCTGACTGTAGCCGAGGGCGCGCGCCGCGGCCGTGATGGAACCGGTGTCGGCGATCGCCTTCACGACCCGCAGAGAATGGGCGTCGAGTTCGTCGTCGGTGTCAGACACTCCCACACATAAGCAGAGGCAAT
Organism: Microbacterium enclense; assembly: GCA_038182865.1. Taxonomy (NCBI): domain Bacteria; kingdom Bacillati; phylum Actinomycetota; class Actinomycetes; order Micrococcales; family Microbacteriaceae; genus Microbacterium; species Microbacterium enclense. The sequence goes on along the minus strand of CP116226.1, from coordinate 3,252,689 downwards.
GCTTCTCATGCAACACCTGCTCTAGTGAAATAGTCCGTGTCCGCGCGAACCTGGACCCATGAGCAGCCTCGCCTCCCACTTCGTCGGCGGCCGCGACTACCTCGCCGCGTGCACCCTCGGCCTCCCGACGCGTGAGACCGTGCGCGCCGTGCGCGCCGACCTCGACGCCGCGGCATCCGGTCGTCCGGACGTCACCGCAGCCACCCGCGCCGTCGAAGACGCGCGCGCCGCCTACGCCCGGCTGGTGCGATCGCCCCTGGACGAGGTGGCCATCGCCTCGCAGACCTCGGTGATGGTGGCGCTGATCGCCGCGGCCGTCCCCGACGGCGCCGAAGTGCTCTGTCCCGAAGGTGACTTCGCCTCGCTCATCGCGCCGTTCGCCCATGCCGGGCGCGGCGTCCGCCTGCGCCTGGTGCCCTTGGCCGAGCTGGCCGACGCCGTCACGCCGGAGACGTGGCTCGTGGCCTTCTCGCTCGTGCAGTCGGCGACCGGGGACGTCGCGGATGCCGCGGGCATCGCCGCCGCGGCCGCCCGCGCGGGCGCGCGAACGCTGTGCGATCTCACGCAGGCGGCGGGGTGGCTCCCTGTGGACGCGACGATGTTCGACGCCACCGTCTGCCACGCGTACAAGTGGCTGTGCTGTCCGCGCGGCGTCGGCTTCCTCACCGTGCGGCCCGACTTCTCCCGTCTGCTGCGTCCCGTGCAGGCCGGGTGGTACTCCGGCGACGATCCGTGGTCGTCGTGCTACGGGACCGGTGGGACGCTCGCCCCCGACGCCCGCCGGTTCGACATCTCGCCCGCGTGGCAGGCATTCGTCGGCGCGACTCCCGCGCTCGAGATGTTCGCGGACGCCGACGTCACCGAGTCGTACATCCACACGACGCGCCTCGCCGCCCGGTTCCGGACCGGCCTCGGCCTGGCCCAGCCGGAGCGCCCCTCGGCGATCGTCACCTGGCCGGATGCCACGGGAGACGCTCTCGCGCGGTTGTCGTCGCACGGCATCACGGCATCGGGCCGCGCGGGTCGCGCGCGCGTGGCGTTCCACGTCTTCAACGACGACGTCGATGTCGACCGTGCGCTCCGCGCGCTCGACGGCGGTGCGGTGTCGAGCGAGCCGGTGACCGCCGCTCTCAGCTACTCGATCTGATCCGCGTGCCCCGGCTGCATCGGCGCGCCCGTGCGAAACTCCTGAGTTTTACTCGTCGTCGACCGCTGAGGCGGCCCGGAACGGCCAGCGCCGACGGATTCTCAGGAGTTTCGCCCGCCACCGCGGGCGTTCCCGGCGGCCGGCGCCGTGCTGCGGCTCCCGTCCCGCGCGGCCGTCTGCGCCGTGCCGGCCTGCGCCGTGCAACGGCCGGCGCCGTGCGGCGTTCGGCGCCAGGGGCGCGGCGGCAGCGGCTCTGCCGGGCTCCGGATAACCCGGGCCGCCCGGTAGGCACAACATCGCAGAACGCGATTCCGCGCTGATCCGATCCGGAGCCGGGACCCCGGCGCACAGCCCACGGAGCAGGGGACGCGACGAGGCCGCGCGTGTCCTCAGCGGGAGGACGTTCGGACGAGAACCGCGCCCAGACAGACCGCGGCGACCGGGAGGAGCGCCCAGAGCGCGAGGCCGTCGTACCCCGCCGTACCGAGGATGATCCCGGCGACGACGGAACCCACCGCCGCGCACGCTGTCATGAGTGTGTCGCTCCGCCCCTGTCGCCGCGGGCGCAACGCCAGCGGCGTCGCCTCGGTGAGCAGAGCCGACCCGGCCACCGTGGCGGCGCTCCAGCCGAGTCCGAGCAGAGCGAGTGAGACGAGGATCCCCGCTTGCGACCACGACAGCGTGGCCGCGACCACGAGGGAGGCGGCAAGCAGGACCTGGCCCAGAAGGATGACAGGCACGCGCCCGACGCGATCGGCGAGGACGCCGAACACCGGCGACAGGCCGTACATGCCGAAGACGTGAACGGCGATCGTCACCCCGACCGCCAGGGTCACGGCATCCGGGGCGACGATGTGCGACAGATGCACCGGGGTCATCGCCATGACCGACGCCATGGTCACGTGGGACGCCGCCACGGCCCCCATCGCGTAGCGCGCGAGGAGAGGCCGGTCGCTCTCGGCGATCACCACGGCCGACGCGGTCTTCTCCCGGTCCAGCCGCTGCGCGAGGAGCAGCGGATCGGGGCGGAGCAGGAGCGCATACAGGCCGAACGCGCACGCCTGAGCAGCGAACGAGAACAGGTAGGCGCCCGTGAGCCGCGGAAGTCCGATGCTCGCACCGACGAGTTCGCCCGGTGCGAGCAACAGCGGTCCGACGACGCCGCCGACGGTCGTCGCCCAGACGACCGTCGCCAGGTCGCGACCACGACGCGCCGTGCTGGCGAGGTCGGTCGCGGCGAACCGCGATTGCAGGGTGCCCGCGTTTCCCGCACCGATGAGGGCGATGCCCACCAGCAGGAGGGGAAAAGTCCGCGTGGCGGCAGCGGCGACGACCACGGCGATTCCGACGAGAGCCGCCAGATTGCCCGACGTGAGGGCGAAACGACGCCCGCGGCGCGCCGCCAGTCGGGCCAGGGGGATCGCGGTCAGCGCCGCTCCCAGGGTGACCGAGGCCGTCGCGAACCCCGACAACGCCTCCTGGCCCGACAGGTCGGCGGCGAGCAGGGCACCGAGCGACAGGGTCGCCCCGAAAGCGACGCCGGTGAGCACCTGCCCCGCCGCCAGGACCCGCACCGTGCGGCGCTGCGCGGCGAGGAGGTCGATGCCCGCCGGCGCAGCGGCCTCAGGCATCGCGCACGGCGTTGCGCAACACTCCGATGCCGCTGACCTCGACTTCCACGGTGTCACCGGCGACGAACGGCCCCACGCCCGCGGGCGTGCCCGTCAGGATCAGGTCGCCGGGCAAGAGCGTGAACACGGCTGAGGCATAGGCGACGAGGGCGCCGATGCCGTGGATCATGTCGGAGACAGGACCCTGCTGACGCACCTCTCCGTTCACGCGGGTGGTGATCGCGGCGGTCTCGAGATCGAGGTCGGACTCGATGACCGGTCCGACCGGGCAGAAGGTGTCGAAGCCCTTGGCGCGTGACCACTGCCCGTCGCTGCGCTGCAGATCGCGAGCGGTGACGTCGTTGGCGACGGTGTAACCGAAGATGTAGTCGCTCGCCTTCTCGGCGGGAACGTTCTTGGCGATCCGTCCGATGACGACTGCGAGCTCCCCCTCGTAGTCGGTGTGCGAGCTCAGGCTCGTCGGACGCACGATCACGTCGCCGGGACCGATCACCGAGGTGTTGGGCTTGAGGAACATGAGGGGCTCGGCGGGCGCCTCGCCGCCCATCTCGGCGGCGTGGTCGTGGTAGTTCTTGCCGATGCACACGACCTTCGAACGCGGGATGACGGGGGCCAGAAGAGCAACGTCGGCGAGCGGCACGCGCTCCCCCGTCGTGTCGAAGCCGGCGAACATCGGGTCTCCGGCGAGGACCACGAGCTCGCCGTCGTCGACGATCCCGTAGCGAATGGCATCCTGGTGGCTGAATCGAGCGATCTTCACCGTGTCAGCCTATCCGCGGGGTCCGACACCGCATCGAGATCCCCGGTCCCGTCGACAGGCTCAGAGACCTCGCCCTCACCGCGCAGTGCCGGGACGCGCACCTCCCGCTCCGCAGGTAGCCGAGGTGGCCGAGCCTGTCGAAGCGGAGGGTCGGCGCGGGACGAAACAGAAGGAGGGACCCCCGGCATCCGGGAGTCCCTCCGATCTCGACGGTCGTTATGCGTCGAGACGGTAGAGCCAGCCGTGCTTGTCTTCGGCGCGGCCGTACTGGATGTTCGTGAGCTCTTCGCGCAACTCCAGCGCGAGCGTGCCCGTGGGCTGCTCGTCGATGAAGTCGCGTCCCTTGAGAACGCCGATCGGGGTGACGACGGCGGCCGTGCCGCACGCGAACACCTCGACGATGTCTCCGGATGCCACGCCCGCGCGCCATTCGTCGAGCGAGACGTTGTGCCCCACGACGTGGTGTCCACGGTCGCGGGCGAGCTGCAACAGCGAGTCACGCGTGATGCCCTCGAGGATGGAGTCGGACTGGGGCGTGACGATCGTGCCGTCCCTGTAGACGAACACGACATTCATCCCACCGAGCTCCTCGACGTTGCGGTCCTGGTCGAGGAACACGACCTGGTCGCACTCGTTCTCGTACGCCTCGGACTGCGGCAGGAGGCTCGCGGCGTAGTTTCCACCGGTCTTCGCGGCTCCCGTTCCGCCCTTGCCGGCGCGCGAGTAGTCCTCGCTGAGCCAGATCGACACGGGCTGGACCCCGCCCTTGAAGTAGGCGCCCGCGGGGCTGGCGATCAGGTAGTACGCCACCTTGTGCGCCGGACGAACGCCCAGGAACGCCTCCTTCGCGAACATGAAGGGCCGCAGGTACAGGCTCTGATCCTCGCCGGAGGGCACCCACGCCCCATCGACGGCGATGAGCTCGCGCAACGACTGCAGGAAGTACGGCACCGGCAGTTCGGGAAGCGCGAGACGACGAGCCGACCGCTGCAGACGACGACCGTTCTGGTCGGGACGGAAGGTGTGCACCGAACCGTCGGCGTGGCGGTACGCCTTGATGCCCTCGAAGATCTCCTGGCCGTAGTGCAGAACGGCAGCGGCGGGATCGAGCGAGATGGGACCGTACGGCGAGACGCGCGGTCGGTGCCAGCCGCCGCGGACCGACCAGCAGATGTCGACCATGTGGTCGGTGAAGCTCTGGCCGAACCCGGGGTTGGCGAGGATCGCGTCGCGATCCGTCGTGCTCTTGGCCGCGAGGTTGCGGGTGACGGCGAACTCGAGCGGGTCGAGTCCGGTGTCGGGGTCGGTGTCGATGGTGGTCATCAGTCGTCCAAAAAGTCTCGTGCGCGGGGGCGAAGCGGAGCCGATCGATCCAGGTTACGCCTGGAGGCGCTCGGTAATGGCGTCGCCGATCTGGGCGGTGGTACGGTCGCCGACGCGGTGCGCGATGTCGTCCTCGACCGCGTGGGTCACGCGGGCGGCTTCGTCGGTCAGCCCGAGGTGGTCGAGCAGGAGGGCGACGGAGAGGATCGCGGCCGTGGGGTCGGCCTTCTGGGTGCCCGCGATGTCGGGCGCCGATCCGTGGACGGGCTCGAACATCGAAGGGAACGCGCCGTCGGGGTTGATGTTGCCCGAAGCGGCGAGGCCGATGCCTCCGGTGACGGCGCCGGCCAAGTCGGTCAAGATGTCGCCGAAGAGGTTGTCGGTGACGATCACGTCGAAGCGGCCCGGGTTCGTGACCAGGAAGATGGTTGCCGCGTCGACGTGCAGGTAGTCTACGTCGACCCCCGGGAACTCGGATGCCACGGCATCCACGATCCGCTTCCACATGCCGCCCGCGTGCACGAGGACGTTCGTCTTGTGAACGAGCGTGAGCTTGTGCCGACGCCGTTCGGCGAGGGCGAAGGCGTAGCGCACCACGCGCTCGACGCCGTAGGCGGTGTTGACCGACGTCTCGTTGGCGACCTCATGGGGGGTGCCGCGGCGGATCGCCCCGCCGTTGCCGACGTACGGTCCCTCGGTGCCCTCGCGCACGACGACGAAGTCGATGTCGCCCGGGTCGGCGAGAGGTCCGCCGGCACCGGGGTACAGCTTTGACGGGCGCAGGTTCACGTAGTGGTCGAGCTCGAAGCGGAGTCTGAGCAACAGCCCCCGCTCGATGTTGGCGTCCTTCAGACGAGTGTCACCCGGGACTCCGCCGACGGCACCGAGCAGGATGGCGTCGTGTCCGGCGATGGCGGCCAGATCGTCGTCGGTGAGAGTGTCGCCGGTCTCGAGGTATCGGCCCGCACCGAGCGAGAAGGGGGTCTTCTCGAACGTGACCTCCGACTCGGCGGTGACCGCGTCGAGCACCTTCACGGCCTCGGCGACGACCTCGGGACCGATGCCGTCACCGGGGATGACGGCCAGCTTCACGACACGCGACATCGCTCTCCTCAGAGCTCGGGGCACGTCACTTCGTCGACGCGCTGCGGGGTCCTCCCAGGGTAGTGGCAGCGATCACACCCGCGATGACGATGAGGCCGGCGCCGATCAGCGCGGTGACGACGACGCCGGAATCGAAGGCGTGCGCCGCAGCCACACGAAGCGACTCCCCCAGAACCGAGTCATCGAGCGTGTGCGAGACGGCGACCGCGCCGGCGAGAGTCTCTCGCGCCGCCTGGGCCGCAGCATCCGGGAGCCCGGCGGGCAGCACCAGCTGGGAACGGTAGAACGCGGCAAGGATGCCACCGAGCACCGCGGTTCCGAGCACGGCACCCACCTCGTAAGCGGTCTCGGAGACCGCGCTCGCAGCCCCGGCCTTTGCCGAGGGGGCGCTGGAGAGGATGAGCTCGTTCGACACGGTCTCTGCCGCACCGATGCCGATACCGAGGAGCGCGAAGGCGACGATGAGCTGCACCAGATCAGCCGTCGACAGGGCGACCAGCAGGTAGGCCACGACGGAGAAGGCGAGCGCCACGGGAACGACAACGCGCGGCGCGAAGCGCGCGGCGACGGGGACCACCGCGAGGCCGGCGACGATCATGAGCGCGAGGCCGGGCAGGAGCGCGAAACCCGCAATCATCGGCGAGAGCCCGACGACCAATTGAAGATGTTGTGCGACGAAGTAGAGGAACCCGACGAGGCCGACCACGCTCAGCAGGTTGACCAGGATCGCCCCGGAGAACGTGCCCCGGCGAAACAGCGACATGTCGAGCATCGGTGTCGGAAGTCTCTTCTGGCGCCGCACGAACAACCAGCCGAAGACGGCTCCCGCCGCGAAGAGTCCGAGAGGGAGCGAGCTCGGCCCGTCGACGGCGAGCTTCTTGATGCCGTAGACGATCGGGACCATCGTCGCGAGCGAGAGGACCACGCTGATCGGGTCGAATCGTCCCGGCGCGGGGTCGCGGCTCTCGGGGACGAAGAACGGCGCGAGAATCAGCAGCGGAACGAGAACGGGCACCGCCATGAGGAAGACCGAACCCCAGGAGAAGTGCTCGAGCAGGAACCCCCCGACGATGGGGCCGAGGGCGGCACCCGCCGAGAAGCCGGACGCCCACACGGCGATGGCGAGCCGACGCTGGTCACGATCGCGGAAGATGCTGCGCAGGAGTGACAGCGTCGACGGCATGAGCATCGCCCCGAAGACACCCATCAGGGCGCGGCCGGCGATGAGCAGGGCGGCGGTGGGCGCGAACGCGGACAGGGCAGACACGGCGGCGAAGCCCGTCGCGCCGATCAGCAGCATGCGCTTGCGGCCGAAGCGGTCGCCCAATGTACCCATGGTGACGAGCAGCCCCGCGAGGACGAGGGGGTAGACGTCGATGATCCACAGCTGCTCGATGCTCGACGGCTGCAGGTCGAGGGCGATCTCGGGCAGGGCGAAGCTCAGCACCGTGTTGTCGACCGAGACGAGCAGCACGGGCAGCATGAGCACCGCCAGCGCGAACCATCCGCGCCATCCGGCACGGGTCACGGCGATGTCTTGCGTGGGCAACGACGAGGTGAGCATTCTTCGAGTCCGTTTCTAAACCGTCCAGCCGGTATAGTAACAGACGGTCAGCCCCGTCCGCCACTACGATCGAGGAGTCATGAGCCGTCCCCCACTCGCCCGCGAAGCCGTCCTCGATGCATTCACCCGCATCCTCGTCGACGACGGAGAGCGAGCAGCGACGGTCGACGCCACGGCCCGTGCGGCCGGCGTCTCCAAGGGTGGGCTCCTCTACCACTTCAACTCCAAGAGCGCCCTCGAGGCCGCACTCGTCGAACGCCTCGAGAAGCTCGCGAAGGCCGACGTCGAAGAGATCGAGCGCTCGACAGAGGGAGCGGTCGCCGCTCATATCCGGTCGTCGCAGAACACCGGCTCGGCTCTCGACGTCACGATTCTCGCGGTGTCGCGTCTCGCCCAGAACGGGAACGATACGGCGACCGCGTCGCTGCGGCGGGTGCGCGAACTGTGGGAAGAGAGCCTCCGCGGACACACCCGCGATGAAACGGCGCTTCAGATCGTCCTGCTCGTGAGCGACGGCCTGTACTTCAATGCCGTGCTCGACCTCAATGCCGTACCCAGCCCCCGCGTCGAGGGTGCGGATCTCGATCGGCTCATCGACGCCGTCGTCGCCGCGACCACCTGAGACCCACGCCCGTCGCCCGCACCGCATCTTCGTGATGCGCAGCCCCGTTCGCGCGCCGGAGCCGACTCGGCGATCAGGACAGATCCGTGGGCAGGCGATCTCGCACGCGCCACACGACAACGCTCACGACGAGCGACAGAAGCGCGAGAAGCGCGCCATATCCTCCAGCCCCCGCAACCCCCAGCGGCTCGATCGCCTTGGGCTGGAAGCCACCGACGAAGACGTACCACGGAGCCCCGGCCGCGGCGATGATGTTCCGCGGGTCGAGGTTCCCACCCAAAGGGAGGAGGAAGTAGACGAGCGCGACAGCGACGAGAGTGAATCCGCGTTCACGCGTCAGGCTGCCCGCCGCGAAACCCAGCAGCGCCGCGAGCGTCCCAAGCCCACAGGCGACACCGACGAGTTCGACGAGCGACACCGACATGCCCTCCGTGACCCCGAAGGTTCCCGCTCCCATGCCACTCGCGGCGCCGGCGAGCGACGCCGCCCCGAGCAGCGCGGCGACGAAGCCGACCGAAATCATGACGAGCGCCGCGACCTTCGCGGCGAGAAGGACGCGAAGTCTTCGCACCTGCGGCCATCGCATCGCGATCGACCCCGTCCGCAGATCGTGCGTCGCCACGACCAGGCCGACGGCGAACAGCAGGACCGGCTCGAACACGAAGACAGCCAGACTCAGAATCGCCCCCGCTCCCCCGACCGGACTGAGGACCGCCGCCGCTCGGACGGCGGCGTCGTAGTCGTACCGGACGGGATTGTCGATCGTCGTTCCGCCATTCGCACCCGGCGTGACCGTCACCGGAGCCGCCAGCGCCTCTTCGACCGAGAATCCGGCGGACGCGTAGCCGTCCGCCGTCGTCCGGTACTGCGCCGCTGCCGCCGACGCGTTGCCGACGTTGCCCACCGCAGACCATGCGGAGAAGACGACCGCCGCTCCCGCGACGAGCAAGATCACGCGCGACGACCATGCCCATCGAAGTTCGCGTCGTACCTCAGCCCAGAGCGCCCGCATAAGCCTGTCTCACCGATCCAGAAAGTCGATACTGCTCGGACAGCTCGGAGAGTTGCCCGTCCTGCAACGCGACGACCCTCGTCGCCACACCGTCGAAGACGTCGGTTTCATGCCCGGTCGCGATCACGATCCGTGAACGACGCGCCGCCTCGTCCGCGATCACCTCGCGCACCAGCAGGCGATGCGCGAGGTCGAGGTCATTCATGCACTCATCCAGCAGAAGCACGCTCGATTCGCTCGCGAACGCCACGGCGAGCATCGCCACCTTCCGCTGCCCCGCCGACAGCCGTGCCACCCTGGTCCGCAGGAGGTCGGCGGAGAGCATCCGCATCACGGTCGGATGGCGCGGTGCATGCCGATCGTTCGCGGCGTAGGCGATGTTCGCAGCGACCGACCAGCGCGGGTAGAAGCACGAATGATCCAGGACCGTCGCGACCTGTCCTGACAGCGGGATCTCCCCCCGATCGCTCCGCAGTTCCAGCGAGCCCTCGAATCTGCGGAGGCCCGCGAGGGAGCGCAGCAAGGTGGTCTTGCCCGCACCGTTGGCGCCGACGAGCATGATCACATCGCCACCCTCCGCCTCGAGGTCGACGTTCCGAATGATCTCGCGTCTCCGCGCGCGCACCCGGAGGGCGCGCACGCGGAGACGGGTCGAGGTCAGTCGCTCCACGACCCGGACGAACCGTTGCCGGCCCACACGGCGGTGGTTGCGGTGGAACTCGCGTTGTAGACGTTCACATTCCCCCACGGCGTGGGGGCCCCGGCTCCGACGGTGTAGCTTCCGCGCCACACGTGCTTCCACCCCTCGTTCGACACACGCGATGTCCCGTTCTGCGTGACGTTGTTCGGGAAGACCGCACCCGACTCCTGAAACCCGGAGCTCCAGAGGACCCGCGAATTGTCGGAGGCGAAGTCGACGTGCTCATTCGCCCACATCAGCCACGAGCCGCGGTACAGACTGGTGCGGGTCGTCCAACTCCCGGCCGCCGTGGCGGAGCCATCGACCTTCGGGGGTGCGGCGTCGACGGACGACGACGGTTTGTTCGCCTTCCAGGCGTCAACAGCTTCTTGGGCCTGCTGCTGCCCGTCGGAAGACACCGGAGGCGACGACGGGTCGACCGCGGCGGATGCCGGTAGCGACGGGGCGAGCGTCGCCGCCGCCACGACGACGGGAATGAGGAGCTTCGGGGAGATACGCATGACTTTTCCTTTCTCCGCCGTCGGCGGTGCCACCATCGGCACCTCTCACCGCGACGGACATAGGAACATGTTTACATGCGCACGTCGATGACTGCTCCGTCACCGAAATCTTTTCACCCGCGCTCAGCCCGGAGAGCGCCTTCCTTCCATCCGCACGTACGAAGAGGGGGGTCGCTCTCGCGGCCCCCCTCTTCGTGCGATACCCGCCGTCAGCCTTCGACGATCTCGATTTGACGGAACAAGTCGGCTCCGACCGCCTCGCGCATCGCGCCCAGGATCTCGTCGGGCACCGGCGAATCGACCGTGAGCACCGAGAGCGCGCGACCCGTGGCATCCGGTGCCGCCACCTGCAGGCCCGCGATGTTGATGCCCGCCTCCCCCAGCTTCTGGCCGTAGATGGCCACGATGCCGGGACGGTCGGCGTAGCGCATCACGAGGTGGTGCCGCTCGATGGGGACCTCGATGTCGTAGCCGTTGATCGCGACGACCTTCGGGACCATACGGGTCCCGGCGAGCGTGCCGGCCACGGTCAGGCTCGAACCGTCGGCCAGGGTGCCGCGCAGGATCGTGATGTTCCGGTACAGCGGGCTCTCGGCCTCGACGACGAGGCGGGCCTCGACACCGCGCTGCTCCGCGAACAGCGGTGCATTGACGTAGGAGACGCTCTCGCTGACGATCCGGCTGAAGTATCCCTTGAGGGCGGCGAGGCGGTACACGCTCACGTCGTACTGCGCGAGCTCGCCCCGCACCTCGATGTCGAGGCTCGTGAGGGCGCTGTCGGCGAGGCCGCTGAAGAACTGGCCGAGCATCTCGACGAGCGCGATGCCGGGACGCACGAACGGGTCGATCGCCCCGCCGGCGACGTTCACGGCATCGGGGACCAGGTCTCCCTCGAGGGCGAGCTTCACCGAGCGCGCGACCGAGACGCCCGCCTTCTCCTGCGCCTCCTCGGTGCTCGCACCGAGGTGCGGGGTGACGACCACGTTCGGCAGGTCGAGGAGCTTACGCGCCGGGCCCCCCTCGACCGGGGGCTCGGTCGAGAACACGTCAAGACCCGCGCCGGCGATCTCGCCGGTCGTGAGCGCCTCGAACAGCGCATCTTCGTCGATCAACCCACCGCGGGCGACGTTGATGACGTACGCGGTGTTCTTCATGCGGCGCAACTGCTCGGCGCCGATCATGCCGGTCGTCTCGGGCGTCTTCGGCATGTGGATCGTGACGAAGTCACTCTGCTCGAGCAGCTCGTCCAGCGACACCAGCTGGACACCGAGCTGCTGCGCGCGCGTCGCCGTGACATACGGGTCGTACGCGATGACGCGCATGTCGAAGGCCTGCAGGCGGGCAGCGATCAGCGCGCCGATACGGCCGAGTCCGATGATCCCGATGGTCTTCTCGAAGAGCTCGGTGCCGGTGAACGAGCTGCGCTTCCACAGGCCCTGTGCAAGCGAGGCGTGCGCGGCGGGGATGCGGCGCGCGAGGCTGAGCACGTGACCGACGGTGAGTTCGGCCGCCGAGATGATGTTGGAGGTCGGGGCGTTCACGACCATGACGCCCGCCGCGGTGGCCGACTTGATGTCGACGTTGTCGAGACCGACTCCGGCGCGGGCGACGACCTTCAGCGAGGGAGCCGCGGCGAGGGCCTCGGCGTCGATCTGAGTGGCCGAGCGCACGAGCACCGCGTGTGCGTCGGCGAGGGCCGAGAGCAGAGCGGGGCGGTCGGTCCCATCGACGTTGCGCACGTCGAAGTCGGGGCCGAGCGCGTCGATCGTGGCGGGAGAGAGTTCTTCGGCGATGAGCACGACGGGCTTCGTCACGGATGCGTCCTTCGAAACGGTGCTGGGGGTCTGACGCGCACCGTCGTGCACCACCGGCGCGAACCGGGCGCGCGACCCGTGCGGGCCGTCTGCCAGCCTAGCGCGGAGGCGCACGACTGCCGGACCGTGTGACACCGCCGGGAACGGACTGACGGGCTACGGGCGGCCTAGGACCCGTACAGTCCGTAGGACGTGGTGCCGTAGCCCACGATCGCGAGCCAGAACGCGGCCGACAGGGTGAGGCCGGCCAGCAGGACGATCGCGAACTCTCCCGCCTTGCGACGCCAGCCGATCCCGAAGGAGACGCCGAAGGCGAGCAGCGGGAACACGATCGGCAGGAAGTACACGAACCACCCCAGACCGTTCAGACCCAGCGGGCCGTTCACTTGCAGGACGAGCAGCGCGACCGAGCTCCACACGATGTAGGCGTAGAGCAGGCCGAAGATCCCGGCGATCGTGACGATCAGCCAGGTGGGCAGGCTGCGGGTGCGGGCGGCGCTCATGCGAGGTCCGCCATCGACAGCAAGGGCCAGGGAACGAGAAGCACGATTCCGAGGATGAGCAGCAGGAATCGCTGCCACGTGCGCCACGAGCGCGTCAACACGAGCACGGCGACGAACCACACGATGGGCGCGAGGGTGGCGCCGATGGTCATGGCGATGACGGTGACGTCGGGGATCGGGATACCGAGGCTCTGCAGCTGGCGGCCGGCGACCAGCCAACCGAGCGCGAAGAGAAGGAAAGTTGCGGCCACCATGCCGATACCGACGAGACCGACGTTTCCGAGCGGCGCGGAGGCGGCGGCATCCGGGGTGTCATCCTGCGCGGGAGAGGTGGATGCCGCGGGCTCGCGCACGGGAGCCGGCGACGGCTCCGCGGCCTCGGGGACGAGAGGCTCAGGCCCGCCGGGCTCGGGGTCGCGCGCTCGTTTCTCCCCCACGTCGAGGGTCGGGTCGTCGTCACCGCCCCAGGAGAGGGCGTCGTCATCACGCGGTGTGCTCACGGTCCCACGGTAGCGGCGCTCCCGCGGCAGGGTGCGCGCCCCGCCGATGCGGCCGGCGCCCCGGCGCCCGCGCGGGAATGGCGAACGCCCCGCGGCCGGAGCCACGGGGCGTTCGTACGGACGGACTCAGCGCGCGGCGGAGCCTTCGACGTAGTCGCTGTCCTGCTGCTTCCACGCGAACAGACCGCGCAGCTCCTTGCCGGTGGCCTCGATGGGGTGGCCCTGCTCCTTCTCGCGGAGCTCGAGGAACTCGGGGGCGCCGTTGTCCTGGTCGGCGATGAAGCGCTCGGCGAACGCACCCGACTGGATGTCGGCGAGCACGCCCTTCATGCTCTCCTTGACGTCGGATGAGATGACGCGGGGGCCCGAGACGTAGTCGCCGTACTCAGCGGTGTCGGAGATCGACCAGCGCTGCTTGGCGATACCGCCCTCCCACATGAGGTCGACGATGAGCTTGAGCTCGTGCAGCACCTCGAAGTAGGCGATCTGGGGCTGGTAGCCCGCCTCGACGAGAGTCTCGAAGCCGGCCTGCACGAGGTGGCTCATGCCACCGCAGAGCACGGCCTGCTCACCGAACAGGTCGGTCTCGGTCTCTTCGGTGAAGGTCGTCTTGATGACGCCGGCACGGGTGCCGCCGATGGCCTTCGCGTACGAGAGCGCGGTGTCCCAGGCCGAGCCCGACGCGTCGCGCTCGACGGCGATGATGTCGGGGATGCCACGGCCGGCGACGTACTCGCGACGAACGGTGTGACCGGGGGCCTTCGGCGCGACCAGGATGACGTCGACACCCTCGGGAGCGTCGATGTAGCCGAAGCGGATGTTGAAGCCGTGCGCGAAGGCGAGGGTCTTGCCCGCGGTGAGCTTGTCCTTGATCGAGTCGGCGAAGATCGAGCGCTGGTGCTGGTCGGGCGCGAGGATCATGATGAGGTCCGCCCACTCGGCGGCGTCGGCGACGTTCTTGACGTCGAAGCCGTCTTCCTGCGCCTTGGCGGTCGACTTGGAGCCGTCCTTGAGCGCGATGACGACCTCGACACCCGAGTCGCGGAGGTTCTGCGCGTGCGCGTGACCCTGCGAGCCGTAGCCGACGATCGCGACCTTCTTGGCCTGGATGATCGAGAGGTCGGCGTCGTCGTCGTAGAAGATCTCTGCCATGAGGATGTTTCTCCTTGAGTCAGGTCCCTGAGCTTGTCGAAGGGACCGGGGGTTGTTGGACGTATGAGGTTGGGTGGTGTCGATCCCGTCGCCGGGCTCAGGGACCGACGTGTTCAGCCGCGCAGGACGCGCTCGGTGATGCTCTTGCCGCCGCGGCCGACGGCGAGCAGACCCGACTGCGCGAGCTCTTTCACGCCGAAAGGCTCGATCGCCTTGAGGAACGCCCCGACCTTGCCGGAGTCGCCGGTGATCTCGATGACCATCGCGTCGGGCGCGTAATCGACGACCGAAGCGCGGAAGAGGTTCACGACCTCGACCACGTTCGACCGCGTGGCGTTGTCGGCGCGCACCTTCACCAGCACGTGCTCACGCTGAACGGATGCCGCGGGGTCGAGCTCGACGATCTTGATGACGTTGATCAGCTTGTTCAGCTGCTTCGTCACCTGCTCGAGCGGGAGGCCCTCGACGTCGACGACGACCGTGATACGCGAGAGACCCGGCACCTCGGTGACACCCACGGCGAGCGACTCGATGTTGAAGCCACGGCGGGCGAAGAGGCCGGCGACGCGGGTCAGCAGACCCGGCTTGTCCTCGACGAGGAGGCTCAGAACGTGACGAGACATCTCAGTCCTCCTGCTCGTTGAAGGCGGGCGAGTGATCGCGCGCGTACTGGACGTAGCTGTTGCTGACACCCTGCGGCACCATCGGCCACACCATCGCGTCGGCGCTCACCACGAAGTCGATGACGACGGGACGGTCGTTCGTGTCGAGCGCGAGCTGGATGGCTGCGTCGATCTCGTCTTCCTTCTCGACGCGGATCGCGAGGCACCCGTACGCTTCGGCGAGTTTCACGAAATCAGGGATGCGGCGCGTGCCGTGGCCCGTGTTCAGGTCGGTGTTGGAGTGGCGGCCGTCGAAGAACAACGTCTGCCATTGGCGCACCATGCCGAGCGAGGAGTTGTTGATGATCGCGACCTTGATGGGGATGTCGTTGATGACGCAGGTCGCGAGCTCCTGGTTGGTCATCTGGAAGCAGCCGTCACCGTCGATCGCCCACACCGCGCGCTCGGGCTGGGCGACCTTGGCCCCCATCGCCGCGGGAACCGCGTAGCCCATGGTGCCGGCCCCGCCGGAGTTGAGCCACGCGTTGGGGCGCTCGTACTTGATGAACTGCGCCGCCCACATCTGATGCTGACCGACGCCCGAGGCGTAGACGCCCTCGGGTCCGGTCATCTCGCCGATGCGCTGGATGACGTGCTGGGGCGAGAGCAGACCGTCGGTGGTGGGCGTGTAGCCGAGCGGGAACTCCTCGCGGAGGCCGTTCAGGTAGGTCCACCATTCCGTGTAGTCGTGCGGGTTCTCGGCGTCCGCAGCGCGGAAAGCGGCATCCAGGTCGATGAGCACCTCGCGGAGGTCGCCCACGATCGGCACGTCGGCGGTGCGGATCTTCGAGATCTCGGCCGGGTCGATGTCGACGTGCACGACCTGCGCGTGCGGGGCGAAGAGCGCCGCCTTGCCGGTGACGCGATCGTCGAAGCGCGCACCGAGCGACACGATGAGGTCGCTCTCCTGCAGGGCCAGCACGGCGGGAACCGTGCCGTGCATGCCCGGCATGCCGAGGTGCTGCTCGTGCGAGTCGGGGAACGCCCCGCGCGCCATGAGCGTGGTGACCACGGGAGCGCCCGTGGCTTCCGCGAGCACCTTCAGTTCGGCCGAGGCGTTCGAGCGGATCGCCCCACCGCCGACGTAGAGCACAGGCTTCTTGGCGGTCGCGAGGAGCTGGGCCGCGGCCTGGATCTGCTTCCCGTGCGCCTTGGTCACCGGGCGGTAACCGGGCAGGTCGATCTTGGGCGGCCAGACGAACGGTGCTTCGGCCTGCTGCGCGTCCTTCGTGATGTCGACGAGAACGGGACCGGGACGCCCGGTCGACGCGATCTCGAAGGCCGCCGCGATGGCACCCGGGATGTCTTCGGGGGTCTTCACGAGGAACGAGTGCTTGGTGATGGGCATCGTGATGCCGACGATGTCGGCCTCCTGGAAAGCATCGGTGCCCATGAGGGTCGAGAACACCTGCCCCGTGATGCACACGAGCGGCACCGAGTCCATGTAGGCGTCGGCGATCGCGGTGACGAGGTTGGTGGCACCGGGACCCGACGTCGCGATGGCGACGCCGACCTTGCCGGATGCCGCGGCGTAGCCCTCGGCCGCGTGGCCCGCGCCCTGCTCGTGACGGACGAGGATGTGGCGGACGTGCTCGTCATCCATGAGCGGGTCGTACACGGGCATGATCGCTCCGCCCGGGAGACCGAAGACGTCGGTGACGCCGAGCAGGTCGAGCGAGCGGACGACCGCCTGGGCGCCCGTCATCACGGGCGCCGGGGCGGTGCGGGCGGGCGGCCGGGGCACGGCCGCCGTAGGGGAATCGATGGACATGGGAGTACCTCGAGAACCGTAAGAAGGTGAGAAGGGGGACGGCCGTCAGCCCGTGACCGCGCCCTCCGCAGCGGAGTGCACGAGCTTGGAGTACTTGGCCAGAACGCCACGGGTATAGCGCGGGGGAAGCGGTTCCCAGCCTTCGCGGCGGGAACTCAGCTCGGCCTCATCGACGATCAAGTCGAGAGTGCGAGCGGCGATATCGACCCGTATCAGATCACCATCGCGCACGAAGGCGATCGGACCTGCGTCCACCGCTTCGGGAGCTATGTGGCCGATGCAGAGGCCGGTTGTGCCGCCTGAGAATCGACCGTCCGTCAAGAGTAGTACATCTTTTCCGAGCCCCGCGCCCTTGATGGCCGCGGTGATGGCGAGCATCTCGCGCATACCGGGGCCGCCCTTCGGACCCTCGTAGCGGATCACGACGACGTCGCCAGCAGCGATGTCACCCGCCTCGAGGGCGTCCATCGCGGCGCGCTCGCGCTCGAAGACGCGGGCGGGGCCCTCGAAGACGTTGCCGTCGAAACCGGCCGACTTCACCACGGCACCTTCGGGAGCCATCGAGCCGTGGAGGATCGTGATGCCGCCCGTGGCGTGGATGGGGTTGTCGAACGAGTGGATGACCGTGCCGTCGATCGGGTCGGGGTTCAGGTCGGCCAGATTCTCGGCGAGCGTCTTGCCCGTCACGGTGAGCGCGTCACCGTGCAGCAGGCCCTCGTCGAGCATGGCCTTCATGATCACCGGGATGCCACCGTGGCGGTCGACATCGTTCATGACGTACTTGCCGAACGGCTTCATGTCGGCGACGTGGGGCGTGCGGTCGCCGATGCGGTTGAAGTCGTGGAGGTTCAGCTCGACCTCGGCCTCGTTGGCGATGGCGAGAAGGTGCAGCACGACGTTGGTCGAGCCGCCCAGGGCCATCGCGAGGGCGATGGCGTTCTCGAACGCCTCCTTGGTGAGGATGTCGCGCGTCGTGATGCCCTGGCGCAGAAGGTTGACGACGGCCTCGCCCGAGCGGTGCGCGAAGTAGTCGCGACGGCGGTCGGCAGAGGGCGGCGCAGCCGAGCCGGGGAGGCTGAGGCCGAGCGCCTCGGCGACCGAGGCCATCGTGTTGGCGGTGTACATGCCACCGCACGCACCTTCACCGGGGGCGATCGCACACTCGATGCGCTTGAGGTCGGCTTCGCTCATCTTGCCCGCGAGGCACGCACCGACGGCCTCGAACGAGTCGATGATCGTGACGTCCTTCTCGGTTCCGTCGCTGAGCTTGACCCAGCCCGGGGCGATCGAGCCCGCGTAGAGGAACACGCTCGACAGATCCAGTCGAGCGGATGCCATGAGCATGCCCGGGATCGACTTGTCGCAGCCGGCGAGCAGCACGGACCCGTCGAGGCGCTCCGCCATCATGACGGTCTCGACGCTGTCGGCGATGACCTCGCGCGACACGAGCGAGAAGTGCATGCCCTCGTGGCCCATCGAGATGCCGTCGGAGACGGAGATCGTGCCGAACTGCAGCGGGTACCCGCCGCCGGCGTGCACGCCCTCTTTCGCGCCCTGCGCGAGACGGTCGAGGCTGAGGTTGCAGGGAGTGATCTCGTTCCAGCTCGACGCGATGCCGATCTGGGGCTTGTCCCAGTCCTCGTCGCCCATACCGACGGCGCGGAGCATTCCGCGTGAGGTGGTGGCTTCGATGCCGTCGGTGACGACGCGACTGCGGGGCTTGATGTCGAACTCGCCGGTGTTCGGATTCTGCGGTGCGGGCATCCTCGAAGTCTATTGCTCGTGCGAGACCCGCCGATGCGCCACGGGCGATGAACGGTCGATTAATCGGTGTGCGCGCGACGCAGCCGCGCGACATCCTCCAGCACGGTGACGAACGCGTCGATGTCGTCGACGCGTAAGGTCGCCGACGTCTCTCCCCCGCCGACTCGGACGCCGAGATCACCGACCCCGAGAGAGCGGAGGGCGTCCTCGTCGGTGACGTCGTCGCCCGCGAAGATGACCGCCGAGGCGTGGACCCGCTCGCGCAGCCGGGCGACCGCGGAGTCCTTCCCCTCGTGACGGAACGAGAACTCGAGGATGTCGTGCCCGGTGCGCCGGCGCCAGGAGGGTGCTTCCGCAGCGACGAGCCGATCGGCGAAGTCTCGCGCGGCGCGGGCGGTGTCGGCATCCGCTGTGCGCGTGTGCACACCGAGGCCGTACTCCTTGGGCTCGAGCCAGACGCCGGACATGTCGGCAGTGTGGCGACCGACCTCGTCCTGGAGGCGATCGCGGAGCGCGAGGTCGGCGTCGTCGTCTCCGGCTGCCTCGACTCCGGACCCGGGAACCCAGAACTGTGCTCCGTGCGACCCCGCGAGCCAGATCGGCGAATCGTCGTCGTGCTCCGCGATCTCGCGGAGGTGTCCGAGCGAGCGTCCCGATACGAGGGCGACGACCGTGCGCGGGAGGGTGACGAGGTCGTCCAGGACCGCGCGGGCACCCGGCGTCATGCGTGCTGTCATCGGTTCGTCGACGAGCGGCGACAGCGTTCCGTCGAAGTCGAGCGCGATCAGCAGCCGATCCGTCGTCGCGACGGCCTCGATGGTGGCGTCGGCGGCGGTCATTCGGCGTCCTCCCCCGTGGAGGCGGCGTCGACTTCTGCCGCAGCGCGCGCGCTCGACGCGGTGTCGTGGAAGGTCGACAGGGCCTGGAGGAACTCACGCGACCAATCCTCGACGTCATGATCCCGCACCTTCTTGCGCATACTCCGCATCCGCCGTCCCTGCTCGGCGGCGGGCATGTCGATGGCCCGCATGACGGCGTCCTTCAGCCCGTCGATGTCATGCGGATTGATGAGCAGCGCGCTGCCCATCTCGTCGGCGGCTCCGGCGAACTCGCTCAGCACGAGCACGCCGCGGTTGTCGATGCGGCTGGCGACGTACTCCTTGGCCACGAGGTTCATGCCGTCGCGCAGAGCCGTGACGAGCATGACGTCCGCCGCGAGGAAGAGCGCCACCATCTCCTCGCGCGGGTATGACTGGTGCAGATACCGGATCGCGGTGTGCGTGGTCGTGTCGTGGTCGCCGTTGATGCGCCCCACCGTCATCTCGATCTCGTCGCGCAGCTGGACGTAGGCGTCGACGCGCTCGCGGCTGGGGCTCGCGACCTGCACGAGGGTGGCGTCCTCCACCGACGCCCGGCCGTCTTCGAGGAGCTCGCCCCACGCCTTGAGGCGGTGGCGAATGCCCTTGGTGTAGTCGAGCCTGTCGACGCCGAGGAGGATCTTTCGGGGGTTCCCGAGGCCCTCGCGGATCTCCTTCGCACGCTGCTGGATCTCGGGCTTCTGCGCGAGCTCGATGTACGACTCGGCGTCGATCGAGATCGGGAACGCCTTCGCGAGGGCGACGCGCGTGCCGCTCTCGCCGTCGGGCACCAGGATGCCGCTGGCCTTGGTCTCGAAGCGCAGCTGGCGCCGGACAGCGCGGGCGAAGTTGCCGGCGTCGGCCACGCGCTGGAATCCGATGACATCGGCACCGAGGAGTCCTTCGAGTACCTGTTTGCGCCAGGGAAGCTGCGAGTACAGCCCGTACGCCGGGAACGGGATGTGGTGGAAGTAGCCGATCGTCAGGTCGGGGCGCAGTTCGCGCAACAGCTTGGGAACGAGCTGCAGTTGATAGTCCTGCACCCACACGATGGCGTTCTCGGCGGCCACCGCGGCGGCTGCCTCGGCGAACCGGCGGTTCACGCGGACGTACGCGTCCCACCAGGCCCGCTTGTACGTGGGCGCGGCGATCACGTCGTGGTAGAGCGGCCAGATCGTGTCGTTCGAGAACCCCTCGTAGTAGTTCTGCACGTCTGCGGCCGACAGCACCACCGGAACGAGGTGCGTGCCGTCGAACTCGAAGGGATCGAGTTCGACGTCGGGCTGACCGGCCCATCCGACCCACGCGCCGTCGGCACGACGCATGACGGGCTCCAAAGCGGTCACGAGACCGCCGGGGGAACGCCTCCACCCCTCACCGTCGGGGGTGCGGTCGACGGGAAGGCGGTTGGCGACGACGACGAAATCGGCCTGGGTCACAGGTCCTCCTCGGGGATCGACCTCAGGCTAACAGCGCCGCTCACCGGCGCAGAGAGCGGGACGGGATGCGATATGGGCGCCCTGCCTGTCAAGGCGCGGCAACGTCGCGCATCCCTCGGTAGGTTGGGCGCATGCGCCAGTACATCTTCGGAACGGGTCTTCTCAGTGCCATCACGGGTGGCATCACGCTCCTGCGCGCTTTGCGTAACGACGAACCCTTCACCTGGCGCACGGCGCTCGCGTGGCTCAGCTGGGGCATCACGCTCGCGCTGGCGATCGGATCGGTCGTCGACACGCGCCGTGCCCGCCGCGGTCGCGTGATCGCGGGCGACTCCCCCGTCGCCAAGAAGCAGCAGAAACTGTTCAAGAAGCGCCTCGCGCGCTGACCGCAGACGGACACGACCGGATGCCGCGACCGTGAGGTGCGGCATCCGGTTCGTGTTTCCCGACGCCCGCGTCAGCGGGTGAGGATCAGCGCATCGCCTTGGCCGCCGCCGCCGCAGAGCGCGACCGCCGCGGTGCCGCTCCCCCGCCGCACGAGCTCGTGGACGGCGTGGACGACCAGGCGGTTTCCTGAGACCCCGATGGGGTGGCCGATCGCGATGCCACCGCCGTGCGGGTTGACGATCTCGTCGGAGATGCCGAGCTCCGCCTGAGATCGAGCGACCACGGCGCCGAACGCCTCGTTGATCTCGACCAGATCGAGATCGGATGCCACCAGCCCCTGTTTCTCGAGTGCTTTCGCGATCGCGCGGGCGGGCTGCGCGTGCAGGGAGTTGTCGGGACCGGCGACCTGTCCGGCCGCCCCCACGACGGCGAGGACCGCCCACCCGTGTGCCTCGGCGACGGCGCGGGTGGTCACGACCACGGCAGACGCACCGTCGGAGATCTGCGAGGCGTTCCCGGCGGTGATGGAGCCCCCCTCGGCGAAAGCGGGACGCAGCTTCGCGAGCGTCTCGACGGTCGTGTCGGCGCGGATCCCCTCGTCGGCCGTGACGACGACCGGGTCACCCTTTCGCTGCGGGATCTCGACCGGCATGATCTCGGCGTCGAAGATGCCCTCGGCCTGAGCCGCGGCGGCACGCTGGTGCGAGCGGGCGGCGACGGCGTCCTGGGCCTCGCGCGTCACCTCGAACCGGGCGTTGGCACGCTCGGTGGAGGCGCCCATGCTCTCCCGGTCGTAGGCATCGGTGAGACCGTCGTACGCGAGATGGTCGAGCACCTCGACCGAACCGTAGGCATAGCCCTCGCGGGAGTTCATGAGCAGGTGCGGGGCGCGCGTCATCGATTCCATCCCCGCAGCCACGACGACCGTGGCGTCGCCGAGGCGCAGCATGCGGGCGGCGTCGATGATCGCGGTCAGGCCCGACAGGCACACCTTGTTGACCGTGGCGGCGTGGACGTCCCAGCCGATCCCCGCACCGATCGCCGCCTGACGCGCCGCGTTCTGCCCCGCACCCGCTTGCAGCACCTGCCCGACGAGGACGGCGTCGACGGTCTGCGCAGGAATGCCGCCACGCTCGAGGGCGCCGCGGATCGCGGCAGCGCCGAGCTGCACGGCGGTCAGCGGCGCGAGTCGGCCCTTCAGGCGCCCCTGCGGCGTGCGTGCAGCAGCGACGATGACGACATCGTTCTCAGTGCTCATGCGATCTCCTCGGTGAGTCTCACGGTCAGCGGGGGCTCCGTGGCATCCCGCACCTCGTCGACGCTGACGCCCGGGGCGAGCTCGACGAGGACGAGTCCATCCTCCGTCACATCGATCACGGCGAGGTCGGTGATGATGCGATCCACAACGCCACGCCCGGTGAGCGGCAGCGAGCACGCATCGACGATCTTGGGCGAGCCGTCCTTCGCGACGTGCTCCATGAGCACGATGACCCGACCCGCGCCGTGCACGAGATCCATCGCGCCGCCGGGGCCTTTGACCATCTTCCCGGGGATCATCCAGTTCGCGAGGTCTCCGGATGCCGATACCTGCATCGCCCCGAGGATCGCGGCGTCGATCTTCCCGCCGCGGATCATCCCGAAGCTCAGCGCGGAGTCGAAGAAGGCGGAGCCGGGGAGAGTGGTCACCGTCTCCTTGCCGGCGTTGATGAGGTCGGCATCCACCGCATCCTCCGTCGGATACGGGCCGACGCCGAGGATGCCGTTCTCCGACTGCAACACGACGGTCACGTCGTCGGGCACGTGATTCGGGACGAGCGTCGGCAGGCCGATGCCGAGGTTCACGTAGGCACCGTCGGCGAGTTCGCGGGCGGCGCGAGCCGCCATCTGGACACGGGTGAGGGCCATGATCAGCTGTTCCCTTCGCGGACGGTGCGCTTCTCGATGCGCTTCTCGATGCCGGACCCCACGTCGACGATCCGGTGCACGAACACCCCCGGGAGGTGGACATCGTCGGCCTCGATCTCGCCGGGCTCCACGAGGTGTTCGACCTGCGCGACGCAGACGCGGCCCGCCATCGCCGCGAGCGGGTTGAAGTTGCGCGCCGCCTTCCGGAACACGAGGTTGCCGTGACGGTCGCCTTTCCAGGCGTGGACCAGGGCGAAGTCCGTCGTGATGGCCTCTTCGAGGACGAACTCGCGCGATTCGCCGTTCACCTCGAACACCCGCACGTCTTTCGCGGGAGAGGCGACCGCGATGCCGCCGACTCCGTCGTAGCGCTGGGGCAGACCGCCCTCGGCCACCTGGGTGCCCACCCCCGTCTGCGTGTAGAACGCCGCGATGCCCGCGCCGCCGGCGCGGAGCTTCTCCGCGAGTGTCCCCTGCGGAGTCAGCTCGAGCTCCAACTCGCCCGAGAGGAACTGCCGCTCGAACTCCTTGTTCTCGCCGACGTACGAGGAGGTCATCTTCCGGATGCGTCCGGCGCCCAGCAGGATGCCGAGCCCCCAGTCGTCGACGCCGCAGTTGTTCGAGACGACCGAGAGGTCGCGGGTTCCCTGGGCGAGAAGGGCCTCGATGAGGGCGATGGGGTTGCCCGAGAGGCCGAACCCGCCGACGGCGATCGAGGCACCGTCGGGAACGTCGGAGACCGCGTCGGCGGCCGAGGTCCAGGTCTTGTCGATCACGCGAACTCCTTCGTGTCTGCGTCCTCTCATCGTCGGCGCGCACGTCTCCACGGAGCCAGCGCATGCTTGCGATATGGATGCCACGGGGTCTAGCGTCCACATCGTGGACACTCCCTCTCCAACTCGTTCTCCGGCGAGCGTCCCCGGCGCTCAGGCGATCGCCCGCGCCGCGGCCCTGCTCCGTCGGGTCACCGCGGCCGGAGCGAACGGCGCCACGGTCGGCGACCTCGCCCGCGACGGCGACCTCACCCGCCCCACCGCCCATCGACTCCTCAGCGCACTGCGCGCAGAGGGTCTCGTCGACCGCGACGAGGCGACGGGGCGCTGGCTGCCCGGTCCGGAGCTCTATCTGATGGGCAGTGTCGCGGCATCCCGATTCGATATCACCAGCACCGCGCGCGACATCGTCCGCTCACTGGCTGTCCGCACGGAGGAGAGTGCGTTCCTCTCGGTGCGTCGCGGTGACGAGACGGTCTGCCTCGTGCGCGAGGACGGGAGCTTCCCGATCCGTTCGTTCGTGCTGTCGGAGGGCGTGCGGTTCCCTCTCGGGGTCGCCTCCGCAGGCCTCGCCATCCTCGCGTTCCTCCCTACCCATGATGTGGACGCCTATCTCGACCGCCAGAACGACCTCCCGCAGCGATGGGGCACGTCCCACTCGCCCGCGCGGCTTCGAACGCGCGTCCGCGACACGCAGGAGCGGGGATACGCCGTCAATCCCGGCCTCATCGTCGAGGGGAGCTGGGGTCTGGGCGCGGCGGTCTTCGATCGCGTCGGCCAGCCGCAGTGGGCGTTGAGCCTGACGGGCGTGGAGTTCCGGTTCTCCGGGGAGCGGCTCAGCGAGCTCGGTCGCACCCTGCTCGCACACGCGCACCAGCTGACGACACGGCTCGCGTCCCGCTGAGTCGGCCGCACCGGACCGATGCACGTCGACCTGCGGAACGCACCTCGAAGTGCCTTTTGTACGCGTCGATCAACAGACTCACAATGGGGCTACGAACTGTTAGTGAGGTAAAGAGCATGTCATCCACCGACACCGCCGAACCGACACCGATCCTCATCGAGGTCTGGGCAGACGTGGGCTGCCCGTGGTGCTACGTCGGCAAGCATCGACTCCAGCACGCCATCGACGCCCGGCCGGATGCCGACCGGTTCGAGGTGAAGATCCGCTCCTTCGAGCTGAACCCGGACGCGCCGCACACACCGGAGTCGATCGAAAGCGCCTTCATCCGCTCGCACGGCGGAAACGCGGAAGTCGTCTTGCAGGCCGAGCGCGGGATCCAGGCACTGGCGCAGAGTGAAGGGCTCGCGTTCTCACTCGACCGACTGAACGCGAACACCTTCGACTTCCATCGCGTGGTGCAGTACGCCGAAGAGGCGGGCTCGGGACTCGAGTTCTTCTCACGGGTGCAAGATCGCTTCTTCGCCGGCGAGAGCAACCCGTTCGACGCGGCGGCTCTGGCCCGGACGGCCGACGAAATCGGACTGTCCGCGGAGCGCGTTCGCGAGGTGTTGACAAGCGACGAGTACGCCGACGCGGTGCGGGCCGATGTGGAAGAGGGCCGAGAGCTCGGCGTCCGCGGCGTTCCCTTCACGGTGTTCGACCGCCGCTTCGCCGCCTCGGGCGCGCAGTCGATCGAGGGATACGCGCGTGCACTGGAGACCGCGGTCGCCGAAGCGCCCGTGGGCGCCGGATGAGCACCCCCGGCAACGTCGCACCCACCCTGCGATCCGTCGGCGACGACGGTGCCACGGCGTGCGATCCCGCGGGGGACGCATGCGCACTGCCCTTCCCCGGGCAGGACGACGAAGAACTCGTCAGCGGGCCTTCGCGCGTCCCACCCCGCTGACCTCGTGCCCGCGTCGGCTCTCGGCGACGGCTTCGTGGTGGTTCGCCGCCCACCCCGCCAGTGCCATCACGGCGTCGAGCAAGGACCGTCCGAGGTCTGTGAGGGCGTACTCGACGCGAGGCGGCACCTCGGGGTACGCCGTCCTCGTGAGCAACCCGTCGCGTTCGAGGGCCTTCAGCGTGACGGTGAGCATGCGCTGGGATATACCCGGAATGCTCGCCTGCAGATCCGAGTACCGCAGCGGCTCACCGCCCAGGGTACTCACGACCAGCACCGTCCACTTGTCGCCGATGCGGTCGAGCACCTCCCGGATGAAGGCGCTCTCCTCCGGCCACGCCCGACACGGTCCACTGATCGTCCGCGGTGACACCATTTTCCACTCCCTTGAACGCACTGAGAAAGATGTTGCCAGATCATCGGTGCGTATCAGCCGAAAGGACCTTCTCCATGACCACTCTCCTCGTTCTCGGCGGCAGCGGTCGCACAGGTATTCACGTCGTCAGGCAGGCCGTCGAGCGCGGTCACCGTGTTCGGGCGCTCGTCCGCAGACCCGACGCTCTCGACGTTCCCGACGCCGTCGAGCTGATCCCGGGGACGCCCGCGAAGATCGATGACCTGCGCCGCGCGGTCGACGGCGCGGACGCGGTCGTCAGTGCCTTGAACAACTCCCGCACCAGCGACAACCCGTGGGCGAAGTCGGTGAGTCCCCCGACGTTCATGACCGACGCCACGCGCGACGCGCTGACGGTGATGCAGGAGAACGGCATCCGCCGGATCGCGGTCGCCTCCACCGTCGGCGCCGGGGATTCCTGGCCGTCCCTGAACCCCCTCTTCAAGGCGCTGATCAAGAGCTCCGGCATCCGGCACGGCTACAACGACCACCACGGCGTCGACGCGGTCGTCCGCGCGTCCGACGCGGACTGGGTGCTCGCCCGCTCCGTCGCGCTCACCGACACACCCCCGAGCGGGCCACTGCGTGCGGCCCTCGTCGGAGACGAGAAGCCCGGCATGAGCGTCAGTCGGACGGAGGTCGCCCGGTTCCTCCTCGATTCGCTCGAGGACGACACCTGGCTGCGCCGGGCACCACTCATCTGGAATGCGCGTTCGCGCAGCTGAATCCCGCACACCCACCCGTCCCGGCGCAGCCGCCGAGGCGATGACCTCGACACACGGTCTGCTCACCCGAAGGAACACTCGAATGTTGATCGCCTCCTGGATCATCGCCGGCGTGCTGGCGCTCGCCTATCTGGCCGCCGGAGCGATGAAGGCCCTCCGCTCCCCCGATGCCCTCGTCGCCGCCGGCATCGGCTGGGCGAAGGACGTGCCGCTGCCCCTCGTCCGCTTCATCGGGGTGATCGAGGTGCTGGGGGCCCTCGGCCTGGTGCTGCCTCCCCTGACGGGCGTCGTCCCGGTCCTGGCGCCCCTCGCCGCAATCGGGCTCGTGCTCGTCCAGGTGGGGGCGGTCGTCTTCCACCTGCGTCGCGGCGAGGGCAAGGTGGTGCCGATGAATCTCCTGCTGTTGCTCCTGGCCGTCGCCACGGCGGTGGGGGGATTCGTCGTCTGGGCGTGAGCGCCTCGGGCTCGGGGACGGACGCGAGCTCACGGCCATCTCGTCGTCTCGCACGGCGAGACACCCGTGCGCGACGCGACCACTCCTGGTACATACCGCAGGTATATATCTGCGCTATGCTTCTTATATGACCCGCGATGATGACCTCCAGAGATTGCTGCTCGCGGTGCACGCCCTGACGCGCATCGCGGCCCTCGACACCCAGAACGACGCTCCCGCCGCCCAGTGGCGGACCTTGACACTCCTGCGAGACCACGGCCCCCAGCGCCTCGGAGACCTCGCGACGCTCAGCCGCGTGACCCAACCCGGCATGACCCGCCTGGTGCATCAGCTGAACGATGCGGGCCTCGTCGCACGGGAGGCCGACCCCGACGATTCGCGGGTCAGCGTCATCACCGCCACCGACGAGGGCCTCGCCGCGCTCGAACGGTGGCTCAGCCAGCTCAGCGCCGCGCTCGCACCGCACGTCGCCGACCTGACGGATGCCGAATGGGAAGCCGTGAGCGTCGCCGCCGGCGCCCTGTCGGCCCGCGTCGGACTGCAGCCCGAGGTCGTCCGGTGAGCGCCGCCACAGCCCCGAGCGTGTGGAAGCAGCCCGCGCAGGTGTGGGCGGTCGCGTTCGCGTGCGTCGTCGCCTTCATGGGTATCGGCCTCGTCGACCCGATCCTCCCCGCCATCGCCGACTCGCTGCAGGCGACGCCGGTCGAGACGGAACTGCTCTTCACGAGCTATCTCGTCGTGACGGGCCTCGCGATGCTCGTGACCAGCTGGATCTCGAGCCGGATCGGCGCCAAGGCCACCCTGCTCGTCGGCCTCGCTCTCATCGTCGTGTTCTCCCTGTTCTGCGCGCTGAGCGGGAGTGTCGACGCGGTGATCGGTTTCCGTGCGGGTTGGGGTCTGGGCAACGCGCTCTTCATCTCGACCGCCCTCGCGACCATCGTCGGAGCCGCCTCCGGCGGAAGCTCGGCGGCGATCATCCTTTACGAAGCCGCTCTCGGCCTCGGTATCGCCGTGGGCCCGCTCCTCGGCGGCATCCTGGGCGAGGCGAGTTGGCGCGGACCGTTCTTCGGTGTCGTCGTCCTCATGGCCATCGCGTTCGTCGCCGTCGCCGTCCTGCTGCGCGGTCCCGCCCCCGCCCGGACGCCGATCCCCTTCAGCGCGCCCTTCCGCGCCCTCGGCCGTCCGGCTCTCGCGATCCTCGCCGCGACCGCACTGTTCTACAACATCGGATTCTTCACGCTGCTGGCGTTCTCGCCGTTCCCCCTCGGATTCGGCGCGATGGGCATCGGGCTGACGTTCTTCGGGTGGGGTGTGGCGTTGGCGATCACGAGTGTCTGGGTCGCGCCGATTCTGCTCCGCCGGATGCGACTGACCTCGGTCCTGCTTCTCGCGCTGCCTCTCCTCGCGGTGGACCTTCTCGTCGCGGCCGTCGTGGTCACCTCGCCCACGGCGCTGGTCGTCTGCATCGTCGTCGGCGGTCTCGTGCTCGGCGTCGTCAACACCGCCCTCACCGAGGCGGTCATGGAGGCCACCGACCTCCCCCGCTCGGTCGCGTCGTCGGCGTACTCCGCCGTCCGCTTCCTGGGCGGCGCCGTCGCCCCGCCGCTGGCCGCCTTCCTGTGGCACGCGGCCGGCGCGGGTGTGCCCTACGTCATGGCGGGTGGCTCGGTGCTCATCGCCGCCGCCTGCATCCTGCTGGGCCGCAAGACGCTCGCCCACGTCGACAACACGCACCCGGATGCCGCTGATGAGGGCGCCGCAGTCTTGATCGGAGACGCGGCCTGAGTCCCACGGAAAGCGGCGCACCCGGCCCCGGCGACACGTCGGCGGCCGGGTGCTTTCGGATGCCGTGACCTTTGCCTCCGGCCGCGCCGTCGACGCCGCGCCCATCTGCGAAACTGTGCACACGGTGCGTGGAGGAGGTCGCGGTGACAGACGCGGAAATGGTCGGCGACATCACCGACGACGTGACCGATGTCGCGCGCGTGATGTCCGCGCTCGCCCCCTGGGGCGACGACGTCGCCGTCGATGAGACCGCCGGCTTTCCGGTGCTGTTCGCCCGCCGACCCGGTCGGATGTCGGGAGGGCTCATCTTCCGCGTCGGATGGGCGGACGAGCGCCTCTCCCGAGCCGGCATCACCCATCTCATCGAGCACCTGGCGCTCTCCGGTCTGCACGAGAGCCACTTCCCGTACGGCGGCGTCACTCGCGAGCTGACGACGCATTTTTACGCGCAGGGCACGTCTGAGCAGATCGTGACCTTCCTCAACGGCGTGACCTCTGCACTCGGCCGCGGCCTTCCGTGGGAGCGGATCCCCCGGGAGAAGAACATTCTGCAGACCGAGGAACTCGGCCACTCCTGGGCGGCGGCCGCGCGCCACCGGCTGGAACGTCACGGCGCCCAGGGCCGCGGACTGAACGGGTACGGCGCCGCCGGGCTCGATGCGATCACCGAGGCCGACGTCCGGGAGTGGCTCGCTCGGTACTTCACCGGCGGCAACGTCATCGGCTGGATCTCAGGAGAGCACCTGCCGGAGGGGCTCGAAGCATACCTGCCGACGGGGATTCGCCGAGCGGTTTCCCCCCTCCACCATCCTGGAGTCGATGCCGGCCGTCTTCCCCGGGCCGCCGAGCCTTCTCGTCATCGATGCCCTCGTCGCACGCTCACCTGCTGCGTCGGTGTTCGCACGGCTCGTGAGCCGGCTGTTGACACGCGGGCTGCGGCACGAGGCAGCGCTGTCGTACACAGCCTCCTGCGAGATCGAAGCGATCGATGCCGATACTTCCCGGCTCAGCATCGCCGCCGATGCCAAGCCGGAGAACCAGTCGGAGCTCGTCGCCCGAGTGTTCGAGATCCTCTCGCGGGTGCGATCGGGCGACATCGACGTCGATGATCTCCACGCTTCGGCACACACTCCGCGCGCAGAACCCTCCCCCCTCGAGTTCGCAGAGAGTCTCCCCGAACTCGCAACGGAGATCGTGATGGGACACGACATCGTTACGCCCGTCGAACGGGATCGACGTCGAACCGCCGTCAGCATCGACGACATTCGCGAGGTCGCGGAGCAACTCTTCGCATCCGCCCTCGCACAATCGCCAACAGGTGAGGTTCCGGATGAGAGCTTCCGGACCCTCAGCCCGTCGTCGGAGACGGCCGTCACGGGACGGGTGCATCCCCTCTTCGGCGTGAAGGATCACGCCCTGTACATCGCCCCCGACGGAATCAGTCTGCGGGAGCACGGACGCGTCTACACCGTGGCCTTCGACGACTGCGTCCTCCTCGAGCGCTGGCCGGACGGCGCTCGTCGCCTGACCGGCGTCGATGGGTTCCAGGTCGTCGTGGAGCCCACTCTCTACGCGAACCTCTCTCGCGAGATCATCAGAGGGATCGACGCCTCGGTCGGTGTCGACGCGATTGTGGATCGGCCCGCGCGGGCCGTCGAAGACATCCCCCGCCCGCCCGCCCTTCCTGCGCGCGTACCCGCGGTCGCCCGCCGGATCCCCGGGTTCGGCATCGCGGCCATCGTGATCCTCATCCTCTTCCTCGTGGGCGCCGGACTCACCTTCAACGATGCGCTCCATATCGACACCCCGTTCAGCGACGGAACGGTCGCCAGCGGCGCGACGGTCGTCGGCGGCATGGTGACCTGCGCCGTGCTCGCGGTGATCTCGGCCGCGCTCTTCGCCGCCGAGTACGCCCGCCGTCGTCGCCGGAGTTCCCAGGGCTGACGGCGACCGTCCACGGCGGTGCGCCGGCCCACGTCCCGGGTCAGGGCGTGGCACATGGACGAGCGGGACCGGTGGCTCCGGATGCCGCCCCGCATGGGCCTGCTGTGAGGGGCAGGGTCGCGTGCGTGCGCTGCAGGACCGTCAGGCGACGCGCGTCGCCTCGTGCGCCAGCGTGTCCCACAGCTGCTCGAAGCGGGCGTTCCACGGCGAAGCGAACATCCCCGCCTGCCAGCGGCGCTTCACCTCGTCGAGCGTCACCCACTCGGCATCCTGCACCTCTTCGGGATCGGGCACGGGCACGGGCTCCCCCTCGACCCTCCCGAGCCAGAGATCGAACAGCGCGCGTTCCTCGACCACGCGCCCGACGAGCACGAGGTCGTCGGGCGCGATGACGAGCCCCGTCTCCTCTTCGAGCTCGCGCGAAGCGCCACGCCTGCTCGATTCGGCCCGGAGGGCGCTGCCCGCCGGGAACTCCCACGCGAGCGGGTAGTCCTTCCCCGGCGCACGGAGGCTGACGAGCAGCCGTCCGGTCGACGAGACGACACAGACGGATGCCACGATGTGGAACGCCCCCTCGGGTACCGGGCCGTCGCCGCGCCGGTGCAGCGTCCCGGTCGGCGTTCCGTGGATGTCGGTCACGTCCCAGATCTCGTCATCGGCCATGGGGACATCTTCCCGGACAGACGGGCGTTCTCGACCCCCGAGACGTCACTCGTCTCCGTCGGCGCGCCCCGTGCGGAAGAGCACAAGCACCCGAACCTCCCACGCGACCGTCGCACACGCCCAGAGCATCAGGAACCCCGCGACGGCCCACTGCGCCACCGAGTAGTCCAGCAGCGTGGCGCTCAGCGCGGCGAGGACGACGAAGCCGACAAGCACGAGGAGGGAGAAGCCGAGGAGCGCGACGTGCGTTCGCCGCGTGAGGCCGTACAGCTTTCTCGCCACGGGTTCAGACTACGCAGGGCCGATGTCGTCTGAATGGATGAGCGCAAAAGAAAACCGCCTCGCACGAGAAAACATCGTGCGAGGCGGTTTGTCGGTGCACCCCCTGGGACTCGAACCCAGAACCCACTGATTAAGAGTCAGTTGCTCTGCCGATTGAGCTAGAGGTGCGTTCCGCGGGCCGAAACTCACGTTCCGAACCGAGGGATTACGTTACCAGGCGTGACAGGGCCTCACCAAATCGGCCCAGGGTCGCCGGTTATCCTGGAGCCGTGTCACACACCCCCGACGAGACCCTCCCCGCCCTCGCCGACGACCTCGCGCTCGCTCTGCGCCTGGCCGATGCCGCTGACGCGGTCGCGATGGCGCGCTTCGATGCCGACGACCTCCGCATCGATACGAAGGCCGACCGTTCGCACGTCACCGAAGCCGACCTGGCGACGGAGCGCGCGATCCGAGAAATCCTCGACGCCGAGCGCTCCGACGACGCCATCCTGGGCGAGGAGTACGGCACCTCGGGCGACACCTCGCGGCGCTGGGTGATCGACCCGATCGACGGCACCCACAACTACATGCGCGGCATCCCGATCTGGGCAACTCTGATCGCGCTGAGCGTCGATGGGGTGCCGGTCGTCGGAGTCGTGAGTCAGCCCGCGCTCGGGCGCCGCTGGTGGGCGGCCACGGGCCACGGTGCCTGGACGAACACCCCCGGAGGCGAACCGCGCCGAATTCATGTGTCCGACGTCGATGACGTGTCGCGCTCCAGCATCAGCTTTCAGAGCATCGAGCAGTGGAACGATGTCGATCTGCTGCCGACCCTTGACCGGTTGTCGCGCGCCGTATGGCGCGATCGCGGGTACGGAGACGCCCTCCCCTACATGTGGCTCGCCGAGGGGCGTCTCGAGCTCGTCGCCGAGTTCGGTGTGAAGGAGTACGACATCGCGGCGATCGCGGCGATCGTGCGGGAGGCGGGCGGGCGGTTCACCGCCTTCGACGGTTCCGACCGCCTCGATGCAGCGTCGTCGTTCGCGACGAACGGCATCCTGCACGACGCCTTCTTCGCCCTCGTCCACGACGAGGGCAGCGCGTGACCCGTCGGCTCGCTCTTGCCCTCGCGGCCGCCGCCCTCACGGCCGTCGCGCTGACCGGCTGTTCTGCACCGGCTCCCGTCCCGACCGCGGCCGCGGCGACCCCGAGCGACGGAGCCACACCGCAGGCCTCCGCCCCCCAGGAGAGCACGGAGCCAGAAGCGGCGGGCGACCCCACGTGCGAGACGATCATCCCCCAGAGCACCGCCGACGACTTTCTCAGTCTGGGGTGGAGCGTCAGCGCTGAACCGTTCCGTATCGGCGCGACCGAGATCGACGGGGGCATCCAGTGCAAGTGGGGTGACCAGAAGATCACCACGGACCGGGTGCAGATGTTCGGCTGGGCCCCGATCGACGAGGCCGGCGCCGCCGAGGCCGAGCGCGATCTGCTCGCCTCGGGCTGGCGCCGCGAAGATGGCCCCGCCGGCACCTACATCACCGAGAACCCCGCGTGGGCGATCAGCAAAGACAGCGACGGATACGGCATCACCTACCTCTTCGGAGACGGCTGGGTCAAGCTCGCCGACACGCGTCAGAGTCTCCTCCTCGTCGAGGGTCCCTCCTGACCGGAGTCAGCGATACGGATTGACCGCCGCGGCATCCTTCGCCGCGACGAACCCCTCGTCCCACGCGTCTCCGCGCGCTTCGCGTTCGCGCCACAACTCATCGGCACGGCGAACGCGTTCGGCGAAGGCGACCCAGTCGCTCCAGCTCGCCGTGATCCCGGATGCCTCTCCCCCGGCGCCCGCGCGCGGAACGGCGGTCCACGTTGCGGCGTCGGGCGTGGGTGCCAAGTGGAACGGGCCGACGTCGATGCGGAGCGCGCGAGGATCTGGCATCCCTCGACGCTAAGCGCTCGGCGAGGGCGGCGACAAGCACTCGCGTAGGCTCGACCCTCGTGGCTATCGGCGCGACCATTCATACCTTCACGGTGCAGCTCTCCGACGTCGATCGCGGCGTGTACGACGAACTGTCGATCCGGGTGGCGCGGCATCCGTCCGAAACCGACGCGTACATGCTGACGCGTGTGCTGGCCTACTGCCTCGAGTACGAGGAGGGCATCGATTTCAGCGAGGGCATCTCGGCCACAGACGAGCCCGCCGTCCTCGTCCGCGACCTGACGGGCGCGCTGGTCGCGTGGATCGAGGTCGGGGCCCCGGATGCCGCGCGCCTGCACACCGGCAGCATGAAGGCCGCTCGCACCGCCGTCTACACGCACCGCGACCCCGACAAGGTCGCCGCTGCGTGGGCCGGGAAGCGGATCCACCGGGGAGAGGACGTGCTGTTGCACAGCTTCGAGCCCGGGTTCGTCGAGCGGATGGCCGGGCACCTCGAACGACGCAGCACCGCCACCCTCACCCGCACCGAGGGTCGGATCTACCTCGAGCTCAACGGTGTGTCCGACGAGACCGACATTCGTACCCGCTCGGCCGTCTGAGCCTCCGGGGAAACGACGACGCCCCCGCCCCCACCGAAACGGGTGAGAGCGAGGGCGTCGTCGAGGTGACAGTGGCTCGTGGAGCTGGGGGGAATCGAACCCCCGTCCAACGCTGGGTCTCCGCGTTTTCTCCGGGCGCAGTCTGTGAAGACGTTCTGCTCGGCTCCGACCTTTGTCACAGACACCTAAGTCGACAAGCCCAGCCTGGGAAAAGTCCCGTATGACGTCCAGACGCCGTCACACAGCAAGACCCCTAAATGACGCCAGGATCCGTGGCGGGGTCACACACGGTCTGACGGACTATCGGGCTCGCTTAGGCAGCGAGGGCGAAGTCAGTGCGCTTAGCATCGGCACTTATTGTTTTGCAGGGAGCGTTTACGAGATAACCCCACATCCTCGGCCCGCTTCTCGCGGGTTCGCAGGCGCTGTCGAAACCGATCAGCCCCGGGAACTCCGTCAGGAGCGGCCACTGTCACACTGTTGAATTACCACCTCGGGAACCGTCTTCGTCAGCGGGACCCGAGCATCACAGTGTACAACGTCTCACGAGGCTCCGTGATTCCCTCGGCACCCCGGGCCGTTGCGCGGAGTCCGTTCACGGCGCGCCGCCCGCGGCATCCATCCCACGGCGTGTCGACCACGAACTCCTCACGACGGTCCGCGGCGCCCCGGGCCGGGGCCACCCGCCGACCATCCTCACGTAGGCTCACGGCATGAGCGAGGTCGTCATCACCGTGCGAGGAGAGAGCAACGCCCGCGTGCGCGCCGAGGAAGCCGCCGTCCGCGTCACCGTGGTGACCGACGGACCCGCCCGCGGACCCGTCGTCGAACGGGCCCAGGAACGAGCCTCCTCCGTCCAGGACGGGCTCGTCGCCCACCTTCGCTCCGGAGAGGTGTCCGAGTGGTCGAGCGCGCGCGTGTCGGTCTGGTCGGACCGCCCCTGGAACAACGACGGGGTGCAACTCCCCCTCGTCCATCACGCCGCCGTTGAGCTTTCGGCCACCTTCACCGACGCAGGAGCCCTGTCGTGGTGGCTGGGCGACGTCGCCGAGTCGGACGACGTGCAGGTCACCGCTGTGGAGTGGCGCCTGTCTGCTGAGACCCGCGCCCGTGTGGAGCGCGACGTCGCCGCCGACGCCGTGCACGTCGCGGTGGAACGCGCCACCGCGTACGCGGACGCCTTGGGGCTGGCATCCGTCGCCGCTGTCGAGATCGCGGATGCCGGGCTCCTGGCGGCCCGCCCCGAGAATGTCGGGCCGTTCGCCGCTCGCGCGATGTCGGCCGACAATGGACCGTCGTTCAGCCTGCAACCGCCCGAGATCGTCGTGACCTCGACCGTGGAAGGGCGCTTCCGCGCGGAGTGAGCCGTCGGCGCTCAGTCGCCGAGGCGGTTCTTCGTGCGCATGGCCCGTTCGGCCTCGCGCTTGTCTTCGCGCTCGCGGATCGTCTGCCGCTTCTCGAACTCGCGCTTACCCTTGGCGACGGCGATCTCGACCTTCGCCCGCCCGTCGAGGAAGTACAGCCGCAGGGGGACGAGGGTGTAGCCGCCGGCCGCCACGGCGTGCGAGAGCCTCACGATCTCGTCTTTGTGCAGCAGCAGCTTCCGGGTGCGCTTGGCCGAATGGTTCGTCCAGTGACCCTGCGAATACTCGGGAATGTGCACGGCGTCGAGGAACGCCTGTCCCCCGTCGATGTAGGCGTACCCATCGGTGAGATTCGCGCGCCCCTGGCGCAGCGACTTCACTTCGGTTCCCGTCAGAACGAGACCCGCTTCGTACGTCTTCTCGATGGCGTAGTCGTGACGCGCCTTCTTGTTCGACGCGATGAGCTTTTCTCCCTGCTCACGAGGCATGGTGCCACCTCCTCATGATCATGGGCACACAGAGCCCCTCAGCTTACAGGATCAGGTGCGCAGCCAGCGTCGGATGGCGAAGCCGGCGCTGAGGGCGGCCAGCACGACGCCGATGACCACGATCACCGGCACGACGATGGCGACGTCGGCGAGACCGACCCACGACGTGATGAAACTGATCCGGTCGCGCAGGTAACGCTCCACGCCGACCTGCACGATCGCCCACACGGCGACGCTCGCGAGAGCGGAACCGATGAGGGCCGCGAGGACCCCCTCGAGGATGAACGGCGTCTGGATGAATCGGTTGGACGCGCCCACGAGGCGCATGATCCCCAGCTCCTTGCGTCTCGCGAACGCGGAGAGACGGATGGTCGTCGCGATCAACAGCACCGCGGCGACGAGCATGAGACCGGCGATGCCCACGGCGACGTACGTGGCCACGGTGAGCGACTGGAACAGCGGCTCCAGGTACTGCATCTGGTTGGTCACCTCTTCGACCCCGGTCTGGCCGCTGAACGCCTCGGCGATCACGTCGGACTGGTTCTGGTCGACCAGGTTGATGTTGAAGGTCGCGTTGAACTGGTCCGCCGTCACCACGCCGGCGATGTCGGACGACAGCAGGCCCTGCGCGTTCTGGAACGCCTCGTCGCTCGTCGAGAAGGTGTAGTCGCGGATGAGGGGGCGGAGCGCGTCGCCGTCGAGCGTCGCACGCACCGCGTCGATCTGCTCCTGCGTGGCCGCTTCGCCGGCGTTGCACGTCGGCTTGTCCGACACCGTCGAGCACATGAACACCGCCACCTGGGCGCGGTCGGCCCAATACGACTGCATCTTGCCGATCTGCATCTGCATGAGCATCGCCGCGCCGACGAAGGTCAGCGAGACGAAGGTCACGAGGATGACCGAGATGACCATCGACGCGTTGCGGCGGAGACCGGAGAAGGCCTCCGACAGGATCAGCCCGAACCTCATGACGTGGGTCCCACTTCGTCGTCGCGGTCTTTCTTGTCGGCGAGCCCCAGTTTGTCGGCGAGACCGAGCGCATCGACGTCGGGGGTACTCACCGGAATCGATCGCGTGTTCGTGCCGGGCTCGCGCTGTTCGGTCGCCGTGGGAGTGGTCACGGCCGGCTCGGATGCCGGAGCGGACTCGGATCCCTCGGGGCCGCGCAGCGGCTCGACCGGACCCGTGATGCTCGTGACCTCGCGCTGCACCTCGAGCACCGCGGTGAGGGCCGCGACAGCGGCGGCGCCCTTCTCGACCTCGGGTGCCAGCACGGGGAGTCCGGAGCGGTCGCCGTAGCCGCCGTGGCGCTCGTCGCGCACCATCTCACCGTTGCTCAGCTCGATGACGCGGCGCTGCATCTGGTCGACGAAGCCGGCCTCGTGCGTGGCCATGACGACCGTCGTACCACCGGCGTTGATCCGTGCGAGCAGCCGCATGATGTCGATCGAGGTGCCCGGGTCGAGGTTTCCGGTGGGCTCGTCGGCCAGCAGCACCTGGGGACGGTTCACGAGGGCACGGGCGATGGCCACCCGCTGCTGCTCACCACCCGAGAGCTCATGCGGGAGACGCTTCTCTTTCCCGTCGAGACCGACGAGAGCCAGCACCTCCGGAACGGCCTGCTGCACGAACCCGCGCGAGGCTCCCGTGACCTGCAGCGTGAACGCGACATTCTGGTGCACGGTCTTGTTGGGCAGCAGACGGAAGTCCTGGAACACCGAGCCGATATGGCGACGGAAGTAGGGAACCTTGCGGTTCGACAGAGTGCGCAGATCTCGACCGAGCACGACGACGCGCCCGTCGCTCGGGGTCTCGGCCCGCAGGATCAGCTGCAAGCACGACGACTTCCCCGACCCCGAGGCGCCGACGAGGAAGACGAACTCTCCACGCTGCACCTCGAAGTCGACCGCGCTCAGCGCGGGCTTCGTGGTGCCGCGATACCGCTTGGTGACATTCTCGAACCGGATCATGGCTCGACGAGCCTAAGCGCGCCTCTCGCGGAGCCTGACAGGACGCGCCGTGTCGGCATCCGGGAAAACCCTATGGATGCTGACGCCCGCGGCATCCGACTCAGTCGTCGTCTTTGCGCTTGCGCCAGCGGATGCCGGCCGCGATGAGACCGTCGAGGTCGCCGTCGAAGACCACCGCGGGGTTGCCGACCTCGTAGCCGGTGCGCAGGTCTTTCACGAGCTGCTGGCCGTAGAGGAAGTAGGAGCGCATCTGGTCGCCCCAGCTCGCGGTGATCGTGCCCGCGAGCTCCTTCTTCTTGGCGGCCTCTTCTTCGCGCTTGAGCAGCAACAGACGGGTCTGCAGCACGCGCATGGCGGCGGCACGGTTCTGGATCTGCGATTTCTCGTTCTGCATCGAGACGACGAGCCCGGTGGGGAGGTGCGTGATGCGCACGGCCGAGTCCGTCGTGTTGACGGACTGGCCGCCCGGGCCCGACGAACGGAACACGTCGACGCGGATATCGCCCTCGGGGACCTCGACCTCGACGGCTTCTTCCATGACCGGGATGACCTCGACCGCGGCGAAGCTCGTCTGCCGCTTGTCGGCGCCGCCGAACGGACTGATGCGGGCGAGACGGTGAGTACCTGCCTCAACTGACAACGTGCCATAGGCGTACGGCACGTCGATCTCGAACGTCGCCGACTTGATGCCCGCGCCCTCGGCGTACGAGGTGTCCATGACCTTCACCGGGTACTTGTGACGCTCCGCCCAGCGGAGGTACATGCGCAGCAGCATCTCGGCGAAGTCGGTGGCGTCGTCGCCCCCGGCCCCCGAGCGGATGGTGACGACGGCCGAGCGCGCGTCGTACTCGCCGTCGAGGAGCGTCTGCACCTCGAGCTGGCCGATCACGTCTTTCAGTGAAGAGAGCTCGCGGCGGGCCTCATCGGCGGAGTCTTCGTCGTCCATCTCGATCGCGAGCTCGACGAGCACCTCGAGGTCGTCGAGACGCTGCTCGATCTCGGTGATGCGCTTCAGCTCGGCCTGGCGGTGGCTGAGCCGGCTGGTCACCTTCTGCGCGTTGTCGACGTCGTCCCACAGGTCGGGAGCGCCGGCCTCTTCACTGAGGCGGTCGATGTCGGCGGTGAGTGCGTCGACGTCGACCACGGCCTGGATATCGGCGAAGGTCGAGCGCAGCGCCTGGATGTCGGCGGTCAAATCGAGTTCGAGCATTTGCGATCAAGCCTATCGTGGACACGGTGACCGACGACTCTCCGCGGAACGTGCTGGTGCGCTTCGCCCCCATGATCTACGGCCCCACCCTGCTCTTCGCGGTGGGGGAGGGAGCCGTCATCCCGCTCATCCCGGTCATCGCCGATCGCCTGGGAGCCGACGTCGCCCTGGCCGCTCTCGTCGCGGCCGCTCTCGTCGTCGGGCAGCTGTGCGGCAACATCCCCGCCGGGTGGGCCGTCGCCCGCTTCGGGGAGAGACTGACCATGGGGGTGGCGGGCATCGTCATCCTCGGAGGCCTGGTCGGGGTGGTGTTCGCCGGAACCCTGGCATTCTTCGCGGCAGCCGTGTTCCTCATCGGGTTCTGCGCCGCGTCGTTCGCCCTCGCCCGCCATTCGTTCATGACGACGCGCGTTCCCCTGCATTTCCGTGCTCGCGCCCTGTCCCTCCTCGGTGGGACCTTCCGCCTCGGCATGTTCGTCGGCCCATTCATCTCTGCGGCTCTGCTCGGGATCTTCGGCGACGAGACGGCATCCATCATCTTCTTCGCCGTCTGCCAGGTGGCGACTATTCTTCTGGTCTTCCTCGGACCCGATCCCGAGAAGGCCGTGCCGGTGGGTGCCGCCGCGCCGCGGCTGTCGGCCGACGGAGACTCGCGCGACGCCGAAGACACCGGCGAAGCCGTCACCGGCGCGATCCCGACCGTCGAGCGCGTCGGCGTCTTCCGCACGATGTGGCGCTTCCGTGCCGTGCTGGCGCGCCTCGGCCTCGCGGCCGCCTCACTCTCGGCGGTGCGCTCGGCGCGGCAGGTCGTGTTGCCTCTGTGGGGCGTCTCGCTCGGCCTTGACGCCTCGACGATCGCCGTCGTCGTCGGCGTCTCGGGAGCCATCGACTTCGCGCTGTTCTACGCGAGCGGTCAGGTCATGGACCGCTTCGGGAGACTATGGGCTGCCCTTCCCGCGATGGTGCTCATGGGAGCGGGGTTCTTCGCACTCGCCTTCACGCACGACCTCGACAGCGCATCGATGTGGTTCGCGATGTTCGCCGCTGTGTTGGGAGTCGGCAACGGTCTGTCCAGCGGCATCCTGCTCACTCTCGGCGCCGACATCGCGCCTCAGGAGGAGCCCGCCGCATTCCTCGGGTCATGGCGCACACTGACGGATGCCGGTGGCGCCTTCGCCCCGGTGCTGATCTCCGCCGTCACAGCGGCGATGTCTCTGTCGGGCGCTGTCGCGGTGATGGGCGTCGTCGCCGCCCTCGGGGCCATCGGATTCGTGCGGTGGGTGCCGCGTTACGTTCCTTGGAAACGCTGATTTCATCGCCGGGATTGTTTCGACCCCGTAAAAATTACGGCCGCTCTTGTTGTTTTCGCTGATCTGCGGACAGAATCAAAGCGCGATCGTCCTCTCCGGACGACGCGTCATTCCCCCTGGATGATGCGGGCATCGATGCCCGCGGAGAGGTGCATACCTGTGCCCAGAAACACCCTGCTCCCCCCACCCCGGCGTCTGCGACGCGCGTCCGCGATCGCCGCGACCTCCGCTCTCGTCGGCGGCGCCCTCATGATCGCGCCCGCGGCGTTCGCCGCTCCGGAGACGGAAGCGCCGAACGACCTCGGTCTGACCGGCGCCGACGTCATGTCGCACCTCGAACAGTTCTCGGCGATCAGCGAGTCGTACGCCGATGAGGGGTATCGCACGTGGAACGGTCCGGGCTACGAGGCCGCCGCCCAGTACGCCGAGAAGGTGCTGGAGGATACGGGAGCGTTCACCGTGTCACGGCAATCGTTCGACGTGCCGTACTCCGAGTTCGGTGAGGCGTCGCTCACGGTCGACGGCACGACGTACACGGGGTCGCACTTCGACAACAGCGAAGGAACCGACGCCCCCTACACCGGGGCGCTCGCCCTGCCCGTCTCGGCTGATGGTGGCCACCTCGGTTGCGAGACCGGCGACTTCGCCGACGTGCCGGCCGGCTCGATCGTCCTGATCCAGCGCGGTGTCTGCACGTTCGAGCTCAAGATCGACAACGCGTCGGCTGCCGGCGCGGGCGCGGTGTTCGTCTACAACAACGAGCGTGCCCCCGAAGAGGGCGTCTCCCCCGAGGACCAGCTCACCAACGTCGGCTCGGGCCCCCGCAATGAAGAGGACTCCCCCGCGGCCACCCTCCCGCAGGCCAGCGGCGACACCCTCGCCGCCCTCGTGACGGCGGCCCCTGAGGACGCTCCCGTCGAGGGCACCGCGGTCATCGAGAAGCAGTTCCTCGTCGGTCAGACGTTCAACATCATCGCCGACAGCACCGCCGGTGACCCCGACGACACCGTCGTCATCGGCGCCCACCTCGACGGCGTCGCCGAAGGTCCGGGCGTGAACGACAACGCGTCGGGATCGGCGGCGATCCTCGCCCTGGCCGAGAGGATCGCGGCATCCGAGGTCCCCAACGACAAGCGCATCCGTCTGGCCCTGTGGGGTGCCGAGGAGATCGGACTGCTCGGCTCGACCGCGTACGTCAACGACCTCGTCGCCAACGACCCCGCCGAGTGGGACCGCATCTCCTCCTACCTCAACTACGACATGATCGGCTCCGAGAACTTCACCGTCGGTGTCTACGACGCCGATCAGTCCACGCACGAAGCGCCGGTCGAGATCCCCGAAGGATCGATCGAGCTCGAGAAGATCTACACCGACTACTTCGACGCGATCGACCAGCCCTGGATCGACACCGAGTACTCGGGGCGCTCGGACTACCAGGCGTTCATCGACAACGGCGTGCCCGCCGGCGGGCTGTTCTCGGGTGCCGATGACATCAAGACCGAGGAGCAGGCCGAGCTGTTCGGCGGCACGGCCGGGGTCTTCATGGACCGCAACTACCATACGGTCAACGACACGCTCGCAAACGTCAACCGCGACTCGGTCGACATCTTCGCCCCCGCGATCGGCCACGCCGCCGCCGCGCTCGCCTGGGATGCGGCGGTCGAGCCGTCGCCCGAGCCGACGGAGCCTTCGCCCGAGCCCACGACGGAGCCGACCGCGCAGCCCACTGCCGAGCCGACGGCCGAGCCCACCGCGCAGCCGACCGCTCAGCCGAGCCCCTCGCCGAGCACGACGACGGGTCCCGGCCCGCGCGACGACCTCGCTCAGACGGGTTCTGACGTCGACGGATCCCCCCTCCCCGCGATCGGTGCCGGCATGCTCGTCCTCGGCGCGCTGATCGCGGGGGGCACCGTGATCGCCCGCCGCCGCAGCACCCAGGAGTAAGCACCACCCATCGACCGTCGGGGTCGTGTGCCGCGTGCACACGGCCCCGACGGCTTTCCGTTCCTCGACACCGCTCGCCTGCCGTCGATTTGCCCGTGCGGCGCGGGGCCACGAGGATGCACCCAGGCCTAGAGGATCGGGGGACGCGATGAGAGACGTCGACCGTGGCTCACTCGCGCTGTCAGCCGGACTCGCGGCGGTCGCCGGCTTCGTGGACGCGATCGGCTTCCTCGACACCGGGGGCTTGTTCGTCTCCTTCATGAGCGGCAACTCGACGCAGGGAGCGGTCGATCTGCTCGACGGAGGTCTCTCGGTCACCCTCGTCTCGGCCGGGATCATCACGGCCTTCGTGCTCGGAGTCGCCGTCGCGGCGGCCGTGAGCACACGCCTCTCACACCCGCGCCCGT
The DNA here is from genome assembly GCA_038182865.1 of Microbacterium enclense. Classification (NCBI taxonomy): domain Bacteria; kingdom Bacillati; phylum Actinomycetota; class Actinomycetes; order Micrococcales; family Microbacteriaceae; genus Microbacterium; species Microbacterium enclense. The sequence continues at coordinate 3,209,489 of CP116226.1, read as the reverse complement.
GGGTGATCGCCGGAGCGGCAGTCGCGGTGGCCCTCGCCGCGACGCTCGCGCTGGGCGGCCCGCAGACCCTGTGGAGAGCGGGGCTCCTCGCCGCGGGGATGGGCGCCCTCAACACGCTGTTCCTCGCCGATGGTCGCGCGCGGGTCGCCATCACCTACGCCACGGGAACGCTCGTGAGCCTGGGCCTCGCCATCGCGTCTCTCGCCACCGGTGGCTCCCGAACAGCCTGGATGCGGCCCCTGCTGTTGTGGTCCGCCCTCGTGGCGGGAGCGGTCGTCGGCGGGCTCGCCCACCGGCTGGGCAGCCCGGTCGCGCTGGGAATCGCGGCGATGGTGCTCCTCGGCGCAGCCGTCGTGATCGGCGTCCGCGGACGGGCCGTCAGTCCTCGTCGGTGACCCGGACGAGCACCTTGCCGACAGCGCCGTCCGCGACGGCGTCGTGCGCCGCCGCCGTCTCCGCCAGCGGGAACCACGTCACCGGGAGCCCGGCGGACTCTCCCACGGGAAGCGCACCGGCCGCGACGGCCGCGGAGACGTCTTCAGCGGCGGCGCGGAGAGCATCCTCGCCCACCGTGTAGAGAAGCAGTCCCTGCCATCTCACGTTCTTCGCGAAGCTCGCGCGCACGGCCGCGGTGAAGCTGTCACCGCCGTTGTCGGCGTAGTAGCCGATGCTGCCGTGATTCGCGACGACCTCGACGTCGAGTCCGGCGTTGTCGGCGATCGCGACCTCGACGATGTGCTCGACACCGTTCGGGGCCAGATCCCGGATGCCGGCGGCCAGGGCTTCGCTCGGGTACTGGAGCACGTGATGAGCGCCGGCCGCCCGTGCGAGCGCCTCTTTTTCGTCGCTGCTCACGGTGGCGATCACCGTGCCCCCCGCCCAGACCGCCAGCTGGATGGCTGCGTGGCCCACGGCGCCTGCCCCTCCCTGAACCAGGACGGTCCGCCCCGCCAGCGCGCCGGGCGCAAGGCGCGCAGGGCCGTGTTCGTGGACGGTGAGCGCGCGATGGGCGGTCATCGCCGGCACTCCCAGGCTCGCGCCGAGCGCGAACGATGCACCATCGGCCAGGGGAACGGCCCGCGCGGCGGGGATCACGGCGTACTCGGCGGCGGTGCCGGTGGGACGCTCGTGCTGAGCGAGGTAGACCCAGACCCGCTGGCCGACCGAGACCGACGAGACGCCCTCGCCCACGGCATCCACCGTTCCGGCGCCGTCCTGATTCGGAGTGACCTCGGCGAACGAGAACGGCCGACCGCCCTCGCGGGCCTTCCAGTCCGTCGGGTTCACCCCCGACACGGCGATACGCACGCGCACCTCTCCGGGTCCGGGAGCGGGGGTCGCGCGCTCGACGAGCGTGAGGACGGAGGAGTCACCGGTTCGCGTGTACGTGATCGCCTGCATGCCAAGGACAAGCCGCGGAGACCCGCCCGCATTCCTTCGGCGTGTCGGACGCAGGTTCGCCACACGTGCGCGACGAGGAGCGTTCTCGTCGCCTTCGGCGTCTTCTTCTCCTCCGAGGTGCCCGGTTCCGCCGAGACGACATCCATCTGACCTGCAACGCCGCCACCGTCGTCCCGGGTGAGATCGCCGGGGGTTGACGGCTGGTTCACATCGTGCGAACCTCGCGCGCGCATAGACTGATGCCACTCGCGGGAGTGGTGAAATCGGTAGACACGCAGGATTTAGGTTCCTGTGCCTTCGGGCGTGGGGGTTCAAGTCCCCCCTTCCGCACGACGGCTGCCGCACCCCGCATAGCCTCTCCGACCCGACGGGACCGATGTGATCCACCCCACCGCTCTGCTCCCGTGGCTCGACCCGGCGACGATCATCACCAACTCGCAGCCCTGGGCTCTGCTCGTGGTGTGCTTCATCATCTTCGCCGAGACGGGCCTGCTCATCGGCTTCCTGCTGCCCGGCGACACGTTGCTGATCATGGCGGGGCTCTTGTCGCACTCGACGCCCGCCGCGCCGAACGGAGTGTTCGGGATCAACGCGTGGTGGGTGGCTCTCGCGATCGGTTTCGCCGCCTTCATCGGCGGGGAGGTCGGCTACTACATCGGCCACAAGGCCGGGCCGTCGATCTTCGAGCGAAAAGACTCGGGCATCTTCAGCCGGAAGAACGTCGACCGCACGAACGCGTTCTTCGAGCGTTTCGGCGGACTCACGGTGATCCTCGCCCGTTTCGTGCCGGTCGTCCGCACCTTCGCCCCGATCGCCGCAGGTGTCGGCCACATGCCCTGGCGCAAGTACACCCTCTACAACTTCATCGGCGCGGTCATCTGGGGCATCGGGCTCACGATGCTCGGCTACGCGGTGGGCTACATCCCCTTCATCCGTGACATCGTGACCGAGTACATCGACGTGATCCTGCTCGCCGCGGTCGCCGGCACCGCGATCTTCATCGCGATCCACTACTTCCGCGAGCGGGCCGCCGCCAAGCGCGAGGGCACGATCACGCACGCGGAGGCGGAGTCTCTGGCCCTCGATCCGAAGACCCTCGAAGACGGCGACCAGCCCACGCGCTGAGCCCCACCGGCGGGCCGGTCAGGACGCCTTCGAGCTCTTCTTCTTCGCGGGAGCCTTCTTCTCGGGTTCGTCCTTCTCCGACCGGGCGGCCCTGCTGCGCTCGACGCTCGCGCGGAGCGCCTCCATGAGGTCGATGACCTCTCCCCCGTCTTCCTCCTCCTGCTTCCCGAAGGTCGCGTCGGTGTCGATCGCGTCGCCCTGCTCGAGCTTGGCGTCGATGAGGGTGCGGAGCTCCTCCTGGTACTCGTCGGTGAACTCCTCGGGGTCGAAATCCTTCGAGAAGCTCTCGACGAGGGATGCCGACATCTCCAACTCCTTCGCGGAGATGCGCACACTCTCCTCCAGCGCCGGGAACGCCGCCTCGCGCACCTCGTCGGCCCAGAGCAAGGTCTGCAGCACGAGCACATCGTCGCGCACGCGAAGGGCGGCGAGCCGGGTCTTCTGGCGCAGCGAGAAACGCACGATCGCGGTGCGATCGGTCTGTTCCAGGGTCTTGCGCAGGAGCACGTAGGCCTTGGGCGAGGACGAGTCGGGCTCCAGGTAGTAGGCCTTGTCGAGCGTCAGCAGATCGACCTGGTCGCTCGGCACGAACTCGACGACCTCGATCTCCCGACTGCGCTCGCTCGGCAGCGACGCGAGGTCGTCCTTGGTGAGGACGACGGTCTGCTCGCCATCGTCGTAGGCGCGGTCGATGTCGCTGTACGGCACGACTTCGCCGTCGATCTCGCAGATCCGCTGGTAGCGGATACGCCCGCCGTCCTTGTTGTGCACCTGATGCAGCGAGACGTCGTGGTCTTCGGTCGCCGAGTACACCTTGACGGGCACGTTGACGAGGCCGAACGTCAGAGCGCCCTTCCAGATCGATCGCATGGCACCAGTGAACACCGAAAGACAGGGGATGCCGAGACCCTTGCGCGTCGGCCACCGCCCCTTTCGTCGAACCGCGCGCGAAACTCCTGAACAATCGGCCGACGTCGCGCATCCGGATAGCGGCTGGCCCGGCGTGGCCCCGAAGCTCAGGAGTTTCGCACGCCCGGCGGGCGCAACCCCCTCGGTATCCGGCACCTCTCGCGCTCTACGCTGGGGCGATGGTGGAACAGACGGTGCGCATCGGTGGGCGCCGCCTGCGCCTGTCGAATCTCGACAAGGTGCTCTACCCCGAAACGGGAACAACCAAGGGCGAGGTGATCGACTACTACTCGCGCATCGCGCCGCGCCTTCTTCCCCACGTCGCCGATCGTCCCGTCACACGCAAACGCTGGCCCGACGGGGTGGGCACCGAAACGGAGCCCGGCGAGCCGTTCTTCGCGAAGGCGCTCGAGCCGGGGGCGCCGGCGTGGGTGCGGCGGTTCCCGATCGATCACTCCTCGGGCGCCAAGGACTACCCACTCGTCGACGACCTCCCGTCCCTCGTCTACCTCGCCCAGGTCGCCAGCCTCGAGCTCCACGTCCCTCAGTGGCGGTTCTCCCCCGGTGGCGAACGGAAGAACCCTGATCGTCTCGTCCTCGATCTCGATCCCGGTCCGGGCGTCGGTCTCGCCGAATGCGCGGAGGTCGCCCGATGGGCTCGGGCGATCCTCCAGGACATCGGTCTCGAGCCCTTCCCGGTGACCAGTGGCAGCAAGGGCATCCACCTGTACGCCCACCTCGACGGCCGTCACTCCAGCGACGGAGCCAGCGCGGTCGCGAAAGAGCTCGCGCGCGCGATTGAAGCCGACCACCCCGATCTCGTCGTGAGTCAGATGTCCAAGGCCGCACGCCCGGGCAAGGTCTTCATCGACTGGAGCCAGAACAACGGCTCCAAGACGACGATCGCGCCGTACTCGCTACGCGGGCGCGCCCAGCCCACCGTCGCGGCTCCCCGCACGTGGGACGAGCTCGACGATCCGGTTCTGCGCCACCTGCTCTTCTCCGAGGTCCTCGAGCGGGTGGGCGATCCCCTCGCCCCGGTCGAGCGCGACTCCGACCCTCTTCGCGCCTACATCTCGAAGCGCACACCGGGTAGGACCCCCGAGCCCGTCCCCGAGGCTCCCCACGGCGCGTCCCCTCCGGAAGGTCTCCCCCGCTTCGTCATCCAGGAGCATCACGCCTCGCGCCTGCATTGGGACCTGCGCCTCGAACACGATGGCGTCCTGGTGAGCTGGGCCGTCCCGAAGGGCGTTCCCGCGACGACCGCGAAGAACAGTCTCGCCGTCATGACCGAGGACCACCCCATGCAGTATCTCGACTTCGCCGGTGAGATCCCGCGCGGAGAGTACGGCGCCGGCGTCATGACCGTCTGGGACACCGGAACCTACGAACTCGAGAAGTGGCGCGACGACGAGGTGATCGCGACCTTCGAGGGGCGGCCCGACGGCCCTCTCGGCCGGGTGCGCCTTGCTCTCATCCGCACGGAGGGACGCGGCGAGAAGTCGCAGTGGCTGCTGCACCGCATGAAGACGGATGCCTCGGGCCGCCTGCAGAGCGACGGGCAGCCCGTCGTCCCCCTCGACCACGGGGCGACGGTGTCGACGGTACGGTCCGCGTCCCCCGTACCGTCGACCGAGGCGGCGACGGCGCGCGCCGCGTCGACCCCTGACCTCCGCCCGATGCTGGCGATCTCGACCACCCCGGGCCTCGCTCGAGACGCCGCCGAGCGCTGGGGCCGCGCGTGGGTGGAGATGAAGTGGGACGGCATCCGGGGTATCGGTCTCTGGGACGGCGAGCGGCTCCGCCTGCGCTCCCGCAACGGCAACGACCTGACCGCGACCTATCCCGAGCTGACCGCGGTCGATCTCGAGCTGGGATCCGATCCCGCGATCCTCGACGGCGAGATCGTCGCCCTCGACCCGCAGGGCCGACCGAGCTTCCCCCTGCTGCAGAAACGGATGAACCTCGCGCAACCCCGAGAGATCGAGCGCGAAGCACGGCGCACCCCCGTGCAGCTCTACCTCTTCGACGTCCTGCGCGTGGGTGATCGCGACGTGGCATCCCTGCCGTTGATCGAGCGGCGCGGCATCCTCGAAGCCCTCGCGGAGGGTGCCACGGCCCCGGTCGTCGTTCCCCCCGTCTTCGACGACGTCGAAGCCGGCGTCGCCACCAGTGGCCGGTTCGGCCTCGAGGGGGTCGTCGTGAAAGACCCCGAATCGACGTATCGTCGTGGCGAGCGGTCGGAATCGTGGCTGAAGGTCAAGCATTCGCGGACCCAGGAGGTCGTGATCGGCGGGGTCCGGCCGGGCAAGGGCAATCGCGCAGGCACCATCGGGTCGCTCCTGGTGGGCGTCCCCGGAGCGGACGGTCTCCAGTACGCCGGTCGCGTCGGTTCGGGCTTCGGCGAGCAGACGCTCGCGAAGCTCACCGACCTGCTCGGTCCCCTCGGCAGCGCCGTCGACCCGTTCGTGGGCGTGCCCGCGGCCGACGCCCGCGATGCCGTGTGGGTCCGCCCCGAGCTCGTGGCCGAGGTGGAGTTCGCGGAGTTCACGCCCGGTGGCATCCTTCGTCAAGCCCGCTGGCGGGGGCTTCGCCCCGACAAGGACCCCAGTGAGGTCGTTCGCGAGAGCTGACGCCCCGCCCGCGCCCGCAGCGCGGACGCACGCCCGCCGCAGCCTCCGGCGAAACGCGAGGGCGTGGCCCGGCCCCGCGCTACGCGTGGTGCGTGTCGTGCTCGACGTGACCGACCGGCTCGAGCTGGAACGTCGAGTGCTCCACGTCGAAATGGTCGGCGAGACAGCCCTGGAGGCTCTCGAGGATGCGTGCCGCGCGGCCGTCGGTCATCGCCGCGTCCTCCACGATCACGTGCGCGCTGAACACCGGCGCTCCACGGGTGAGCTGCCAGACGTGGACGTCGTGGACGTCGATGACGCCGTCGGTCCCGCGCAGGTGCTCTCGAATCTCGGCGACCTGCACGTCGACGGGCGCCGACTCCGTCAGCACGACGACGACCTCGCGCATCAACCCGATCGCCCGCGGGACGATGAGCACCGCGATGAGCAGCGAGGCGATGGCATCCGCCTGCGTGAAACCCGTCGTCACGATGACGATCGCCGCGATGATGACCGCGACCGATCCCACGAGATCACCAAGTACCTCGAGATATGCCCCTCGCACGTTGATACTGCGCTTCTGCGCGCGCCCCAGCAGCCACATCGAGATCGCGTTGGCGACCATGCCCACCGCGGCCACGACGAGCATGAGGCCGCCCTCGACCTCGGCCTCGGCCGGCACGAGAAGGCGCTGAACGGCCTCGAAGCCCACCCACGCGCACAGCACGATCAGGATGACGGCGTTCGCGAGAGCACCGAGGACCTCTGCGCGCTGGTAGCCGAACGTGCGGCGGTCGTCGGCGGGGCGCGAGGCGATGGCCGTGGCGATCAGCGCGACGACGAGGGCCGCGGCGTCCGTGAACATATGCGCCGCGTCGGCGAGGAGGGCGAGGGAGCCCGACAGGATCGCCCCGACGATCTGCACGACCATCACCGACGCCGTGAGCGTCAGGGCCGTGGCGAGAAGGCGCCGGTTGCTGGCATCCCGGATGCCGCCGGCAGGGGCGTGATCGTGCATGGCTCCAGGCTAGGCGGGGCACAGGTGGGCTCGCGCGGTTTCGCCGTAGTCGGGAATGAGAACGGGTGTCGCTCTCGCCCTTCAGCGTCGAAGGCCCGCGAGCTGCGCCTGGATGCGCCGGTGCGCGTGCAGCGCGGGGTACACCCCGAGGAAGACCGCCATCGGCGCGCGTAACCGCATGTCGCGGATCCCGTGCGCGGAGTACGTGTTCTCGAAACGGTCGACGTAACGACGGAAGTCTCGGGGGCGATCGTCGAGGCGTCGCGCCGACATCCCGGCGACCATCGCGGAGCGATACGCGATGCGATGTCCGCCGAGGGCGAGGTGGACCGCGATGTCGAGGTCTTCGTGCATGACGTCGTCCTCGTCGTCGCAGAGGAACTCCCGCACGTCGCGCCAGGAGACCGCCCGGACGGCCATGTTGCTGCCGAACAGGAACACGAAATCGCCGGCGAGGCGAACCTGGAGGCGGCGCAACGCGTCGTCGACCTGCTGTCCGGTCGCCCGCAGCGGGAGGTCGTAATACTCGACGGGGCCGGAGACAGCGTCGATCTCTCCCGAGGCGAACGCGCGAGCGACCTGGGCCACCCAATCGGGCTTGAGCGCGGTGTCGGCGTCGATGCGGCCGAGCACCTCACCGGTGGCGGCATCCATTCCCGCGTTGCGGGTCGGCACCAGACCCTGACGGTCATCCTGACGGAGAAGTCGGATGCCGGCGTCCGGGTGATCTGCGATGAACCGCCGAACGACCTCGCGTGTGCCGTCCGTCGAGCGGTTGTCGACGACGAGCACCTCCGCCGCGGGCACCGTCTGCCCCACGATCGCCGCGAGGCAGCGCGCGATCACCGCCTCCTCGTTGAAGGCGGGGACGATGATCGACACCGAAGGAAGGGGCTTCACGCCTCCCTTCTTACAGGCTCACAGTTTCTGCAAGAGGGGCGTCAGGTTACGGAATGCCCTCGCGCGATGCGACTGCGCGTTCTTCTCGGCAGCGGTCCACTCGCCGACGGTCCGCTCGTCGGACGCGGATTGCCCGTCGGGGATGAAGATCGGGTCGTACCCGAATCCGCCCGGGCCTGCCGGGGCGGTCGCCAAGCGTCCGGGCCAGCGCCCCTCGACGGTGTCTGCACGGCCGTCGGGGCGCACGAGAGCGATCACCGAGACGAACTGCGCGGTGCGGTGCGGGTCGGCGACGTCGGAAAGCTGGTCGAGCAGCAATTCGAGATTGGCCGTCGCGTCCTTCTTGTGTCCGGCCCAGTACGCCGAGAAGACCCCCGGCGAGCCGCCCAGAACATCGACGGCGACACCCGAATCGTCGGCGAGGGCCGGCAAGCCCGTGTGCGCCGCGGCTGCCCGCGCTTTGATCAGCGCGTTGGCCGCGAAGGTCACGCCGTCTTCGACGGGTTCGGGACCGTCGTAGCCGACGACCTCGAGATCTGGGCGGACCTCGGCGACAATCGCCTGGAACTCCTCGACCTTGTGCGGGTTGTGGGTGGCCAGGACGACGCGCTTCATCTCAGCCCTCGAGAGCAGCGGCCTGGAGGCCACGGAGTTCGGCGCAGCCGTTCACGCCGAGTTCGAGCAGGCGGTCGAGCTCGCTCTTGTCGAAGGGCGCGCCCTCGGCCGTTCCCTGCACCTCGACGAACAGCCCGCGACCGGTGACGACGACGTTCATATCGGTCTCCGCGCGCACGTCCTCGACGTAGGCGAGGTCGAGCATCGGCTCGCCGTCGATGATGCCCACGGAGACGGCCGACACCGAGTCGATGAGAACCTCGGACCGCTGCGCGATGAACTTCTTCTCGCGGCCCCAGGCGATGGCATCCGCCAGGGCCACGTACGCGCCCGTGATGGCCGCGGTGCGGGTGCCGCCATCCGCCTGTAGCACGTCGCAGTCGATGACGATCGTGTTCTCGCCGAGCGCCTTGGTGTCGACGACAGCGCGCAGCGCCCGGCCGATCAGGCGCGAGATCTCGTGCGTGCGGCCTCCGACCTTGCCCTTGATGCTCTCGCGGTCGTTGCGGCTGTTCGTCGCGCGCGGGAGCATCGCGTACTCGGCGGTGACCCACCCCTTGCCCTTACCGGCCAACCACCGCGGGACGCCGTTGGTGAACGACGCGGTGCAGAGCACCTTCGTACCGCCGAACGTGATCAGCGCCGAGCCCTCGGCATGCGCCGACCACCCGCGCTCGATGGTCACGGGGCGGAGCTGGTCAGTGGTGCGACCGTCTTTGCGGGTCATGGATCCTCCAGGGGAACGAGAAATGGATGCCGCGCCTCAGCGCGGCAGGTCGATGGCGCCGGTCTGCACGAGCTGCACCTCGCGCACCTCGCGACCCATGAGGCGGTGGGCGAGGCGCAGGAAATCGTCGGCCGAGGAGCCGGTGGCTTCGTAGCGGTGGGATGCCGCGGCATCCGGCCCCGCGAGCAGGTCACGGGAGACCAGCTGGCGGTAGACGTCCTTCGCGGTCTCGCTGTCGCTCGACACGAGACTGACGTCGGGTCCCATGACGTAGCTGATCGCGCCCTCGAGGAACGGATAGTGCGTGCAGCCGAGCACGAGGGTATCGACGCCGGCGTGACGAAGCGGGGCGAGATACTGCTCGGCCGTGGCGAGCACCTCGGGAGAATCGGTGACCCCCGCCTCGACGAACTCGACGAAGCGCGGACAGGCCTCGGCGAAGACCGTGAGGCGCTCGTTGACCTCGAGCATGTCCTGGTAGGCGCGCGAACCGATGGTGCCCACCGTGCCGATCACGCCGATACGACCGTTGCGCGTGGTCGACATCGCTGTGCGGACCGCGGGGCCGATGACCTCGACCACCGGGACGTCGTAGCGCTCGCGGGCGTCGCGCAGCATGGCCGCCGAGGCGGTGTTGCACGCGATGACGAGCATTTTCACGCCCTGCTCGACGAGGGTGTCGAGCACCTCGAGCGAGTACCGTCGCACATCGGCGATGGGTTTCGGCCCGTACGGAGAGCGGGCGGTGTCGCCGATGTAGAGGATCGACTCGCGTGGAAGCTGCTGAGACACGGCCCGGGCGACGGTGAGGCCGCCGACTCCCGAGTCGAAGATCCCGATCGGCGCGTCATTCATAGAGTTCCAGCCTACCCGCCGGGGTGGACGGGCTGTCGGCAGCGCCCGGTTCGGCCCGCGAGGGTGCACCGGCGCGGGCCGAACTCCTGAAAAACGGTCGATCCGGCCGCGTCCCCCGCGCGTGTCCGATCTGAGCGGCCGGAATCTCAGGAGTTCGGCCCGGTGTGCTGCCGCGCCTCCCGCGCTGCGCTCCGGAGTCGAGGCTCCGTCCGCACCTCGGCGCCCCGGCATCACGGGCGTGTGCCGTCGAGTCCCCGGAGTGCGGAACCGGATCGCCCTGTCAAGCACGTGCGCCCGACGGGGAACGCACCCTGGGCCGCAATAGGCTGGCGCCATGACGCGTAGCACCGCCCTGCACACCGACCGCTACGAACTCACGATGCTCGATGCGGCGCTCCGTGACGGCACCGCCGCGCGCCGCTGCGTGTTCGAAGTGTTCGGAAGGCGCCTGTCGGGTGGGCGACGATTCGGCGTCGTCGCGGGCACGGGTCGCCTGCTCGCCGCGATCCAGGACTTCCGCTTCGGCGAGGATGAGCTGCGTTTCCTGCGTGACAACCGCATCGTGGATGCCACCACCCTCGATTACCTGGCCGACTACCGTTTCACGGGCTCGGTGAGCGGATACCGCGAAGGTGAACTGTACTTCCCCGGTTCCCCGCTGCTGACGATCGAGGGCAGCTTCGCCGACGCCGTAGTGCTCGAAACGCTCGCGCTCAGCATCCTGAACTACGACTCCGCGGTCGCAACCGCCGCCGCTCGCATGAGCGTCGCCGCGGGCGAGCGTCCTCTCGCCGAGATGGGATCGCGGCGCGCGAGCGAGGAGGCAGCGGTTGCCGCAGCCCGGGCCGCCTACATCGCCGGCTTCGCGGCGACCAGCAATCTGGAGGCGGGCCGACGCTGGGGTGTTCCCACGATGGGAACCGCCGCCCACGCGTGGACACTCCTGCATGACAGCGAGGAAGACGCCTTCCGCTCGCAGATCGACGCCCTCGGCACCGGCACCACGCTGTTGATCGACACCTACGACATCGCCGAGGGTGTGCGCACGGCGGTGCGCGTGGCCGGACCCGACCTCGGCGGTGTCCGCATCGACTCCGGCGACCTGCCGATCGTCGCGGGCGAGGTGCGGGCACTGCTCGACGAACTCGGCGCCACGAGTACCCGGATCACCGTCACGAGTGACCTCGACGAGTACGCTCTCGCCGCTCTGGCCGCCTCCCCCGTCGACTCCTACGGCGTGGGAACCTCGGTCGCCACGGGGTCGGGGGTGCCGACCGCGGGCCTCGTCTTCAAGCTCGTCGCGCGCGAAGCCGCCGACGGGTCGTGGGTGGGGGTCGCGAAAGCGTCGGCGCAGAAGGCGTCGCACGGCGGCCGGAAGGCCGCATTCCGCACCCTCGACGCGGGGACCGCGACGTCGGAGGTCATCGTGGTGAGCGACGGTTTCGAGGAGCTGTCGACCCCGGCCGAGCATCCCGACGCGCGGGCCCTTCAGGTAGCGCTCATGGTCGAGGGCGAACCGGATGCCGCCGCCCTCGGTGCCGCGGGAGTCGAGGCGGCACGCACGCACCACGCACGTGTCCGCGAAGAACTGCCTGTGCGCGCGCTCGCTCTCAGCAAGTCCGAGCCGGCCCTACCGACCCAGTACCGGGAAGCAGCCCCGGCACGCTGAGGGCGCGTCGACGCGCGCGGATCGTTACTTGGTCAGCGACTCGTAGATCTCTTTGCACTGCGGGCAGACGGGGAACTTCTCGGGGTCGCGCCCCGGCGTCCACTTCTTGCCGCACAACGCACGCACCGGTTTGCCCGTCAGAGCGGACTCGAGGATCTTGTCCTTCTTCACGTAATGCGAGAAGCGCTCGTGGTCGCCGGGCTCGATGTTCTCTTCGCGGATGAGCTCATCGAGCTCACGATCCAGGGTCGCGAGACCCCCGCTGTCAGGGCTGTCGAGAGGCGTGCTCATGGTGTGCCAGTGTAGCCGCGGAGCGCAGGATGCGGACCTGAACCTCGACTCCGCGTCGTCTCGGGCGCGGTGCGGGAGGCGTCAGGTGGCCTCGGCGAACTCCATCAGACGGGTCCCTCGACGTTCGAACAGCACCGCTCCGACCGCGACGCCCACGATGAGGACCACGACTCCAGCCCCGACGCCCGCCCAGAGCGCAGGAAGCGCGTCTTCGGCCCCGGATGCCAGAGCCTGACCGGCCAGCCAGATCGCCGGGGTCGCGGCCAGAATCGACCCCAGCAGGACGAGGGCCTGGGCCACGACACCGCCGGAGCCGGTGCGCTGCGGCTGCTGGAACGGACTGTCCCCGGGACGCGACACCGGATAGGGCGCGATGACCGACGAGATGCTGGAGAGACCGAGACCGGAGAGGAACAACGCCGCGCAGACCCCGATGAGGGCCGGCAGGATCGCCCACCGTCCGTGCGCGACGACGGCGAGGGGAATCGAGACGGCGAGGATCGGCAGACCGATCAGCAGAACCGGCACGAGTCGGCCGATGCGGTCGGACAGTCCGCGGACACCGCTGGCGATATGCATCCAGAGGGCGGTGGAGTCATAAGCGAGATCGTTGTGCGGGAGCCAGCCGAAGAACAGGGCCATGATGGGTACCGGGAGGAGGGCCGCGAGTTCGATCGGAACCCCGGCCACCACCAGCGGAACCATCGACAGCACGGCTGCGATAGGCACGATCACGATGTTCACGAGGTAGCGCCGATCACGCAGCCAGTACGACAGGCTCCGTGCGGCGACCGCTCCCCCGGGTGTCCCCGGGAGCAGGGCGAACCATCCCAGCCCGCCCCGCTCGCGGACGGCGACCGGACGCGGGGTGGTGGTGAGCAGGATCCGCACCAACGTGTACCAGAGCACGGTGAGCACGGCCACCGTGGCGACGGCCACGACCGCGCTGCCGACTGCCGCACCCGGCGTCGGCGCGAGAGCGATCCCCCACGCGGCACCCACGGGAGTCCAGGCGAGCACGTCAGCCGCCGACACCAGCTGTGAGGGCACGGTGCCCCGCCACTCGAGCGAGCCGAGGAAGACCGCGACGGGCACGACGACGACCAGGACGGCGACGAGGTACACACCCGCCAGCTCACGAGATTGCCGGGGGCGCTTCACCAAGGCGCCGAGCGCCATGCTGACGCGCGCGAGCAGGACGCACGTCGCGAGGCCGAGGACGATCGCTGCGACGATCGCGAACGCACTCGCTCCCTGCGCGCTCCACGCGACGGCGACGCTGATCGCGAGGACGAGCACGGCGAGTACGGGGACGCTGACGAACCCCGCGAGCAGCAGAGCCCCGGCGAGGGGGCGCGGTTCGGCGCCGACCACGGCGAACCGGCGTGGATCGAGCGGATCGACGGATGCCGTCACCGGCGGGCCGACCGCGAAACCGAGGGTGATCGCAGAGCCGGCGAGCACCGTCACCACACCGGCGGTGAGGCGGTCGACCTCACCGAGCCCGCTCGCGTTGACGGCGGCGAAAATGGTGCCGGCGAGAAGCACGAAAAGACCTACCGCCCGGCGAAGCACGTCGTCTCGGTCACCCCGAAGAGCTCCGAGCATCATGGCCAGCCTCAGCCGGAGAACGTGTGCAACCACTCCAGGCCCTCCACGTCGCCGAGACCGCCCGCGAGTTCGAGGAAGCGCTGTTCGAGGCTGGCCTCACCACGTACCTCGTCGACCGTGCCCTCGGCGAGCACCTGTCCCGACACGATGACCGCAACGCGCGAGCACACGCGTTCCACCAGCTCCATTCCGTGGCTGGACAGGATGACCGTGCCGCCGTGGGCGACATACGCACCCAGGATGTCGAGGATCACGGCGCTCGACACCGGATCGACGGCCTCGAAAGGCTCGTCGAGGACGAGAAGACGCGGCGAGTGGATCATCGCCCCGGCGAGCATCACCTTCTTGGTCATACCCGCGGAGTAGTCGGAGACCGGACGCGCGAGGGCGTCGACAAGGTCGAAGGCGCGCGCGAGGTCGGCGGCACGGCTCTCCACGAGGGCCGCGGGCAGTCCGCGGAGAGCGCCGTAGTACGACAACAGCTGCCGGCCCGTCAGCCGGTCGAAGGTCCGTAGCCGGTCGGGGAGCACGCCGATCATCTTCTTGGCGACCCGTGACTGACGGGCGGCGTCGACCCCGTTGATCGACACGGTGCCCCCGTCCGCGCGGAGGAGGCCGGCGATGATCGACAGCGTGGTGGTCTTGCCCGCTCCGTTGGGACCGACGAGACCATAGAACGAACCAGCGGGGATGGTGAGGTCGATGCCGTCGACGGCGCGCAGCTCGCCGAAGGTCTTCGTCACGTTGCGCAGAGTGAGGGCGGGAACCGCCTCGTCGGCGGCGGCATTCGCCTCGACCGAGGCTGCGCCGATCGCGGCCCCGGCCGATGATGCGGCGGTCGGCTCGGGCTCTCGTGCTTCAGATTCGTCCTCGTGGACGACCGGGTCGCCGGGGGCGGGCTCCGCCTCTTCCTGAGCGACCGCGTCATCAACCACCTCGTCAGGGGTATGTTCGGTCTCCACCGGGGGTTCTTCGACAGCCACCTCAGGCGGCGTCGGATCCTCGACGGATGCCGCGTCATCGGGGGCCGACTCCGGCACCTCGGACTCATCCGACCGCGTCTCGCCGACCGCGAGAGCTTCGGGCTGCACGGCATCGGATGACTGTTCTGCCTCGGGGAGCGGATTCACCTCGCCGATCGAATCGACTGCGAGGGACGTTTCGTCGTCGTCATCGCCGGACTCGACGCGCACCGCGTCTGACTGATCAATCGCCTCGGCGGCGAGGGGTTCCTCCACGGCGGCATCGGGAGGAGTCGGATCCTCCGTCCCACCGGTCTGCACGCCCTCGGCGGGCGACTCGGAGGCCTCGTCCTCAGGGGTGTCCAGAGCGCGATCCCCCTCCGCAGCGGCGGGTTCGGACGCCGCAGCATCAACCGCTTCCGCATCCGTCGCCGCGGCATCACTCGGAGCAGCACCCGACGGAGCGGCATCCGGTGCCTCTGTTTCCGGCAGCACGGCATCAGTCACCGCAACCTCTGGCACCGCCGCGTCTGACGGCGCTGTGTCGGCCGGAGAAGGGTCTCCCGCGCCGGCGGTCGCGGGAAGCGGCGGGCGCGGGGGAATGACGAGGTCGTCCGCAACTGTCTGCGCTCCGACCGCCTCAGGTTCCACGGCCGTGGTCGCGGATTTCTCCGCTGCGGTCGACCTCGGCGCGGCGGGTCGACGCGGGGCCGCCGGCTTGCGGGGCGCCGCGGGCTTGCGAGGAGTCGCGGGCTTCTTCGCCGCGGGTCGCTTCTTGGCGGGGGATGCGGGCGAAGAGCCCGTGGCGGTTTGCCCCTCATCCGGCGTGTCGGACGTCGAGGCGACACTCCGCGGCGTCCGCGCGGTCGACGTTCGCGGCGCGCGTGGGGTGGTCGATCGCGGTGCCCGCGGGGTGCGCGGTTTCGGGGTCGGAGGTGTCTGGGGTGTGGGATCGGCGCTCACCGCATCGTCGTCCGACCGAGGGGCGGACGATTCGTGGGGCTGCGGCAGCGACGCTGTCATCACTCCAAACTAGCAAGCCCCTCCGACACCACCGCACGCGGGGTGATCGTGTGCAAGACGCGGAAGCCCATCACGAAAGCGCAACGAGTGGCGCGAATCATGCCACCCCGAGGAGGGGTTTCGCTAGCATCGACAGAACACGAAGGCGTGACATTCCGGTGAACCGGACATGACGACTCATCCCCCCCAGGAGCCAGCCTTGACTGTTCAAATCGTGATCCTCGCCGCGGGCATGGGTTCGCGCCTCGGCCGCAGCCTGCCGAAACCCCTCACTCCCCTCGCTGACGGCCGCAGCATCATGCAGCAGCAGCACGACAACATCCGTGCCGCTTTCGGCGGCGCCGCACGCATCACCACGGTCGTCGGCTACCGCGCCGAGACCATCGTCGATGCCTTCCCCGACGCCGATTACGTATACAACGACCGCTACGACCAGACGAACACCTCGAAGAGTCTTCTGCGGGCGCTCGCGAAGACGGGCCGCGCCGGCGTGCTGTGGATGAACGGCGACGTCGTGTTCGACCCGCGTGTGCTCGGCCGCGCCGCTGAGCTCGTCGACGCCGATCGCTCGTTCGTGACCGTCGACACCGCGAGCGTCGGCGACGAAGAGGTCAAGTACACCGTCGACGCGGAAGGATTCGTGAAGGAGCTGTCGAAGGTCGTGGTCGGAGGGATCGGTGAAGCGGTCGGCATCAACTACGTGTCCTCGCGCGATAAGAAGGCCCTCCAGCGACAGCTCCAGCGCGTCGGTGACCAGGACTACTTCGAGCGCGGCATCGAGCTCGCCATCACGCACGACGGGCTGCGGGTCGAGCCCCTCGACATCTCCGATCTCTACGCCGTCGAGGTCGACTTCGCGGAAGATCTCGAGCGCGCGAACCTCTTCGTCTGATCCGCCCTCGGACGCCTCAGCCACGCGGAGGCCGACACCCTGCCCGTCAAGCGGCCCCCGGCGCGTGGAGTCTCGGGAGAGGATGTCGGCATGGCTGAGAAGGTGCACCGCATCCACTCCCTTTCCGACGACGCGCCCTGGAAGGGCGGGCTCCCCCCGGTCGGGTCCGAGGAACATCCTGCGCTGATCCGTCTGCTCGACCGCGCACTCGCGGTGCAGCGCCCGGTCGTGCTCGCTCACCTGCGCAGCATTCGCCTCCGCCACAGGGATGCCACCACCCAGGAGATCCTGCGGATCCTCGAACGGCGCTATCTCGCCGCGGTGACCACGGGCGGCGCCGCGGTCGGGGCGACCGCCGTCGTCCCTGGAATCACCACGGGTATCACCCTGGCCCTCAGCGGGGTCGAGACCATCGGGTTCTTGGAAGCCACTGCGCTCTACGCGCAATCGGTCGCCGAGGTCCACGGGGTGGCGATGGACGATCCGGACCGCGCTCGGGCTCTCGTCCTGACACTGATGCTCGGCAAGGAGGGCACCGATCTCGTGGCGCAGCTCGCCTCTCAGGCCGCCGGACGCGGCGCGTCCCGATCGACATACTGGGGCGACCTCGTGACGAAGACCCTCCCTCGCGCCGCCGTCGCGCCGCTCGTGGATCGTCTCAAGACCACCTTCGTACGCCAGTTCGCCGCACGCGGCGGCGCGTCCTGGCTCGGCAAAGCGCTCCCCTTCGGGGTCGGCGCGGTCGTCGGCGGCGCCGGAAACCACATTCTCGGGCGTCGTGTCCTGGTCAATGCACGGCGCGCTTTCGGGCCTCCCCCTCTCGTGCTTCCCGCCGACGTCGAGCCCCGTCCAGGATCCGAGCGGATCGAGCGTGCCGCGGTCACGGGGGTACACCGCGTCGGCGGCGCGGTGGCCGACGCGATGGGAACGGCGGGGCGGCGCACCGGATCGATCGCGCGAAAAGCACTGCCACGCCGGAAGAAGACCTCGATCGACGACCGGACCCCGACAGGCGAGACGGGTGAGGGCACGGCATCCTGAGCCCTCTCATTTCTCGCACCCCCGACGCAAGACCCGGGCGGTGTTCGCCTCGGCGGGCTACTCTCGCGGCATGGGCGACCTCCTCGATCTCCTCGCGGTCTGGATGCCGCGGCAGCGCTGGTACGGCACGAAGGGGCGCGACCCGCGGTTGACCCTCGTCGCGTCGTGGGAGGTGAGCGCACCGCGCACGCGGCTCCTGCTCGTCCGCGACGACGCCGCCGAGCCCGCGATCGTCTACCAGGTGCCCGTCGTCGCTCGCCCGGCGGGCAGCGTCCTCCCGGGAAGCCTCATCGGCCCCGAGGCGGAGGAGACGGTCTGGGCGGATGCCACGACCGACGATGCGTTCACCGATCTGCTCTACCGGGCGGTGACCCTCGGCACCCCGCTGACGGCGGAGGCGGGGCTCGAAGCCATCGCGTTGTCGCCTGCCGGGGCCGCCGCACCCACGGCCCAGGCCCGCGTCCTCAGCGGTGAGCAGTCGAACACCTCCATCATCTTCCGCCCCGAAGGCGACGGCATCCCGGTCATCTGCAAGCTCTTCCGGCAGGTGAATGCCGGGCTCAATCCCGACGTCGAACTCCCCTCCGCGCTCGCCGCGGCGGGTGCTACCTTCGTTCCCGCGGCGATCGGCGAGGTGCGCGGCACCTGGACGTCGTCGTCCGGTAGCCCGCTGACCGGTTCGTTGGCGTTCGCCCAGCAGTTCTTCGAGGGCGTGGAGGACGCGTGGCGCGTCGCGCTCACCGCGGCCGCGGCCGACCAGGACTTCCAGGAGCCGGCCCGGGCACTCGGAGAGAGCGTCGCGCGCATGCACGTCTCTCTGGCCACCGCCTTCCCCACCCGCGCAGCCGCCGAGGGCGATCGCGCCGCTGTCGTGGGCGCGTGGGAACGACGTCTTGCCATCGCCGTCGACGAGGTCCCGTCTCTCCTGCCCCACGTCGCTCGAATCCGTGAGGTCTACGCCCGGGCGGCCGCCGCCGACTGGCCTGCGTTGCAGCGTGTGCACGGCGACCTCCACCTCGGACAGGTGCTCCACACGCCGAGCAACGGGTGGGTTCTGCTCGACTTCGAGGGCGAGCCGCTGCGGCCGATGGCGGAGAGGCTCCTGCCCGATCTGGCGGTGCGGGACGTCGCGGGGATGCTCCGTTCGTTCGACTACGTCTCGGGTGCGATCGCCGACGACGACGGCGCCACGGTTCGCACATGGGTCATCGCCGCGCAGCAGGCGTTCCTCGAGGGCTATGCCGCCACGACCGGCGGCCGGATCCCGGGCGGTAGTGATCTTCTCGCGGCGTTCGAGCTGGACAAAGCCGTCTACGAAGCGATCTACGAGACACGCAACCGCCCGGACTGGCTCGGCATCCCGCTCGCCGCGATCGGACGTCTCACCGCCGCACTTTAACCGGCGATCTCTCCCTCGCGGGACTCGGAGCCTCGTCCGTGCCAGGTGTCCCAGCGACGCATGAGCTCCTCGACGGCGGCGTGGAAGCGACGTGTCGAGGCACCCGGCGTCGTGTCGCCGAAGTAGTGCTGCACCCAGTACCGGAGACGGTCGCCTACCTCGGGATCGCCCAGTACCCGATCGGCCTCCTCGATCACGGCGCCCGCACGCCCGGCATCCAGCCACTCGCACGCCGAGAGGTACCCCGCGTCGTCGACGAGGGCTTCGGGGTCGGCGGGGCGGGTGACGATGAGCGGCGCACCGAGCGCGAGCCGGTCATAGACCATCGCCGAGATATCGAGGATCGCGAGGTCGGCGACCCGCAGCTGCCACCCCAGCGTGGATGACGCGTCGTAGGTGTGGCGGGCGGAGGGGTCGGCGCGATTCGCGGCGGAGAGGGCCGCCACGATCCGGGCGTTCGCGGCTGCGTACTCGGAATCGATCACCCCGGACCGCGGGTGCGGGCGATAGATCACGCGGTGACGCCCGGAAGCGAGGAGCGCCTCCACCAGGGCTTCACCGTGGGACCGGACGGAGCCGTAATGCGCCGACGGGCGGTCGCCTTCCCAGGTCGGCGCGTAGAGGACGACCGTGCGGTCGTCCGGGTCGAAGGGCGCGTCTCCGGCGACGTGGTCGGCTTGGGGGCGGCCGATCGAGAACGTCCGCCGGTCGAGGTCGTAGTCCCAGAGCACCCGTCCGAGCCGCTCCCGCGCGGCGTCTCCGGCGATGAAGGCGTAGTCGTACGCCTTGAACTGGTTGGTGGTCATGTACATCTTGTCGGACTCGCCGTGATTGATGAACACGTGCCAACGACGCCCGTACCGGAACATCTGGAAGTTGCGCGTGTTCTGATTCACGTAGAACACGAGGCGGATGTCCTGCTCAGCGAGCACCTGTTCGACGTCGCGGACGGTCGGGGCGAATGCCACGGGGAGCTCTCCGTCCTTCAGCAGAGCGTCGGCACCGCGGATCGAACGGCTGATGACGACGACGGGCCACGTCCTCGCGAGGTCGCGCAGGGGCGCGTACCACTGACGCATCTGGTACATGTTCACCGCACCGTCGGCGAAGTACACCGCGATGCGGAATGTCGCGTGCGGAAGTGGCCCGCGCGCGGCGAGGGCGCGGTGCAGATCGCGACGGGCGGTGCGTGTGGCCAGAGCCTTGCGCAGGAGACCGACCGCGAGTCGGGCGTCGCGGGCGAGGGGCATCGTTCCAGGGTACCGGCCAGGCACGGCGTGAAAGGATCGACGGATGCTGCTCCCGACCCCCGGCGGAAGAGACGCGCCCGTTCCCCCCGACGACGCCGGCGTGAGCTTCATCATGCCCGTGTTGAACGAGGAGAGGTATCTGCGTCGCGCGGTCGGCTCGACCCTCAGCCAGGATGTCCCCGGCCCCGTCGAGATCGTGCTCGCCCTCGGACCTTCGACCGACGGCACCACCGCGATCGCACGGGAGCTCGCCGCGGAGGATGACCGCATCGTGCTGGTGGAGAATCCGGATGCCGACATCCCGGTGGGTCTGAATCTCGCGCTCGGTGTGAGCCGCTACCCCACTGTCGTCCGCGTCGATGCCCATTCCGAGCTCTCCCCCGGGTACACGCTCCGGGCGCTGGCCACTCTCGCGCGCACCCGCGCGGCCAACGTCGGCGGTGTGATGCGCGCCGATGGTCGCTCGCCTTTTCAGAGGGCGGTGGCGCGGGCGTACAACGCGCGCGTCGGCCTCGGCGGCGGGGCCTATCACGGCGGTTCGCCCGAGGGGCCGGCGGAGTCGGCCTATCTCGGCGTGATGCGTCGCGCGGCCATTGACGAGGTCGGAGGATTCGATCCGTCCCTCCGGCGCGGGGAGGACTGGGAGCTCAACCTCCGGCTGCGCCGTGCGGGGTACCGCGTCTGGTTCGACCCGGCACTCTCGGTCGTCTACTGGCCCCGCGAGAGCTGGACCCGCCTGGTGCGGCAGTTCCGTGCCACGGGGGCGTGGCGCGGCGAACTCGTCCGACGCTACGGTCGCCGCAACTCGTTGCGTTTCTTCGCCCCGCCCGCCCTGGTGGCAGCGACCGTGCTGTCGGCCGCGACGGGCGTCTGGCAGATCGGTCGCCGCGTGCGGGGTCGGCGGTCGGCTGCGGCATCCGTGGTCCATGTCCCGGTTGCCGCGTACGCTGCCCTCGTCGCCCTGGCCGCGCTGGGTCGGGCGGGAGGAGGAGGATGGCGCGACCGGATGTGGACGGCGGCGGTGCTGCCCTCGATGCACCTCTCGTGGGGAGCCGGGTTCGTGGGGGGCGTTCTGCGCGGGGCTCGCGACACCGTCGACACGTCGCGGCTGAACGGCCGCAACACGCCCCTGCCCTGACGCGCGCGGCTCACTCGCGATCGACGAACCCGCGATCGAGGATGCGTGCGACGACCCGCTCGCTCGCACGGCCGTCGTCCCGCGCGTTGAAGATGCGCTGCCATCGTGCGTACCGATCGGCGAAGATCGACGGGTCGACCTCCTCGATCGCCCGTTCGAGGTCGTCCTGCGATCGGACGATGGGACCGGGTGCCGCGTCGAGCAGGTCGAAGTAGAACCCGCGCAGGGCTCCGCGGTAGTGCTCGAGGTCGGGGACCAGGAAGTACAGGGGCTTCCCGGTGATGCTGAAGTCGAACATCACGGACGAGTAGTCGGTGATCAGAGCGTCGGCCGCGGCGAGCAGGTGCGCCGTGTCGGGGTACCCGGTCACGTCGATGACGCGGGGGCCTCGCGCGTCCTCGCCGGGGAGGAGCGTTCGGGAGTGGCCGCGCACCAGCACGACCGAATCGGTCGCGCGGGCGAGCGCCGCCGGGTCGACGAAATCGACGATGGCCTCGCGGTCGTCCCGCCATGTGGGGGCGTACAGGAGGACGCGCTCCTCGGCCTCGATGCCCAAGGCCTGCCGGGTGCGTCGCCCGTCGTCGCTGTGGAGGACATCGTTGCGCGGGTAGCCCTCGATCCACACGGGCCGACGGAGGAACGCGTACGCCTTGGTCAGCACGCGCGCCGCGTACGGGCTCTGCGCGAGGAGAACGTTCCACCGGAGCGCCTCGCGGACCACGGCGACCGCGCGTCGCGGATCGAATCCGGGGCGGTGCAACGCCAGCCGCTTCAGGGGGGTGCCGTGCCAGGTCTGCAGAACGACCTGCCCGGGACGACGGACGAAGCGTCGACGCAACCAGTCGTTGACGACGAGCAGCCGGGCCGTTCCGCGGGCCCGCCACCAGGCGGGGCTCCCCTCCACGACGGCCACGGCCCCCGGGGGAACCGCCACGGACGGGTCGACCACGCTCCAGTACCGCGTGACCCCCGGGGCAACCCGCGCGAGCTCGCGATCGATCGCGAGCGGATTGCAGCTCGCGTTGCGTCCGTAGAAGCTCTCGAAGAACACGGCGTTCTCCAGCGGTTCGCGACTCGCGGAGTACCTCTTCTCGAGGATGGCCTGGCCTTCGCGTGAGGTGAACGCCGGATCGACCGGCGGCCCGACATGCAGGATGGCGCCTGTCCACGCCGCGCGCAGCCCCGTCAGCATGGTCAGCGGAATGGCGGCATCCGGGACGGCGGCATCCGTCGCTTCACCCGCATCGACGCGTACGCGGTACTCCCCCGTCGGCAGGGGAAGCTCGGGCCCACCCCAGCGCGGCGCCCGCAGAGGCAGCTCGGCTCGCCAGCTCCGCCCCCGCCCGTGCAGACGCGCGGTGACGCGAGCACGCCGCCCGATCAGCTGCACGGAGGCGGGGCGCGGCCCGACACCGCTGATCTCGAACACCGTGCCGGTGCCGTCGTCGACGAATCGCGCGTCAGTCATCGCTGCGCCCTTCTCGCGCCCCACGGGACGCTGCTCGGTGTCTCGCGGTCGAGGCGGCGGCGAACCTCGCGATAGACGCGCTCGGCGTTCCTGCCGTCGCGGTGGGCGTGGACGGTCGCGCTCCGCCGGCGGGAGGCCTTCACCGCCTCGGTGGGATCGTTCAGGATGCCGTCCAGGTGGGTGAGCGCCTCCGCCCAGGTGCGTGCCGGATCGGTGCCGGCGACGTCGGCGTAGCGCCCGTACAGCCCTCGCCGCGCCGTGTACGCCTCGAGGTCGGGGGCGAAGAACAGCACCGGCAGCGGCACGAGCGCCGCGTCGAACACAAGGGAGGAATAGTCGGTGATCAGCACGTCGACGCCCGGCAGCACCGGCGTCACGTCCGTTGCCCGGTCGGCCCCGAGGGACGCCACGCGGTCGATCGGAGTCGGCGGCGTGTAGTCCCCCTCGCCCAGCGGGTGTGACCGTACGAGCAGGACGGCGTCGAGCCGGTCGAGCACCGCGGAGATGGCATCCCACTCGCCGCCGCTCGGGACGGCGGGGTCGTCCTCGCCGTCGCGCCACGTGGGCGCGTAGAGAACGACTCGGCGGTCACCCAGCGACAGCCCCGTCGTCTTCTCGAGTTCGGCGCGTGCGACGGCTCGCCGATCCTCGGCACGCCCGCGCGAGAGCACGTCGACCCGGGGCTCGCCCGTGACGGGGAGTCGCTCGTCGGAGAGAGCGAAGGCCGTCTCGAGCCGCCCGCGCACGAGATGCGACGCGGCGGGGAGCAGGGAGATCTGACGGGTCGTCCGGCGGTAGAGCGCCGCGACGATCGGGCGGAGCACCTCACCCGCCGGACCCGACGACGTACGGGTGGTCTCGGCGGAGTCGAGCCCGATCCGCTTCAGCGGGATCCCGTGCCAGAGCTGGACGATGAATGCGCCGGTGACCGCGTACCTCTGCACATCGCCGAAGCCGTGCGTGACCACGATCACGCGTGCCCGGGCCGTACGCCACAGCCCCCGCAGGGAGTCCTTTCGCACCCAGGGGATGCCGAGCTCGTCCGCCTGCCGCGCCTGGGCGGTGTCGGCCACGAGCCACACGCCCGTCTCGCCGTGCGCCGCGGCGACGCGCCAGAGCGCGAGAGCGCCGTCGGTCACGCCGACCGCGCAGCCGAACACCCATTCTGCGCGCGACCGCGGGGTGGCGGCCGTGAGGAGCCGACCCGCGACGTACACCGGGATCCGACGGAGTTTTCGCGCGTTTCCCGCCCCGAACGAGAAAGACGCCACCCCGCGAGCCTATCGCGGGGTGGCGTCTTTCGTCCGGGACGTCAGTTGGTCGGCATCTGGCCGAGCGTGACCTCGACGGTCTTCTCCTGACCGTTGCGGACGTAGGTGACCTCCGCCTTGGCGCCCGCCGCCAATGCGCGCACCTGAGCGGTCAGGTCGGCGGAGTTGGTGATCGGGATGCCGTTGAACTTGGTGACGATGTCGCCCTTCTGCAGTCCCGCAGCCTGGGCCGCACCTCCACTGACGGCCTCGGCGATCACGGCACCGGTCGTCGTCGCGCCCTGGATGTTCGCGGCATCCTGGACGTTCGCACCGAGCAGGCCGTGGGTGGCGGCGCCGTTGTCGATGATCTCCTGCGAGATGCGCTTGGCCACGTCGGACGGGATCGCGAAGCCGACGCCGATGTTGCCGGACTGGCCCCCCGACGATGAACCGCCGGCACTGGCGATGGCGACGTTGATGCCGATGAGCTTGCCCTCGTCGTCGACCAGCGCGCCGCCGGAGTTGCCCGGGTTGATGGCGGCGTCGGTCTGAATGACGGCGATCTTGATGGACTGCGACGTCTGCTGCTGGCCCTGCTGGCCTTCACCGAAGTCGAAGAAGAACGGGGTCTCGTTTCCTCCCGATCCCGAGCCGTCCTCCGACTCGGTGCCGTCCTTCGGCGCAGCCGACGAGGCGACCAGGATCGACCGGTTCAGCGCGCTGACGATGCCGGTGGTCACCGTGTTCGGCAGGTCGAGCGGGGCCCCGACGGCGCTGACGTTGTCACCGACGTTCAGCTTCGACGAATCCGCCCAGTCGATCGGCGTGAGGTTCGAGGCACCGTCGAGCTTGATCACGGCGAGGTCGTAGGTCGGATCGGTGCCGACGATCTTCGCCGAGAACACGCGGCCGTCGGAGGTCGTAACCGACACGGTGGGATTCGCCGACTTCCCACCGATCGTGACCACGTGGTTGTTCGTGAGGATGTAGCCGTCCTTGCTCAGGATGACGCCGGAGCCGGTGTCACCGGTCTGGCCTTCCATGGCCTGGATCGTCACGACGCTCGGAACCACCTTCGCGGCGACTGCCGTGGTGTTGTTGACGTCCTCGGGGTTGTTCACGGTGACCGCGGTGGGACCCGACACGGCGGCCGAGTTCGATCCGCCCCACAGCGTCAGTCCGGCGTACGTACCGCCGAGACCGGCACCGCCGCCGACGAGCGCGGCGGCGACGAGCAGCGCGGCGATCCGAGGCGCGGCGCTCTTCTTGCGGGGCTGCGAGGGCGAAGCACCCTCGGACAGGTTCAGGGTGGGGTGCTGCCCGCGCGGATCGTGACCGCCGGCTGCGGGCCCGAAGGCGTGACCGGTGGGACCGGTCGCCCCCGACGGGGCGGCGGCATAGTCCTGAGGGCGAGTCGCGCCGTCGTGCGTGCCGCCGGGGTGAGCACCCGCGGCGGGGGTGTGCGCGGGTGGCGGCCATGCGGCCGCTGCGGCGGCGGGCGACCGGGTCGGCACGGGTGGGACGGCACCGGCGGGCGCGGCGGCATCGCTCGCGTTCCCCGCAGCTCCGTGATCGGTGCGAGGCGACGTGGGCACGGCGTTCTGTGCGGCCGCGTCGGTGTTCCGGCTGTTGTCGTTACCCTCGGGACGATTGTCCGTGGTGTCGCTCATGTGATGCTCCTTCTTCCAGGCGATTCCACGATGACCCTGGATGCTGTGTGCTGCCTATGACCACGTTGAGCCACCTCTATGGGTCTGGCAGGAACGCCCCGCGAGCCCCATGGCCTACGGTGAGAGCGAACAGGTCCGCGCGCCCCGCGCATTCCCCGAAGGCACTCTCCACGATGCAGATCATCCCCGGCGCCTGGCAGCGCACCGCCCGCGGAGCGGGCCTCCTCGCCCCTGACGGTCACGCCGTGCCCACCATCTTCGCCGAGATGACCGCCCTCGCGACCTCGACCGGTGCCCTCAATCTCGGTCAGGGTTTCCCCGACGAAGACGGGCCCGAGGTCGTGCTCGAAGCCGCTCGTCGGGCGATCGCCGACGGGGTGAACCAGTACGCCCCCGGCCGTGGATTCCCCGAACTTCTCACCGCGATCGCCGAGCACCAGCGGCGCTTCTACGGGATCGACCTCGACCCCGGGAGCGAGGTTCTCGTCACCGTGGGGGCGACCGAGGCCCTGGCGGCGACGTTACTCGCGTTGATCGACGGCCCGGACGACGAGGTCGTCGTGTTCGAGCCGTACTACGACTCCTACGCCGCGAGCGTCGCCCTCGCGGGCGCCCGACTCGTGCCGGTCCCGCTGCTGTGGCCCGATTTCCAGCCCGACCTCGAGCAGCTGGCATCCGCGGTCACCGATCGCACCCGTGTCATCCTCGTCAACGATCCGCACAATCCCACCGGAACGGTGTTCTCCCGTGAGGTCCTCGACGAGGTCATCCGGCTCGCCCACCTCCACGATGCGATCATCGTGACCGACGAGGTGTACGAGCACCTGGTCTTCGATGGACCACACGTGCCGATCGCCACGCTTCCCGGCGCCGCCGAACGGACGGTGTCGATCTCGTCCGCCGGCAAGACGTTCTCGCTCACCGGGTGGAAGACCGGGTGGGTCACGGGACCGGCCGAGCTTGTCACCGCGATTCTTGCGGTGAAGCAGTTCCTCACGTACGTCGGCGGGTCACCCTTCCAACCCGCGATCGCGAGCGGGCTCCGACTCCCTGACGCCTTCTTCTCCTCCGTCGCGGAGACCATGGCCGCCAAGGCTCGGATTCTCGCGACCGGCCTGCGCGGCGCCGGCTTCGCCGTCTCGACGCCCGGGGGGTCGTACTTCACGGTCGTGGATGCCGCGCCGCTGGGCGCCACGGATGCCGACTCTTTCTGCCGCGAGCTGCCCGCCCGCGCGGGAGTGGTCGGCATCCCGCTGACCGCCTTCGTCTCCCCCGGGCACCGTGACCGTTACGCGACCCTCGTCCGCTTCGCCGCCTGCAAACGCGTCGAGGTGTTGTCGGAGGCCGCGCGGCGGCTCTCCGCGCTCTCGGAACTCTGAGGGCAGCGCGACGCACCACCGGCCCCTCACCAGGATCGTCTTCACTCCTCGTCGTCGTGGGTCGTCTCGCGGACGTGGCTGATGAGACCTCCCGCGAAGTCGTATCCGACCAGGCGGGACCACTGCTCACGTCCGCCGTGCGGGCCATCGAGCGAGCACTCCACCCGGACGAGAAGTCCCTCGCCCTCCCACGAGAATGCCGCGGCACGGATCACCGGCGCGCGGCGGACGAATTCGCGAAGGCTTCGCGCGATGTCCGTCCGTCCGGTCGCGACCATGTGCCCACCCGAGACATGACCTCCGGCGTAGCGGATGCGCATGATGTGCGCGTCGTCGGCGAACAGAGCCACGGCCGCTCCCACGTCGGCGCGTCTGAGGGCGGCGAAGAGAGCCTCGACGTGACGCTCCCGCTCCGCGAAGGAGGGATCGGTCGGCCCCATGCATCCATCTCCCTTGTGAGTGCGACCCGTCTCGTTCTCGTTCGCCGCATCAGACGAGTTCCGGAGACAACGGTCGACGGAGAGAAATTACCATGTATAAATGGTATTCTGCGGATACTGCGACGCCCCGGACCGGCACCGTCCGGCTTCGATACATGACGGGAAAGACCACATGTCTCGCACACCACGCACGCGTGAATCGCGCCCCCTCCGCATCACCCACGTGTACGGGCCGTCTCTGAAATGGACGAAGCTCCCCGGTACCGCCCGCCTGACGCGCGAGACCGGCCTGCGCCTTCGCCGCGAGGGCTACACGATGGTCCGCACACGGGCGGGATGGCGGATGGTGCGCGAGATCTCGCTGCTCAGGTTCGCCGACGCACTCGACCACTAGCCGCGACCGCCGTCGACCGACGCGGACATCCCGTCATCCGGGATCACCGCTCGCCTCGGGAGCGATTCCCTCGGAAACGGGGACGCGGTCCCCTCGTCACCCAGGAGAGAAGGGCGTCCATGAGTCCGTCGGACCCACGGGAGGACCCTTGCGCATGTCCCCCGTGGTGCACGGGCGAGCACGAGGCGACCTCGGACCTGCGTCTCGTCCATCGCAGCGAGGGGGTCATCGTTCCCGGTGTCGAACGCCTCGTGAATGCGCACGGCGGCATCGATGCCCCGACCATCGTCGAGATCGCAATCGGCCTCGAACGCACGTGCGGCGAGACCTGGGTGTGGATCGGACCCGACCACCCCTCCCGGTCGTCGGCGATCTTGAGCGTGGGGACGGCGAGACGCCTCATCCGAGCGACAGAGGCACTGTTGCGGTGGTTCCCGTAGTCCGGCGGATCAGGGCGACAGCGAGCCCTGCCAGCGCGAGAGGTCGGGCACGAGGTCTTGAACCGGAACCCCCAGGACGACGGAAAGCGCCAGCAACGTCTGGAGACGGGGGTTCGCCGGAGTTCCTGGATTCGATTCGCCCTTTTCGAGCTTCTGATACGTGAAAAGCGAGATCTTCGCGCGCAGAGCCACGTCTTCTTGCGTCAACGCCACCGCCAGGCGCGCCCTCCGGAGATTCGATCCGAACTCACGCATGTATGGCATCCACGGGTAGTCAGTCGCCAAACTCGTCATCTACACAGATTGCGGCATCTGATCACTCGTTCCCACGACTTGCAAAAAGATGCCGGACAGGTCAGGACCGACACCACCGACGCCCACCGAGCGCGCTCTCGATCAGCGCGGGGTGACGCGGAAGCGCCGGAGCTCCAGAGCGGGGTTCACGCGACGCACGCGGGCGATGGCGTCCGGGTCGATGTGGGCAACCGCGACGTCGGTGGTCGTGCCCACCGTGGCGATGATCACGCCCTGCGGGTCGACGATCATGGAGTGCCCCACGCCGAGCGGTGGCGGGTGATCGGCCCCCGCCACGAAGACCGTGTTCTCGATGGCCCGGGCCTGCACGAGCGTTCGCCAGTGATGTTCCTTGAGGGGTCCGCGCACCCATTCGGCCGGTACCAGGACGACCTCGACGCCGGCGTCGGCGAGGGTGCGCGAGACCTCGGGGAAGCGCAGGTCGTAACAGGTCATGAGACCGAATCGGAGCCCGTCGACGTCGAAGGTCTCGGGCGGGGCGATCTCCCCCGGCGCCACCCAGTCCGACTCCCGCTGACCGAACGCGTCGTACAGGTGCAGCTTCCGGTACACGGCACGGATGCCGTCATCCGCCACCGCCACGACGGTGTTGCGCACGCGACGGCCGTCGTCCGCCTTCTCGAGCAGGCCGGCGACCACGACGAGGCCGAGTTCCGTCGCGAGCGCCGTCAGCGCGGCAGTGAAAGCGCCCTCGAGGTCTTCAGCGTTATCCGCGAGTGAGGCGTCGAAGGGGTCGACGAAGTAGCTGGAGTACTCCGGGAACACCACGACCCGCGCCCCGCGTGCCGCGGCGGTGCGCGCCCCCTCGGCGATCGCCTCGAGGTTGGCCGCACGCGAGGCTGCGGGCGCGAACTGCGCGACAGCCAGGCCGAATCCTGCGTCGGTCACGGTCGGTCCTTTCCGCTGCGGCGCCGGAGCACTTCCGGCATCACCACCCACAGTACGAGGATCGCCGCGGCGAGCACGACTCCCGCGATCACGCCGGCGGTCACCCCGACCACGATGCCGAAGACGAACACCACGACACCGACGAGCAGCAGCGACACGAGGGCCAAGGCGCCGCGAAGCGCATGGTGGCCGAACCTCACCAAGGCGGGTTTGATGCCCCGCTGAAAGACGGCTCGGTGCAGAGCCACGGGCGCCAAGGCGACGACCGCGCTCAGGGCGGAGAGACTCACCAGCGCCAGATAGAACCCTCGCCAGCCCGCGGCGAGGTCGGCGAAGGCGGACTGGAAGGCGAGGGCGAGCAGGAATCCGGTGAGGATCTGCGTGCCCGTCTGCAAGACGCGCAGCTCCTGCAGCACGTCGTTCCAATTGCGGTCCGCACGCTGAGCAGGGCTCTCCGGCCTGCCGTCGTCTCGATCGTCGAAAGGGGTACTCACCCGCAACATCCTGCCGCGACACTCCCGGGCGGTACGTCCGGATTTGCGCCCGCGTTCATCTCCGCGTAATGTTTTCTCTTGTGCCGCGGGGTGGAGCAGCTCGGTAGCTCGCTGGGCTCATAACCCAGAGGTCGCAGGTTCAAATCCTGTCCCCGCAACAAATGAAGGCCCCGGATCCTCGGATCCGGGGCCTTTTCTCTTCGGTTCGGCAGCCGCGAGTGCACCGCCGACATTTTCCTCGCCCCCGGCGCATCGTTCCCCCTACACTGACCGAAAACCTGGGGGATCAAAAACGAAAATGAATCGCGCATTCCGCGCGGTGGCCATCAGCGCCGCCGTTCTCTGCTCACTGAGCTTCGCCCTTCCCGCCTCGGCACAATCGACACCGCCCGCCGGCAGCAACGTTCCACTCGTCGGCACTCTCGCCCACGCGGTCGAGAAAGCCGTCATCGCGGGCGCCGACTCACCGGAGGCGATCACCGCCGCGGTGGGACTGCCCGGCTCGGGTCGGGGTTCGCTCCGCTTCGACGACGACGGACGCCTCTCGGTCACGGTCACTTTCGAGCGTCGTCCCGATACCGGACTCCTGGATGAGGTCGGACGAACGGCGGAGATCGTCAGCGTGCAGGATCTGACCTCCTCAGCGACAGTGTGGGTCGCTCCCGATCGACTCGATGCCCTGCGCGGCCTCGACGGCGTCCGCGCGGTGTCTCCGGTGGTCCAGCCGGTGGCCATCCCCATCACCCCTCCCGCGATCCCCGACGTGCCGTCCGCCGAGCGCAGCGCGGCCGAGAAATCGTGCCGGGCGTTCCCCAGCGACGCCGACACGCCGCTGCACACGGCCGAGGCGCGCTCGGACTTCGGTGTGGACGGAACCGGCGTCACGATCGGCATCCTGTCCGACTCGTACGACGCGTGGACCGACGCCGAAACCACTCCGGAAGACGACGTCGAAGCCGGCCTGCTACCGGGACCGGGAAACCCGTGCGGGTACGAGACTCCGGTCACCGTGCTGTCCGACATCACCACCGAAGAAGGCGGCCACGACGAGGGACGCGCGATGGCGCAGCTCGTCCACGGCATCGCTCCGGGCGCCCGCATCGTCTTCTACACCGCGTGGCGGAGCTCGCAGGACATGGCAAAGGGCATCGTCGCGCTCGCGGACGCGGGAGCGAACGTCATCGTCGATGACATCGGATGGAGCGAAGAGCCGCTCTACCAGCAGGGGTGGATCTCGACGGCCATCACCGATGTGCAGTCGCGCGGTGTCGCGTACTACACCTCCGCGGGCAACGGTTCGGCGATCGGCGAGAAGGGCACGAGCGGCGCCGGACGGCAGATCAACGGCTGGCGCACCCCGGCCTACCGCTCCATGTCCTGCCCGAGCTGGGTGATCGCCCCGGAGGGCTTCACGTCGTACGACTGCCTCGACTTCGACCCGTCGGCAGCTCAGGATGCCACCGACACGGTCACTTTCCCCGAAGCCACCACCGCCGACCTGGTCGCGCAATGGGGCGACCCCGTCTTCGGCCTCACCACCACCCTGATCCCGCAGTACTACGTCGACCAGAAGCTGGTCAGCGAGTCGTACATCGACGGGATCACGCCGACCGTCTATGCCACGGCGCCGAAGGGCGTCCCCGCCGGGGACATGGACGTCGTGGTGGTCCGCGACACCTCCTCGGGCACGACCTCGACGCCCGCCTTCTCGATGGCGTTCTGGAACCCCACGATGTCGGAGATCGAGTACGACCGCTCAGCGGGCCCCGACATCGTCGGGCTGACCTCCGTAGGCCACCCCGCCGACGGTTCGGGCATCGGTGTGGCCGCGGTCTTCTCGCGCGAACCCGGCGTCCCCGAGTCGTTCACCTCCGCAGGCGACACGCCCGTGCTGTTCGAGCCGGTGCGCTACGTCGACGGACAGCCCGTCGTCTCGCCGGCCTACCCCGAGCCGCTGCGGGTCATGGGCCCGCAGATCGCTTCGGTCGACGGCATCCGCACGAGCTTCTTCGCCCAGCGCATTCCTCAGCTCGACAACAACTGGTACTTCTTCGGCACCTCAGCGGCGGCTCCGACGGCTGCCGCCGTGCACGCACTCGCGCTCGAGTACGCACCCGAGAAGTCGGCCGCCGACATCTCTCGCACGGCGTTCGCAACCGCGGGCCCGCTGAAGAACCCGACCTCGTCGACCGTGACGGACCAGCAGCTGTTCGGGGCGGGACTGATCGACGCGGAGGCACTGCTGACGGCACTGCCGGCCCGCCCGGTCACCGACCTCGAAGCCACAGCCCTCTCCCCCACCTCGATCGCGGTGTCGTGGACGAACGCCAAGGGCTCCACGGGGTCCGAGGTGCAGGTGCTCGCCGCCACCGAGGTCGTCGCCTCGGCCGCCCTCGAGGCCGGCGCGGATGCCACCACCTTCCGCGACCTGCCGTCGGGGACGACGCTCACCGTCACGGTGACCGCCCGCGGCGCGAGCGAGAATTCGACCGCGGTCAGCGTCGCGGTCGACACGCCCCCGGTGCCCACGCCGACGCCGACGCCGACCGCGACTCCCACGGCCACGCCGACGCCGATCCCCGCCCCGGACGACAACGGCGGCCTCGCGAACACCGGTGCAGACCGATCAGCCGCTCCCGCGCTCGCGGGGGGCGCAGCGCTCCTCCTCGCGCTCGGAGGTGGCCTGCTGCTGCGACGCCGCGCCCTCAGGCGTCGCTCCAGCTGACGAGAGCAACGGGGCGGTGGCGTCGGAGTGATCCGCGCCCCCGCTCCGCTCGTCGTCGCTCAGGCCACCTGAAGCTCGTCGGCGCGGCGTGCGAGGAGATCGTGGAGGGTGCGCTCCAGCCACGCCCGATAGTGCGTCACCGTCCACGCGGACCGTGTGACGAAGAACGCGAACGTGTCGGGGCCGAACAGGTAGCAGAGCTCATCCGTGACCTCGTCGATGTGCTCGGGGCGGAGAAGTCCCCGCTGGACGAGCCATTCGGCGGCGATGCGGATCTCGCGGCGACGACGCGCGTCGAGAACAGCCACGGCGTCTGCGGCCACGGCATCCGTCTCTCCGGCGACGGCGATGGCGCGAGCGAGGCCAGCCGTCCGCGCGTGAGCCTGAGTGACATCGTCGAGCCACGCGCGCATCGCCTCCTGGGCGTCGAAACGCTCGAGGATGTTGGCCACCGCCGGCCGCTCGGCGGGATCGTCGTCTCCCTCCGCGCCCGTGAAGGTGCGCTCGAAGGCGGCGACGAGGAGTGTCGCCTTCGATCCCGCCAGGTGGACAGACTGCACCGACACGCCGGCCTCGGACGCGATCCCCTTCATCGTCGTCGCCGCGTACCCGTCCCGCGAGAACAGCATCGCCGCCGCGTCGAGGATCGCCGCCCGTGTGCGCGCGGCTTCCGCTCGACGCAGCGGGGAGGCGTACCGCCTGGGACTCATCGCGACCGCCTTCCAAACATTAGAGCGACCATCTAATCATTCGAGTCCGCGCCGAACGAGGGCTTGACGCGAGCTCGACAGCACGATGCCTCCCCCGTCAACCGGCCCGTGGATGCCACGTACACCCGGTTGACTGGAGGCATGATCGGCGGACGCGTTCTCCAGCAGGCCCAGCGCCCGCGCCCGGTAGAGGTCGCCCCGCCCCGCGTCCACGATCCGCGGCTGCGTGCAGTCCTCCCCCGTGAGGCTCGCTTGCTCTCGGTCTACTCCGGCGCCACGTGGGCCGAAGGTCCGGTCTGGTGGGCGTCGGAAGAGGCACTGGTGTTCAGTGATGTCGTCGGCCGTCGCACGCTCGCGTGGCGCGAGGACGGCAGCGTCATCACGGTCGTCGACCCCTCGGAGTTCGCGAACGGCAATGCCGTGGACGCGGCTGGCCCGGCTCCTCCACGCCGAACACGGGCGACGGGCGATCAGCCGAACCGACGACGATGGGACGCACGTGCTCGTCGACTCCTATGGGGGCGTCGCCCTCAACTCCCCGAACGATCTGATCGTGGCCGAGGACGGCGCGGTCTGGTTCACCGACCCGCTGTACGGCATCACTGACCCCCGCGAGGGCTACCCCGCTTCGCCCGCTCTGGGACACGAGAGCGTGTACCGGTGGCAGGACGGAACGCCCCTGCGCCGCATGATCGACCTCGACGCCCCCAACGGCATCGCTTTCAGCCCCGACGAGCGCGTGCTCTACGTCGCCGAGTCACGGGCCGACGCTCTCCCGCGGATCATCTCGTGCACGTGGAACGGCGAGACCTTGGGGCCCCCGGAGACGTTCGCGACGGTGGATGCCGGCATCCCTGACGGATTCGTCGTCGACCGCCGCGGCTGGCTGTGGGTGAGCAGCGGCGCGGGAGTGGTGATCTTCGACGAGAGCGGCGCGCGTCTCGGGGTCATTCCGACGCCCCACGTCGTGAGCAACTGCGCCTTCGATGTCGACGAGCGGCGCCTGTTCCTCACGGGGAACGCCGATCTCTGGATGGTCGAGCTCTCATGATCGACGTCGAGATGGCGCGGATTCCCGGTGGACGCGTTCTGCGCGGCGATATGCGGGGGACAGAACGTCGTGAGATCGTCGTGTCCGCGTTCGAGATCGCGGTCTACCCCCTCACCGAGGAGCAGGCCGCGGAACTTCTGGGCGTGCCTTCCCGCCACCCACGGCGCCCCGCGGTCGAGCTCAGCTGGTTCCGCGCCATCCGCCTGTGCAATGCGCTGTCCGAATGGGAAGGCCACGACCCCGCCTACGCGTTCGACGGGGAGGCGGTCTCCCGCGATCCGGAGAGCGACGGCTTCCGCCTGCCCACCGAGGACGAGTGGGAGTACGCGTGTCGAGCCGGTGCCACCGGGTCGACGTACGGGCCCATCGGTGAGATCGCCTGGACCGCCGCCGATGGGCTGCGCTCCCCGGTGGATGTCGGGGCACGCCTGCCCAACCTCTTCGGCCTGTTCGACATTCTCGGCAACGTCTCCGAGTGGTGCGAGGACCTCCTCGACCCCGACCGTGGGACGGCCCGCGTCTTCCGCGGCGGAGGCTGGAGCGACGCCCCGGCCGTCGTGCGCGCGACGACACGACGTGGCGCCGGGCCGCGAGACAGTTTCGACGACGTCGGCGTACGGGTCGCGCGATGACGGCGTCAGTCGGTGGTCGTGATGGCCTCGGTCAGGGATCCCAGGAAGCCCGCGATCGTGGCGAGCTCGCTGTCCGTGTACCGCGCAGCCACCTCGCGCATCGCGCCGAGGTGACCCCCGAGGTGGTGGAAGAACTCGCTGCGCGACTTGTCGGTGAGGATCACGACGCGCGCGCGCCCATCGGAGGGGTGGGGACGTCTCTCCAGGTGTCCCGAAGCCGACAGCCGGTCGAGGAGTTTCGTCGTCGACGCCGTGGAGATACGCAGGTGCGTGGCCACGTCGTGGGGACTCACCGTCTCTCCGCGTTGCTCGCGGATGATGAGCATGCGCAGCGTCG
The DNA here is from genome assembly GCA_038182865.1 of Microbacterium enclense. Lineage (NCBI taxonomy): Bacteria > Bacillati > Actinomycetota > Actinomycetes > Micrococcales > Microbacteriaceae > Microbacterium > Microbacterium enclense. The sequence goes on along the minus strand of CP116226.1, from coordinate 3,173,855 downwards.
CGAGGTCGCTGGCGTTCATGTCCATCTCCCCCTTCATGCCACTGTGCATGCGGTCGAGGGCATCGCTCAGGGCTCTCACGGCAGTGAGAGTCTCGATGACAGCCGGCCTTCTATCAGGAGCGGAAACGGCGCCCGTCACAGTGGACACCCCCTTTCGGCGTAGGTATATTGAGGCTCACATCGCTAGCTAAACTAGCAAACAGGAGGAACGATGAGCGAGACCGAATACGTCGTCCTTCTGGACGATCATGGCAATGAGATCGGCACCGCACCGAAAGCGCGTGTCCACGGTGCCGACACCGCTCTGCACCTCGCGTTCTCCTGCCACGTCATGAACGAGGCCGGTCAGGTGCTCGTGACGCGGCGCGCCCTCGACAAGAAGACGTGGCCCGGGGTGTGGACCAACTCGTTCTGCGGTCACCCGGGCCCGGCGGAGCCCCTCGTCGAAGCGGTCCACCGCCGCGCGGGATTCGAGGTCGGTCTGCGTATCCACGACCTCCAGCTGACTCTCCCGCACTTCCGGTACCGCGCGGTCGACGCCAGCGGGATCGTCGAGAACGAGATCTGCCCCGTCTACGTGGCCCACACCGACGACGAGCCCCGCCCCAACCCTCGCGAGGTCGCGGAGTACCGGTGGGTCGATCCGATGGATCTGGCCGCCTCGCTGGAGGCCACACCGTGGGCGTTCAGTCCCTGGCTCGTCCTGCAGTCTCAGCAGCTCCCTCTCTTCGGGTCTCCCTCGGCTGTCCGGCGGGCGTCGTGATCGCCTTGTCGACGACCCCCGCCGCGCGCCAGGAGATCGACGCTGCCATCGACGGTGCGCTCCTGCGCCTCGACGGACGTCTGGGCCGACTCGGCGACAGCGCGCGCGCTCTGGCATCCGCGATCCGCCGAGCGGCCGACGGCGGAAAGCGCTTCCGCCCGCTTCTCGTGGTGTCGGCGTTCGACACCCTCGGCGGACCCGACATCGCCCGCCCCGCCCTGTTCCAGGTGGCGGCGGCCTTCGAACTGCTGCATACCGCGTTCGTCGTGCACGACGACGTGATCGATCACGATGTCGAGCGACGGGGCATGCCCAACGTCGGGGGCGAGTTCCGCGCGCGCGGAACAGATCGCGGCGCAAACGCGTCGGGAGCAGCCCTCCTCGGCGACGCCGCCGGCATCCTCGCGGGTGACCTTCTCCTGCACGAAGCCGCGCGTCTCGTGGCGATGGCGGAGATCCCCGCAGAACTGCGCAGCGAACTCCTGCTTCTCGTCGAGGACGCCGTTCTCGTGTCGGCGGCGGGAGAACTGGCCGACGTCGAGAACGCCGTCTCGGCCGACGACGTCGACGCGGAGACGATCCTGCGCACGACCCACGACAAGACGGCCGTGTACTCGTTCTCGGCGCCGCTGGAAGCCGGTGCGGTGCTCGCGGGAGCCGACGCGCCGATCCGCCACGCGCTTCGGCGATTCGGGCAGCCACTGGGCCTGGCGTACCAGCTCGTCGACGACCTCATCGGTGCCTTCGGCAGTGCCTCGACGGCCGGGAAGGGCGAAGGCTCCGACCTCCGCGAGGCCAAGAAGACGCATCTGATCGTCTTGGCGCGCGAGAGCGAGAACTGGCCCGAAGTCAGCGATGCTCTCGCGCACGCTCATACCGGACCCGTCGCGATTCGAGCCGCACAGCGCGCACTGTCGGCGTCCGGCGCACGCGTGCGGCTCGAGCATCTCGTGCGCGACACACTCGACGAGGCGCGCGGTATCGTCTCGGCCTCGACCCTCCCGTCGGAGTGCCAGGCCATGCTCCTCGACCTCGTCGACGCCGTCCAGGAGCGCGTCCCGTGAGCCTCGGACCCACCGGGCTCGCGCTGTACTCCCGCACCGCCGACGATGCGGCCGCCGCCGTCATCCAGAGGTACTCGACCTCGTTCGGGCTCGCGACGCGGCTCCTGGGAGCGCGTCCCCGCCCGCACGTCCGCAACATCTACGCCCTCGTGCGCGTCGCCGACGAGATCGTCGACGGCCCCGCCCACGATGCCGGCCTCACGCCCGAGAAGGAACGCGCGGTCCTCGACTCCCTGGAGGCGGACGTCATGGATGCCATCGACACCGGCTTCAGCGCGAACCTCGTCGTGCACGCCTTCGCCCGGACGGCGCGAGAGTGCGGGATCACGCGCGAGCTGATCGCCCCGTTCTTCGCCTCGATGCGCACCGACCTCGACACCGCCGCCCACGACGACCTGTCGCACGACGCCTATGTCTACGGGTCCGCCGAGGTGGTCGGGCTCATGTGCCTGCGGGTGTTCCTCAACGCGGGGATGTCCGCCCCCGCACGCCCCGCGGCCGATCTCGCCGACGGCGCCCGCCGTCTCGGCGCCGCCTTCCAGGACGTGAACTTCCTCCGTGACCTCGCCGACGACGCCGACAGATTGGGCCGTGACTACCTCGACGGCGCGGCCGACGATGAGCGACGGATCTCGGTGCTCGACCGCATCGATGCCGATCTGGCCGCCGCGGCATCCGTGATCCCGCACCTCCCCCCGGACTGCCGCGCCGCCGTGACCACCGCGCACGACCTGTTCGCGGAGTTGTCGCGCCGGCTGCGCGCCTCTCCCGTCGGCGCACCCCGCGTCCGCGTGCCGGACGGCGTCAAAGCCACCCTCGCCGCCCGCGCCCTCCTCGGGCGTCCACCGAAAGGCACCCGCCCATGAGCGCCCAGCGCATCGTCGTCGTCGGAGGCGGGATCGCCGGTCTCGGCACCGCCGCTCTTCTCGCCGACCGCGGCCACGACGTCCAGCTCTTCGAGGCCCGCGACGCTCTCGGCGGTCGCGCGGGGTCCTGGGAGCGCGATGGCTTCCGTTTCGACACGGGCCCCAGTTGGTACCTCATGCCCGAGGTCTTCGACCACTTCTTCCGGTTGTTGGGCACCAGTGCCGCCGAGCAACTCGACCTCGTCCGCCTCGACCCGGCGTACCGCGTGTTCGGTCCCCCCGGTCAGGGCGAACCCATCGACATCGTCTCCGGACGCGAAGCCGTGCGGGCGCTCTTCGAGGAGCACGAGCCGGGTTCGGGCGACAACATCGACGCGTACCTCGACTCGGCGAAGGACGCGTACGAGCTGTCCACGTCGAAGTTCCTCTACGACCCCTACTCGTCGACGAAGGGGTTGCGCGACCCCGCACTGGTGAAGCGCCTTCCCACGCTCATCCCGCTTCTGACGCGCACGCTGTGGAAGCGCGTCACCACCGACTTCCAGAACACGCGTCTGCAGCAGATCCTCGCCTACCCGGCGGTGTTCCTCGGCGGATCACCGTTCGAGGTGCCGAGCCTGTACCACCTGATGAGCCACCTCGACCTCGGCGACGGCGTGCTGTACCCCAAGGGCGGCATGACCGAGATCATCGCCGCCATCGAGAAGCTCGCGCGCGAGCGCGGGGTGCGAATCGAGACCTCGTCTCCCGTCGACGCCATCATCACTGAGTCGGGCTCAGCCCGTGGTGTCCGCCTCGCCGACGGACGAGTCATCGCGGCGGATGCCGTGGTCTCGGGTGCCGACCTCCACCACACCGAGAATGCGCTCCTCGAGGAGAAGGACCGGCAGTACCCGGAGAAGTGGTGGAAGGACAAGGTGCCCAGCCCCGGTGCTCTGCTCCTCCTGCTCGGGGTGAAGGGCGAGCTGCCCCAGCTGACGCACCACACGCTGCTGTTCACCGACGACTGGCAGACGAACTTCGACGCGATCTTCGGCGAGGAGAAGAAGATCCCGGACCCGGCATCCATCTACATCTGCCGTCCCAGCGCCACCGACGACTCGGTCGCGCCCGAGGGACACGAGAACCTCTTCGTCCTGGTCCCGGTGCCCGCCGATCCCGACAGTGGCCGCGGGGGCGTCGACGGTGCGGGCGACGAGCGCATCGAGCAGGCCGCCGACCGAGTGATCGCGCAGATCGCCGAGTGGACCGGCATCCCGGATCTGGCCGACCGCATCGTGGTGCGTCGCACGATCGCGCCGGAGGACTTCAGGAACGACCTGAATGCCTGGCACGGCAACTCGCTCGGGCTCGCGCACACCCTCAACCAGAGCGCGATCTTCCGACCGAAGAACCGCTCCCGGAAGGTGCGGAACCTCTTCTACGCGGGCACATCCGTGCTGCCGGGGATCGGACTGCCGATGTGTCTCATCTCCGCCGAACTCGTCGTCAAGCGCATGACGGGCGACACCTCTCCCGGCCCCCTCGCCGAACCCGTGCGCGCGGCGGTCTGAGGTGCCGGGGATCTACCTCGGCGCGATCCTCTTCTCTCTGGCCGGCATGATCGCGATCGACGTGAAATTCTCGCTCGCGCTGCGTGCAGCCCCGGTGCGAACGACGATCGCGGTGCTGATCGCGACGGCGTTCTTCCTGGCGTGGGATGTGGTCGGCATCGTCACGGGAGTGTTCGTGAAGGGCGAGAGCCCCCTGTTCGTCGGTGTCGAGCTGGCACCGCACCTGCCGCTCGAGGAGATCTTCTTCCTCCTCTTCCTGAGCTACCTGGCCATCGTGATGTTCGCGGTGTTCGAGCGACGTGCGCGCACCCGGGAGCGAGCATGACGTATCCGCTGATCGTGCTCCCCTTCGTGATCGTGACGGCCCTGGTGACCGTCGCCACGATTCGGCGACCACGGTTCGCGCGGCGGATGTCCTCCTCGAGTCTGACCGCCCTCGTCCTGGTCGGACTCACCCTCGTCTTCGACAACCTCATGATCGCCGTCGATCTCTTCTCATACCCTCAGCAGCACCTGAGCGGGCTGCGCCTCGGCCTCGCCCCCCTCGAGGACTTCGCGTACCCGGTGTGCGCGGCGTTCCTGGTCCCGGCGGTGTTCACGCTGCTCTCCCCCCGCCCGTCCCCGAAGGATGCCGCATGACCCCCCTCACCCCCGGACGCGTCCTGCACGAGCTCTTCGTCTCCTCCCGACCGGTGAGCTGGATCAACACGGCCTTTCCGTTCGCCGCCGCCTACCTGCTCACGACCCGGCAGATCGACACGACGCTGATCGTCGGCATCCTGTTCTTCCTCGTGCCCTACAACCTGGCGATGTACGGCGTGAACGACGTGTTCGACTACGAGTCCGACCTGCGCAACCCGCGCAAGGGCGGCACGCACGGCGCGGTGCTCGAGAAGAGCATGCACGCGATCACTCTGTGGGCCGCGGCTCTCTCCTGCCTGCCGTTCGTCATCTTCCTCGTCATCGTCGGCTCGCCGATGTCGTGGCTCGTGCTGGCGCTGAGCCTGTTCTTCGTCGTGTTCTACTCGGCTCCTCCGCTCCGGCTCAAGGAACGCCCGTTCGCCGACTCGATGACCAGCAGCATCCACTTCTTCTCCCCCGCGGTGTACGGACTCGTGCTGGCGGGAGCGGTGTGGACGCCTCAGCTCGTGCTCGTGCTCGTCGCTTTCGCGCTGTGGGGAATCGCCTCGCACGCGTTCGGCGCCGTGCAGGATGTCGAGGCTGATCGCGCCGCCGACATCTCGTCGATCGCCACCGCGCGCGGGGCACGCTGGACCGTTCGCTTCGCGCTCGCGGCCTACGCCCTCGCCGGGGTGGCGATGCTGTTCACGGCGTGGCCCGGCCCGCTGGCCGCGGTGCTGGTGATCCCGTACCTCGTGGTCTGCTGGCCGTATCGGAGCGTGACGGATGCCGAGAGCGACCGGGCCACCGCCGGGTGGAACCGATTCCTGTGGCTGAACCAGATCGCCGGCTTCGGCACCACGCTCCTGCTGATCTGGTGGTGGTTCCTCACGGCGTGATGGGTTCGCCCCCTCGCCCTCACTCGTCGCGGTCGGGCAGCGCGCAGGGCGCCGCCTTCACCGTTGAGTGTCCACAACACCCGGAGGGAAGAGCCCTCTCGTCCGGGTTTCCTGGACACCGAACGAGAAGCGGAGGCCGCGGGAGCTAGGGATGCCGCGGGCCCGATCCCGCGACGCCCGCCACGGTCCGGGTGCCGCGCCGTTCACGGCGAAAGGCCGGCACCCCCCGAGCGGGGCGCCGACCTTTCCTGAGGGGACTCAGCCCTGGTTCTGCGCGTCGCCGCCCGCGGCCTGCAGTTCGATCAGACGCTGTACGGCGGCGTTCAGTCGCGCGTCCTGCGTTGCGAACTCGGAGAGGTTGCCGCTGGTCAGGGCCTGTTGCTTGGCCTGCAGGGCCGCCTGCGCCTCCTGCAGCGCCGCGGCGTAGTCGCCCGCAGGTGCCGTCGGTGTCGACGGAGTCGTCTCGCCCTGGTCGGTGGGCGTCACGGACTCGTCGCCTGTGTCGGCGCCGGAGTCGCCACCGAACAGCGAGTCGAGGGCCTCGCTCAGAGTGTTCTCGAAGGCGATCTTGTCTCCGAAGGCGACGAGGACGCGGCGCAGCTGCGGCAGCTTGGTGTCGCCCGAGGACTGCACGAAGACCGGCTGCACGTAGAGCAGACCGCCTCCCACGGGCAGGGTGAGCAGATTGCCGTTGAGCACCTGCGACTGCCCCTGTTGGAGGATGTTGATCTGCGACGACACCGCGGTATCGGAGTCGAACGTGTTCTGCACCTGCCCGGGACCGGGCACCGTCGTGGCCGCGTCAATCACGAGCATTCGCAATCGTCCGTAGTCTTCGCGTTTCGTCCCCTGCGCGTCTCCCGCGTTGGAATCGACCGCGAGATAGCCGGTGAGCACGTTTCGTGCCTGTCCGCCCTGGGAGGCCGGGATGAAACTCGTGAACATGGAGTACGTCGGAGCGTCCTGACTCGGCATCTTCATCGTCAGGTAGTACGGCGGCTGCAGTTCGTTGGCGTTCTGCGGGTCGTTCGGCGTCGCCCAGCGGTTGTCCTGCTGGAAGAACGACCGCGCGTCGTCGACGTGGTAGACGCCGAGCATCGACCGCTGCACCTTCATCAGGTCGGTCGGGTACCGGACGTGGCTCATGAGGTCTGCCGACATCTGGCTCCACGGCTGGAGCGTCGACGGGTAGATCTTCTGCCAGGTCTGCAGCACGGGGTCCTGGTCGTCCCAGGCGTACAGCGTGACCTCGCCGTCGTAGGCATCCACCGTCGCCTTGACCGAGTTGCGGATGTAATTGATGTCATCCAGCGCGTACGTGGGCTGCGGGTTGTTCGAGTCGGCGATCGCGCGCGAGAGCGAGACGCCCGTCGAGTACGGGTAGTTCGCGCTCGTGGTGTAGCCGTCGACGACCCACTTGATGCGTCCATCGACCACCGTCGGGTACGGGTCGCTGTCGAGCGTGAGGTACGGCGCGACCTTCTGGACGCGCTCCTTGGGGTTGCGGTCGTAGAGGATCTGCGAGTCCTGGTTGACGTAGTCCGAGAAGAGGATCTGCTCCGACTGGAACTTCAGCGCGTAGATGAGGCGGTTGAAGACGTTGCCCACACTCGGACCGCCGTCTCCGCGGAACGTCGTGCGCGTCTCCGTGCCACCGTCGGCCCCGAGCGGGTAGTCGAGCTCGATGTCTTCGCCGCCCTCGGGGCCGCCGACGATCGAGTACTGCGGCGACTGCTCCCCGAAATACACGCGCGGCTCGTAGTTGAGATCGGTGAGGAAACCAGTGCCGGGAATCGCGCGCTCCAGGAACACGGGGTCGCCGTCAGCAGTGCGCTCGTTACCCGCCGCCGCGACCATGCCGTAGCCGTGCGTGTAGACGAGGGTCGAGTTCTGCCAGGTCGCGGCGTCACCGAGCTGACTGGTGTTCAGCTCGCGCAGCGAGACGACGGCATCCTGACTCTGTCCGTTGATCTGGTAGCGGTCGACGTCGAGCGGCTCGGCGAACTGGTAGTAGGAGCGGTACTGCTCGAGCTGGCGCACGGTGGGGCCGATGATGGCCGGGTCCATGATGCGCAGCTGAGCCGTGGATGCGGCGTCGTTGCGGAGCTGGCCGGCCTGGGCCTGCGTCGCCGCCTCGAAGTTCTCCTTCTCGACCTTGTCGATGCCGTACGCGGCCTTCGTGTTGTCGAGGTTGCGCTGATAGAACTGGCTTTCCAGCGAGAGCTGGTTGGGGCGCACCTGGAAGGTGTTCACCGCCCACGGAATGGCGGCGCCGACCACGATCGCCGATACCACGAGCAGGGCGGTCGCGATCAGCGGGTAACGCCACCGGCCGATGAACGCGGTGACGAAGAAGGCCAGGGCGACGATGACGGCCGCGATCGCGAGGATCGTCTGGCCGGGGATGACCGCGTTGGTGCCGACGAAGCCGGGGCCGGTGATGCGATCGTCGGGCTCGACGAGGGTGCGGTAGCGGTCGAGCCAGAGGCTCGCAGCCTGCAGCAGCAGGTAGATGCCGGCGAGGACGGCCAGCTGGATGCGGGCGGCCTTGGAGATACGCAGTTCGCGCTGGCCGACGCGCACCGAGCCGTAGAGGTAGGACACGACGGCGGTCAGCAGGAGCGACACCAGGGCCACGGCGGAGGCGAAGCCGATCGCTGCGGCATAGAACGGCATCGCGAACATGTAGAAGCCGGTGTCCAGGCCGAACTGCGGATCGGTGACCGAGGTCGAGACGCCGTTCGCCCACAGCCAGGTGGTCTCCCACTGTGCGGACGCGGCGAAACCGGCGAAGAAGCCGAAGAAGATCGGGATGCCCCACATCGCGAGGCGACGCAGCGGCTCGACGACCTCCTGATAGCGGTCGAGCTGTGAGCTCAGCCGCGCGTACACGGGACGCAGCCGGTAGGCCAGCTGGATCGCGGCCCACACCGGCACCGCCATCGCGAGGAAGCCGACGGCGAACATCACGGCGCGCGCGATCCACTGCGTCGTCAGGACGGTCGTGAATCCGAGTTGCTCGAACCACATCCAGTCGGCATAGAGGTTCGCGAAGACGAAGAACGCGACGACCAGAGCGGCGATGATCGCCAAGCTGATCGAGATGATCCGTCGGGAGCGGTTCGGCGGCGTGGCCTGGTTCGGCGCTGAGGTCGTGGTCACCCCCTCATCCTAGGCGCGGCCCACTGTGGGTACGCCGTGGATACTACGATGCCGGGGAGTTCCCCGCCGCGCACGTGGGCAAAGCGTCGAAGTCGCCGTTGTCACGGATGGTTTCGAGCACCTTCAGCGAATCAGACAGAGTCGACACCGCGAACACGCGGATGCCATCGGGGACATGCCCCACGACCTCGTTGCAGTTCGCCGACGGCGCGAGGAACCAGGTGGCGCCGGCATCCCGTGCCCCGTACAGCTTCTGTCGGATGCCGCCGATGGCACCGACCTGGCCCTGGTCGTCGATCGTGCCGGTCCCGGCGATGTGCTGCCCGCCGGTGAGGTCGCCCGGCGACATCTTGTCGATGATGCCGAGCGCGAACATCATTCCCGCACTGGGGCCACCGACGTCGTTGAGCTGGATCTGGACGTCGACGGGGAGGTCGAAACCGAGGGCCAGCACGATACCCACGAGCCACTGCTGCTGCCCGTCGAGCTCACCGGTACGCGGCGTGACGGTCACCTCCGTCGCGGTGCCGTCGCGGTCGATGCCGAACGTGACCGGCTGACCTCCGGCCGCCTGGATCGCCGCCTTGACGTCGTCCGCGGTCGCCGCCGACGCGCCGTTCACCGAGGTGATCACGTCGCCGGGCTCGAGGATCCCCGCCGACGCGCCATCGCCCGTGACGCTTCCCACGACGATGCGCTGGGGCACGTCGTAGCCCAATTGGCGCAACGCAGCCGCCGACGCTTCGAGCTGGGAGTCGGTCATGAGAGCGGCGTTCTCGGTGTTGCGTTGCTCCGTGGACTGTCCGGAGGGGAAGATCCGGTCGATCGGCACCACCGCGCGGGAGGGATCGAACCAGGCGAGCGCGAGCTCGATCCACGTGGGGGTGCGTTCACGGTTGCCGTTCACCTGCACGGTGAGCAGATCGAGCTGGCCCGTTGTGGGGTCGGCCTTCTCGTCGGGAACGGTGATGAGCGGAACCTCGACGCCGTCGGCGTTCGGCGACGTCCCCAGCGTGTTCAGCACGGGACCGGGCTGCTGGATGACATACGCCGTCGGCAAGAACGTGAGAAGGAACAGCACCACCACGGCGATGGCGAGCGACCACAATCCGACGAGGGTGGTGCGGGTCCATCGGCGCGCGGGGGCGGGCACGACGGAGACGTTCTCGTCGAAAAGCGTCACGGGTCCTACCTTTACCGGGGGTCGTTCGCGCGCGGCGTAAGCGGCGTGGGGCCGAGCCGGGGAGAGCGAGGAATCGTGCGACTAGCGTAGATCCCGTTCCCCTTGACCTGGCTGAGAGGCGAAGAAGTGGCAGACGACGACCGGAACCCTGAAGAAGAGTTCCAGGAGCTCATGCGTCGCCTGATGTCAGGCGACATGTCCGGAATCGATCCTGAACAATTGTCGCGCCTGTCGGGCATGCAGATCGACCCCGCGATGCTGCAGGCGGTCATGAACCAGCTCCAGGGTGCGTTCGCGGGCACCCAGGAGGGTGTGGACTGGAGCCTCGCCGAGCGGCAGGCCCTGCACATCGCCAACCAGGACGGCCTCGGGGTCACGGCCGGGCAGAACACCGGTCTCACGCAGGCGTTCTCTCTCGCGAGCCTGTGGCTCGGCGAGGCCACGACGATCTCCGACCTGCCGCACCCCGCCCGTGCCGTGACGCGTGGCGCCTGGGTCACCGCCACGCTGCCGGTGTGGCAAGAACTCGCGGAGCCCGTCGCCACGAGCATCGCCGACGCGCTGACCGACGCGCTCGGTCAGCAGGCTCCGGACGACATGCAGGAGATGATCGCCGGCGCCGGCCGCCTCATGCGCACGGTGGGCGGATCGCTCTTCGCCACCCAGCTCGGACACGTCGTCGGGCGACTGTCGACCGAAGTCGTGGGCGGCGGGGATGTCGGGATCCCTGTCATGCCCGACGGCGACGCGGCCATCCTCCCCCAGAACTTCGCGGACTTCGGTCGCGATCTCGAGATCCCCGACGATCAGCTCGCGTTGTACCTCGCGACGCGCGAACTGGCGCACGCGCGCCTGTTCCGGCACGCGCGGTGGCTGCGTCTGCACGTGATCTCACAGGTGCGCGACTTCGCGCACGGCATCCGTGTCGACACCGATGCCCTCGAGGAGCTGGCGTCGCGGTTCGATCCCTCGCAGCCGGAGGAACTGCGCAGCGCCCTCGAGAGCGGTGCGTTGCTGCCCGCGCGGTCCGAGGAACAGACCGCGGCTCTCACGCGGCTGGAGAACCTCCTCGCCACCATCGAGGGCTGGGTCGACGTGGTCACCGAAGACGCCACCTCCCGCCTCCCGGCTGCGGCCCGGATCGCCGAAGCGGTGCGACGCCGGCGCGCGGTCGGCGGACCCGCCGAGCAGGCGCTCGGCTCGCTCGTCGGTCTCGAGCTGCGCCCGCGGCGTATGCGTGACGCAGCGGCGATGTGGCGCGCGGTGACCGACGCGGTGGGCGTCGCCGGACGCGACGCCCTCTGGGACTACCCCGACATGATGCCGTCCGCTGAAGACATCGACGACCCGGCCGGACTGGTCGCCCGGGTGGTCGCCGCGTCGCGCGGGGAAGCGGCGCCGGCGGATGCCATGGACGACGCTCTCGCGCAGCTGCTGGCCGAGGAGAACGGGGGCGACGCCGGGTCGTCGCAGCGCGGCTCGCAGCCCGACAGCGCATCGACCGACGACGACTCCTCCGGCGAAGACGGCACCCCGGGAGACCAGCGCCCGGTCTGACTCGTCCTCCCCACGGAGACCGAGGGGGCGCCGGGGTGTGGACAACCCTCGGCGCCCCCTCGGTCGCCGCGATGATCGGGGCATGATCCGACTCGACCACGCCGCTCCTCCGCTGTTCCGCACCGACGGAACGATCCAGTTCGGGGCACCCGCGCGTGCGCAGCTCGATCTCTCCGCGCCCTGGGTGGAGACCGCCGTCACCGCGCTCGAGGCCGGGACGACGCGCAGCGCACTGCGCGCCCTCGCTCGCCTCCACCGAGCCCACGACGCCGACGCCGATGCCCTCTTGACGCGCCTGGCTCCAGCTCTCGTCCGCGCTCGTCGCCGGGCGACGTTCGTGCTGCAGACCGCCGACGACCTCCCGCTGTCCGCCGTGCACGCCGTGCGCGCCGCGCTCCCCGCCCGCTCCGATGTCGTGGCGTGGGCCGGTGCCGACACCGCGCCCGTGGCGACCGATGCGCGCGTCATCCTGCTCGCGGCGCACCGGGTCGATCCGCGGCGCACCGCGGCTCTGCTGCGCGAGGGTGTCGTGCACCTGCCGCTCGTCCTCGACGGCGCGAGCGCGCGCATCGGTCCGGTCGTCCGACCGGGGCGCTCCGCGTGCCTGTCGTGCCTGGATGCCACGGCCCGACGCCTCGACCCGTCGTGGCCCCTGCTCGCGGCTCAACTGCTGGCCAGGCGTACACCGACCGTCGATCCCGCGCTCGCGGCCGAAGCGGGCCGCGCGGCACGACATCTCCTCAGTGCGCGTCCCGAGGGCCCTTCGCGGTCGCTGCACCTGCGCGTCGACTCGATCCGGCGGGTCTGGGAAGCCCATCAACCGAGCGCAGACTGCCGTTGCCGATCTCTCGAAGAAAACGCGACGGTTCGCGATCCGATCGTCCCCGACCCCGTGCCCAGCTCAGCGAGAGAGCACGAGCGGCCCGAGTGACGCCGACGTACGCGAGGCGCCGTTCTTCGTCGACGGCCTCGAAGGTCGTCGCGTACGAGATCGGGAGCAGGCCCTCGCTCACCCCGATCAGGAAGACGTGATCCCACTCGAGGCCCTTGGCCGCGTGCAGCGTCGAGAGGGTCACCGTCCGGGTGGCGGGTTCGTGCTGGTCGCGTGCTCGGGCCTGGAGGTCGTCCGTGAAAGAACGCAGGTCGGTCTCCGCCGGGGCCTCCTCGGCGAGACGCAGGATCGCGCCCCGCGCCTCCCATCCGTCCCGCAGCGCGCCGCCGGCCTGCGGGGGCTCGTCCGTGAGCCCCACTCCCCGCAGAACGTCTCGAACGGTTGCAAGGAAGCCCGTCTCCATAGGGGCCACGGATGCCGCCCGCAGCGCCATCAACGCCTGTCGCACCTCGGGCAGGTCGAAGAACTTCCGCCCACCGAGCACGGTCGCGGCCACGCCCACCGACGCGAGGGCGTTCAGCACGACGGCCGACTGCGCGTGAGAGCGATAGAGGATGGCGATCTCGTCGGGATCGGCGCCACCGGCAATCGCGGCGTGCACCTGCGCGGCCACTCCCGCTGCTTCGGCCTCGTCGTCGTCGTAGGCGCGGACGAGGGGGGCCGGCGCCTCCCCCTCATGGGCCGCGACCAGTTCGAGAGCTCCCGCGCGCCCGCGCATGAGGTCGTTCGCGACGGCGAGGACAGCCGACGTCGACCGATAGTTGCGTTCGAGACGCACAACTCGTGCATCTCGGTGGGTCCGCTCGAACTCGAGCAGGTATCGCGCGTCCGCCCCGGTGAACGAGTAGATCGTCTGGCTCGCGTCACCGACCACGCACAGGTCACGGCGGTCACCCAGCCACAGCTCGAGGAGACGGTTCTGCAACGGCGAGACGTCCTGGAACTCATCCACGGTGAAGTGCCGGTACTGCTCGTGCACGGCCGCGGCCACACGCGGCTCTGCCTCGATCATCCCGGCGCAGGTCAAGAGCACGTCTTCGAAGTCCATCTGCCGCCGCTCGTCTTTGAGCTTCTCGTACGCCCGCTGCAGGTCGACGACCTGCTCGACGCGCAGACGCCCTACGCCCTCGGGGCGCGCAGCCGCATACTCCTCGATCGAACGCATCGTCACCTTGCGCCACTCGATCTGGGATGCCACATCCCGCAGCGTCGCCGTGTCGGGAGCGAGTCCCACCCCGTCTGCGGCGTGCGCGAGCATCCTCACCTTGTTGTCGATGATCGACGGCGCCTGGTCACCCGCGAGCGTGGGCCAGAAGTAGTTCACCTGCGACAGGGCCGCCGCGTGAAAGGTGCGCGCGGAGACCCCGCTCACGCCGAGGGCGCGAAGGCGCCCCCTCATCTCGCCTGCGGCCTTCGCCGTGAACGTCACCGCCATCACGCGTTGCGGAGAGTACGCCCCGGTGTCCACGCCGTGCGCGATGCGCCGCGTGATCACGCGCGTCTTGCCCGTACCCGCACCGGCCAGCACACACACGGGCCCCCGCAACGCGCGCACCGCCTCGAGCTGGTGCTCGTCGAGTCCGGACAGCGCTTCCGAACTCACGCGTCGTTCCCGTACCAGTCGTCGATCAGGCGGCGCGCGATGGACGAAGTGCCGGGCAACTGCACCGTTCCCTCGCCGCGGAGCGCGGCGCCGATCTGCTCGCGGTCGAACCACCGCACCTCGACGATCTCGTCGCCGTCAGCCCTCGCCTCAGCATCGTCGACGATGCGGGCCCGGAATCCGAGCATCAACGACCGGGGGTATGGCCAGACCTGGGAGCCGCGGTACTCCACGTCGCTCACGCGGACACCGGCCTCTTCGAAGATCTCCCGCGCGACCGCGTCTTCGAGCGACTCCCCCGCCTCCGCGAAACCGGCGAAGCACGAGTACCGGCTCCCTCCCCACGCGGCGTTGGCGCCCAGCAGCACACGGTCGGGGTCCGTCGCCGACGACAGCAGGACGATGACGGCGGGGTCGGTGCGGGGGAAGTGCTCGCGACCACACCGCGGGCAGTGTCGCGACCACCCCGCGTGGCGGACCTCGGCGAGAGCGCCGCACGCGGGGCAGAAGGCGGCGTCGCGAAGCCACCCGGCCAGAGCGACGGCCGTGCCGAGGATCTCCGCCTCCTCTGCGGGCAGGTCACCACCGATCGTGCGCAGACGCGCCCATTCGACCGTCGGAGCCAACGCGGGGGCGTCGCCCTCCTCGTCCGCGATCGCCAGCAGCAGAGAGCTCCCGTCGGCCGCTCGACCGAGGAACGCCCACTCGACGGCATCCGTGACCTGGTCGACCGTGAGCAGGAACAGTCGTCCCCCCACGGCAGGAGCCTGGTCGCCGCGCACGAGCAGAACACGTGTGGCGGCCAGCGCGCGCTCGCGCTCGATCAGACCGAGGATGACACGATCGTCGCCGCGACGGTCCAGCGCACCGCCGGGCCACCGGGCGGGAGACGAAGACGGGGGCGGCACCGGAACGGGCAGCGGCATCGAACACCTCTCTCAAGGGCGTGGCGCAGGGGGAACGAGCGAGCACGCGACCTACCCTGGGGGCATGGCCCGCTCGCCCCTCACTCTAGCCGCGTCGGTGACGGCCGCTCTGCCTCGGACCGGTGTCACCCGCGTCGCCGCTCTCACCGAGAACGCGTCCGGCCGCTTCGACGCCGCCATCGTCCATCTCGACGACGAGCGAACCGCCGTCGTCCGCCTGCCCGCGGCCGAGGAGTTCGCGTCCGATCTGGCCGCGGAGTCGCGAGCCCTGCACGCTCTCACCCCCGGAGTTCGCGCGCTACTGCCCTTCGCGGTCCCCGAGGTGCTCGGGGAGAACGGGTCGGGGCTGCACCGTGTCCTCGTGACCACTCATCTCGAGGGCTACCGCATCGACCCCGCACACCTGCCCAAAGGCCCCGGCTATGCGCCGGCGATCGGCGGTGCACTCGCGGCGATCCACGCCCTCCCCGTCTCGATCGTCCGGACGGACGGCCTCCCGGTCCGCTCTGCCGAGCAGATCCGAGACGACACCGCACGGCTGCTCGACCGCGCCGACGGGACGGACCGTGTTCCCGACGGCCTGATGCTGCGGTGGCGGAGGGCGCTCCGTGTCGACGAGCTCTGGCGCTTCGAGTCTGCCGTGGTTCTCGGGGGCGCCACGAGCGCGTCCGTCCTGCTGGAGGACGATGACGCGGGAATCCCTCACGTGACCGGAGTTCTGGACTGGGCCGGGCTGAGCGTCGGTGACCCGGCCGTCGACCTGAGATGGATGGCATCCGCCCCCCTCGCTGCGGACGACGTCTTCGAGGGCTACACGGTCGCAGGCGATCGCTCGCCCGACCCGCTCCTTCGCGAACGGGCGCGGCTGTACGCCGAGCTGGAGTTCGCCCGCTGGCTCGTGCACGGATACGACGCGGGCGAATCCGCCGTGGTCGCCGACGCCGTGGCTCTGCTGGAGGCGCTCGTGGAAGGTGTCCGCGGCGATCACATCGTCGGAGACTCCCGGACGGACATCGACGATGCGCTCGCGCTCGTCGACAGAGTGCCGCCCGCGGTGGTGAGCACAGTGGACACGTCGATGCAGACGGATGCGTATGATCCCGAGGCGCTCTCGCTCTACCTCTCCGCGGAACGGGACCGCGAAGCGGCAGCTGCGGGACTCGCCGCAGCGCTCGCGAACGATGACCTGCTTGATGTCGCCACCGATGCGCCGACCGACGCGCCGACCGATGCGGTCACGTTCGACCTCCCCACCGAAGAGACGGAAGAGCCTGGACCGACGGCACCGATCGATCTCGACGGGTGGACCGACGGACCCTGGCGCAGCGCGGAGTCCTCGAACGGAACGCCGAGCGTCAGGGAACCGGAGGAGGGGACGCGTTCCGACACGCCCTCCCCCGACGAGACGACCAGGAGTCCCGCCGTCGGCGCAGCACCCCCTGCGTCGACGGACGACGAAGAAGACGCCGCCCGGGCCAGTCGGGCCGCCCTGCGCCGTTGGGGCGTCACGGGCGACGGGGCCTGAACCGGGTCGCACCTCTGCCGATCACCCTCGGATGATCAGCTCGTCGCCGACGTAGAACAGCGCGACGTCGATGGCATCCAGAGGCACCCCGTGCTTGGCGTGGTACGCCTCGCGGTAGAGCTCGAGCTGCAGCATGCGGGACCGACGTTCTTCTGCCGACACCGGCGGCTTGCCCGTCTTCCAGTCGACGATCTCGTAGCGGTCCCCTCGGCGGTACACCGCGTCGAGCTTGCAGATCACGACGTGCTCGCGCCCGTCGAGTCGACGCGTGACGAAGTCGATCTCGGTCTCGACCTCGAGAGGCTGCAGGGCCGCCCACTCGGAGCGCTCGAAGCACTCGCGCAGGCGCTGCAACTCGGCAGCATCCGCCGCGGACGCGCCGAAGTCGTCGTCATCCCAGAGGCCGCCGTCGTCGAGGCCCACTCCCGCACCGACGATCCCCGACCGTTGCTCGACCCATGCGTGGAAGAGGGTCCCGAGACGGGTCTGCCGGTACGGCCGCTCCGGCATCGGCCGTCGCAGCTCGTCGACCGCGCCGCCGTAGTCGGCGACGAAATCCTTGAACCGCGACGCGGGGATACGAGTCGGTGCCGGAGTACGGACCGGTTGCAGACGGGCCGCGCGATCCGCAAGAAGCAGCGCGAGATCGGCATCCGGGGTCGCCGGCGGGTCGGCCCGGGCTGCCGCGACCTCCGCGACAGCCGCGGTGACGGCGGTGCGTCGCGAGCCCAGTGGATCCAGCGGCCACTGCAGGAGCCGTCGTTCGCCGTCATACGGATCCTCGCCGGCATCGCCGACCTCGAGATCCCTGCCGAGCGCGCCGAGCGCCTCGTCGAGGAAGACGCTGGGGCGGCGCGGCTTCTTCGTTCCCGACCATGTGGATCCCGACAGCAACAGGTGGTCGCGCGCACGCGTGAAGGCCACGTAGGCGAGACGCCGGTCCTCGTCGAGCTGACGGGCCCGGTTCGCGGCGACGAAGTCGTCGATCGCCGCTTTGAGCTCCTGCTGCGTCTGCGCACCCCGCCACCCGAGCACCGGGAGCCATGCCGCGTCGCCGCGGAAATCGGAGGGCAGGATACCGAAGCCCAACCACCCCTTCGTGTCGCGCGGGAGGGAGGGGAGCTCGTCGGTTACCAGGCGCACAACGGCCACTGCATCCCACTCGAGGCCTTTCGAGCCGTGGATCGTGAGCAGCTGCACGACGTCGTCCTCGGGAGGCTCCGTGCGGGGGGCGAATTCATCGGCCTGTTCGGCGTGATCGAGCCACGCGAGCAGGCTCGACACCGACCCGGACTCGTCCGCGGCGAGGAACCCCCGGATCTCGTCGACGAAGGCTCGCAGCTGTGCCGAGGCGATGCGAGCCGGCCCCCTCGACTCGTTCGCGGCCAGCTCGATGTCGAGACGCAGCTCCTCCTCGATGAGCCGGATCAGTTCGGGGATGGGCGCCCCGATGCTGCGACGCAGACCCGCGAAGACCACTCCCGCTTCGCGCAACCGTGCCCGCCCGTCGCCGGTGAACTCGGCGAGCCACCCGTGGCCGTCGGGCTGCCGGGCGATGAAGTCCACCGCGTCGACCAGGGAGGCCCGGTCGGCTCCGGGGGTCGAGCGCAGGCGATCGACGACGTCGGCCTCGAGGGGCTGGAGCGAGACGTCGTGGGTGGCCAGCCGACGAGCCACCTGAGCGAGCACTCGCAGATCGGCGAGACCGATGGCCCACCGCGGCCCGGAGAGGAGCCGGATCAGGGCGGAGCCCGCCTCCGGATCGCTGATGACGCGCAGCGCCGAGACGACGTCGACCACCTCGGGCGTGGCCAGCAGACCGCCGAGGCCCAGAATCCGGTGCGGGATGCCACGCCTCCCCAACGCGTCACCGAAGCGCACCATGTGCTTCTTGCTGCGGAACAGGATGGCACCGGTCGTCGCCCGGCCCTGAGCCTGACGCGCGGCCCGGACGCCTGCGAACCAGGACGCCACCCGGTCGGCTTCGGTGTCGAGGTCACTCTCGAAGGTGATGTCGACGACACCGTCCGGCGCATTCGGCCGCGCGCGCAGCCCTTCCACCGCGACCGGCGAACGGTCGGCGAGGGGCGCGAGGACGGCGTTGGCGACATCGAGCACCCGAGCGCTGTTGCGCCAGCTCGTCAGGAGGGAGAAGTGGCGGCATCCGCCTTCGGGAGAGAACGCGGCCGGAAAGCCGCCGAGGTTACCGGCGCTCGCACCACGCCAGGCGTAGATCGCCTGGTGCGGATCGCCCACCGCCATGACGCCCGTTCCGCCGAAGAGGGTCGACAGCAGGTCGGTTTGAACGACCGAGGTGTCCTGGTACTCGTCCAGCAGAACGACGCGGTATCGCGCACGAAGCTCCTCCACGACAGCGGGATGCTCCCGCGCGATCCGCAAAGCACCGGCCACCTGATCCGCGAAGTCCATGACCCCGAGACGAATCTTCTCGCGATCGTACGCCGCGACCAGCGTGGCGAGCAGGCCGAGAGCCGACACACGCGCCGCCGCGTCGGCGACATCTTTGTAGACGGTGACGCGGCCCGACGTCGACGGGCGATCCACGATACGACCGAACTCATCGGGGAAGGCCGCGAGCCGGTCGAGGTCGACGAGGTTGTCGACACCGTCGCGCGCGATCCGCAACGCCGCGTCGATCAGCGTGCGCGGGGACTCCTGCCGCTCCTCCAGCCGGGGGTCGTCCGAGGTGAAGACCACACGCCGCATCAGGAGCCACGCCGCCGATTCCGACAGGATCGCCGACTCGGCGTCGCGACCGATCCGCAGGCCGTGCTCGCGCACGAGGGAGTCGGCGAAGCTGTTGTACGTCGAGACGGTCGGTCGGTGCAACAGCTGATCGCTGTCGTCGTCGCTCGCGGTCGGGGTGGCGTGCTCATCGGCGAGAGCATCGAGCACCTCGCGTCGGGCCGCGTCGCCCCGTGCTCCCTCGAGGGCCTCGAGGGCCGCGAGATCAGCGAACACCGCGAGCCGGCCCGCCGCGTGAAGAGCGGGAAGGACGGGAAGGAGCCCGCGCGTCTCGAACTCGGACAGACGCTGCAGCCGTCGCTGGATCCGTTCGGCCAGTTCTCCGGCCGCCTTGCGCGTGAAGGTCAGGCCGAGCACCTCATCGCGGCGGACGATGCCGTTGGCCACGAGCCACACGACCCTGCCCGCCATGGTCTCGGTCTTTCCGCTCCCCGCCCCCGCCACGACGAGCGCCGGGGCGAGCGGAGACTCGATGACAGCTGTCTGCTCGGGCGTCGGCGGAAACTGTCCGAGCGCGGCCGCGATGGTCGCGGCTGAGAGTCGCGCGGTCATGAGGCGCTCACCGCCGACACGGTGTGGATGCGACACAGACCGTAGGAGAACTCATCGCGGCAGTGCACCTCGTAGGGCGCGGCGAAGCGCGTGCCCCTCATGACCCCGACCGCGCGCTGGACGCGTTCGACGAACGCGGAGTGCGCGGCATCGTCGAAGGGCGCCTGGAGAGGTTCGGCGTAGTCCTTCGTCGCCGCGGTCGGGCGGAGCACCAGGAGTTTCGCTCCCCCCGGAGCCAGACCCTCGGTGTTCTCGATCGCCCCCGACGCGAACGCGAGCTGGTACGCGGCGAGTTGCGGGTTGTCCGCGACTTTCGCATCGGTCTGCGGCTCGTTCTTGCCGGTCTTCAGATCGACGATGACCACCTCGCCTGACGGGGTGACCTCGACCCGGTCGATATCGCCGCTCACCACCGCCCCGTGCGCAGCCGCGTCGTCGAGCGGGATCGGCATCTCGAAGTGCCGCTCGGCGCCGATGAGGCGACCGCCGGCGTCGTCGAATCGTCGGAGATAGGTCGCCAGACGCCGCACGAGGTCGCGTGCGCGGGTGCGTTCTGCGCGCTCCCGCCACGCGGCGTCGAACACGAGCTCACCCCACCGCTCGTCGACCACGGCCCACAGATCGTCTTCGGACGCCGAGGCCGCGGTCTCCAGCGCCGCGTGGATGATCGTTCCGATCCCGGCCGTGGTCCCGCTGCGGTCCCCACCCAGGTCGGCGATGACCCAGTTCAGCTCGCATTCCTCGAGAGCGTGCAGGCGCGAGGGGGAGACGCGGACGTCTTCGCGATCGAGGTCCCGGAGCGGAGCCGTCGAGCTGGGCGGGGTCACCCCGTACCACTCGTCGGGCGCGGCACCCGCCACACCTGCCGCCGCGAGCAACGCCAGTTGCCCCGCGGCGTGCCGACGCTCGGGCGCCGGGACACGCGGCACCGTCAACGAGCGCCGATGTCGTGCCACCAGGCCGCGCAAAGACAGCGGATGCTCCGGGATGGCGGACGCGGGCTCGGGCGTCGGAAGCATCTCGAAGAGCACGCTCGGCCCGGTGTCATCGTCGTCCACAGCGGTCACGATGAGACGCGATGCGGCGCGCGAGACCGCTCTGACGAAGAGGCGCAGCTCGTCGTGCATCGCCGCACGCCGGCGGTCGAGCATTCCCGCGGCCGGCAGGTCGGGGAAATGCACGGCATCTGCCAGGCGCCACGTCTCCAGGAGTCCCCCGCGCAATCGCGTGTTGGGCCAGACACCGTCCTGCACGCCGGCGACGATGACCGTGTCGAACGCCGTCCCGGCCGCGGCGGCGGGGGTGAGGATCTGCACCGTGTCGACGACCGCCGGCTGCTCGATCCGATCCTCGGCGACGTCGCTGTCGAGGACGGCACGCAGGAACACGGCCGCTTCGCCGTCGGGCTCACGCTCGGTGAAGCGCTTCGCCGCCTGGAACAGCGCCACGATCGCGTCGAGGTCCCGATCCGCCTGCTCGGCGAGGGGACCATGGCCCCGCGCGGCTTCCCTCCACGTTCGAGCGAGGCCGCTGCGCTCCCACGCCGTCCAGAGGAGCTCATGAGCCGTCGCGTGCTGCGCGGTCTGCACGCGCAGCACCGCGAGCGTCTCCCCGAGCCGGGCGGCGCGGCGCGCCTCGCGTGAATCGATGGTCGCGAACTCGAGGGGATGCCGAAGGCCCGCGGCCAAGATCTCCCCCGCCGACCGTGTGCCCCCCTCACTCAGCTCGTCGTGCCGGAGCGCGGTGCGAAGGCGCCGAAGTTCGATGGGATCGAGGCCCCCGAACGTTCCGAGAAGTGCGTCCGTGACCACCTCCGGGGTCCACTCGTCGGGGTCGACCATCCCCAGCTCGACCAGCGCGACGAGATCGCGGACGGGACGCTGTGCCCCGAGCGCTTCACCGGGTCCGCTCGCGCGAGCGGGAACTTCCCGCGCCGCGAGCTCCGTCTCGAGAGCGGCGACTTGGCGAGAGTCGTGGGCGATGACCGCGCAGTCGCTCCACGGCACGCCCTCGAGAACATGCCTTTCCCGCAGCAGCCGAGCGATCGCGTCGGCCTCCTCGGCGGGTGAGCGCAGGAGGAAGGTGCGGATCGACCCTGACGGTGCCGCTCCCTCGGGCGGCCGCCGATGGGCCACGACCCCCGCCGCCCCGATACGTGCGGCGACCGCGCGCACGAGGTCGACCTGTTCCGGCGTCCCCCTGTGAGGCGTGGTCAGCGCGGCGAGATCTCCGAGGTCGCGGCTGAGCCGAGCGAAGTTCTCGGGGGTGGCTCCGCGGAACGCCCCCGACCCGACGTCGGGGTCGCCGAACGCGACGACACCGATTCCGAGCATCCGACACGCCCGGAGCAGATCGACACCGCCGCTCGTGAGCTCTTGCGCGTCGTCGACGAGGATGCAGCGCAGCGCCGCAAAGCGGCCGAGCAGGTCCGGTTCGCGGATCGCATCCGTGAGCACGCCGACGGCCTCCCGGGCCAGGTCCGCGGCGTCGCGGTGGGCGCCGCGCATGCGCCGACGCACGTGCCGGTACTCGCGGAGGAACGACGCCAGGGACTCCCACACCTCGACCTGATGCTCGACGGCGAGGGTCGAGAGATCCTCGGGACCGATGCCCAGGTTCGTGCACTCGGCGAAGAACGCCCGGAGGTCGCCGCGGAACCCGCGAGTCGCCCGGATAGGAGGGCCCAGCCATTCCGGCCACCGCGAAGCGCCACTGGTCTCGTCCATGGCGTCGCCCTCGAGCAGATCCTTCACGATCTGGTCCTCGTCGCCGCCGGTGAGCAGCTGCGGCGGCTCGTTCCCCCGTCGCACCTCGGCTCCTCGCACGAGCTGGAACGCGAACGACGCGAGCGAGCGAGCGAGCGCCCCGGAGGTGGCGCGGCCCACCGCGAGCGCAAGCGGATCACGCAGCGCCGTCGCCGCCGGGCGCGTGGGGGTCAGGACGAGGATGTGATCCGGGTCGACACCCGATCCGACGAGGGTGCGTACCCGGGAGACGAGGGTCGACGTCTTGCCCGTCCCGGGCGCGCCGACCACCACACCACTCTTCTCGGGCGCCCACTCGACGACCACGCGCTGGTCGGCGTCGAGCCGCCGTGCGACGCCGTCGTTCGATGCTCCGCGGTCGGTCCCGGAGCCGCCGGGGGTGGCCGACGGGGTATCGCGATCGAGCATGTGTCCCACGCTAGCCGGGGCCGCCGACACGGACCCGACGCGCGGGTTGCGTCCCGTGACTGCGGACGGGCGATCGACCGGGGGCGTCGAATCGCGTTCGCCATCCGCGAAGCGCGCCTCCGCACGCGACGTGGCGTCTGAGGGCTGCCCTAGAGTCGTAGAGCGCGCCGGGCCGACCGCGACCCGGGCGGAAAGGACGCATCGTGGAGATCCGCATCGGCATCACCAACACCGGCCGCGAGCTGAGCTTCGAGACCAACGAGAGCTCCGATGTCGTGAAGTCGTCGGTCGCTTCGGCTCTCGACAGCTCCGCCAGCCACGTGACCTTCACCGACGTCAAGGGCAACTCGTACATCGTGCCCACCGCCAACCTGGCGTTCATCGAGCTGGGGACCGAAGAGTCCCGCCGCGTGGGCTTCGTCGCCTGAGCTGCCGCGGATGGAAATCCTCCTGGGGCTGATCATCGGCGCTGTGGTCGGTCTCGCCGCCCACTTCTCCCTGCCCCATCGCTCGGCCCGCGGCGTCGCACTCGCCCCCCTTGCGGGGGCCGCGGCGTCCGCGGTCGTGTGGACGCTCCTCACCTGGGCGGGGCAGACGACCTCTTCGCCGCTGCTGTGGATCGTCGCCATCCTCGCCCCCGCGGTGACCACGTTCGCTCTGGTTCCGCTCCTCACGCGCGTGCGGATGCGGCGAGACGCCGCCGATCGCGCGCGCCTCGGAATCTGACGGCGGCAGACGGCGAGACGCTCGTCACCGAAGACCTGCGACCCGGCGCCGACCTGATTCAGCTGTGGGATATCCCGCGCGGACAAGTGGTCCAGCTCACGCCGCGAGGCCCATGGCATCCATTCGCCGTGCATGCGCGCCCATGAGCTCGGTGAACACGGGTTCCACCTTCGCTTCCTCCGCTCGATCGAGTCGCGGATGCCGGAGAGCGGCGCGCGCCACCAGCAGGGTGTCGCCGACGAGACGACGGCCCCACAGGGCGAGCAGCCAGCGCCACTCCTCGTCGCTCTCGATGGCGGCACCGAGGATGTCGACGATGGCCTGACGGTCGTCGTCCGCCTGAAGGATGCGCGCCACCCGACGCCCGGTCTCGCCGTAGCTCGATGACAGGGCGAGGTAGAAGTCGTCCAACATGCCCGCCGTGATGTGGACCGACAGCATGGTCTCCTGCGGTCGCACCCCATGGGTGTTCCGCCGGAAGGCGTCGAGCGACTCGCGGAAGGGCAGCATGAGCTGCGTCGGGTCGGCGCCGCGATCGCGGATCACGGCGACGAGCTCCTGGTGCTTGATGAGAGCGGCACCCGCCGCGCGCGAGAGCGACTCCTTCTCGGCCAGCTCGGGCGTCGAGGCGATCAGCTCGCTCAGAGTCTCGAAGAACCCGAGCTGCAGATAGGCTGCCTGCCCGAGGAAGGTCTCGACCTCGGGCGCAAGCTCGGCGAAATCGACGCGCATCGCCTCGCCGAGATCGCCCCGGGAGCGCAGTTGCAGCGTTCGACCGACCGGGCGCTGACGACGACGGAACCACTCGAACACGCTGTACAGCCTAGGCGTCGGGGGCGTGCGAAACACGTTGGGTAGAGTGGACACGCCCCGGCGATGGATCGGGGCCCCGCGCCTGTGGACGAGTGGAGGGCGTGGATCCGACTCCCCAGGCGGTTTCTCACCGCCGGAACAGGCACGCTCATGACGACATTCGCCGAACTCGGCGTCGATCAGGACATCGTCGATGCCCTGGCATCCAAGGGCATCGTCGATGCCTTCCCGATCCAGGAGCAGACGATCCCCCTCGGCCTCCCCGGCCAGGACATCATCGGTCAGGCCAAGACCGGTACCGGCAAGACCTTCGGTTTCGGCATCCCGGTGGTCCAGCGCCTCGGACCGAGCCCGGAGCCCGGCGTGAAGGCCCTCGTCGTCGTTCCGACGCGCGAGCTCGCCGTCCAGGTCTACGAAGACATGGACATGCTGACCTCGAACCGCCCGACGAGCGTCGTCGCCATCTACGGCGGCAAGGCGTACGAGGGTCAGATCGACCAGCTCAAGGCCGGCGCGCAGATCGTCGTCGGCACACCCGGTCGCCTCATCGACCTCGCCAACCAGCGCCTGCTCGACCTGTCGAACGCGACCGAGGTCGTCCTCGACGAGGCCGACAAGATGCTCGACCTCGGCTTCCTCGCCGACATCGAGAAGATCTTCTCCAAGGTTCCCGCCGTGCGTCACACGCAGCTGTTCTCGGCCACGATGCCGGGACCAATCGTCGCGTTGGCCCGCCGCTTCATGTCGAACCCCATCCACATGCGCGCCAACGACCCCGACGAGGGCCTCACGCAGGCGAACATCAAGCACCTCGTCTATCGCGCGCACTCGCTCGACAAGGACGAGGTCATCGCCCGCATCCTCCAGGCCGAGGGCCGTGAGAAGGCGGTCATCTTCACGCGCACCAAGCGCGCCGCCCAGAAGCTCGTCGACGAGCTCGGTGACCGCGGCTTCAACGCGGCCGCGGTGCACGGCGACATGAGTCAGGAGGCGCGCGAGCGTTCCATGGCCGCGTTCAAGGCCGGGAAGAAAGACGTCCTGATCGCCACCGACGTCGCCGCCCGCGGTATCGACGTGAACGACGTCACGCACGTCATCAACCACACGATTCCCGACGACGAGAAGACGTACCTGCACCGCGCGGGCCGCACCGGACGTGCCGGGCGCACGGGCATCGCGGTGACGTTCGTCGACTGGGACGACGTGCACAAGTGGGCGCTCATCAACCGCGCCCTCGAGTTCGGCCAGCCCGAGCCCACCGAGACCTACTCGTCGAGCCCACACCTCTACACCGACCTCGACATCCCCGAAGGCACCAAGGGCCGCCTTGTGACCGCCCCGAAGGCCGTCGCGCCGAAGCCCGAGAAGAGCAGCGAGAGCCCGGATGCCGAGGGCGAGCGCGCTCCGCGCCGTCGCCGTCGTCGCGGCGGAGCGTCGTCGACTGCCGCCGGTGCACCCGAGGGCGAGAGCACACCGCGCTCCGAGGGGGGTGCGGGAACGCACGACGGTGCCGGCAAGGAACACCACGACGGCAACGCCGCCCCGCGTCGTCGCCGCCGTCGCCGCAGCGGCGGGGGAAGCTCCGGGGCTCCGACGGCTCCCGTCGCCTGACGCGAAGATCCGCCGGCGCCGGTTCCCCGAGGGAGCCGGCGCCGTTCGCGTGCGGAGCGTCCGCGGCTTCCGCTCTCATCGCCCCTGACGCTCCGCCGCCTTCACGCCCTCGCGCAACGCGATCCACGCAGGGGAACGCGTGCTCCACGCGTGCAGGTGAGTCCGCAGCGTTGGTGCGTGGCGTCCCCACCGACACCCGAGCCAGATGCGGCCCGGACCCTACGGGAAGACGGGAGCGGTCCCGCGACCGAGCGCGAAGATCCGCGCGACCATGTCGTCGACTGTGGTGTTCTCGCCCGGGACGTTGGGCTTGCCGAGACCGTGGTAGTCGCTCGACCCGGTGACGATCAGCTCGCGCTCGGCGGCGAGATCCGCGAGAAGCGCGGTCGGTTCGGGCAGGTTCTCACGATGACCGAGCTCGAAGCCCGCGAGGCCCGCGTCGAGCATCGCCATGGTGACGCTGTCGGGAAGAAGCGCGCGACCGGCCGGGTGCGCGATGATGGGCACTCCCCCCGCCGCCACGACCAGCTCGACAGCAGTCACCGGGTCCGGCGCGAAGAGCGCGACGTAGTAGTCGTTGGACGGGTGCAGGATGCTCGCGAAGGCTTCGGTGCGGTCGGCGACGATGCCGCGCGCGACAAGTGCGTCGGCGATGTGCGGGCGCCCGACGGTGGCGCCGTCGGTGGTCTGAGCCACGATGTCGTCCCAGGCGATGTCGTAGTCGCGGGAGATCCGCTCGGCCATGATCTGCGCACGATCCAATCGCGACGACCTGATCCGGTCCGTCATGGCGCGCAGGCCCCCATCATCGGGGTCGATGAGGTAGGCGAGGACATGAACGCTTCGCCAGCGATGGCGGGCCGACAGCTCCATCCCCGGCACGAACGTCATCCCGAGCGAGGTGGCCGCGTCGGCCGCCTCCGCCCACCCCGAGGTGGTGTCGTGGTCGGTGAGCGCGGCGGTGCGGAGTCCGTGGCGGTGCGCCGCCGCCATCACGAGCGCGGGCGCCTCGGTCCCGTCGGAGTGTGTGGAGTGCAGGTGCAGGTCGCTGGGTCCCTCGAATCGCCGTTCGTGCTCCACCCGTCGAGCGTAGCGCGGGGTCGTCATGACGGTTCCGCCGCCGGCCAGCGCGGTCGCGGCATCCGTGGATCTCCCAGGAGGCTCGCCTAGGGTCGAGCACGTGCGTCGCCTGTTCGGATTCATCGTCGCGCTCGCATTCGCTGCGGGTGCCGCGGTGCTCACGTGGCCCGGCGTGTTCGGACTCGAGCGGACCTTCCCGCTCGTCCAGGTCATCTCCTTCCGCGCTGCGCTCGGAGCCGCCTTCGCCGCCGCGACGGTTCTCGCTCTGCTCTTCGCACTCATCCGGCCGCTCCGCGCCCTGTCGCTGATCCTCGCGCTCGTGTTCGGCGTCGCCGCCGGTGCGAACGGGCTCATGATCGGGCAGCGCGGCACCGGAACCGAGACCCTGCCCGACAAGACGGCGACGAGTCTTCGCGTCATGACGTGGAACACGGCGGGCGCCGCCACCTCGGCGGAATCGATCGCGCAGTTCGCCGTCGACATGCAGGCCGACGTGGTCACCCTGCCCGAGACGACGATCGACACCGGCGCACGCGTCGCCGAGCTGATGCGCGACAAGGGCCAGCCGATGTGGGCCCACCACGCCGAGTACGGCGAGTACGGGATCACGGGGTGGGATGCCACCTCGACCACCGTCCTCATCCGCCCCGAGCTCGGCGACTACTCCGTGATCGATTCCTCGCTCGACGGGTCGAGCAACACCTCGACGGTGCCGAGCGCAGTGGCGATGCCGGTCTCCGGAGACGGACCGATCATCGTGGCGGCCCACGCGGTGGCCCCGCGCCAGGAGTACATGACGCAGTGGCGCTCCGACCTGCAGTGGTTGGCCGATCAGTGCGCGAGCGACAACGTGATCCTCGCGGGGGACTTCAACGCCACCGTCGACCACATGACGGGTCTCGGGGTCGAGGGCGGCACGCTCGGTCGCTGCCGCGATGCCACATCGCAAAGCGGCAACGGCGGGGTGGGCACGTGGCCCACCGACGCGCCCGCGCTGCTCGGCGCGCCCATCGACCATGTCATGGCGACACCCGATTGGACCGTGTCGGGCTCGGTGGTCATGCGCACGCTGGACGGCTCGGGAAGCGACCACCGCCCGGTCGTCGTCCAGCTGGAGCGCACCGCCGGCTGACGTACGGGGCCGGGATGCCGCCCGCCAGGGCGCGCGACACGCTCGATCAGGGGAGCGCGAGGCGGCGAGCAGTGCGAAACTGGTGTGATGGACTCCCCCGCCACCGGCGAGACGATCGCCCCCTCCGAGCAGACCGCCACCCCCGTCACCGCGGAACCGCAGACGAGCGACGCGGCTCCGGAGAACTCCACGACCAACCGCAAAGCTCCTTTTCCCCGCGGCTTTCTCGACACCATCTCCACCGGCTGGGCCGAGCGCGACGAGCTGATCCCCGAGCCGCGCGAGCAGGCGGCCTGGGCAGCGCGCCGGCGCGACAAGGTGTCGGCGGCGTTCCCGGGCCAGCGTCTGGTCGTCCCGGCTGGTGCGCCGAAGCAGCGCAGCAACGACACCGACTATCCGTTCCGCGCCCACTCGGCGTTCGCGCACCTGACCGGGTGGGCGTCCGACGCCGAGCCCGATTCCGTGCTCGTCTTGGAGCCGCGCGAGGGCGGCCACGACGCCGTCGTGTACTTCCGCGAGCGTGCCGACCGGACGACACCGGAGTTCTACGCCGACGCCTCGATCGGCGAGTTCTGGATCGGACCCCGCGCTGCACTGGCCGGAGTCGCCTCCGACCTGGGGGTCGCGACCGCGCACATCGACGACTTCACCACGACCGAGGCGGATCGAACCGTCGGCGACGACGATGAGCTGACCCGCTTCGTCTCGGAACTGCGTCTGGTCAAGGACGAGTACGAACTCGCCGAGATGGTTCATGCCGTCCAGGTGACGGCGCGCGGCTTCGACGACATTGTCGCCGAGCTCCCCCGGATCGTCGAGCATCCGCGGGGTGAGCGCGTCGTCGAGGGCGTGTTCCACCAGCGTGCCCGCGCGGACGGCAACGCCGTCGGCTACGACACGATCGCGGCGTCCGGTCCCCACGCCTGCTACCTGCACTGGACGCGCAACGACGGCGCGGTCGCGCCGGGCGACCTCATCCTCATCGACGCCGGCGTCGAGGTCGACAGTCTCTACACCGCCGACATCACCCGCACGCTCCCCGTCTCGGGGCGCTTCACCGACGTGCAGCGCCGGGTGTACGAAGCCGTCCGCGAGGCGGCCGATGCGGCGTTCGAGGCCGCTCGACCGGGCGTGCCGTTCCGTCGTATCCACGAAGCCGCCATGGAGGTCATCGCCGCACGCGTGGCCGAGTGGGGCCTTCTCCCGGTGACGGCCCAGGAGGCTCTGGATGCCGACACCGGCGGCCAGCACCGTCGTTACATGGTCCACGGCACGAGTCACCACCTCGGCATCGACGTGCACGACTGCGCGCAGGCGCGTCGCGAGATGTACTACGACGGATTGCTCGAGCCGGGGATGGTCTTCACGATCGAACCGGGGCTCTACTTCCAGATCGACGACCTGACCGTCCCCGAGGAGTTCCGCGGCATCGGTGTCCGCATCGAAGACGACATCGTCATGACCTCGGACGGCCCCGTGAACCTCTCGGCCGACATCCCTCGCACGGCCGACGAGGTGGAGGACTGGATCGCTCGGCTGTCGCGGTGAGCTTCACCCCTCCCGCGTCGTTCACGACGCGGCCGACCCTGCGCGGCACGTTCGGCATGTCGGCATCCACCCACTGGACCGCAACAGCGACCGCGCAGGCCGTCCTCGAACGAGGTGGCACGGCGTTCGACGCCGCCGTCGCCGCTGCGTTCGTGCTGCACATCGTCGAGCCTCACCTGAACGGACCCGGCGGCGATCTGGTCGCGCTCGTGCGCGCGGGCGGGAGCTCGGAGCCCGTCGTGCTCATGGGCCAGGGCCCCGCCCCCGCCGCCGCGACGATCGAGAACCTCACGGGACTCGGTCTCGACCTCGTCCCCGGGGCGGGCGGTCTCGCCGCGACCGTCCCCGGCGCCGTCGACGCCTGGCTTCTCCTGCTTCGCGACCACGGCACGTGGGAACTGGCGGACGTCCTGGCCTACGCGATCGGCTACGCGCGCGACGGCCACCCGCTCGTCACCGGAGCCGCCGCGACGATCGCTCGCGTCGCCGCCCTCTTCCGCGACCACTGGCCGACCTCTGCCGAGCGATGGCTGGCGGACGGTGACGCTCCGACCCCCGACACCGTGGTGCGCAATCCGGCATACGCCGACGTGCTGCGCGGCCTGATCGCTGCCGATGCATCAGAGCCGGATCGGGAGCACCGCATCGACGCGGCGCGCACGCACTGGGCCACCGCCGTCCTCCCCGAGGCCGCCGCGTTCATCGCCCGACCGCACCGACACTCCGACGGCGGCGATCACCGCGGCGTTCTGAGCACGGCCGATGTCCGCGAATGGAGAGCCGACGTCGAACCCGCCGTGTCCGTCGCTTTCCGCGGATGGCAGGTGTACAAGCCGGGCGTCTGGTCGCAGGGGCCGGCCCTTCTCCAGACGCTGAGACTGCTCGAGCCCTTCGACGACCGCGACCTCGACATCGCGCGCGGCTCCGGAGCGCACACGGTCCTCGAGGCCCAGAAGCTCGCCTACGCTGACCGCGATGCGTGGTTCGGCGACGGAGACGGCGCGGCCTCGGCGATGTCGCTGCTCGCCGACGACTACATCGCCGCGCGTCGTGCGCTCATCGGTGCGGAGGCGTCGCGTGAGCTTCGCCCCGGAGCGCCGGAGGGGCGGCATCCGGTCATCCCTCCCCTTCGCACCCATTCGCCGGTCACCGCCGGGGCAACGGGGGAACCCACCGTCGATCGTTCGGGCCAGACCCGCGGCGACACCTGCCACATCGACGTGATCGACCGGTGGGGAAACGCCATTTCGGCAACGCCGTCGGGAGGGTGGCTGCAGTCCTCGCCGACGGTGCCCTCGCTCGGCTTCTGCCTCGGCACCCGGCTGCAGATGACCTGGCTGGTGCCCGGACATCCGTCGTCGCTCACACCGGGCAGGCGCCCGAGGACCACGTTGACGCCGACGCTGCTCACGCGGGGTGATGAGATCACGGCTCTAGGGTCTCCAGGTGGTGACCAGCAGGACCAATGGCAGCTGCCCGTGCTCTTGCGCACCCTGGTGGGCGGGTACACGGCACAGCAGGCGATCGATGCCCCCACCCTGCACACCACGGCTATCGCGGACTCCTTCTGGCCGCGCACGTGGACGCCCTCGGGGGCGATGGTCGAGGGGCGTATCGGTGACGACGTCGTGGCGGAGCTGGAACGGCGCGGACACCGCGTGACGGTCGCCGGCGACTGGTCTCTGGGGCGGGTCAGCGCGGTCGGCCGCGGGGCCGACGGCCTGCTCTGGGCCGCGGCGAACCCGCGAGGGATGCAGGGCTACGCAGCCGGGCGCTGAGGGCCGGGCGGGCGCGGGTGAAGCGGCCCTTCACCATCCACAGGAAGAAATCCGCGGGACGCGAAACTGCCTAGCATCCCGGCATGTCCTACGCGCTGCAGCCCGACGAGATCATCGGAATCACCGACCGCGTGCGGCGTGCGCTCGATGAGACGCTCGACCGGTCCGACAGGCTTCGCGATGCCGTCGACACGCTGAGCACGGCGTTGGCGCAGGCGGCGCCGGCGCGCGCCGCGTTCGACGGCGTCGCGGATGCCCACGTCGCACTGTCGCGAGGGATGGTGTCTCACGGGCGAGCCGCGGTGGCGGCGCTTCGCGCGGTGGTGATGGCGTATGTCACCGCCGACGAAGAGATGGCGGACACCACCGCGGCATCCGATGCCGGCTCGTCGGCACCGCTCTTCGATCCCTCGAGGTTCGGGGCACGGCTCTCATGAGTGTCGACCTCACCTCGGTCCCTGTCGCGCCCGCCGATCCCACCGAACTTCGTCGATGCGCTCAGGCCGTCCGCCAGGCAGGCGCGCCCCTGCGGCTGAACGCCGAGGAGATTCTGTTCGCCTGGGGCCTGCTCCCCGCGGTCTACCGCGCGCCGGAGGCGAGCGACCTTCAGGGGGCGATGGTCCTGATCGGACCCGCAGCGGTCGAGGTCACCACAGGGCTCGCACTCGCCTGCGACGCCGTCGAGAACCTCGCAGACGAGCTGGACGCCGTCAATCGTGAACGAGATGCCCTCGTCCTGCGTCTGGAACGGCGGTCCCTTCCCGGCCTGCGCGAGCCGCCGGTCTCCGACGATCCGTTCGCTCGCCGGCTGGCCGATGAGGCGCGAGCCGACGCAGAGGCCGAGTTCCGACGCCAGTGCACCGCACTCGTGGGCCGGTGGGAGGCGGCCGTCGACGCGTGCGCGGCAGCGCTGCGTGCGATCCCCGACGTTCCCTGGTCGCTGTCGAGCAGCCTCCGCGTCGATGAGCAGGCCCTGGAGAGCGAGTCGACCTCGATCACGGATGCGGCTGCCCTCCCTCTCCTCGACCGGCTGACAGCCCAGGGTGGCGCGGGTGCCGCCGCGCTCATCGCTGCCCACCCCGAATGGGTCGCCGTCCTCCGCCGCGCTCACCCCGAGGCCGTTGCACGGTGGTGGAATTCGCTCCCACCGACGACCGCCCAGGCCCTTTCCATGTCGATCCCCGCGGTCATCGGAAACCTGGATGGCGTGGACATCGCGGCACGCGTCGCGGCGAACCGTTCACGCGCGGCAGAGCGGCTGGAGGAGTTGCGCGGGGAACGACTCGAGGCGATGGCGGTCGCTGACCGGGTTGGGCCGTCGCTCCGCACTCCGCTCGCGGAAGCGAACCGTCGCGTGCGAGAGCTGGACCTGGAGATCGCCTATTTCCAAGCCGTGCAGGCCGGCCGTAAACAGCTCTACGCCTGGGATCCCGCCCACGGCTCGCTGATCGAGATGTCGGGCGACCCCTCTCACGCGAGATCGGCGCTCTTCGTGCTGCCAGGCACGAACACGCGGGCCGAGTCATTCTTCGGCGACGATCCGATCACGGGGTTCGCCGACTGGCAGGTACGCAATGGAGACTCGAGTGTTGTCGCATTCACCGCTTTGGCAGGTCCCATGCCGCAACTGGACGAGCTTCCCATGGGCGGCCCTCAACTCAACACTTACGCGACCACCCTCGCGCCGACATACGCGTCTGTCGTCCAGGGAGTAAAAGCGACACGACCCGACCTGTGGACCATGAGCTACGAACATTCCTACGCGGGTGCCGTTGGGAGCGCCGCCGAGGCATCTGGCGGGACGGTGAATGCAAGATTCCTGGCAGCTGCGGTCGGCGCTGTGGGGCCATACACACCTGCGCCGGGCACGGTCTACTACGCCGCGCAGGCTGTAGACGACATCAACCGGTACTACGCCGGACTACGCGCGGGAGATCTGGGATTCGACGTCCGGCCGGAGTCCTTCCCCGGTGTTCACATCGTCGATCCACACCTGCCCGGACCAGACCTGTGGAAGCTCGTCGTGGGCCCGGGGCCAGGGATCGTCCTCGACAGCGTCCAGCATCACAACGCGTTGATGAGCGACGACGAGAGCGTGAACGGGAGTGTCCTGCAGAGCGTACGAAAACTTCTTAAAGACGGAGGAAACTGATGAAGCGTGTAGTCGGTGCCGTTCTGGCGGCGGGTGTGGCCCTCGGCACCGGAGGTTGTTCGGCCGCTTCGCCGTCATATGACACGGTTCGTGACGAAGCCGTCGAGGCACTGAACCAGATCGTCGCGGTCGTGCCCGAGCCCAAGGAGGTCTTCCGTGGCACCGAGCAGGATCCCTCTTCCTGTGCAGACACCCTCCTGATTTCCCGCCACGAGGGTGCCTTCTCGACCGCGCACTGGTTCGTGTTCGTCCCCGGTACGTTCGACATCGAGACGTTCGTCGCCTCGCTGTCCGCGCGCCTGGGCGACGAATGGAAGCAGCGCGAATCCGGTATCGACGTGTCCTTTGCGAACGTCGACCTGGTCCAACAAGAGCTCCGCGTCAGCGTCAGCGTCGAGGAAGGGACAAGCGACGGCCGTCGGGCTCTCGAGATGATCGCCATCTCCCGCTGCGGAACCCTCGCCGAGTCCCCCGCGCCGTAGGTGACTAAAGCGCCCGGACGAAATCCGCCACAACGGGTGCCAGCCCCGCGCCGATCTCGTCCGGCGGTCTGCGTGCGCCCTTCACCTCGAACGAGTGGTTGGCGCCGGCGATCCAGCGCACGCGAGCGTCCGGGCACGACGCCACGGCATCGATGAGGTGCTCGTGCGGGTCGACGAAAGGATCGTTCTCGCCCTCGACGAACAATTGGGGCGGCGACACCCGCGGGAGGTGCTCCACCCGCGGTTTGTCGGGACGGCCCGGCGGGTGCAGGGGGTATCCCAGGTAGACGAGAGCGGCAGGAGCGACGAGCCCATCCGCTGCCGCGAGGGATGCCATCCGTCCGCCATACGACTTCCCGGCGGCAACGAACGCTCCCGGTGCCGACGTCTCGGCGCACCAGTCCTGCACAGCGGCCCACGTGCTCGTCGCCGCGGCGACGGGTCCTGGCATCCGGCGCCCTGCCTCCACATACGGGAAGACGAACCGCAGGACGGCGAATCCCTCGCCCGCGAGGGCGATCGCGAGGCCCTCGAGGAAGGGATGGGTCATGCCCGCTCCCGCTCCGTGGGCCAGGGCGACGGTGGCAGACGCGCCTTCGGACGCGTGCCACAGCCCCGAAACGGTCGAGACTCCGCCCTGCGGTCCGACCGGGATGCGGACGGGTTCGGCGGTCACCGCTCGTCGCGCGGTGCGTCGGGCGCATCGGCCCGCGGCTCGGCCGCCGAAGGTTCGGCACCCGAAGGTTGGGAGCCCCCTTGCCCGGCACCGGCGCGTTCGGTCGGCGCCTGCCCGTCGCCGGCGCCGTCCCGCTGAGCCTGCGGGGTGGGGGGCACGATCCGCTCGCCATACCGCGGGGGCTCATCGTGGGCCGGTGCCGACGCGGGCGCCGCGGGACGCGATGCGGACGAAGGGGCCGGTGAGCCGGGAGCGATCCGCTCTCCGTACTGGGGCGGGGCATCGTCGACCGTCGCGGGCGGACGAGCCACGACGGTACGCGCTGTGCCGGTGGATCCGAGGATGCCGCGTGCCTTGTGAAGGCTCGCCGCGGCGACGCACACGTCGTAGTGATCGGCAGTCACCTGCATGACGGAGGCGAAGTCGCGTCGGCGGCGGATGATCGAATAGGTTCCGAGACTCAACAGCATGCCGAGGGCCATGCCCACCAGAAGGACACCGAGGAAAGTCGGGATCTGCACCGTGGGCTGGCCGAGCACGAAGATGAAGGCGAAGAGCAGGCCGATCATCAACCCGTTCAGCGCACCGGAGCGCGCCGCGGTCGCGTAACCCAGCCGGCCCGTGATGCGCTCGATGGAACGGAGCCCCGAGCCGACGATCGCGATGTCACGCGCGGGCACCTCTCCCGCGATGAGGGAGGAGACGGCCT
Source organism: Microbacterium enclense (assembly GCA_038182865.1). NCBI lineage: Bacteria > Bacillati > Actinomycetota > Actinomycetes > Micrococcales > Microbacteriaceae > Microbacterium > Microbacterium enclense. The sequence goes on along the minus strand of CP116226.1, from coordinate 3,138,043 downwards.
TCTGAGCCTGCTCGTACGCCGGGAACGACGCGACCTTCTCGCCGACCTCGTCGCGCCCCGCACCAGGTTGCCCCGTGAACATGCTCATTTCACCATCTTGTCACGCGCACCCGGGGCGTTACCGAGGCGTTCCCGATGAGGTGCGGACTACGCTGGACCAGTGAGCACGCAAAGGGTTTTCGTCGCCCGCTTGGCGGGCTGCACGGTGTTCGACCCGGCGGGCGACCGCTTGGGCAAGGTGCGCGACGTCGTGGTGATCTACCGCGCGTCAGCCGCACCACGCGTCGTGGGGCTCGTCGTCGAGATTCCCGGACGACGACATGTGTTCGTGTCCATCGGACGCGTCACCTCCATCCAGGCGGGGCAGGTCATCACGACCGGCCTCATCAACGTGCGTCGCTTCCAGCAACGCGGCGGTGAGGTGCGCGTCATGGCCGAGATGCTCGGTCGGCGGGTGAGCCTCGTCGACGGCTCGGGTTCCGCGGTCATCGAAGACGTCGCCATCGAACGCAACCGACTCGGCGAGTGGGACGTGGGGCAATTGTTCCTGCGTCGACCCCGCACGAGCGCCTCCCCTTTCGCCAAGGGAGCGACGACCTTCGCCGCGTGGAGCGAGGTGCGTGAGAACCAGACGCCGGGCGAAGCACAGTCCGCCGAGCAGCTCGTCGCGACCTACTCCGAGCTCAAGCCCGCCGACCTCGCCAACACGCTTCTCGATCTGCCCGAAGAGCGCCTCATCGAGGTCGCGGAGGAGCTCAGCGACGACCGTCTTGCCGACGCGCTCGAGGAGATGCCCGAAGACGAGCAGGTGCACATCCTCGAGCAGCTGGGCGACGAGCGTGCCGCCGACATCCTGGATGCCATGGAGCCCGACGACGCAGCCGACCTCCTCGGTCAGCTGCCGGAATCGCGCTCCGAGCAGCTGCTCGAACTCATGGAGCCCGAGGAAGCCGACGACGTGCGCGCCCTGCTGCAGTACGGACCCGACACGGCCGGCGGTCTCATGACGCCGGAGCCCATCGTGCTGTCGGCGGATGCGACGGTCGCCGAAGCCCTGGCTCTCATCCGCCGACACGAACTGCATCCCGCGCTGGCGGCATCCGTGTTCGTGACCCTTCCGCCGTATGAGACGCCGACGGGCCGTCTTCTGGGCACCGTGCATTTCCAGCGGATGCTGCGGTATCCCCCGCACGAGCGTCTCGGCGCGATCATCGACGACACCCTCGAGCCGGTGCCCGCCGACGCGACGGCCGCGGAGGTGGCGCGCCTGCTCGCGAGCTACAACCTCGTGTCGCTTCCGGTCATCGACCAGGCGCACCGCCTCGTCGGCTGCGTGAGCGTCGACGACGTGCTCGACTACCTGCTGCCCGACGACTGGCGTACACACGACAGCGATGATCCGACGCCCAAAGTCACGCGCAGACCCACCGTGACCCAGAGCATTCCCGTCCAGACCCCACCGACCCCGAGGAGGCGCTGATGGCTCGCACCAACCGCCTACCCGCTCTCGACGCGCCGCGCGGCCGCGGCCGGGTCCTCGCGCCGCGCTCCCCGCAGCCCTCGCGAGACCGGTTCGGCCGCTTCACCGAGTGGGTCGCCCGGGCGATGGGGACACCGACGTTCCTCCTGTCACTCACCCTCTTCTGCGTGGTGTGGATGGGGTGGAACTCGCTCGCCCCCGACGAGTTGCGCTTCGACTCCGCCGCCATCGGCTTCACGGCCCTCACGCTCGTCCTGTCGCTGCAGGCGTCCTACGCTGCGCCCCTCATCCTGCTCGCGCAGAACCGTCAAGACGACCGCGACCGCGTGCAGATCGAGCAGGACCGCCAACGCGCAGAGCGCAACCTCGCCGACACCGAATACCTCGCCCGCGAGATCGTGGCCCTTCGCATGGCAGTGCGCGATCTGACCGACGAGGTCATCACGAAAGACACGTTGCGTGCGGAGCTGAAGGCCGCTCTGGACCGTCTCGACGAGCACGACGAGAACACGCGGGCGACGTCGTGACGTCGGAGCTCGTCGAAAGAGTCCGCGCCGCGGTCGCCGCGGTCACCGATCCGGAGCTGCGTCGCCCCCTCGGCGAGCTCGACATGGTGCGCCGGATCGACGTTGACGGCGCCACGGCCGAGGTGGGCATCGCCCTGACGATCGTGGGGTGCCCCGCCGCCGACCGGATCGAACGCGACGTCCGGGATGCCGCGGCCTCGGTCGCCGGGATCGAGGCGGTCGACGTACGGGTCGGGGTGATGTCGCCCGACGAACGCAAGGCTCTGACCGAGAAGCTGCGCGGCGGTCGGGCGAAGCGCGAGATGCCGTTCGGTCCTGACTCGCTCACTCGCGTCATCGCGGTCACCAGCGGCAAGGGCGGCGTCGGCAAGTCGACGCTCACCGCGAACCTCGCGGTCGCCCTCGCCGCGCGCGGGCTCCGCGTCGGACTCGTCGACGCCGACGTGCACGGCTTCTCGATCCCCGGGCTCCTGGGGCTCATCGACGCCGACGGTCTTCCCCCGGCGCCCACGCGCATCGACGAGCTGATCCTTCCGCCGGTCGCTTACGGCGTGAAGGTCATCTCCATCGGCATGTTCCTCCGTCGGCCGGGAGAGGATGCCGCGGGCGCGGTGGCGTGGCGGGGCCCGATGCTGCATCGCACTGTGCAGCAGTTCCTCACCGACGTCTTCTTCGGCGACCTCGACGTGTTGCTCCTGGACATGCCTCCCGGCACGGGAGACGTGGCGATCTCGGTGGGCCAGCTCCTCCCCCACGCTGACGTGCTCGTCGTGACAACCCCGCAAGCTGCAGCCGCCGATGTCGCCGTGCGATCCGGGACCGTCGCCCGTCAGACAGGGCAACGGGTGATCGGCGTCGTCGAGAACATGGCCGCCATGACGCTCCCCGACGGCACGTCGCTCGACCTCTTCGGTGCGGGGGGCGGCGCGACGGTGGCCCGTGCCCTGTCGACGGCAGACGAGGACGTGCCCCTGCTGGCATCCGTTCCCCTGAGCTCCGCGCTGCGCGGCGGCGGTGACGAGGGACGACCGGTCGTCATCACCTCTCCGGACGACCCGGCTTCGCGCGCCATCGACGAGGTGGCAGCGTCGCTGACCGTGCGTTCGCGGGGACTGGCCGGACGCCCCCTGCGCGTGACGCCGACCGGGTAGGCGCGGCAGCATCGCGCGGCATCAGCCCGGTGAGCCTCAGGTGGATTCGTCGTCGAACGGCGGCACATCGCCGGGGACGAAGGGGGTCTTGTCGACCGTCGCGCGCGCCGCGATGGCGGCGGCCCCGGCGGCACGCATCGTCGCGGTCGGCGTGTCATCGAGCAGAGCCTCGCGCACGATCCGGCGAGGATCGTACTGACGGGGGTCGAGCTTGCGCCAATCGACGTCGTCGAACTCCGGGCCCATCTCGTCGCGCATGCGCGACTTCGCGCCCTGCAAGGTGTCTCTCGCGCGGCGTGTCAGCTTCGCCAGCGTCTCGGCGTATTTGGGGAGACGCTCCGGGCCGATGAGGAGGGCGGCGACCAGACCGATCAGCATGAGCTTCTCGAAGGTCAGGCCGAAGAACATGAGTTCAGATTACCCGCCGCGCCTCGGCCTCTGGTACCACAACCACCCCTAGCCTGAGCAGGGAGGTTCAGGTGAGCGGTTACGAAGCGAACGAGCGGTTCGTGCAGGAGTCGACGGTGGAGCCGGAGCACATTGCTCGGGCTCGCGCCCACGCGCTCGAGCTCGGCGCTGCCCCCATCAGTCCCGCCGTCGGCGCGCAGACCGCGCTGTTGGCCGCGGCGACGCGTGCGCTGAACGTCGTCGAGGTCGGAACGGGGGGCGGCGTCTCCGGACTCTGGCTGCTGCATGGATCACCGCGGGCCACCCTGACCACGATCGACAGTGAGCCGGAACACCTCGGGGCCGCCCGCGCCGCGTTCGCGGAGGCACGGATCCCCGCCGCGCGCGCACGGTTCATCACGGGACGCGCGTCCGACGTGCTTCCGCGCATGAACGAGGCGTCGTACGACATCGTCTTCATCGACGCCGACCCCGACGGCGTGATCGAGTACGTCGAGCACGGTCTGCGTCTCGTTCGCGCGGGCGGGACGGTGCTGATTCCCCGCGTTCTCGCCGCCGGAGCTGTCGCGGACCCCGTTCGGCGTGACGCGGTCACGACGGCCTATCGTTCGCTCATCCAAGAGGTGCAAGCGTCGCCGGCGGTGTTCGGCGCCCTCTCGACGACGGGCGAGGGACTGCTGCAGCTGACAACCGTCGCCGCGACGGACTGACCGGGCGACACCGGTCTTTCGCCCGTCACACCGCGTCATTCACCTCACATGACAGAAGGCCGGCCCCGCGGGGACCGGCCTTCTGTCATGGAGATGGATCAGGATGCGCTGACGACACCACCGAGCACGTCGTGAAGCTCTTTCGCCTCGGCGTCGTTCACCGAGACGACGAGTCGCCCGCCGCCCTCGAGCGGCACGCGCACGATGATCAGCCGGCCCTCCTTCACGGCCTCCATCGGTCCGTCGCCGGTTCTCGGCTTCATGGCTGCCATCGCGGCCCCCTTTTCGTCGTTGGTCTCCTGACAGTTTACCGGTAGCTCGCGCGGCGCGTCGTGCCGCGCAACGCGAAGCTCCCCGGCATCCGGTCAGGGAATTCGCCAATAGGTGTTGCCGAGCGCGTACATGTTGAAGATCCACCACCACTGTCCGAGCAGGGCGAGCCCCAGGACGCCGACGCGCCACGCCGTCGACCGAGGTACCGCCGCGGCCCCCCACAGGGGCGAGACCGGCAGAAGCAGGCGGAAGATGCTCGACTGCGGGAAGAACACGAGCAGCAGGTAGATCAGGTAGCTCGCCGACCAGAGCCGCACCTCGACACCGAGTCGTCGGACGGGGCCGAGGAAGAGCAACGCGGCAGTCACCGCACCTCCGAGGACGACGAGGGCGACATACCCGAGCCACGGCCCGAGTCCCCACTGCGTGAACCAGAACGCCGCCGCCTGCACCCATCCCTCGACGGGGACGAACTGGCCGCTGGAGTCGGCGATCCAGTTGCGTCGCCACGCGAGCTCGGTTGCGAGGTAGGCACCCGCGTCACCGGTGGCGATTCCCGCGATCACCTGCCAGGCGAATCCCACGACCGCGCTGAGCAGGCCGAGCGCGACGATGTGAACGATCTCGCGGAGGGGCAGCGGGTCGGTCCGGCGACGGAGGAAACGATGGATGCCGTACAGGGCGAGGAACAGGGCGAAAGCCAGGATGCCCGGGCGCGTGAAACCCATCACGGGGATCAACGCGTACAGCCACACCCACCGTCGCTTCTGGACGCACCACAGCGCGAGGAAGAGCAGGAGCAGGAACAGGGACTCGGCATAACCCACCTGGAACAGCGCCGCCAGAGGACCCGCCGCGAAGAACACGACCGCCCAAGTGGCCGCTCCATCTCCGAGCCGTTCGCGAAGCAGCGCGTGCAGGACGAGGCTCGCGCCGTAGCCGGCCAGGAGCGAGATGGTCACCGCGCCGGCGCCCCACGAGCCCAGCACTCCTCCGAGGCCCGCCGAGAGGTACGGGTACAGCGGCAGGAACGCCCACGCGTTCTCGGTCACCGCACCGGCCGCGTTCACGGGCAACGCGGACGGGTACCCCGACACGGCGGCAAGCCAGTACCACTGCGCGTCCCACCCCAGAGCGAGCTCGCCGAGCGAGGGCGCAGCGCCGAAACGCGACCCGGGCCCCGACAGGCCGGCCGCAAGGAGGAAGAAAGCGGTCGTGACCAGACGCGCGGCGATGTAGATGAGCGCGATACGCCACGCGAGGGGCAGACGCGCCCACCCGCGGGTGTTCCGGGATGCCTCGACCTCAGCGGTCACGACCCGCTCAGCCACGCGCGGAGTCCCCGCTCGACCGCGTCGATCTGCGCGACGGGGACGCGCTCCTCGTCGTGGTGAGCGAGGTGCGGGTCACCCGGCCCGTAGTTGACCGCGGGGATGCCGAGGGCCGAGAAGCGCGCCACATCGGTCCAGCCGTACTTGGGTCGCGGGGTCGCGCCTACGGCCTCCACGAACTCTTGCGCCAGCGGCGCATCCAGCCCCGGCCGGGCGCCCTCGGCGACATCGACGAACTCCACGTCGAATCCGGTGAACACGTCGCGGACGACCCGCTCGGCACCGGCCGCATCGCGGCTGGGCGCGAAACGGTAGTTGACCTCGACCTCGCAGGCGTCGGGGATGACGTTGCCTGCGACACCGCCGGAGATCTTCACCGCGTTCAGCCCTTCGCGGTAGAGCAATCCCTCGACCTCGATCTCGCGGGCACGGTACTCGGCGAGACGGGCCAGAATCGGTGCCGCCTTGTGGATCGCGTTCTCGCCGATCCAGGAGCGTGCGCTGTGGGCACGTACACCGTCGGTCCGCACGATCGCGCGCAGGGTGCCGTTGCACCCGCCCTCGACTTCGCCGTTACTCGGTTCGCCGAGGATCGCGAAGTCACCGACGAAGAGGTCGGGACGATTGCGCGAGAGGCGGCCGAGGCCGTTCAACGATGAGTCGACCTCTTCGTGGTCGTACCACATCCAGGTGATGTCGACGGAGGGTTCGGTGAGCTCGACCGCGAGCTTGAGCTGAACGGCGACCCCCGCCTTCATATCGACGGTTCCGCGTCCCCACAGGAAGGGCTCGCCGTCGATCTCGCGATCCTGAACGGGCAGGTTGCGGTTGATGGGGACGGTGTCGATGTGCCCCGCGATCACCACGCGCCGGTCGCGTCCGAGGTTCGTGCGCGCCACGATCGTGTCGCCGTCGCGGAAGATCTCGAGATGTTCGTAGGACGCGAGCGCGTCCACGATGGCATCGGCCAGGGGCGTTTCGTCGCCGGAGACGCTCGGGATGTCGCAGATGGCACGGGTGAGGTCGAGAGAGGAGGACGTGAGATCGAGCGCCGGCATGCCCCGATCCTACCGAGCGCCGTCCCGCCGGTAGCCTGGAGCCGTGAGCAACGAACGACGTATCAGCGGTGCCGGACTCTCGACGATCGCCGAGGGAGGGACGGTGCTCGACGCGTGGTTCCCGAACCCCGTCCTGGGCGATCAGGCCGAGGGCCCCGCCGATCTCGACGCCCAGGCAGGTCGCGACGAGCGCCGCAACGTGCGCGTCGAAACGATCTCGCTCACGATCGACGCCGACGCCGCCCCGGCCTCGACCGCCGACGCCTACCTCCGCTTGCACGCGCTGTCGCACCTGCTCGTGCGGCCGAACGAGATCAACCTCGACGGCATCTTCGGACACCTTCCGAACGTCGCGTGGACGAACGCCGGACCCATCCACCCCGATGACGCGGCGCGCCTGCGTGCCACGCTGCAGCGTCACGGCATCCAGATCCAGGGTCTCGACAAGTTCCCGCGCCTCACCGACTACGTTCTGCCCGCGGGCGTCCGCATCGCTGACGCCTCGCGCGTGCGCCTCGGCGCGCACCTCTCCCCCGGCACGACCGTGATGCACGAGGGCTTCGTCAACTTCAACGCCGGAACTCTCGGCTCCTCGATGATCGAGGGGCGCGTCTCTCAGGGCGTCGTGATCGGCGACGGCACCGACATCGGTGGCGGCGCCTCGATCATGGGCACCCTCTCGGGCGGCGGAACCCACCGCGTTTCGATCGGAGCGCGCACACTCCTGGGCGCGAACGCCGGCATCGGGATCTCTCTCGGCGACGACTGCGTCGTCGAGGCCGGCCTCTACGTCACCGCGGGCACGAAGGTGCGCGTCGGCGACGAGACGGTGAAAGCCGGTGAGCTGTCGGGGCGAGATGGCATCCTGTTCCGGCGCAACTCGCTGACCGGTGCGGTCGAGGCTTCGGCGCGCGCCGGCGTCGGCGTGACGTTGAACGAGGCGCTGCACGCCTGAGGGGTGTCGCGCCCGCGCGGCATCCCCGCACTCGACCCGGTTCTCCGGGGCCTCCCGCGCAAGGAGCGCGTTCCGATGGGAGCTGCGGCTACGCCGGTGCCCCTGCGTCACGCACCCGCACCGACAGACACGTCACGCAGCCCTCGAGCTTCTCGAACTCGCTGACGTCGACGGTGATCACCGCGAGGCCGCGGGCGCGATGCGCGTCGGCGGTCTCGGGCGCGTCCGACGACATGAGCACCGTGCTCTCGTCGAGCACGACCACCGCTGTCCCGTGCTCTTCCGGGACACCGGCGAACACGGGGAACAGCGTGGGATCGTCGACGAGCGGCTCGAACCCGACGACGGTGGCATCCGGCAGCGCCGTCACGCCGGACTTCAGGTGAAGCACCTTGGTCACGGGGATCTCGCGCACCTCCCACCCGCGCGGCTCGACGAGAGCACGCAGCTGAGCGATCCCGGCGGTGTTCGTGCGAGCCGATGCCCCGACGTAGACGGTGCGCCCGACCTTCAGCACGTCGCCGCCGTCGAGCGTGCCGGGCTCGACGACCTCCTTCAGCTCGATACCGGATGTCACGACCCGCTCGCGCACGCTCGCAGCCTCGCCGCGCCGCGAGGCGGCTCCCGCACGACACAGGACCGCGAGGTCGCCGAACATCACCACGGCGTCCTCGACGAACACTCCGTCGGGTTGCTCGTCGGCCGGCGCGACTTCGACGATCTCCCACCCGCGCTGCCGGAAGACCTCGACGTACCCGCGCCACTGGGCGAGGGCGAGATCGGGGTCGACGGGGACGCGGTCGAGGTGGGTCAGCTCGCCGTCGGCGAGCAGCGGAGAGGGGCGGCGGACGAGCAGGCGCGGCATGCCCCGACCCTACCGGGGTGCGCCTGGCACGAACGGAGCATCCCTCCTGCGACTGCCCACCGGGGCCCACCCGCACCCGCGATCGCCCGCTGCCGAGGACGCGGGCGGCCTCGGAACGGCGAAACGCCCCGCCCTCGCGAGAGGGACGGGGCGCTTCGGGATGCGGTGTCTCAGCCGATACCGGGGTAGTTCCGCTCGGCGGCGCCCGTGTACAGCTGCTGCGGGCGACCGATCTTCGTCTGCGGGTCGGTGATCGCCTCGCGCCACTGGGCGAGCCAGCCGGGCAGGCGCCCGATCGCGAACAGCACGGTGAACATGCGCGTGGGGAAACCCATCGCCTTGTAGATCACACCGGTGTAGAAGTCGACGTTGGGGTAGAGGCGACGCTCCTTGAAGTAGTCGTCCTCCAGCGCGATCTGCTCGAGCTCCTTGGCGAGATCGAGCAGCGGGTCGCTGACGCCGAGAGCCTCGAGGACCTCGTCGGCCGCTTCTTTCACGAGCTTCGCGCGCGGGTCGTAGTTCTTGTAGACCCGGTGGCCGAAGCCCATGAGCTTGACGCCCTCTTCTTTGTTCTTCACCCGCTCGACGAAGCGCTCGACGCTTTCGCCGGAATCGCGGATGCGGCCGAGCATCTGCAGCACGGCTTCGTTCGCCCCACCGTGCAGCGGACCCGAGAGGGCCTGGATGCCGGCGGAGATCGACGCGAACTGGTTGGCACCGGTCGACCCCACAAGGCGCACCGTCGAGGTGGAGGCGTTCTGCTCGTGGTCCTCGTGCAGCATCAGCAGCAGGTCGAGCGCCTTGGTCATGACCGGGTTGATCTCGTACGGCTCGCTCATGACGCCGAAGTTCAGCTTGAGGAAGTTGTCGACGAAGCTCAGCGAGTTGTCGGGGTACAGGAAGGCCTGGCCGACGCTCTTCTTGTGGGCGTACGCCGCGATGACGGGGAGCTTGGCGAGCATGCGCACCGTGTTGAGCTCGACGTGCTCGGGGTTGTGCGGGTCGGACTCGGACTCGTAGTACGTCGACAGCGCCGCCGTCGCGGCCGACAGCACCGACATCGGGTGAGCCGTGGGCGGCAAGGCGGAGAAGAGGCTCTTCAGGTCTTCGTGCAGCAGCGTGTGCCGGCGGATTCGCTCGTCGAACGAGGCCAGCTCGGATGCTGAGGGCAGTTCGCCGTAGATCAACAGCCACGCGACCTCGAGGTAGGTGCTGTTGCGCGCCAGCTGCTCGATGGGATACCCGCGATAGCGCAGGATGCCCTGGTCGCCGTCGATGTAGGTGACGTTCGACTTCGTCGAGGCGGTGTTGACGAAGCCGTAGTCGAGGGCCGTATGACCCGTCTGCTTCGTCAGCGTCGAGACGTCGATGCTCGGAACGCCGTCGGTACCTCGCAGGACCGGGAATTCGGCGGTGGTTCCCCCCACCGAGAGGGTGGCCTTGTCCTGCTGCGTGCCCGCGTCGCTCACCGCGCCTCCTTGCGATTTCTGGTCGCCCAATTCGTTGGGCCACGGGGGCGGAGGCACCCGCGGCCGTTCTCGACCGGTGGATGCCACGAGTGCGGCCTCACGGTCGACACACGCTCGGAGGGATGCCCGAACATAGTGCTTTTACAGCCTAGTAGGCCGGGGCACGTACAGATGACACCGCCAAAGGATGCCCCCATCGAATGGAGGGATCCTCCTCATCGCGCGCGTTGATCCCCCGACCCCCGGCGACGATCCGATCAGCGGTCAGGGCTGCGCGAGCGCGCGGCGTACGCCGCCGGCGTCACGCCGAAGCGTCCGCGGAAGGCGGAGATGAAGCTGCTGACGGAGTCGTACCCGACGGCGAGCGCCACGGCGTGCACGGGCTCCCCCTGCAGGAGGCGGCCGACCGCGACATGGAGGCGTGCCCGCACACGCCATTCGCGGAACGTCCGACCGGTGTCGGCGAGGAAGGCGCGGGCGATGGTCTTCGCGCTGACACCCGCCTCGCGCGCCCACGCGTCGAGATCGCGACCGTCGTCGGGAGCCTCCAGGAGAGCCACCGCAATGGCCCGCGCACGCGGGTCCTGCGGGAGCGCGACGACCTCGCGCGAGACGGGGGCCTCGGCGACGAGGTCGCTGAGCAGGGCGTAGCACTCCTGCCGACGCACCTCGGACCTCCCCTCCACGGAGAGGTATCTCAGCAGCGATGCCCCCAGCGGGTCGAGCGCGAGGACCCTCGCCCGAGTCCACCCCGAACGAGCCGGGCGGTGCCGCTGGTCGACGTAGGCGCTGACGAGCTCGCCCGGCTCGGTGAAGCGCATCTCGTGCAGGACGCCGGTGGGGATCCATGCCGCGTGATCGCGGCGGAGGTGCCACCGGTCGGTTCCGACCGAGAGCTCCATGGACCCGGATGCCATCCACGCGAGCTGATCCTCTTCGTGGCGATGCAGATCGAAACCGCTACCGACGTCCACGAATGTCGACGTCACGGCGAACTCCGCGAATGTCCAGTGACGAGCATCGGTCGCGGCGTCCACGGCATCCGAGGCTGTCGGATGTTCGCCACGCGACATCAGCGAGTCCGGAATCAGCACGGGGTGTCTCCTCACGACGATGGCGGCCAGAGTAAGGCAAGGCTAACCTAGCGGCGCCCATCCCCGTCTACCGAGAGTCGCCATGCCCGCTTCCCTCCCCCGCTCCCGCTCCGCGCGTCTCGCCACGCTCGGCACCGTCCTCGCCGTCGCGGCCTCCCTCCTGACCGGTTGCGGAGGCACGACCGAAGCGGTCGCCGACAACACCACCTACTCGACCGAACCGAGCGACTCCTTCCCCGTCACCGTGACGCACCAGTTCGGTGAGACGACCGTCGAGGCAGAGCCCCAGCGCGTCGTGGTGGTCGGCCTCACCGAACAGGACATCCTGCTCGAACTCGGCACGCCCCCGATCGCCACCACCGAGTGGTACGGCGAGCAGCCGTACGCCGTCTGGCCCTGGGCGACGCCGCTGCTGAACGGAGCGGAGCCCACGGTCCTCAGCGCGACCGACGGCTTCGAATTCGAGAAGATCGCCTCGCTCGAGCCCGATCTCATCGTCGGCACCAACGCGAACATGACCGCGGACGACTACACGAAGCTCAGCGCGATCGCCCCGACCATCGCGAGCGTGCCGGGCGCCGAACGGTACTTCTCGGACTGGAAGGGACAGACCCGTCAGATCGCCCAGGCGATGGGGCGCAGCGCCGAAGGCGAGCAGATGATCACCGGGATCGAGGAGCAGTATGCCGCTGCGGCAGCCGCCCACCCCGAGTTCGCGGGGAAGACGGCGTCGTTCTCGCAGGGCGGCCCGTGGGAAGGGAGCATCTACGTCTATCCCGACGGTCTCAACACCGACTTCCTCACGGATCTCGGCTTCGTGATGACTCCGGGCTTGGAGAAGTACGTGCAGCAGGCAGGGGCCCAGGCGGCCATCTCGGGCGAGAACATGTCGCTCATCGACGCGGATGTGATCGTCTTCGCGACCGAGAGCGCCGAGTCGCTGCCGGACCTGCTCGATTTCGGAACCACGCGGTCGCTGTCCGCGGTCACCGAGGGTCGGGCCGTGTACACCGACGCCGAACTCGCCGGGGCGATCTACTTCCTGACCCCGTTGAGCCAGAAGTACGTCATCGACAAGCTCGTACCGCGCCTCGAGAAGGCCGTCGCGGGCGAGTCGCCGCAGAGTGTCGAGGGCTGACCGGCGGTGACGACCCCTCTCGCGGTCGCGCCGCGCTCCGTGGCACGGCGCGACCGCCCTGCCGTTCCGCGTCGCCGCCGGGCCGTCGGCCTCTTCCTCGCCCTGGGCGCGTTGGTGGTCGCGGCGGCCCTCAGCATCGCCATCGGCTCGAACGCGCTCTCTCCCGCGGACCTCTGGCACGCCCTCACCGCGCCGGGTGGGACGGTGACCGACCAGATCGTGCTCGATCTGCGCGTTCCCCGTACCGTCGCGGCGATCGTCGCCGGTGCCGCCCTCGGACTCGCCGGCGCGCTCATTCAGGCGTTCACGCGCAACCCCCTCGGCGACCCCGGCATCCTGGGAGTGGATGCGGGAGCCGCGCTGTTCGTCGCGATCGGCGTCGTGCTGGGCGCGGTGTCGGCCGTGCAGTTCCTGCCCTGGGCATTCGGCGGTGCATTGCTGGTCACCGTCGCCGTCTACGCCATCGGCGGCTCCGGTCGCGGCGGCCCCGACCCGGTACGCCTGACGCTCGCGGGGGTCGCCGTCGGCGCCGTCCTCCTCGGCATCACGAGCGCGTTGATGCTGCTCGACCCGGTCACCTTCGCACGTCTGCGCGGGTGGAACGCCGGATCGTTCGTCGAGCGCGGATGGGATGTCATCCTCCCCGTCGTCCCCTTCATCGGTGCCGGCACGATCGTCGCGCTCGCGTGCGCTCGTTCCCTGAACTCCCTCGGACTCGGCGACGAGCTCGCCGGCTCTTTGGGCACGCGCCTCGTGCGCACACGCGTGCTCTCGATCGTCGCGATCACCGTGTTGGCGGGATCCGCCACGGCGATCGCCGGTCCGATCGGGTTCGTCGGACTCATGGCCCCGCACGTGGCCCGGTGGATCGTCGGCCCCGACCAGAGGTGGATCCTTCCCTATACGATGCTCATCGCCCCGACCGTGCTGCTGCTGTCCGACATCGTCGGCCGTGTGGTCCTCTGGCCGAGCGAGGTACCCGTCGGAATTGTGACCGCCTTCGTCGGGGCTCCGGTTCTCATCGCTCTGGTGCGTCGGACGAGAGCGAGCGCGCTGTGACCCTCGTCGCGGGCCCGCGTACCGCCGTCGTACGTCGTGGACGCGCGTCTCTCCGGTTCCGCATCCGCACCGTCGTCACGGGCGGCATCGTGGCTCTCATCGCCGTCGCACTGGCCGTCCTCGCCCTCTGCCTCGGCGACCTGCCCCTCGGCCCCGCGCAGGTCGCGGGTGCCCTCCTCGGCGTCGACGACGGCTTCACCGCGACCGTCGTCCGCGAGTGGCGTCTCCCCCGCGTGCTCGCCGCCCTCCTCTTCGGCGCCGCGCTGGGTGTGTCCGGTGCGGTGTTCCAATCGCTGACCCGCAACCCGCTCGCCAGCCCCGACGTCATCGGACTGTCCGCGGGCTCCTATGCCGGCGGACTCGGCGCCATTCTTCTGCTCGGCGCGTCGGCGGGCAGCGTCCCGGTGTCCGCCGGGGCCATCGTCGGCGGCCTCGCCGCCGCTGCCCTCGTGTACGCGCTCGCCTACCGGCGTGGCATCCAGGGCTTCCGCCTGATCGTGGTCGGCATCGGCGTCTCCGCCATGCTGCAGGCACTCAGCACCTATCTGCTGCTTCGGGCCAAGGTGGAGGTCGCGATGGTCGCCGCGGTGTGGGGCGCGGGTTCGTTGTCGCCCGTGGGGTGGGCGCAGTTCGTTCCCGCTGCGGCGGTGGTCGTCGTCGCTCTCGCCGCGCTCGCGCTCTTCTCCGGCTCACTGTCCCGTCTCGAGCTGGGCGACGACGCGGCGCGCGCCCTCGGCGTCCGTGTCGAGGGCGCGCGCCTCGGCCTCGTCGTCTGCGCGGTTGCCCTCACCGCCGTGGTCACCGCCGCGGCGGGACCGATCGCGTTCGTCGCGCTCGCCGCGCCGCAGATCGCTCGGCGTCTCGCCCGCACCGCCGGCATCGCCCTCGTGCCGTCGGCGCTGGTGGGAGCGGTGGTGCTGCTGGCATCCGACGTCGTGGCACAGCACGTCGTGCCCACCCCATTGCCGGTGGGCCTCGTGACAGTCGTCGTCGGAGGCCTCTACCTCGTCTGGCTCCTCATCCACGAAACCCGGAGACGCGCATGACCGTTCCCGCCCGCCTCGACGCTCGCGGCCTGACGATCGGGTACGACCGTCGGATCATCTCGGACAACCTCTCGGTCGCCATCCCGGATGGGTCGTTCACCGTCATCGTCGGCGCCAACGCCAGTGGCAAGTCCACGCTGCTGCGCGCCCTCGCGCGGCTGCTGACCCCGACATCCGGCGAGGTGCGCCTCGACGATCGCCCCCTGAGCGAGTACCAGCCGAAGGAACTCGCCCGCGCGGTGGGGCTTCTGCCGCAGACCTCGCTCGCTCCCGACGGCATCACGGTGATCGACCTCATCGCCCGTGGCCGGTATCCCCATCAGGGGTTCCTCCGGCAATGGTCGGTCGATGACGAAGCAGCGGTGACGGAGGCGATGGATGCCACCGGCACCACCGATCTGGCGGGACGCCTCGTCTCCGAACTCTCCGGCGGTCAGCGTCAGCGCGTCTGGATCGCGATGTCGCTCGCGCAGGAGACGCCCATTCTCCTGCTGGACGAGCCGACGACGTTCCTCGACATCGCGCACCAGATCGAGCTGATGGAGCTGCTCACCGACCTCAACGCCCAGGGACGGACCCTCGTCGCCGTCCTGCACGACCTGAACCAGGCGGCGCGATACGGAAGCCACCTCATCGCCGTGAAAGACGGGCGCATCGTCGCCGAGGGGGCGCCCGCCGACATCGTCACCGCCGACATGGTCGAGGATGTGTTCGGCCTCGCCTGCGTCGTGACGCCCGACCCCGTCTCGGGCACTCCGGCGGTGTCGGCTCTCGGGCGCGATCGGACCTCCCGGCGATGAGGATGCTGCTCCAGGCCCCGCCGCAGCCCCTCGAGACCCGTCCCCTGCCGGTGACCGCGCGGACGACACCGCGCTCTCTCGCTTTCCGCGTGATGGGAGCGGCTCCGCGGTACACGGCTCCCGCTGCGCTCCTCTCGATCACCCACCAGGTCGGCGAGGCTCTCGTCCCGATCATCATGGGCGTGGCGATCGAACGGGCGATCACCGCCGCAGATCCCGCGCAGCTCATTCTGTGGCTCGGCGTGCTCGCCGCGGACTTCCTGCTGCTGTCGTTCTCGTGGCGCTTCGGTTCGCGGCTGGCCGAGCTCGGCATGCTGGCGGTCCAGCACCGGCTCCGCACGACCGTGGCGGCACACGTGCTTCGTCGCTCTCCTCGTCCCGGACGCCCCTCCGAACAGCCGGGGGTGGCCCTCTCGATCGCGACCTCGGATGCCAATCGGCTCTCGGAGGCCGTCGAGATCGGCGTCTACCCGCTCGGGCAGCTCGCCGCCGTGCTCTTCGGCGGTGCCGTGCTGGTGACGCTCTCCTGGCCTCTCGGACTCGCGGTACTCCTCGGCGCACCGCTGTTGCTCTGGCTCACGGAGCGCGCAGGCCGCAGGTTGCGGGACCGCAGCGGTGAGGAGCAGGAGGCCGCCGCGATCGCCGCCGGACGCGCCGCCGACCTCCTGAGCGGGTACCGCATCATCCGCGGGATCGGGGCCGAGGCCGAAGCGAGCCGCCGCTACCGCCGCGCCAGCCGTGCGGCCCTCGACGACACGCTGCGCGCCCGGCGTGCGGAGGGCGTGTTCGGCGGAGCGATGAGCATCGTGACGGGGCTGTTCCTCACTGCAGTGGCGGTCACCGCGGCGATCCTCACCCTGTCGGGCGCCCTCGGCCTCGGGGCGTTCATCGCGGTGGTGGGACTCGCGCAGTTCCTCCTCGACCCCCTCCGGTCGCTGTCGCTGTACACGGGTGCGTGGTGGGCGTCGGCGACAGCGTCCGCGGCCCGCGTGCTGGACGTTCTGCGAGACGCCGAACCCGTCGCGGACGTCGCTGAGGACACGCCTCGACCGGTACCCGTGCCGGACATCCGAGCGGAGGAGTTCCTCGTCGTGGCGTGCGACGGCGACAGCGCCGCGGACATGGTCGCGGCCCTGCGTGCTCGGCATCCGGAGGCACTCCACGCACCGCATGCCGCTCATCTGTTCACCGGGACGGTCACGGACAACGTCGTCTCCTCGGCTCCGGATGCCGCGCCGCCCGACCCCGCGACCGTGACGGCGGCCCTCCGGGCCGCCGCGTGCGACGACCTGGCCCACATCCTTCCCGACGGACTCGACAGTCGTGTCGGAGAGAACGGGACGGCCCTCTCGGGCGGTCAGCGTCAGCGCGTCGCCCTGGCGCGCGCCCTCGCGCGCGACCCCGAACTTCTCGTGCTGCACGAGCCGACCACCGCGGTCGATGCCGTGACCGAAGCGCGAATAGCCGAGCGGGTTCGCGCGGCCCGCCGTCACCGCCGAACGGTCGTCGTCACCCGGGCGCCGGCGTTCGCCGCGATCGCCGACCGCGTCGTTCGCCTCGGCGACGGAGCGAGCGCATGAACGCTCCGCTCCCTCTCGCGTCGGTTCGCGACGTCGCCCGAGAACTGTGGCGGTCCCTCCCGAGCGGGTGGTGGCGCCTGCCCGCGCTGATCGTCGTCGTCCTGGGGGCGGCCGTGGCAGGACTCGTCGGACCGCTCGCGCTCGGCGGGGTCGTGGATGCGATCGGCGCGGGCGACGACACCCCCGCCCTCGCGGCACTGCTCGCGGCCGCCATGGCCGGTGCGGTCCTGATCGGGGCCGTCCTCTCCGCGATCGGGATGGTCGCCGCGTCGCGGCTGTTCGAGAGCGCGCTCGCCGACCTCCGCGAACGCATGGTCGAGACCGCTCTTCACCTTCCGCCGACGCGGGTCGAGCGCGCAGGGACGGGAGACCTGATCGCGCGCGCCGGCGACGACGTCGCCGAGGTGTCGGACGCCATCCCGCGCGTGGTCCCCGCGCTGGCGGGCGCTGCCTTCACGATCGCCGTGAGCCTGGTCGGCATGGCCGTGATCGACCCCTGGTACGCCCTCGCTCTCGTGGCGATCACCCCCTTGCACGCGGTCGCCGTGCGTCGGTACCTGCGCACGGCACCCGGTGTCTACGCGGCCGAGCGTGCCGCGATGGCCGACCGCGCACAGCACCTCCTCGACGCGTTGCGTGGGCTCGAGACGGTGCGCGCGTACGGCACCGCGTCGACGCACCTGAACCGTATCTCGACCGCGTCGTGGACCGTCGTCCGGTGGAGCATGCAGGCTCGCGGCATCCAGAACCTCTTCTTCGCCCGGCTGAATGCGGCGGAGTACCTCGGAATGGCGGGGCTGCTCGTCGTGGGTTTCGTCCTCGTGTCGAACGGGAACGGAACGGTGGGCGGGACGACCGCGGCGATGCTGCTCTTCCTGCGCCTGTTCGGCCCTATCAACGAACTGCTCTTCGTCGTCGACGACCTGCAATCCGCCCTGGCCTCACTCGCGCGGATCGTCGGCGTCGTCCGCGCGGCGGAGCCCGGGGCTCACCGTCACGATCGAGCGCGGCCTGCCCTTCCATCGGCGACGGACACGCCCCCCGGCGGCGAGGTCGAGCTGCGTGAGATCACCCACGCCTACGACCCCGGCCGACCCGTGTTGCACGCCGTGTCGATGCGTGTCGCCGAGGGAGAGACCGTCGCGGTGGTCGGCGCTTCGGGCGCGGGCAAGTCCACCCTGGCCGCGATCGCCGCGGGCGTGCACGACCCCGAGACGGGCGAGGTACGACGCCCCGCCTCGGTCGCCCTGGTCACGCAGGACGTACACGTGTTCGACACCGACCTGCGTGAGAACCTCACCCTCGCCGCGCCCGCCGCGCACGACGCCGACCTGCTCGCCGCCCTGCGCCGCGTGGGTGCCGAATCGGTCGTGTCGCGCCTGCCCGGCGGACTGGACGAGCCCGTCGGCGCCTCGGGGACGCCGCTGTCGGCCTCTGACGCGCAGCATCTCGCCCTCGCCCGCGTCGTGCTGGCCGACCCCGCGTTCGTCGTCCTGGACGAGGCCACGGCGGAGGCCGGTTCTACCGAGGCGGGACGACTCGAGGATGCCGCTCTCGCCGCGGTGGAGGGACGAACGGCCCTCGTCGTCGCCCACCGTCTCAGCCAGGCCGCCGCGGCAGACCGGGTCGTGCTGCTCGACGCCGGACGCGTGCACGAAGAAGGCACGCACGACGACCTGCGCTCGGCGGGGGGAGCCTACGCGCGCCTGTGGGAGGCGTGGAGCCGCCCGGACTGAGTCATGGGGTCAGCCGCTCGGCTGCCGCCGCGATCCGCTCGTCGGTCGCGGTGAGAGAGAACCGGACGTGGTTCGGGAAATGCGTGCCGTAGAAGTGTCCCGGGCCGACGAGGATGCCGAGATCGGCGAGCCGTCCCACGCTCTCCCACGCGTCACGCCCCTCGGTCGCCCAGAGGTACAGCCCTGCCTCGCTCCGGTCGACCGTGAACCCGGCCGCCTCGATCGCGGGCTTCAGCAGCGCGCGGCGGCGCGCGTAACGCTCCCGCTGCGCGACCACGTGAGCGTCGTCGCCGAGAGCAACGGTCATCGCGCGTTGGACGGGCGCGGGCGGCATGAGGCCGAGGTGCTTGCGCCCCGTCAGGAGCCGGGCGACGAGTCGCCCGTCACCGGCCAGGAACGCGGCCCGATACCCGGCGAGATTCGACTGCTTGCTCAGCGAGTACACCGACAGCACTCTCGACAGATCGTCCCCGACGACAGCAGGGTCGAGCACGCTCGGCACCCGCTCCACGTCCCACGGGGCGTCCCACCCCAGCTCGGCGTAGCACTCGTCGGAGGCCAGGACGGCTCCCAGCTCGCGCGCCCGCGCGACGGCATCCGTCATCTCAGCGACCGACAACACCCGCCCATCGGGATTGCCCGGCGAGTTCACCCACACGAGCTTGGTGTTCGCGGGCCAGTCGGCCGGATCGTCGGATGCCACGGGCTCGGCGCCGACGAGACGCGCCCCGACCTCGTAGGTCGGGTACGCCGCGCGCGGATGAACCACGGCGTCTCCCGGGCCGAGACCCAGCAGCAGCGGCAGCAACGCGACGAGTTCTTTGGACCCGACCGTCGGCAGCACGTTCGCGGCCGTCAGTCCCGGCACGCCGCGGCGTCGGGCGTACCAGTCGGCGATCGCCTCACGCAGTGCCGGCGTCCCGGCAGTCTGCGGATAGGCGTGCGCGTCCGTCGCGTCGGCGAGAGCGTCGGCGACGACCGCGGGGGTCGGGTCGACGGGCGACCCGATCGACAGGTCGACGATGCCGGCCGGGTGTCGTCGCGCACGCTCCGCGTAGGGGGCGACGGCGTCCCAGGGGTAGTCCGCGAGGTCGGCGACGCCCACGGCTCAGTGAGCCTGCGGGGGAAGCGCGGTGATGACGGGGTGGTCCTTGGCGATCACGCCGACCTTGGCGGCGCCGCCCGGCGACCCGATGTCGTCGAAGAACTCGACGTTCGCCTTGTAGTAGTCCGACCATTCTTCGGGCAGGTCGTCTTCGTAGTAGATCGCCTCGACGGGGCACACCGGCTCGCACGCACCGCAGTCGACGCATTCATCGGGGTGGATGTAGAGCGAGCGCTCACCCTCGTAGATGCAGTCGACCGGACACTCGTCGATGCAGGCGCGGTCTTTGACATCGACACACGGAAGGGCGATCACGTAAGTCACCCGCCCAGTCTAATCGCGTCGGCGACCGGGCTTCTCCGGCTCGCGCAGGCCCTATCCTCCGGCCGGGGCCTCGGTGCGCATGCGGGAGACGTCGGGCCAGAAGGCCACGAGAGCCATGAGGATCGGACCGACGAGCGTCCACGCCAGGGCGATCCAGGCGGTATCGGGGGTCGCTGCGGCGACGATCGCCGATCCGCCGACACCGGGCTGCGAGAACAGGAAGGTCGCCCCGATGATCCCGAGTCCACCGGCGATCGAGTTGACCCGATCCTGCGTCAGCGTGCGCAGCGCGATGAGCAGCGCCGCACAACCGAGCGTGGCGAGGATGAGTCCCACGGGCACGGGGCCGATACGGAACGCGTGCCCGACGGTCGCGGCCGTCCCGTAGAAAGCGCCCACGAGGAACGCGACGAGCCACCCGACCACGCGCAGAATCACCGAACTCACCGCGTCAGTCTAGGTGCGCGTTCATGTGGCCCAGCCGAAGGAGCGGAGCACGGCCGCGGTGACAGCGGCCCCCGCCACGACGACGAGGAACGGGGCGCGGGCCCAGAGCAGCAGAGCCGCCACCGCGGCCGCGGGCACCCGGGCGTCGATCACGATCGCCGACCCCACGGCCAGCGTCTGGACCACCACGAGAGCGGAGAGCAGCGCGACCGTCAGCAGATCGGCGATGCGCGCCGGTCGTGGCGCTTCGAGCCAGCGTGCGGGCACGAGGTAGCCCACCGCCTTCAGCGCGAGACAGAGAACGGATGCCACGAGAACAGCTGCCCACAGGGTCATGGCATCCCCTTCTCTTCTGCGACGACCCGGGGCGGTGCCGTGGGACGGCGGGGGTCGAAGAGTCCGACCGCGACGGCGACTCCGGCTGCAGCGATGACGGGGATGCCCGGCATGAGCACGGGCGTCAGCAGCGCGGCGATCACTGCGGCGCCCGCGGCGACGGCGAGAGGTTGTCGGCCCCGCAGACGCGGCCAGAGCAGCGCGAGGAAGGCGGCCGCCGCCGCCGCGTCGAGGCCGTAGGCACGCGGGTCGCCGAGAACGTCGCCGAGGAGACCGCCCAGGAGGGTCGACAGATTCCACCCGACCCAGATCGCGATGCCCGTCACCCAGAATCCGGTGCGGCGCGCACGGGTGGTGTTCTGAGCGAGCGAGACGGCGACGGATTCGTCGATCGTGAACGGCGCTGCGGCCGCGCGCCGCCACAGTCCGCCGCCCACCACGGGCGACATCCGCATGGCGTAGGCGGCGTTGCGCACCCCGAGCAGAACGGCCGAGGCGATCGCGGCGGGGGCCGCCGCCACTCCCCCGGAGGCGATCACCCCGACGAAGGCGAACTGCGACCCTCCGGTGAACATCAACAGGCTCAGCACGCAGGTCTGCCAGACGTCGAGACCGGACGCCACCGAAAGCGCTCCGAAAGAAATGCCGTAGGCACTGGTGGCCAGGGCGACCGCGAGCGCTTGGCGAACCGCCGCACGCTCCGGTGTTCGGTCAATCGAACGCATGATCATCATCGTGAACGAACGCTGCGCGTTCGTCAAGTCGAACGATCGATGAGCATAATGAACATATGACCGATCTCGGCGAGCGCATCGCGGCGACCCTGCGACGCGAGCGGGAGCGCCGCGACCTCGGCGTCTCCGAGCTCGCACGGCGCGCGGGGGTCGCCAAGGCCACTGTCTCCCAGCTCGAGAACGGCGGAGGCAATCCGAGCGTCGAGACGCTCTGGGCCCTTGCCTCCGCACTCGACATCCCGTTCGCCGTCCTCGTGGACGAGGGGGTGCGCTCCCCCACGCTCATCCGCGCCGGTGAGGCGACAGCCGCCGTGGCCTCGTCGGCATCCGACTACCTGGCGGTCCTGCTCTCGGCGAGCCCGCCGCACGCCCGACGCGACATCTATCTCCTGAGCGCTGAGCCGGGTGCCCCACGCATCTCCGAGCCGCATCCGCGCGGCACCGTCGAGCACGTCGTGCTGGTATCGGGCCGCGGCCGTGTCGGGCCGGCGGACGAGGCGTTCGAGCTCTCCCCCGGCGACTACCTCTCGTACGCCGGAGACGCGCCGCACGTCTTCGAGGCGCTGATCCCGGGAACGAGCGCGGTCTGCGTCGTGGAATCGCACTAGCGCGCCGCGGCGGCGTCGGCGCACCGTCTCACGCGCGCCGACGCCGACCAGCCCGCGGAAACGAGATCAGCCCGGGAGACGCCCCGCGACCACACGCCCACGATGGACGACGGCGACGACCGCGTCGGCGCGCAGCGCGTCGACCTGTTCCCAGGGCCGGCCCCGCAGCACGACCAGGTCGGCTGCGTGGCCGACCGCGATTCGTCCGAGCTCGTGGGCGCGGCCGATCGCCGCGGCCGCCCGGGCGGTCGCGGCCTCGAGCGCACGCCCGGCTTCCCATCCGAAGACACGGGCCATCGCGCGTAGCTCCTCCCACTGGTCGTCGAACCCGACGTGGAAGCCGTTGGCATCCGTTCCCAGCACGAACTCCACACCCGCATCGGCCGCAGCCCGGAACACCTCGTCGCGGCCCGCCACGAGCTCGCGGGCGATCTCGCGCTGAGCAGCCGCCACCGGAACGGACCCGTCCGCGATGCGATCGTTGATGAGCAGCGTCGGAGCGACGGTGGTTCCGGCGTTCACCAACTGCTGTGCGAGCTCGGCAGTGAGTTTGGTCGCGTGCTCCACCGAGTCGACCCCGTGGGCGATCGCGCGACGGATGCCGTCCTCGGTGTGCGCGTGGGCGGCGACCCGCATACCCAACGCGTGCGCCTCGTCGACGATGGCCGCGATCTCGGCGTCGGTGTAGTTGCGCCACGAGGCCTTGTCGCCGACCGAGAGCACACCACCGCTCACCGGCACCTTGATACCGTCGGCGCCGGATCGCGCCCATCGTCGGACGAGAGCACGGCACGCGTCCGGACCGTCGGCGACGGGCTTGCGATCGACGACCGCGGGAGGGATGAAGAGATCGCCGTGCCCGCCCGTCATGTTCACCAGGCCGTGGGCCAGCACGCGCGGCCCCTCCACGACACCGGCATCGAGCGCTCTCGCCAGGGAGAACTGCACGTCATCGGCAGCGAGGTCGCGCACCGTCGTGACCCCCACCGCGAGCGCCCGTCGGGCGTGCGCGAGTCCGTGGAGCACCTGTTCTTCGGGACGTGTCGTCAGCGGCCACGACAGGAAGTCGGCGGGAGTGTCCGAGGCATTGCCGATGAGGTGGACGTGCGTGTCGATCAGACCGGGGATGACGGTGAACGAGGCCGGTGCGCCGAGGTCGCCGTCGACGTCGACGGCCTCGATCCGGCCCGCGGGTCCGCCGTCGTTCCAGTGCACCGTCCCCACCCCGCGCGGGGCGGTCCCGTCCCAGATGTGGACGTCGGTCAATCGATAGTCGGTCAAGACATCACCTCGAGGAGTTGCGGCGGGGGAAGAAACGGCCGAGCGCGCGCGGTGGTCGCATCCGTGTGCCCGCCACCACGAGGACCGCGAGGGTCACGAGGTAGGGCGCCGCGGTGGCGAGTGCGCTCGGAAGGGGCAGCACGAGGCCGCAGAGCAGGAGCAACACGCCGAGGACGATGCTCGGGAGACCGGCCCGCAGCCCCTGCCGTCGCCGCAGGCGAAGACCGCCGATGACGACGAAGACGGCACCGAGGACGAACAGCATGGCCGTGAACGTCTCGGGCCGGCCGAGACCCACCGCGTCACTGAAACCGAACAGCGCAGCGCCGGCGAAAACGCCTCCCGGCATCCAGTTGCCGAAGATCAGCGTAGCCAGACCGATGAATCCTCGGCCGGCGACCTGGTTCTCGACGTACCCCTGCGAGATGAGGACGAGGTAGCCCCCGGCGAAACCCGCCATGCCGCTGCCGATCAGGACGGCGAGATACCGCGTGCGGTGCACGTGGCCGCCGAGGGACTGCAGGGCGGCAGGTTCCTCCCCCGAAGCACGCATGCGCAGACCGAAGCGCGTGCGCCAGAGGACGAAGGCGGTGAGCGGGATGAGCGCGAGGCCGATCACCGCTGCGAGAGAGACGTCACGCGTGAGACCGCCGACGATGCCCGCGAGTTGCGAGACGACGGGCGTGCCGGCGGACTCCAGATCGCGCAGCACGTCGGGCGTGCCGAATCCGCCCGACAGGAACGGAAGGCTCAGACGAGGAACGTTGCCCTCGATGCGCGGAGAACGCGCGACGCTTCCGCCATCGACGCCGTTGAAGACGATGTCGGACAGGAAGCGAGCCAGGGCCGCCGCGAGCACGTTGATCGCGACACCCACGACCAGCTGGTTCAAGCCGAGCTCCAGACACAGCACCGCCATCAGCAGGCCCAGCACGAGTCCACCGACGACTCCTCCGAGCAGCGCCATCCACGGTCCGCCGAACCAGCCGAACAGGCCCGCGCCCCAGGTGCCGCCGATCATCATGCCCTCGAGACCGACGTTGATGACGCCGGCCCGCTCGGAGTACAGGGCCCCGATCGCGACCACGGCGATCGGGACGGTGAGGCGCAAAGCCGAGCCCCATGTCGACGATGAGGCGATCCCGGGCGCGGCGCACACCCACGAGGCGATGAGCAGGAGACCGAACCCGAGGAGCACCCAGCCCACGATGCTGCGGGCACGCAGTGTCCGGGCCGCGCCGACGTGCGCGGGACGGGAAACCGGAGCGATCGCGCTCATGCCGAGGCCTCCTTGACACGGTCGGCGCGCGTGCGCCGAAGGGCGGTGAGGAGAGCGAGGCGCCGCTCCCCGTTCTCGACCACCCAGTAGCCGAGCGCCGAGGCCAGCAGCACGACCGCCAAGAACAGCGTTCCTACTTCGGTCGGCAGTTTCACGAGGCCCAGCACCTGGGCGCTGCGTTCGACGAACGCGAGGACCAGGGCGCCGACCGCCGTGCCGATCGGGTGCGAACGGCCGAGCAGCGCGGCGGCGAGCCCGGTGAACATCAGATCGGTCGGAAGGGTTCCATCCAGGCGATGGGCCGTCCCGAGCACATGCGGGAGACCGACGAGACCGGCGATCGCCCCGGAGGCCAGGAGCGAGGTGACGATACGGCGCTTCACCGAGATGCCCGCCGACTCTGCGGCATCCGGCGACAGGTTCGCGACGGTGACGGTGTAGCCCCACACGGTGCGCTCGTGCAGGAGGAAGAACCCGACGCCCAGCAGCACAGCCAGGGGGAGGAAGCCCGAGATCTGCACGCGTCCGCCGAGATCCAGCAGCACCGGCATGGAGCCGTTGTCGCCGATCGGGGCGGAGCCGGTGTTCTGGCCCCCGCCGGAGCGGAAGACGTCGGCCAGCAGAACGGCCACGATCGTGGTCGCAATGGCATTCATGAGGATCGAGGTGATGACCTCGTTGACGCCGCGATAGACCTTCAGGAGCGCGGGAACCAGAGCCCACAGGGCGCCGGCCGCCGCACTCGCCAGCAGCGTGATGGGCAGGGTCAGCCACAGCGGCAACGGCAACGACGCGGCGACCACGGCGCCCACGAGGGCGGCGACCCGATACTGACCGTCGACGCCGATGTTGAAGAGCCCCATGCGCAGCGAGAACGCCGCCGCGATGCCGGCGAAGTAGAGCGGGATCGCGTTGTTGACGGTGGATGCCAAGGAGTCCGGCGTCGTGCCGTACTCCCACATGACCTCGAAGGCGGATGCGGCGGAGTACCCGGCGACCGTGAGGAAGAGCGCCGTGACGGCGAGGGCGAGCAGGATCGCGATGACCGGTCCCGCCAGGGTGCGAACGATGCGCGCGATCATGCGACGGCCTCTCCCCCGCGGGCTCCGGTCATGTACTCGCCGATCGTGCCGGTGTCCGCGCCGCGCGGGTCGACCTCCGCCACGATGCGTCCCCGGTGCATGACCAGAACGCGATCGCTCAACGCGAGGATCTCGTCCAGATCGGCCGAGACCAGCAGTGTCGCCAGCCCCCGGTCACGGGCCGCCGTGAGTTCGTTCCAGATGGCCGCCTGCGCGCCGATGTCCACGCCGCGGGTCGGGTGGGCCGCCAGCAGCAGCCCCGGTTCGCGCAGAAGCTCACGACCCACGATGAACTTCTGCTGGTTGCCTCCCGACAGCGAGGCCGCGCGCGTCGACGGTCCGCCGCCGCGCACATCGAACGCCGCGATGATGCGCGAAGCGGCGCGCGCTGCTTCGCCCCGGCGGAACCACGGTCCGCGCCGGACCGGCGCGAGCTGCTGATAGCCGAGCACCGCGTTGTCGCGAAGGCTCAGGGGAAGCACGATCCCATCGCGGTGGCGGTCCTCGGAGATGTAGCCCATCCCACGGGCCCGACGACGCACCGTCGACAGGGTGGAGACATCCTCCCCGTCCAGCAGCACCGATCCCGTGGCATCCACTCGACCGATCAGGGCGGCGAGGAGTTCGGACTGGCCGTTTCCTTCGACACCGGCGATGCCGACGATCTCGCCCGCGTGAACCCGCAGATCGACGTCGGACAGCGGGGGGACCTCGTGGTCGCCGGCGACGCTCAATCCGCGTGTCTCGAGGACGACCCGCTCCGAGACGGGGTGGTCCCGAGGCGCCACCACGGGCATCTCGGCTTTCACCATGAGACGAGCGAGCTGCGGGGCCGTGGTCTCGGCGGGCACCGCGGTGCCGACGACTCGGCCCGCGCGGATGACGGTGATGTCATCGGCGAACGCGAGCACCTCGTCGAGCTTGTGAGAGATGAAGATCACCGCGGCGCCCGCACGGGTGAAGGCGCGCATGGCGTCGAACAGCGCGTCGGCCTCGGCCGGCACCAGAACGGCGGTCGGCTCGTCGAGGATGATGATCCGCGCATCTCGGTAGAGGACTTTCAGGATCTCGACGCGTTGTCGCATTCCGACGCCGAGATCGGAGGCTTCCGCGTCCACGGGCACGCCGAAGCCTGTACGACCAGCGAGGTCGTTCACCTCGCGTCGGGCTCGGGATGCGTCGACGACGAGACGCCCTCCCGGCTCGTCCGCGAGCACGACGTTCTCCCACACCCGCAGCGCGGGAGCGAGCAGGAAGTGCTGGTGCACGATGCCGATGCCCGCCGCTTGCGCGTCGCGCGGCGAGCGGAACGTCATCTCGCGGCCGTCGATCTCGATCGTCCCCTCGTCGGGGCTCTCCTCGCCGGAGAGGATCTTCATGAGGGTCGATTTGCCGGCACCGTTCTCGCCGACCACCGCGTGCACGCTGCCCGCCCGGACCGTGAGGTCGATGGCGTCGTTCGCGATGAACGCGCCGAATCGCTTCACGATCCCGCTCAGGCGTACCAGCACCTCCTGCTCGTCGGTCATCACAGTGCCGTCGGAACCGTGATCTTGCCGTCGATGATGTCCTTCTTGATCGCGGCCATCTGATCCGCGTACGCGTCGAGGAACCCACCCGAGGTCGAGTACCCGACACCGTCGTTGGACAGGTCGTAACGGACCTCACCCGGTGCCAGGGTGCCGTCGAGGTATTCGCCGATCGAGGTCTTCACGGCCACGTCGACGTTCTTGATCGCGGAGGTGAGGATGTACGGCTTGATGGTGTCGGCGACCGTCTGGTAGACGTCGGCGTCCACGCCGATGGCCCAGTTCTTCTTGGTGTCGGTGGAGCTGGCCGCCGCCTCCTCGTAGACGCCCTGACCCGATCCGCCCGCCGCCGTGTAGACGACATCGGCCCCGCCCGCGTACATCGAGGCGGCGGCTTCCTTGCCCTTCGTCGGGTCGGAGAACCCGGTGAAGTCGCCGAGCGGCGCGAGGTACGTCTTGTCCACGACGATCGACGGGTCGATGGAGCGGGCACCAGCCTCGTAGCCGGTGAAGAAGTTCTGGATGCTGGGCTGGTCGACACCGCCGACGAAGCCGATGTGCTTCGACGTCGAGGCCAGCGCGGCGGCGACACCGACCAGGTACGACGACTGCTCCGCGGCGAAGGAGATCGTGGTCACGTCGTCGATCACCGTTCCGGAATCGGCGTCGACCTGCACGAACGCGGTGTCGGGGTGAGCGGTCTCGGACATCGGCTGCTGCCACTGGAATCCGATGCCGATCGCCAGAGCGGCGTTCTGCGACAGCGCCAGATCCACGCGGTCCTGATAGTCGTCGGTGTTCGGGCTCGACAACTCCAGCGGAGTGAAGTCGTACTCGGCCTCCGCCTCGGTGAAGCCCTTGTACGCGCTGTCCATGAACGAGAAGTCGCCCGTGGTGCCGAACAGCAAGGCGACGGTGGGGCCGTTCGCGGACGCCGAGGAGCCCGTGTCGGCAGTCTTCCCCCCGCATCCGGTGAGGGCGAGAGCTGCGGCGGTGACGACGCCTCCCAGAGCGAGAAGAGAACGGGTGCGGCGGCGGGACATGGGAACTCCTTGGGTCGGGTGGAGCGTCAGGGTCATGTAATCGATTGCAAGCTGGTCGCGCGATGGCACGCGTGACGACCGGAACACACCTTACGCACCCGCGACGAGCTCTGCAGTTTCCGTGATGTTGCGATCGCATTTCGCACCCTCATAACGCGCAATCGATTGCGTAGAGTATGCGGCGTGACCGAGGTCGAACCGCTCGATGACCGCGCAACGCTCTCCGACGTGGCTCGTGAAGCGCGCGTCTCGACGGCGACGGCGTCGCGAGCCCTCTCGGGATCGCGGCCGGTCTCGCCCGAGACCCTCAAGCGCATCCGGGCCGCCGCCGCGCGCCTCGGGTACCGCCACAATGCCGTCGCCAGCGCTCTGCGTTCGAGTCGAACCCAGAGCGTCGGACTCGTCCTCCCCCGCTACGCCACGGTGTTCCTCTCCGCGCTCATCGAGTCGGTGACCGAGAACCTCGACGCGCAGGGCATCGGGGCCCTCCTGCGCTATGTCGCACCAGACGGCGCAGACCACGACGATCGTGTCGCCGATCTCCTCGACCGCCGGGTCGACGGGCTCATCGTCTGCCCACCGACCATCGAGGCCAGCGGACATGCGCAACGCATGTCGCACGGGCTCCCCCTCGTCCAGGTCGGCCGCTTCCTCGACCCCGAGACACCGAGCGCGGTCAGTCTCGACGAAAGCGCCTCGGCGTCTCTCGTCGCAACCCATCTCGTCCGCACCTGCGCACGACGCCTCACCCTGGTCGGGCTCGACCCCGCCGCAGCCGCGGACGCCACGCGCATCGCCTCCGTGGCGCGCGCGGCCACCGCCCGCGGGATCGCCTCGGACGACGTGGTCTACTGCGGCAGCGATCTGCTGGCCGGTGTCACCGCCGCCGAGGGATTCTGGGACCGCCTCGAACGCGACAGTGCGCTCGTCTGCGCGAACGACGACGTCGCCACCGGGGTCCTGACGGTTCTGCGCGCCCGGGGGGTGCGTGTTCCCGACGATGTGCAGATCGTCAGCCTGCTCCAGCTGTACCCCGACGCCCAGGGTGTCCCCCTCACCTCCCTGCGCCACCCGTGGCACGAAATGGGAGCCGAGGCCGTCGACATGCTCGAGCACGCCCGACGTTCCCGAGTCGCCGCACGGCGTCGCGTCCGCCTGCCCGCCGAGCTCGTCGTCGGGGCCAGCACCCGCCCCCATCCGGAGGAGAAGTCATGATCCGCCCCGTCGACCTAGTCGTCCATCGTGCCCGGGTGGCCGCCGAGACCCACCGGCCGCTCGCCGCCTACCCCGATCTGCCTCGCGAGGAGATCGCCGCCCGAGGCGGCCTCGTCGACCTCGCGGAGCACAGCATCGGCGTCGTCGACGGAGAGATCGCGTGGATCGTCCCTGCCGACGAGGTCACCCCCGCCGTGCTCGCCGAGGCCGACGTGATCGACGCCCGTGGCCAGGTCGCCATGCCCGGTCTCCTGAACAGCCATACCCACACCCCGATGGTGATGTTCCGCGGCGCCGCCTCCGACGTCCCCACTGCCGAGTGGTTCAACGACCACGTGTGGCCCATGGAGATCAATCTCACCGAGCGTGACATCCGCCTCGGTGCGCGCATCGCGATCGGCGAACTCCTCCTGTCGGGGGTCACGTCCTTCGCCGACCACTACTTCGGAATGGACGCCATCGCCGACGAGGTCGAGGCATCCGGTATCCGCGCCCTCCTGGCATCCACCTTCTTCTCCTCCGAAGGGGAGGCCGGGCGCGAACGCAGCGTCGCCTTCGCGCGCGATGCGGACGGCGCTGCCGGTGGCCGCATCACGACAGCCCTCGGCCCGCATGCTCCGTACACGGTCAGCGACGACGACTTGCGTCGAACGGCACGGGATGCCGAGCGCCTCGGCGTGCGCATCCACATCCATGCCGCAGAGAACCTGTCGCAGACGGCGTCGAGCCTCGACCGCCGAGACCGAACGCCGATCGGGGTCCTCCAGGACACGGGCGTGCTGGAAGTCGGGGCGCTCATCGCGCATGGGGCCGGCATCGTCGCCGACGACGTGGACCTGCTGGCTCGCTACGCCGACCGGGTCGGTGTCGCCTCGTGCACCAAGACGTATCTGCTGCACGCTCAGGAGGGCACGACTCCCCTGCGCCTGCTCCACGACGCCGGAATCAGCGTCGGCATCGGCACCGACGGGGCCGCCGGGAGCATCACCCTCGACGTCCTCGAGAACATGCGACTGCTCGGCATGATCGAGAAGTACACCTCGAAGGACGCCACGTGGGCCACATCGGCCCACCTGCTGGACCTTGCGACCCGGCAGAACGCAGAGGTCCTCGGCCTGGCCGGACGCGTGGGCGCTCTGCGCCCCGGGCTTCGTGCCGACATCGTCCTGCTCGATCTGAGTAGCCCCCACCTCCAGCCGGTGCACGACCTCGCGCACACCCTCGCGCTCAGCGCGCACCAGGGCGACGTCCGCACGGTCATCGTCGACGGGCGCGTCCTCGTCCGCGACCGCACGTTGCTCACGATCGATCTCGATGAGGCCGTCACCGAACTCGCCGAGCGCCTGCCCTCGCTCACCGACAGGTCGCACGGCACCCGCGTGCAGGACTACGCGCCCTGACGCCGGCCGGTCCGATCAGGATGCAGCGACGAAGCGCTGCACCTGGGGGACGGCGGCCGCGAGGATCGCAGCGAAAAGCGTCTCGCCCTTTGCCGCGTCGGCGGATCGGGGATCACCGAACACGCCCGTCGTCCCGATCTCATGCAGACGCACGGGACGGGTTCCGAAATCAGCGGGGAACTCGGGGTAGTCCGCCGCGGCGAGATCGGTGCGCACGAGAGCAGGCTGGGCGGCGAGCACCATCGACGTCTCGATCTCTTCCGCGTGGTTCATCCCGGGCGCGGCGGGCAGACTCTCCCGCACGGCATCCGCTGCCTCGGCGAGTCCCGGGTGGTCGAGCACGAGCATCCGCGCCCCCTCGGCCGCCAGCTCGCGCGCGGCGGCTGCGAGAGGCAGCCGGTTACCGAAGTCGCCGTTGACGACGACGAATCGGTCCAGACCGGACGCCGCTGCTCCACGCGCAAGATCGATCGCGAGGGAACGTACCGTGTCGGGCGACAGCGAGATCGTGCCCGGGTATCCGGACGTCGCCCATGTCTCGCCGTAAGCGATCGAGGGCAGCAGCGCGCCGTCGCACCGCTGTGCGATCTCCCGCGCGATGCGTTCCGCCACGATCGTGTCGGTGCTCAGCGGGAGGTGAGGTCCGTGCGCCTCGAGGGCACCGACCGCGACCACCGCCAGACGCCCGCCCGAGGCCACGTACGCCCGTACGTCGTGCGACGTGGCCTCGGTCAGGTCGAGCATCAGGCGTTGGCATCCTGACGCTTGAGGCGCGAAGCGGCGCGACCGCGCTCGGTCGCGTCGAGCACGACCTTGCGGATGCGCACCTTCTCGGGCGTGACCTCGACGCATTCGTCGTCGCGGGCGAACTCGAGCGACTCCTCCAGCGTGAGCACGCGCGGGGGCGTCATCGACTCGAAGGAGTCGGAGGTCGACGAACGCATGTTCGTGAGCTTCTTCTCCTTGGTGATGTTGACGTCCATGTCATCGGCGCGCGAGTTCTCGCCGATGACCATGCCCTCGTAGACCTCTTCGGTCGGCTGCACGAAGAAGCTCATGCGCTCCTGCAGGGCGATCATGGCGAACGGGGTGACGACACCCATGCGGTCGGCGACGATCGAGCCGTTCTGACGGGTCGTGATGGAGCCGGCCCAGTCGTCGTAGCCGTGCGAGATCGCGTTGGCGATACCGGTGCCGCGCGTAATGGTCAGGAACTCGCTGCGGAAGCCGATGAGACCGCGAGAGGGGACGACGAACTCCATGCGCACCCAGCCGGTGCCGTGGTTGGTCATGTTGTCCATGCGGCCCTTGCGGGCGGCCATGAGCTGCGTGATCGCGCCGAGGTGCTCTTCGGGGGCGTCGATCGTGAGGTGCTCGAAGGGCTCCTTGAGCTTGCCGTCTTCGCCGCGCTTGGTGACCACCTGGGGCTTGCCGACGGTGAGCTCGAAGCCCTCGCGGCGCATGTTCTCGACGAGGATCGCCAGGGCGAGCTCGCCGCGGCCCTGGACCTCCCAGGCATCCGGGCGTCCGATGTCGACGACCTTCAGCGAGACGTTAC
Source organism: Microbacterium enclense (assembly GCA_038182865.1). Lineage (NCBI taxonomy): Bacteria > Bacillati > Actinomycetota > Actinomycetes > Micrococcales > Microbacteriaceae > Microbacterium > Microbacterium enclense. Next base: position 3,105,422 of record CP116226.1, on the reverse strand, counting down.
CGATGAGCTCGCGGTCGAGGCGGTCCTTGACCATGCGGGCGGTGAGCTTGTGCCCCTTGACCTTGCCCATGAGCGGCGACGTGTTGGTGCCGATCGTCATCGAGATGGCGGGGTCGTCGACGGTGATCGCCTTCAGCGGACGCACGTCTTCGGGGTCGGCGATGGTCTCGCCGATCGTGATGTCGGGGAATCCCGCGATGGCGACGATGTCGCCGGGTCCCGCGTCTTCCGCCGGGTAGCGCTCGAGCGCACGGGTCTTGAGCAGCTCGGTGATGCGGGCGTTGCTGGTCGTGCCGTCGGCGCGGACCCAGGCCACGGTCTGGCCCTTCTTCAGCGTGCCGTTGAACACGCGCAGCAGTGCGAGACGGCCGAGGAAGGGGCTGGAGTCGAGGTTGGTGACCCACGCCTGGAGCGGCGCCTCGTCGTCGTACGCGGGAGCCGGAACGTGCTCGAGGATCGCCGCGAAGAGCGGCTCGAGGTCGTCGTTGTCGGGCAGAGCACCGTTGTCGGGACGGTTCAGGGATGCCGCTCCCGCCCGGCCGGAGGCGTAGACAACCGGCACATCGAGCAGCGCGTCGACATCGAGGTCGGGAACATCGTCGACGAGGTCGGACGCCAGGCCCAGGAGGAGGTCGTGCGCCTCTTCCTCGACCTCGGCGATGCGCGCGTCGGGACGGTCGGTCTTGTTGACCAGCAGGATGACGGGAAGCTTGGCCTCGAGGGCCTTGCGCAGCACGAAGCGCGTCTGGGGCAGAGGGCCCTCGGACGCATCGACGAGCAGCACGACACCGTCGACCATCGACAGACCGCGCTCGACCTCGCCACCGAAGTCGGCGTGACCCGGGGTGTCGATGACGTTGATCGTCACGGGCACCTCGGTGTGGATGCCGTTGTAGGTGATCGCCGTGTTCTTGGCGAGGATCGTGATGCCCTTTTCGCGCTCGAGGTCGTTCGAGTCCATGGCACGCTCTTCGACGTGCGCGTGCTCGCCGAACGAACCGGTCTGGCGGAGCATGGCGTCGACGAGCGTCGTCTTGCCGTGGTCGACGTGCGCGACGATCGCGACGTTACGGAGGTCAGGACGAAGGGCATGCGCCATGGAGGGTCTCCAGGAAGATTTCGGGGTGTCGCCCGGAATCGGGCCTTCCCATCCTACCGGTCCACCGCAACCGAGGCTGGCAGGGAGCAGAAAGGGCGGTGTCCCGAAGGAAACCGCCCGCTCTCGTGCCCGCTCAGGAGGCGGGAGTGTCCTTCAACAGTTCGTGGCGCAGCTCGCGACGGGCGGCCTGCACCTCGACGTCGGGAACCGGGATCGCCGCGATCAGTCGCTGCGTGTACGGCTCCTTCGGCGCGCGCAGGATCTCGTCGCGCGTACCCTGCTCCGCGATCTTGCCCCGGTTGAGGACGACAATGCGGTCGGCCATGGCATCGACGACGGCAAGGTCGTGACTGATGAACAGGCAGGCGAAGCGGTGCTCCTTCTGGAGCTCGCTGAGGAGTTCGAGCACACGCGCCTGCACCGAGACGTCGAGCGCGCTCGTGGGCTCGTCGGCCACGAGCAGTCGAGGCTGGAGCGACAGGGCACGGGCGATGCCGACGCGCTGCTTCTGACCACCGGAGAGCTCGTGCGGATACCGGTTGCGATAGCTGCGGGGCAGGCGCACCTCGTCCAGCAACTTCTCGACGCGGGCGTCGAGCTCGGCGCCCTTGGCCTCACCGGCGAGGAACAGAGGCTCACCGATCGACTCGCCGATGGGCAGGCGGGGGTTCAGGGACGATGAGGGGTCCTGGAACACGATGCCGACACGGCGGCGGAGCGACTTGATGAGCTTGCGCGAGCCGCTCGAGATGTCCACGCCGTCGACGACCAGGCGGCCGTCGGCGATGGGCTGAAGGCCGATGGCGGCGCGGCCGATGGTGGACTTGCCCGAACCGGACTCCCCCACCAGGCCCACGATCTCGCCCTCGGCGATCCCGAGAGTGACGTCGTCGACCGCGCGGAACGCGGCGACGCGGCCCTTCTTCCCGTACTCGATCGAGACGTTGTCGAGCTGCAGCACGGGGTGCGCGATCTCGGGTGCGGCTGCGGCGAGAGCGAGCGTCTCGGTTCGAGCGGGCCCCTCGGCGACGGCCGTCGCCAGAGCCTCGACGACGTCGACGGTGGCCTCGCCCTCGAGCGTCTCGCCCAGGCGAGGTACGGACGCCAACAGCTCTTTCGTGTAGTCGTCCTGTGGCGATCCGAGAACCTGCACGGCGGGACCCTGCTCGACGATGTCGCCCGACTTCATCACGACGATCCAGTCGGCGAGGTCGGCCACCACGCCCATGTCGTGCGTGATGAGGAGCACGGCCGAGTCGAGGCGGTCCCGCAGGTCGCGGATGAGGTCGAGGATCTCGGCCTGCACCGTCACGTCGAGAGCCGTGGTCGGCTCGTCGGCGATGAGCAGAGCGGGCTCGAGGCTGATCGACTGTGCGATCATCGCGCGCTGGCGCTGCCCGCCCGAGAGCTGGTGCGGGTACGAGGCGAACGCCTTCGCCGGATCGGGAAGGCCGACCATCTCGAGAAGTTCGAGCGCGCGCGCTTTCGCTTGGGCCGGCGCGATCGGCGTGTGCGCGCGCAGCGCCTCGATGATCTGCGAGCCCACCGTGAGCACGGGGTTCAGCGCCGTCATCGGCTCCTGAAAGATCGCGGCGACCTCGGGGCCACGCAGCTGACGCATCTGCGACGCCGACATGCCCGTGACCTCGCGCCCGTTCACCTTGATGCTGCCGGTGACACGGCTGTTGCGCGGCAGCAGGTCGAGCACGGCCATCGAGCTCACGCTCTTCCCCGACCCCGACTCGCCGACCACGGCGACGACCTGTCCGCGGGCGATCGAATAGTTCAGGTGCTTGGCGGCGGGGACCCACACATCGTCGACCGCGAAGTCGACGCTGACGTCGGTCATCTCCAGGGCCGGGACGCCGGCCTTCTCGGTCGTGCTCATGAGAATGTCCTCTCCGTCCCGCTCAGCGGGAGTGAGTGATCGGGGAATGAAAGAATTGCGGGATGCCACGCCAGACGTTCCGTTCGACGTTCACCCGTGCCCTGTGCGCTGTTGTGTGGGCGATCATCGCCGTGGTGGCGATCGGCCTGATCGTGACGCCGGCTGTGACCGAGGCCCCAGCTCTGGTCATCATCGGGGCCCTGGGGGCGGCGGCCCTGGTCGCCGGCATCCTGTGGTCGCCGTCGGTGTCCGTCGACGACGACGGTGTGCGGGTCGACAACATCGCGATGCGGTACCGCGTGCCGTGGGCCGCGCTCATCCACGTCGACACCCGTTACGCGCTGCAACTCCACACTCCAGGACGACGCATCGCCGTCACCGCTGCACCGGCGCCGGGCGCGGCCGGTTCGCTCCGCGCTGCGCGCGCCCATCGCCGCAGCGAAGACGCCGCGACGCCGCAGATCCGTCCGGGCGAGCTGCCGAGCACCGACTCCGGCCGTGCGGCCGCCATGGTGCGCACTCGCTGGCACGCCCTGCGCGACGCGGGGCGCATCGAAGCGGGTGTCGCCGAGAGTGTGCACGTGGAGACGGCCGTGCGCGTCGACAACCTGCTGATGCTGGTCGCCGGCGCCGCGGCTCTCGTCGCGGCGGTCGCCCTGGCGTGAGCGACGCCCAGAGACGGCCGTCATGACGACGGGGTCTCCGGGTGCACCCGGGCCTGGGTGCTCGCGGGGGCCGAGGTCGCCGTTCCGGGCTGCTCTTTGGTGCGGCGCAGCGAGAAACGCTTCTGGCGCGGGTCGAACGCGTCGCGCAGACCGTCACCCACGAAGTTGACGAGCACGGCCAGCAGCACGATGAACACGGCGGGCCACCAGAACAGCCACGGTCGCGTCTGGAACGCCGACTGGTTGTCGGAGATGATCAGGCCCAGCGAGACGTCCGGCGGCCGCACACCCAGCTGGAGGTAGCTCAGCGCGGTCTCGAGAAGGATCGCCGCGGCGGCCAGCAGGGTCGCCGCCACGATCACCACGCCGATGGCGTTGGGCAGGATGTGCTTGAAGATGATGCGCGCATCGCTCGCCCCGGCGACGCGGGCCGCTTCGACGAACTCGCGCTCGCGGAGCGACAGGAACTCGGCGCGCACGAGGCGCGCGATCGTGGTCCACGACACCATCGCGAGGAAGAAGGCCAGCGGAACCACACCGAGACCACCGGTCGCGCGGCCGACGACCGCGCCGATCACGATGATCGGGATGACGATGAAGACATCGGTGATGCGCATGAGGACCGAGTCGACCCAGCCACGGTAGTACCCGGCGAGGGCGCCGATGACGGTGCCGACGGCCGTGCCCACGAAGCTGATGACGATCATCACGAGGATCGAGTTCTGCACCCCGCGCATCGTCATCGCGAAGTAGTCGATGCCGATGCGGTCCTGACCGAAGGGGTGATCGCCCCAGACGAAGGGGAACACCGAGAGCGTCGGTGCGCCGCCGTCGTTCTGCGGGTTCAGCGACGTGTAGTCGTACTTCCACCACCCCGGGATCGGCCCGAGACCGATCGCCGAGATCGAGAAGAGCGCGACGAGGAGGAACAGGATGCCGGAGACGACGGCGACCTTGTTGGCGAGAAAGCGCCGCAGGACGAGGCGTCCCTGGCTGACACCGACGGTGTCGCGCTCGTCGGCGGGAGCCGGAGCGTCGACGTTCGAGGGCTCGGGGAGCATCTGGGTCATCGGGAGACCTCCGGGAATCGGACGGCGGCGATCATGCGACCACTCGCACGCGGGGATCGAGCGCGGCGTAGGCGAGATCCGCCAAGAAGTTGAAGACGATGGCGGTGATCGCGATGACGAGGAAGTAGCCCATCACGGGGTTCACGTCCACGCGCTGGATCGAGGTCACGAAGAGCTGCCCCATGCCGGGAATGGCGAACACCTTCTCGGTGATGACGGCACCACCCAGCAGGGCGCCGACGTCGGTCGCGATGAGGGTGACGATCGGGATGAGCATGTTACGCAGGCCGTGCCGCATGATCACCGTGCGCTCGGGCAGACCCTTCGCGCGCGCCGTGCGGATGTAGTCCTGGTTCATCACCTCGAGCATCCCGGCGCGTGCGTAGCGCGTGTAGCCCGCGAACGAGATGAGCAGCAGCGAGATCGTGGGCAGCAGCAGGTGCGTGAACGTGTCGATACCGCTGATCCACATGTCGCCTGAGAAGCCGGGGGTCGCGGCACCGACAGTCGCGATCGGACGGCCGTTGATGCGCGGGTTGTTCACGTACGACGGCCACGACTGCATGTAGCGGTCGAGGATGACGAGGCCGAACGAGAAGAACGCCACGATCCCCCCGATCCGCGCGGTCATGCCACGGTCGGGGGCACCGAGGAGGAAGCCGGTCACCAGGCCGATGACGACCGCGATAGCCGCGAGGATGATGATCGTCCAGATGGTCGAGATGTCGAACAGCCCCTGGAGGGCGTAGTACGCGATGTACGCGACGGCGCCGTTGATGCCCGCGACGATGAGGGCCCGGCGGTTGGCCAGCCCCGAGACGAGGGCGGTGGTGATGACCACGACGCCGGCGATGAGCAGCAGAAGGCCGACCGGCCCGAAGCCCGGGTTGCGGAACCAGTCGGTGACGTTGAAGTACACCAGCAGGGCGGCAGTGGCAGCAGCCGCGGTCCCCGCGACGATCAGGCGACGACGCGACCCTCCCCCGATCATCGCCTGCCAGACCACGGCGGATACGACGGCGAGCATGACGATGACCCAGATGGGGATCGAGGTGGCCGATTCGAGGAAGCTGTTGAAGCCGAGGGCCATGAACTCCTTGAGGAGCACGGCGACGAGGAAGGATGGCAGGGAGAAGAGGAAGAAACTCAGCAGCGTGATGCCGAAGTCGAATCCGCTGTACTGGCGCAGCGCCGACACGACGCCGACCACGATGCCCAGCACGATCGCCAGCACGAACGACGCCGTCACGAGCTGGAGGGTGGACCCGACCGCGGTGGGAAGGATGTCGAGGACCGGGGCATTACTGATGGTGAGGCCCAGGTCGCAGGTCCCGGCGAACGGGATGAGGCACCCGGCGGCACCGCCGAGCCAGAGGAAGTAGCGCAGCGGAGCGGGGATGTTCAAGTCGAGCGCGGCGACGCGCGCGGCGATCAGCTGGTCTTTGTTCGCGGCTGTGCTGTCGCGCAGGTCCTGCAGCGGGTCACCGGAGTTGGCGGCCAACACGTACATGATGAACGACGCTGCGAGCAGAACCAGGATCGAGACGGCGATGCGCCTGAGGATGAATCCGACCATCGCGGGAGGACTTCTTTCGATCGGGTGGAGAGCACCTGTAGGTGCCCAGGAAAGGATAGTCGCGAGTGCTCCCGGGTGAGGCGCACCGCGCGCAGAGCGAGGCGCCGGAGCCGATGGACTCCGGCGCCTCGCGAGGGATCAGCGGGTCATCAACCCGCCAGCGTCCACTCCTGCGCGTTCCACACGATGCCGGTCTGGCCACCGAAGTAGTCGACGCCCTGGACCGAGCCGTTGTCGGCGAAGAGACCCGGCGACTGGAACAGCGGCAGACCGTAGAAGTCCTTGGCCGTCGCCGCGTCGATCTGCACCTTGATGTCGGCGAGCTTGGTCGGGTCGAGCGTCACCTGGCTCTCGTCGACGAGGGTGTCGACGGTGGCATTGCTGTAGTTGTTGTAGTTGCCGCCGCCGCCGCTCTTGAAGATCTGCGGGAGGGCTGCGTTACCGGCACCCGGCGACACCCATCCGAAGATCGAGACATCGTAGCTGCCGCTGCCGAGGAGCGAGCTCCAGTCGGGCGAACCGGCGTCGACGATGTTGAATCCGGCCTGCTGCGCCGACTGCTGGATGGCACGGAAGCTGTCGACACGGTTGGGGTTGTTCGTGTTGTACAGGATGCGGACCGTCGGGGTCGCACCCGCCAGCAGAGTCTTGGCACCCTCGATGTCAGGCTCGGTGAAGGCGTCGTACCCGCTCGCGGCGACGGCGGTGGTGTACTGGTCGCCGTCGGTGGGCAGGAAGATCTGCGAGTTCAGGACCTCGGCATCCGGGTTGACCGGCTTGATGATCGAGTCGAGGATCTGCTGACGCGGGATCGTCTTGAGGAACGCCTCACGGACGTTCGCGTCGGCGAAGACGCCGCCGAAGCTCAGGTCGACGTGGTCGTAGGCGAGCTGGCTGCCCGAGTGGACCGTGGCGTTGGCGTTCTCGAGAGCCGTCAGCGTGTCGGCGGAGGCCTGCGGCTGGATGGCCTGGACCTCGCCGTTCTGGAGGGCCGTGACCTGCGCGTTCGCGTCACCGATGAAGCGGATGATCAGCTGGTCGTACGAGGGCGACATGCTGCCCTTGTAGTTGGGGTTCTTGCCCAGCGTGATGCTCTGCTCGGGAGTGAAGTCGGTCACGATGAACGGACCGCTCGCGACGAGGAGGCTCTGGTCGGTCGGCATGGCCGTGACGTCGTAGCCCGTGTTCCAGAAGTCCGCGGCCGCCTTCAGGGTCGCGTTCGGCGCGACGGGAGCGTCGGGGTTGCCCTTGGGGGTGTCCTGGAGGAGCTTGATGAAATCGGCCTCGGAGACGCCCGCCTTCTCGGCCAGCACGTGAGCCGGCTTGCCGATGGGGTTGACGAGCTCGTAGTCCACGTAGGGCTCCGAGTAGGTGAGGGTCATCGACAGGTTGTCGTCGCTGATTTCGGGGAACGATGTCTTGTCGAGGCCCGCGGTGCTCCCCGCGAGGGTGAAGTACTCGGTCCCACCGTTCGTGACCTCGCCGGTGGCCGGGTCGAGCTTGGCGTCGTTGTAGTAGCCCGAGAAGATCGCCCAGTTCACCAGCATGTCGTCGGCATTGATGGGCTCGCCATCCGACCACGTCAGACCGGGGTTGATCGTGTACTTGACCGTCAGCGGGTCCTGCGACACCGTCTCGACGGTGCCGAAGTCATCGTTGTAGAGGATGCTGAAGTCCTTGTCCAGGCGCTCGAAGCCGCCCAGACCGAGACCGTTCTGCGTGCCCGTCAGGTACCCCACCATGCCGTTGGTGTCGAGGTTGGCCTCGGGGGTGTCGCCGTTGAACGAGGTGAACGCGTTCGTGGTCGCGATCGTGACGGTGCCGCCGGACGACGACGATCCCCCCTCGGGTGTCGCGGTCGTGGTGCAGCCGGCGAGGGCGAGCGCCGCGACGGCGACACCTGCTCCCGCCGTCAGGGCGCGCGTGCGCCGAGTCTTTTCAGACACTTTGCCTCCAGTGCAAGGTTGGCGAGTCCCCGCGCAACAGATGTCAGCAGGGGGAGCCGTGGATACGGAAACGATAGGTAAATGCTCTGCGTTGGTCAAAACTCCTGGGGAAACCGTTACATACCTTTAATTCAGAACCGGTTGCATGTGGCAATGTGACAACATGCTCCGCGACTCGGCCTTTCACGAACCCGGGATCGAACAAGACAGGTTTCGACGTGGAAGGCTCCCCTGGGAGATCGCGCTCGTCCTCCTGGTCACCGTCGGTCAGTCGGCGATCTATTCCGTCGTGTCGTTCATCCGCGCCGCCACTCGCGCGCCGATCTCGCAGCAGCAGACGCAACTGAATCCGTCACGGAGCGCGGAACCGCTGTGGGACGCGATCTATCAGTTCCTCGACATCTTCTTCTCGCTCGCTCTCGTGGCGCTCGTGGTCTACCTCCTGTGGGAGCCCGGACAGAATGCTCTGCGCCGGATCGGGCTCGACTTCCGGCGCTTCGGCGGCGACACGCTCCGTGGCCTTCTCCTGGTCGCCCTCATCGGCGTCCCCGGGATCGGTGTGTACGCGGCGGGCCGCGCCCTGGGGCAGAGCATCGCGGTGATCCCCGCTCCCCTCGACTCGTCGTGGTGGGTCGTCACCCTTCTCGTGCTCGCGGCGCTGCGGGCGGGGCTGACCGAGGAGGTGATCTTCCTCGGCTACCTCTTCGACCGCCTTCGCCGTCTCGGCTGGTCGTGGACGGGGATCATCGTGTCGACTGCCCTGCTCCGCGGGAGCTACCACCTGTACCAGGGGTGGCCGTCGGCGCTCGGCAACGTCGTGATGGGTCTGGTCTTCGGATGGTGCTACCGGCGGTGGGGCCGCGTCATGCCACTCGTCGTGGCGCACACCATCATCGACATCGTCGCGTTCGTCGGCTACCCGCTGGCCGCCGCATGGTGGCCGGGCATCTTCACACCGACCGCACCGTCGCCGACCCCGACGGCTACGCCCTGACCCGAGCGCGCCCGGGGAGCCCCGGCATCCGCAGCCCTGTCGAGGAGATCAGGATGCCGCGATGTTCCAGGTCCAGAACGACGGCGGCACGCCGTCGGGCTCGGAGGTGTACTCGACGCCCTGGACCCCCTTGGCGACCGCGACCGCACCCGTCCGCTCGAACAGGGGAACGCCCGCGAAGGCCGTGAACAGCGCACGATCGATGTCCTTGGCCCGTGCCAAGACGTCGACCGGGTCGGTGTCGGTCGTGAGCTGACGGAAGGTGCGCTGCGCGTCCGGGCCGTCGATCCCCTCGGCCAGGCGGTCGCGGGAGGAGCGGTACAGGCTCTCGTCCTCCCCCACCCACGACAGCGTGGCATCCGCGGTTTCGGTTGCCGATGCGGCGCGAACGGCGATGCCCGCCTTCGCCCCCATCGCCACCAGCCGGGTGAAGACCGCATCGGACAGCTCGTCCGTGGCGTCGTACGAGACGCGGAGGACGGCGGCGCGATCCTCGAGCGCGGAGCGCGCGGCATCCGGATCCGCTGACGTCGAGGGCGCATTGTTGCCGGACACGAGATCGGTGTACAGCTGGCCCGTGGCGGGCGAGGTGAGGAACGATTGCAACGGACGCGCGTCGGGACGGACCTTCTGGAGAAGCTCCTGCACGAGCGCGTCCCGGTCGAGGGCCAATGTCGTCGCCTGCCGGAGATCGGCGGGCGTTCCGTCCGCGAAGCGGAGCTGCAGGGTCTGCGTGGTGGGCCCGGTGGTCACCTGGACGCCAGCCTCGGTCAGGGCCGTCACCTGTTCCGGCTCGAGGTCGCCGACGTTCGCGATCTGCACCTCGCCCGCCTCCACCGCCGCGAGCTGCGACGCCCGATCGGGGAAGAAACGAACCGTCATTCCGGTGAGGGCCGGGTAGTGCCCAGCCGTGTAGTCGTCGCGCCGCTCGAGGGTGAGGGCATCGGCGGTCACCCCGGTGACCGTCCACGGTCCCGCGGAGACGGCGGAGGCGGCATCGGGCACACCGCCCGCCGGCGCGTCGAAACCGGTGTTCCACGCCGCAGCGGCGGCGGCGAGCACGGGGTTGGGCGCCACGGGAGCGGAGGGATCCCCTTCCGCCGTCGTGAGGATCGCGGTCATGAGGTCTTTCACCGACACTCCCGCTTTCGCCGCGACGACGTGAACGGGGCGATCGAGCAACCACTGACGGTTCCAGTCCGCGAAGGGCTGGTCGTACACGAGGGTCAGGGTGTCCTTCGCGCGATTCACGCTCGGACGGGCGGTGCGGGCGTTCGGGTCGGCCGGCACGGCGGTCTGGAAGTATCGGGTGCCCGACACGATCTGGCCGTCGGCGTCGTAGGTCGCGTCGTCGAAGAAGTGCGAAGACACGGCCCAGCCGAAGACGAGGTCGTCGAGGCTCACGGGGGTGCCGTCCGACCAGGTGCGGTCGGTGAACAGTTCGTAGCTCACCGTGAGGGGGTCGCCCTCGACGCGGGTGATACGGCCCATGCCGTTGTTCGGGACGACCTGCAAGTCGCCGTCGAGAGAGCCGAGACGTTCGTCGAGCAGCGACGACACGGCGCGGTTGGCGGGCGTGGACCCTTGGGAGGTCGCGGCATTGAAGCTCGTCAGAGACCCGACCACGCCGACGGTGAGAGTGGTGGGCACGGGCGTCTCGGGCTCGGGAGCCGGGTCGTTGGCGGAGCATCCCGCCAGCGCGATCGTCGCGACCGCCAGGAGCGCTGCGGCGCGCAACAGACCCCGGGGGCGTGTGGTCAATCGAGGAGCGTGAGACTGGCCGAGGTGCACAGGGGAACCTTACCCAAAGCCTCCTGTGCGATCGCCTGTGCGCGCCGACGACGGCGACTCCGGATGCCGGGAGCCGCCGCCGTAGCGGACTCAGGCGAACGCCTCCGGGGGCGGGCACGAGCACACGAGGTTGCGGTCGCCGTAGGCCTGATCGATGCGACGCACCGGCGGCCAGTACTTGCCACGCACCAGCGAGCGCACCGGGTACACCGCGGTCTCGCGCGAGTAGGGGTGCTCCCACTCGCCTACGACCACCGTCTCCGCGGTATGGGGCGCGTTGACGAGCGGATTGTCGTCGGCGGGCCACTCCCCCGCGGCGACGGCGAGCGCCTCGTGCTTGATCGCGATCATGGCGTCCACGAACCGATCGAGCTCGGCGAGGTCTTCACTCTCCGTCGGCTCGACCATCAGGGTGCCCGCGACCGGGAACGACATCGTCGGGGCGTGGAAGCCGTAATCGATGAGGCGCTTGGCCACGTCGTCGACCGTCACGCCCGTCTGCTCCTTGAGCGGACGCAGGTCCAGGATGCATTCGTGCGCGACCAGACCGCTCTCACCGGCGTACAGCACCGGGTAGTGCTCGCGCAGACGCGCGGCGATGTAGTTGGCCGAGAGCACCGCCGTGGCCGTGGCCTGACGGAGCCCCTCCGCACCCATCATGCGGACGTACGCCCACGAGATGGGGAGGATGCCGGCGGAACCGTGCGGGGCAGCCGACACCGGGCCGCCGTCGAACGTGCCACCGGCGTGGTCGGCGCGCTGCGAGAACGGGTGCGACGGCAGGTACGGCGCGAGGTGTGCCTTCGCCGCCACCGGGCCGACGCCGGGTCCGCCGCCGCCGTGCGGGATCGCGAACGTCTTGTGCAGGTTGAGGTGCGACACGTCGCCGCCCAGATCGCCGAAGCGGGCGAAACCGAGCAGAGCGTTGAGGTTCGCGCCATCCACGTACACCTGGCCACCGGCATCGTGCACGGCCTGCGTGATCTCGAGCACGTCGTGCTCGTACACCCCGTGCGTCGAGGGGTACGTGATCATCAGCGCCGACAGCTCGGCAGCGTGCTGCGCGATCTTCGCGCGCAGGTCGCCGAGGTCGACGTTGCCGGCCTCGTCGCACGCGACGACGACGACCTTCATACCCGCGAGGATCGCCGAGGCGGCATTGGTGCCGTGCGCCGACGACGGGATGAGGCACACCGTGCGCCCGGCGTCGCCTTTCGCGAGGTGGTAGCCACGGATCGCGAGAAGGCCCGCGAGCTCGCCTTGGGATCCGGCGTTGGGCTGCAGCGACACCGCGTCGTAGCCGGTCACCTCGGCGAGCCAGCGCTCGAGCTGGTCGATCATCTCGAGGTAGCCGTGCACGTCGGCCTCGGGAGCGAAGGGGTGCACGCGCGAGAACTCCGGCCACGACACCGCCGCCATCTCGGTGGCCGCGTTCAGCTTCATCGTGCACGAGCCGAGCGGGATCATGCCGCGGTCGAGGGCGTAGTCGCGGTCGGCGAGCGACTTCAGGTACCGCATCATGGCCGTCTCACTACGATGCGTGTGGAAGACGGGGTGCGTGAGGTACTCGTCGTCGCGGTGCAGGGCCTCGTCGACGCCACGCAGGGCGATACCCTCGGGCAGGTCCACCGCCGCGGAGCCGAAAGCCCCGGAACCGAAGCCCGCGAGGCCGAACGCGTCGAGGACGGCCGCGATGTCGGCATCCGTCGTCGTCTCGTCGACCGACACTCCCACGGTCGCGTCATCCACCCACAGCAGCTGGTAACCGCGCTCGCGGGCGCGGTCGACCACGTCCTGCGCGCGGCCCGGCACGTGGACGCGCACGGTGTCGAAGAACACGTCGCTCGCGAGGGTCAGGTCGTAGGAGAGGAGCGCGGATGCCAGGGCGTCGGCCTTCTGCGCGACCCGCGTCGCGATGCCCTTGAGCCCCTGGGGGCCGTGGTACACGGCGTACATCGCGGCCATGACGGCCAGGAGCACCTGCGCGGTGCAGATGTTCGAGGTCGCCTTCTCGCGCCGGATGTGCTGTTCGCGCGTCTGCAGGGACAGGCGGTAGGCGGGGGCGCCGACGGCATCCTGCGACACACCCACCAGACGGCCCGGTAGTTGACGCTCCAGACCGGCGCGCACCGCCATGTAGCCCGCGTGCGGTCCGCCGAAGCCGAGCGGCACGCCGAAGCGCTGGGTGGTGCCCACCGCGACGTCGGCGCCGAGGGAGCCGGGCGAGCGCAACAGGGTGAGGGCGAGCAGATCCGCCGCGACGACCACGAGCCCGCCCGCCGCGTGCACGGCCTCGGCGACGGCCGCGAAATCCCACACGCGACCGGTCGCACCGGGATATTGCACGAAAGCGCCGAAGGCCTCGGGAAGGTCCCCGCCGAACGAGGTCTCCTCGATGCGGATACCGACGGCCGCGGCGCGATGGTGCAGCAGCGCCTTGGTCTGCGGCAGCGCGTCGGCGTCGACGAGGAAGACGTCGGTCTTCGCCTTCGACGCGCGGCGGGCGACGAGCATTCCCTCGACCACGGCCGTGGACTCGTCCAGCATCGAGGCGTTCGCCGTGGCCAGGCCCGTCAGGTCTGTCACCATCGTCTGGAAGTTGATGAGCGCCTCGAGCCGGCCCTGCGAGATCTCTGGCTGATACGGCGTGTAGGCGGTGTACCAGGAGGGATTCTCGAGCACGTTGCGTGCGATCACCGACGGCGTGAACGTGTCGTAGTAGCCCAGGCCGATGAGGGGGCGAGCTAACCGGTTGATCGAGGCGAGTTCGCGGAGTTCCGCGAGCGCCTCGGCCTCGGTCGCCGCGGGCGGAATCGAGCTGGTCGCGCGGGGCTGGACGTGGATGGATGCCGGCACGGCTGTCTCGACGAGCACCTCGACGCTGTCGTACCCGACGACCTCGAGCATCCGGGCCTGCGCGTCGGCGTCGATCCCGATGTGGCGATCCGTGAACGCCGCGGGCGTGCCCGCCGCGGTGCGGGGAGGCAGAACGGTGCTCATGCGGTGAGGTCCTCGTAGGCGGCGCGGTCGAGCAAGTCGCCGGGCAGCTCGCCCTCGACACGGATCTTGATGAGCCACCCGCCGGCGAACGGTTCGGCGTTCACCAGGGAGGGGTCGTCGACGACGGCGTCGTTGACCTCGACGACGGTGCCGGTGATCGGGGCGTAGAGCTCGCCGACCGACTTGGTCGACTCGATCTCGCCACAGACGTCGCCGGCGGAGACGGCGGAGTCGGCGCCGGGCAACTCGACGAAGACGACGTCGCCGAGCTTGTCGGCGGCGAAGTCGGTGATTCCGACCGTCGCGATGTCGCCGTTGAGGGCGATCCACTCGTGCTCGGAGGTGTAGCTGAGGGCGGTGAGGTCGGTCATGCGTTTCTCCGGTAGAAGGGAAGGGCGGTGACGGTCGCGGGGATGCGGGTCCCGCGCACGTCGATGGTCAGTTCGGTTCCGAGTGCGGACGCCGCGGGCGCGACGAACGCCATCGCGACGGGGTGGCCGAGGGTGGGGCTGAGGGCGCCGCTCGTGATCTCGCCGACGACGTCGTCTCCGTGCAGCACGGCGTAGCCGGCGCGGCCCGCACGGCGGCCGTCCGAGACGAGGCCGACGAGCACGGGCGCGTCACGGGGGCCCGACGCCAGGCCGTCCTTGCCGATGAACGCCGCCTTGTCGACGGCGACCGCGCGGCCGAGTCCGGCCTGCGCGGGCACGATGTCGCGGGACAGTTCGTGCCCGTACAGCGGCATCCCCGCTTCGAGGCGCAGGGTGTCGCGCGCGGCGAGGCCGCACGGCACGAGGCCCGCGTCGGCGCCCGCGGCGAGCACGGCGTCCCACAGGGCACCCGCCTTCGTGGTGGGGATGAGCAGCTCGTATCCGTCTTCGCCGGTGTAGCCGGTGCGGGCGACGAACAGAGGCGCGCTGGCGAAGGTGCCGTCCGTCCAGGCGTAGTAGCCGAGGTCGTCGAGAGCGGTGCCGGTGATCTCGACCCCGGGGAGGGATTTCAGGATGCCGCGGGCTTGCGGACCCTGGAGAGCGATGAGCGCGAAGGAGTCGGTGACGTCCTCCACGACAAGACCGGTGGAGCCGGCGACGAGAGCGAAGGAGCGGGTTCCGGAGGCGGCGTCCGCGACGCTCGCGGCTCCGGCGCCGTCCGCGGGAGCGGCGGCCGCTGAGCCCATCGAAGCGCCCGACACGGGCCCCCAGGTCGCCTGCGCCGTCGTGAACGCCGCCGCCACGGCATCCCGGTTGCCGGCGTTCGCGATGACGAGGAAGTGCTCGTCGCCGGTGCGATAGACGATGACGTCGTCGACGATGCCGCCACTCTCGGCGAGCACGAGGGAGTACTTCGCCTTGCCGACCTTCATGGTCGACAGACGCCCGGCAAGCACATAGTCGAGGAACGCGGCGGCGCGCGGACCTGCGACGACGAACTCGGCCATGTGGGAGATATCGAAGAGCCCTGCCGCCTGACGGACGGCGTGGTGCTCGGCGAGGTCGGAGGTGTAGCGCACGGGCATGTTCCAGCCGCCGAAGTCGGTGAACGAGGCGCCGAGGGCCTCGTGCCGATCATTCAGCGGCGACGTGCGGGGTGGAGCGGGGGTGTCGGTCATGAGTTCTGCCGTTCGCGATGACGGACAGACGCCGGTCGGCGCCTGAAGAACTCCCCCTCTGTCATGGGCCTGAGAGTTTCACTCGCGCAGCCCCCTTGGGGCTGTCACGGGTTTTCACCGTCGGCGGACCCGGGACGGTGCATCCGGGTCTCTTTCCAGAGTGGCCCGATCGACGCGGTACGCGTACCTGAGAGATTGGCGGGGAGGCTTGCTCCTTCGGTGCCCGGCTGGTTTCGCCGGAGCTCTCCCGCATCGATCATGGGGCCGGTGTGGACTTGTGGGGTCAGCCTAGCGGGTGAGGGCGTGGGGCACAGCCCGCGCTCGCGGAATCAGTAGGAGCCACCGGGCCAGACGTCGTCGGGGAGGCGGATGCACGGTGAGAAGGAATCGACATCGAGCTCCGCCCGGTCACGGATGTACCGAACGATCCAGAGCGACCCGTAATCACCGGCGATGTTGACTAGCGAGTCCCCGTGGTCCTGCCGTAGGCCGACTCGATAGTTGCCACCACTCTTGTAGTGGTCCGCGATGACTCCGATTACGTCCTCTGGGGGTGGATCACCCACCACGCTGGCGGTAAGCCCGCCCGCCCACTGCCTTGCGCCGTCCCGGGAACAGCCAAGGAAGGCACCCTCTGCTTGCTGCTCGATATCCGTCAGCATCGACGATGGGAGCACTGTCGAGATTTCTCGCTCGACTCTCTGAGCGAGCGCCTTCGCGTCGTCGACGCTCAGCTCTTCGTCCACAGTGCGACTGGTCGGCACGCACCCCGTGAGCGCGAGACCGATCAGGGCGAAGACGGCAAGTCCTCGAAGAACCCGTCGTGTCACTCGAACAGCCTTTCTTTGAGATCGTTCAACGCGATCCTGTTCTCATCGCTGACCTCCGCGATCAGATTGTGATTGCCCAGCGGCGACAGAGAAACACGCTGCGAGGGGCCGTCGGGGTCGAGGAACGGCGCGAGGTCCCCGCCGAGCGGGACATCGGCATCCGTCGTCCTTTCGTAGATGTGGCTGTCGAAAGCCGTGACCGTGTCAGGCGCTCGCCCCGCGCTGACCAGCAGAGCGTCTTGAGCCATCGAGAGCGCATCCGTGTAGCTCCAGTGGGAATAGCTCGTCCGTGAGTTCGGCGTCCACCCGTCGGGAACCCAGGCGCCGGACAGCGAATGGACCTGGTCGTAGTGCGATCCCTGCATCTCGGAGGCCGTGAGGGGGACGAGTCCCCAGCTGTGTCCCGCCGCGAGCTGACGACCGTGCGCGAGGGCCGGGTCGCTCGCCACCTCCCTCTGGAAACGCGCGAGCGCCTCGCCCGCGGGAGCAGCCCGGTCGGGGTCGTTGGCTTCGAGCAGGCCTATCCCCATTCCGGTCTGTCCCGCATACTCGTCGTCGCCGGGAAAGTCGGTGCCTTTCCAGACGAATGCGACCATCGCTCTGTCCTGGTCCGACATCCACTTTGAGACACCCTGCACCTCGCCCCGGTAGAAGCTGTCCACTCGTGTGAACGTTCCGGGCACGTACGTCAGGATCCGAGACGTCACCGGCCCCGGCGTGCCGAGCATCTCGATGATGCGATTGGCCTCCGGCTCGTAGAGGTACAACTGCACTTTTCCCGCCTCGACCGCGCGGAAGTAGTCCCGCTCTGCACCCAGCGCAGCGAGGGCGGCTCGCCGTTCCGCTTGCAGGTCGGCGCTCGCTCCCTCCGTCGAGGCGAGTTCCCACCCCGGTATCTCCGCCTCCACCTCACGAAGACGCTCCCGGGCGTTCCCCCGGTTCGCGGCGACCCGCGCGAGAGGCGGCACACCGCCCAGCGAACCGATGACTGTCGGCGCCCCATCGATGAGGGCGGCCACCGCACCCGGCGGCAGCGTGTCCCACCAGGCCCGGACGGCGCCTGGCGCCGGGGGTCGTTCGCGCAGGAGGTCCGCCCACTCGGGGCGCGCAGCGAGCAGTCGGGCCACGCGGGACGTGCCGCCGCGGGCGAGCGCCAGAAGAGGCGCCATGACCAGATCGTCGGATGCCGTTTGCGCGCGCGTCGCCCACGTGACTCTCGGGCCGACCGGTGGCGCAGTGGCATCCGGAATCGTGACCTCCCACGTCGGAGGCAGGCCGAGACCCGCGAGATCCACGCGCGCCCGGTCGACGAGCTCGTCGATATCCGCGCCGAGCTTGCGGATCTGCGACGTGAGCTCGTCGGAGCGCTCCCGGTCCCCCGACCCGCGAGGTGAGTTGGTGAAGCCCTCGACATCCTCCAGCAAGCCTCGTCGACGCATCGCCAGCCACATGAGATTCTCCGCGAGCCCGTCGATGATGCTCGCCGCCCTCCGCACCGCCTCGGCCACATCGGCGGCGATCGGGGCGACCGCGCTCATTTTGGTCCGCAGTTCTTCGACTTCGGGCGCCTCGTACACTTCGCTCAGATCCGTCCACCCGCCCGCCACGGCGCTCCCCGCGGTCGGGAGGTCGGAGGCTTTCGTACGCAGGTCGTCCGAGACGCGTGCGAGTTCCACCGCGTCGATGGGGAGTTCGGGGACGGCGAAGACCTCGCGGCTCATGCGATCCGCCATCGACCTGTCCCCTGGCGCGTCTCGAGCTGCGCGGTGGCGACGGCCATCACCACATCGGCGCGACAGTACTCCGCGACGGCCTGCTGGGCTCCGGTCAAAACTGCGCCGCCGTACTCGACGAGTCCGCAGGCTTTCGCCTCCCACGGGTCCATCGCACCGCTGAACGCGCCCGACAACTCCGGCACGGGAGCAACGGCGTCCCGAATCGCCCAGAGTGCCTGCACGAGAGCGCTCACGGCGTTGGTCAGGTCGTCGAGACAGCGTGCCGTGGTGTCGGCAAGGCCGAGAAAGCCCGTGATGTCGACGGAGTATCGGTCGGTCATCCGCGCGACGGTAGTCGGATCGCGCACGCCCCCTCGGAAGCCCTCCACACGGAGCGGGCTGGTGAAGAAGAGTGCGGCGGGCTCAGCGCGGGGTGCAGGCTCCGGATGCCACGGGCGCCGACAACGAGCCCATCTCCGCCAGCACGGGCTCGAGCTCGGACGGGGTCATGGCGTAGCCGACGTTGTCGTCGGTGTCGGAGCGGGCGAAGACGACACCCGCGACTTCACCCGAAGGCGTCAGCAACGGTCCACCGGAGTTACCGGGCCGCACGATCGCGCCGAGGGCGTAGATCTCCCGAGGCGTGGACTGACCGCCCGAGATGTCCGGCACCGGTACGCTGCCGACGGACAACACCTGGGCGCTGCCGGACGTGAATGGACCACCGTAGGGGTATCCCTGCACGACCGCAGCCGCGCCGACAGGCAGGGTGGAGACCACGGGCAGGGCTCTGGCATCCAGGCCATCCACCGCGACGACGGCGAGATCGTCGGTGGGGTCGAAGTAGACCACGCGGCCCTCTCGCGCCGGCTGACCGGGCAGCTCGACGAGCGGTGCGTCGACTCCCGCCACCACGTGCGCGTTCGTCACGATGCGATCCTCTGCGACGACGAACCCCGATCCGCTCGAGGTGACGCCGCAGGCGTATGCCGTGCCCGAGATCCGGGCGACCGACTGCGCGGCCTCGGTCAGCGCGGGATCGTCGAGGGCGATGTCGGGGGCGGTCGGGACCGGGCCGATCTGAATCAGTTGCCCGAGCCGCGGGATGCCGTCGGCGAGGACCGTGCCCCGCAGTTCCGCGATCGCGGCTCGCAGGGGGTCGGGGGTCACGTCGTCGATCGTGCGCACCACAGCGGACGATCCGAGCGCGGCCGAGACCACCGGCATCCCGGCGGGGATCAGTGAACCCGCGACGAAAGAGATGGCGAGGGCGGCGGCCACGACATTGACGACACCGCCCAGCAGGCGCTCCGGGATCCGGAGCTTGATGCGATCGGCACCGCGGCGGAACAGCTGCCCGATCGCGCTGCCGATACCGGCGCCCAGCAACAGCAGCAGGACGCCGGCACCGACCATGGCGGGTCCGCGCCAGGCAGGTTCGGTGACCCACTGGCCGACGAAAGGGGTCACCCAGAAGGCGGCGATCGCGCCGAGCGCGAGGCCCGCGAAGAAGCCGATCGTCGCGAGGAAACCGCGCGACAGCCCCACGAGAAGAGCGATCGCCAGCACGACGATCAGCACGATGTCGACAACAGCCACCCGCACCTCCGAGGTCCGGAATCAGGGTACGTCGCCACTCCTGAGAGAACCCCCTCCTGACGTTTTGCGCTTCGGGTCACGGTGACACTAAGCTGAGCCACGGAGATATGGTCACCATGACACGAACCCCGCAGCCCGAGAGCCGAGACGCCGATGTGCGCGTCGCGGTGTCGACCGTCATCTTCAGCGTGCGCCGAGACGTGCAGGACGAACCGGTGCTGTCCCTCCCTCTCGTCCGCCGCACCCGCGATCCTTTCGACGGGAGGTGGGCTCTGCCCGGCGGCTGGCTGGATCCCTCGGAGGGCCTCGACGCTGCGGCATCCCGCACTCTCGCCGAGACGACGGGACTCACACCGAGCTATCTGGAGCAGCTCTACGCCTTCGGGGCCGTCGACCGCTCTCCTACCCGCGTGGTGTCGATCGTGTACTGGGCGTTGCTGCGCTCCGACGAAGTCGACGCCCAGGTCGCCGCCCACGCGCGCGAGGGTGACGCCCCCGAGAACGTCGAATGGTTCGACGCGACCGACCTCCCGCCGCTCGCGTTCGACCACACCGACATCGTGGAGTACACGCTCTGGCGCCTGCGCAACAAGGTCGGCTACAGCCGGATCGCGCACGGTCTCCTCCCCGACGAGTTCACGCTCGCCGACCTGCGCGAGGTGAACGAGACGATCCTCGGCAAGCGCCTGGACCCCGCGAACTTCCGTCGGCAGGTCGACACCTCGAACACGCTGATCCCGACCGAACGCTTCCGCACCGGAAGCCACCGACCCGCACGTCTGTACCGCTACAACCGCGATGTGGAGCTCGCCGACCGCGGCCCGCTCCCGTCCCGTCACTGATCGGAACGCTCATGGCCGCCACCCTCATCACCCTGCAGCCCCGCCCCGCGATCGACCCGAGCGTCGACCACGCGATCCAGGCGATCGTCGCCGGCGCCTCCACCGACGCCACCTGCACGACCGACCTCGCCGTCGGCCCCTGGGACTTCGACACTCGTCCCGGCTACGGCCCGGGATCCTCGATGGGCGACGTCATCCCCACCGGAGCTCCGAGACAGGGCGAGCTGCCCCAGCAGTATCGTGACGCCTCCGACGACGAGCTCGACGAGCGCATCCGCGCCGCGAAGGCCACGCTCGGCGACCGCGTGGTCGTGCTCGGCCACTTCTACCAGCGCGAAGAGGTCGTGCGCCACGCCGACTACGTGGGCGACTCCTTCCAGCTCGCGAACGCCGCGAAAGACCGGCCCGAGGCCGAGGCCATCGTGTTCTGCGGAGTGCACTTCATGGCCGAGACCGCCGACCTCCTCTCCCGCCCGGAGCAGGCCGTCATCCTCCCCAACCTCGCCGCCGGCTGCTCGATGGCAGACATGGCCGACATCGACCAGGTCGAGGAGTGCTGGGAGCAGCTCGAAGACGTGCTCGGCGACCTCGAGACCCCGGATGCCGAGGGCCTCCTGCCCGTCATCCCCGTCACGTACATGAACTCCAGCGCCGCCATCAAAGGATTCGTCGGCCGTCACGGGGGGATCGTCTGCACGTCGTCGAATGCCCGCACGGTGCTCGAGTGGGCGTTCGCACGCGGCCGCCGGGTGCTCTTCTTCCCCGACCAGCACCTCGGCCGCAACACCGCCAAGGCGATGGGCGTGCCGCTCGAGCAGATGCCGATGTGGAATCCCCGCAAGCCACTCGGCGGTTCGACCGACGCCCAGATCGCCGACAGCCGCGTCATCCTCTGGCACGGCTTCTGCTCGGTGCATCGCCGCTTCACCGTCGACCAGATCGACAGGGCCCGCGCAGAGCACCCCGGCGTGCGGGTGATCGTGCACCCGGAGTGCCCCATGGACGTCGTGGATGCCGCGGACGAAGCGGGTTCCACCGACATCATCCGCAAAGCCATCGCCGCCGCGACCGAGCCCACCACGTTCGCGATCGGCACCGAGATCAACCTCGTGCAGCGTCTCGCCGCGCAGTATCCGCAGCACGAGATCTTCTGCCTCGACCCCGTCGTCTGCCCGTGCTCCACGATGTACCGCATTCACCCCGGCTACCTCGCGTGGGTGCTCGAATCGCTCGTCGCGGGCGAGGTCGTCAACCGCATCACCGTCCCCGCCGACGTCGCCGATCCCGCCACCGTCGCCCTCGAGCGGATGCTCGCGGCCAAGCCGAGCGGTGCCGTGAAATGACCGACGTCGTCGTGGTGGGCAGCGGCATCGCCGGTCTCACGGCGGCGCTGCACGCGGCCGAGAACGGATGCCGCGTCACGATCGTGACCAAGGGCGCGCTGGCCGACACGAACACGCGGTGGGCGCAGGGCGGTGTCGCCGCGGTCACGCACCCCGCCGACACCGTCGCTTCCCACGCGGCCGACACCCTCACGGCCGGCGCGGGACTCAACGACCCCGCCGCCGTCGAGATCCTCGTCGGCGAGGGACCGATTCGCGTGGCCGAGCTCGTGGAGCGGGGTGTCGGCTTCGACCGCGCCGCGGACGGTGACTTCGCCCGCGGGCTCGAGGCCGCCCACGCCGTCCCACGCGTCCTGCACGCGGGAGGCGATGCGACCGGCTCGGAGATCCAGGCGGCGCTCGGCGCCGCCGCTCGCACCGCGGGGCTGCTCATCCGCGAACACGCCCTGCTGCGCGATCTCGTTCTGCGGGAGGGGCGCGTCGTGGGCGTGGAGCTCGCGGGGGGCGAGCGCCTCTCGGCGGACGCGGTGATCCTCGCCACCGGCGGGGCCGGTCAGCTCTACGCCCACACGACCAATCCCGCTGGCGCGACCGGCGACGGCATCGCCGCGGCGATCCGCGCCGGGGCGGCGGTCTCCGACCTCGAGTTCGTGCAGTTCCACCCCACGGCGCTCGCGGTGGGTGCCCCGTTCCTCGTGTCCGAGGCGGTGCGGGGCGAGGGTGCAACCCTCGTCGATGACGCCGGTCGCCGGTTCGCCTTCGATGCGCACCCCGATGGAGAGCTCGCGCCCCGCGACGTCGTCGCCCGCGCGAACGCTCGCGCGATGGCCGCACAGGGTGGTCGTCCGGTGCGCCTCGATGCCACCGCATTGGGGGCCGAGCGTCTGGCTCAACGCTTCCCCACCATCGACGCCGCGGTCCGGGAGCGGGGTCTGGACTGGGCTCGTGAACCGATCCCCGTGACGCCCGCGGCGCACTACCTGATGGGCGGAGTCGTCACCGACATCGACGGGCGAACCACGGTGCCGGGTCTGTACGCGGTGGGTGAGACGGCGCGTACGGGAGTGCACGGCGCCAACCGACTGGCATCCAATTCCCTGCTCGAAGGAGCCGTGTTCGGCGCCCGTGCCGGAGACGCCGTCGCCCGAGGCGCCGCGTGGCCCGCGGCGATGTCCGTTTCCCGCGCCGTCCGCGCGGAAGCGACCGATGCTCCGCCCTTCTCGCGCGCGGCACTGCAGCAGTTGATGTGGAACGAGGCCGGACTCGTCCGCGACGGAGTCGGACTGGCACGTGCCGCCGGCGTCCTGGCCGCGTGGAGTGACGACCGGTCGCCGCGATCGATCGAAGACGCGAACCTGCTTCTCGTCGCGAGCCACGTCGTCGCGGCAGCGCACGCTCGCACCGGCTCCATCGGTGCGCACTATCGTTCGGACGCTCCGGATGCCGCGGCCCCCGCGCCCCGATTCGACGTGGTCGCCGCTGACACGCCGACATCCGTCCCCGCTCCCCAGGAGGTCCTGGCATGCTGACCCGCGCCACGATCGATCGCGTCGTCACCGCCGCCCTCGAAGAGGACGCCCCGTGGGGCGACCTGACCAGCGAGACCCTCATCCCCGCGGAGGCCACCGCCCACGCCGAGCTCGTCGCCCGCGTCGACGGCGTCTTCAGCGGCGCCGCGGTGTTCGCCGCGGCGTTCACGCTGACGGATCCGTCGATCGTGGTCGAGCAGCTCGTCCGCGACGGCGAGCGGTTCGCCCCGGGCGACACACTGGCCGTGGTGACCGGCGCCGCGCGGGCCGTCCTGACCGCTGAGCGCATCGGACTGAACTTCGTGCAGCGGATGTCCGGGATCGCCACGCTGACCAACCGCTACGTCGCCGAGGTCGCCCACACCGGTGCGCGCATCGTCGACACCCGCAAGACCACGCCGGGTCTGCGCGCCATCGAGCGGCAGGCCGTGCGCGACGGCGGGGGGCACAACCACCGCTTCTCCCTCTCCGATGCGGTGATGGCAAAGGACAACCATCTCGCCGTGCTGACGAAGAGCGGACTGTCCGTGACGCAGGCGCTGGAGAGTGCGATCGCCCGGCTTCCCCACACGACGCACGTCGAGGTGGAGGTCGACCGCCTCGACCAGATCGACGCGGTCCTCGCGGCGGGTGTCGGAACGATCATGCTCGACAACTTCTCGCTCGACGATCTGCGCGTCGGGGTCGCCCGGATCGCGGGGGCGGCGACCGTCGAAGCCTCGGGTGGCGTCACCCTCGAGACCGTCCGGGCGATCGCCGAGACCGGCGTCGACGTCATCTCCGTCGGCGCTCTCACCCACTCGGCGTCCTCGCTGGACCTGGGGCTGGACATCCGCATCGAGACGGCGTGACCCTCTACCTCGACAACGCCGCCACCACGCCCGTGCGGGCGGAGGTGCTCGAGGCGATGGCGCCGTACCTCACCCGCTACTTCGGAAACCCGTCGAGCCATCACGAAGTAGGCGAGGCTGCGGCATCCGCTCTCGACGACGCGCGAGCGCGAGTAGCCGCCGTCCTCGGGGTGCGCGCGGGCGACGTGATGTTCACCTCCGGTGGCACGGAGTCGAACAACGCCGCGATCAAAGGCCTCGTCCTGGCCTCGGGCAAGAAGCACGTCGTCACCACGGCGATCGAGCACGAGTCCGTGCTTGCGTCGATGGACTATCTCGCGCGATTCCACGCGGTCGAGGTCACTCTGGCACCCGTCGACGAGACCGGCACGCTGAGCCCGGCCACCTTGGCCGACGCCCTCCGCGACGACACCGCGCTGATCAGCGTCGGATACGCGAACAACGAGATCGGCACGATTCAGGATGCCGCCGCCCTCGCCGCCACCGCGCACGAGCACGGTGTCCCGCTGCACCTCGACGCCGTGCAAGCGGCCGGCTGGCTGCCACTCGGGGGACGGGGAGCGGATGCCATCACCGTCGCAGGACACAAGATCGGTGCCCCGAAAGGCACCGGCATCCTGGCACTGCGCGGTCGGCTGCCCTTCGAGCCCCTCCTCCATGGCGGCGGTCAGGAACGGGGCCGCCGCTCGGGCACGCCCGACGTCGCCGGTGCGGTCGCCATCGCCCGCGCCCTCGAGCTCGCCGAGGCGGAGCGCACGGACGAAGCGGACCGGGTGTCGGCGCTGCGTGACGCTTTCATCGCGCGAGTGCTCGCCCTCGTCCCCGGTGCGCAGCTCACGGGGCACCCCTCCCGGCGTCTCCCGGGCACGGCGAGCTTCGTCTTCCCCGGGGCCAACGGCGAGACGGTGCTGCTCGAGCTCGAACGTCGGGGCATCGTCTCCTCCAGCGGGTCCGCGTGCGCGGCGGGCAGCGACGAGGCATCGCATGTCCTCCTCGCCCTGGGTGTCGCTCACGACGAAGCGCGCACCGCTGTGCGGTTCACCCTGCCGCACGGGCTCACGGCATCCCTCGATCCGGTTGCGAACGCCGTCGCAGAAGCGGTGACAGCCGTACGATCACGCGGGTGAGCTCCACCCCCATCACGGTCATCGTCCCCGGCTTCGACGTCGTCGAGTACGCGGAGGAGGCTCTCGATTCGCTCCGCGCGCAGACGCACGCGCACTGGACCGCCGTCCTGATCGATGATGCGTCCACCGATGACACGGGGCGGCTCTTCGCCGACGCGGCGGCGGCCGACCCGCGCTTCCGCGTCGTCCGTCATGCCGAGCAACGCGGGCTCGGGGCCGCTCGGAACACCGGCCTCTCCCTCGTCGACACGCCGTACACCGCCTTCCTGGACGCCGACGACCGGATGCGTCCCGATGCCCTGACCGTTCTCGCCGACACGCTCGACCGCACCGGCAGTGACGTCGTCGTCGGGGCATACGTGCGCCTACGGCCGGATGCCGAGGGCCTCGGCTACACCGCGGGAGAGGTGCAACCGTGGGTCACCGCCGCCACCGCGCCCGCGCGCGAGCGGACGTCGCTGGCCGCGCACCCGGCGGCATCCGGGAACATCGTCGCCTGGTCGAAGGTGAGTCGCACGGCGTTCTGGAAGGCGCACGATCTCCGCTTCCCCGAGGGGCGTTACTACGAAGACCAGGTACTCGCGCAACGCATGTACACGCTGGCCGCGACCTTCGACGTGGTGCCCGACGTGATCGTCGAGTGGCGTCAGCGGCGCGACGGCGGATCGATCACCCAGCGCCTGGGCGAGCTGGTCGTCCTGCGCGACTATCTGGAAGCGCTGGGCGAGGGCATCGCCGTCCTCCGCGCCGCCGGCGCCGAGGCCGCGGTCGCGGAGCGGGGGGCCCTGATCCGCACGCTCGACCTTCCCCCGCTGTTGCGCCTCGCCGAAACGCATGCCGACCCCGCGTACCGCATCGCCCTCGAGGCGTTCCTGGAGACGCTGCCCGGCTGAGCGCCGTCGCGGATCCCGCGGCTGACTCGGCGAACCCCGCGGCGGGGTGGCTGAGCCGGTGCGAGGTGGCTGTGCCCGTCGAAGCCACCGACACCGCGAGTGCGGATCACGCAGGCGCTTGATCGGCGCGGCGCGCGGGAAGCGCGGCTCGCGCGAGACCGGCGGCGTCGCGCTCTTCGTCGGCGAGGACGAAGGAGGCCGCGAGTTGCTCGGCGGCGAGACTCGCGTACAGCCCGCCCGCGGCCAGGAGCTCGGCGTGGGTGCCCGATTCGACGATGCGGCCCGCATCGACCACATGGATCTGATCGGCACCGATCACGGTCGACAACCGGTGCGCGATCGACAGTGTCGTCCGTCCGTGGGAGGCCGTCTCAAGAGCCTCTTGCACGATCCGCTCCGACACGGTGTCGAGGGCGCTCGTCGCCTCGTCGAGGAGCAGGACGGGCGGATCCTTCAACAGCACGCGCGCGATGGCGATGCGTTGCTTCTCGCCGCCCGACAGGCGATAGCCGCGCTCGCCCACGACAGTGTCGTAACCGTCCTCGAAGCCCGCGATGACGTGGTGGATGTTGGCGGCGCGACACGCGGCCTCGATCTCGTCGTCGGTGGCGTCGGGCCGCGCGTATCGCAGATTCTCTCGTACGGTCGCGTGGAAGAGATAGGTCTCTTGCGAGACAATCCCGATCTCGTCGATGATCGACGCCCGGTCGAGGCTGCGGACATCGGCGCCGGAGAACAGCACGGCGCCCGCGCTCACCTCGTACATACGGGGCGTGAGATAGAGGATGGTCGTCTTCCCCGCACCCGACGGGCCGACGAATGCCACGTGCTGGCCTGGTTCGACGGTGAAGGACACGCCATCGAGCGTGGGCCGGGCGTGCGCGGGCGCATCGGGATAGCGGAACTCGACGTCGCGGAACTCGATCTGACCGAGCGGGCCTGGAGCCGCAGACACGGGGAGAGCGCCGGGGGCATCCGCGATGGCCGGTCGCAGATCGAGGTACTCAAAGATGCGCGCGAACAGCGCCGACGACGTCTGCACGTCGAGGGCCACGCGCATGAGACCCATGAGCGGCATGAGCAGCCGGGCCTGCACCGTGGTGAACGCCACGATCGTGCCCGCGGTGATCGCACCGGTGCCGCCTGCGATGAGGTAGCCCGACACCAGGTAGATGACCGCGGGCACACTCGACATGATGACCTGCACCACCGCGAAGAAGCCCTGGCCGCTCATCGCGCGTCGCACCTGCAGGTGCACCTGGTTGTCGTTCTCGGCGTCGAAGCGAGCCGACTCGGTGCGTTGCCGATTGAACGATTTCGACAGCAGGATTCCCGACACGCTCAACGTCTCCTGCGTGATGGCGGAGAGCTCCGACAGCGACTCCTGCGTCTCCCCCGCGATGCGCGCGCGTACCTGCCCCACGCGCCGCTGGACGAAGATGAGGAACGGCATGAGGGCGACCGCGATGAGCGTGAGCCGCCAGTCGATGAGGATCATCGCGACCAGCGACGCGATCACGGTGACGGCGTTTCCGAGGATGCTGGTGACGGTGTTCGTGAGCACCCCCGACACCCCGCCGACGTCGTTCTGCAGTCGCGACTGGATCACGCCCGTCTTCGTCCGCGTGAAGAAGCCGAGCTCCATCGCCTGCAGATGCTCGAACAGGCGCGTGCGCAGGTCGCCCGTCACGCGGTTCCCGACCGTCGCGGTGAACCAGGTCTGCCCGACGTTGAGTGCCGCCGACAGGAGGAAGAGCGCGATCATCAGGCTCACCAGCACCGCCAGCAGCGAGAGGTCGGGAGCGGATCCGTCGACCGGGAAGAGCGCGTCGTCGAAGATGCGCTGCACGAGCAGGGGCGGGATGACGCCCACTGCGGCGCCGACGACGACGAGCAGCACGGTCACCGCGATCTTCCCGCGGTACGGGCGGAACAGTTCGACGACCCGGTTCCACAGGTTCGCGACGCGCGGGGCCTCGGCGTTGCGACGGCGCTGCTCGGCCGAATCCACGCCGCGGAACATGCTTCCGCCCACTCCACCCGGGTTCATGCGGGCCAGCCTACGTCCGACTTCCGACACCGGCGCCGCCCTGCGGCGCGTCACCGGCGACGGCTAGAATCGAGGTCCGCTCCCGTCATCCTCGTTCCGAGAATCTGTCGATGTCGGAATATCTCGGCCGCGCGCCCCGTTGTCGCCGAGGAAGTCGCCGCTCTGGCGCCACGAAGCCCCCCGCACGAATAGGACCTCGTCATGGCCGCCACCGGTACCCCCGTCGCCTCTCCGCCCACCACCTCGGGCGTAACGAGCTCCCAGAGCCGCGTCATCTGGCTGCTGTTGACGGCGGCGTTCGTCGCCATCCTCAACGAGACGACGATGAACGTGGCGATCCCGTTCCTCATCCGCGACCTCGGCATCACCGCCGTCGCCGCGCAGTGGCTGACCACGGCGTTCATGCTGACGATGGCGGTCGTCATCCCGATCACGGGCTTCCTGCTGCAGCGCTTCACCACGCGCCAGGTGTTCATCGCGGCGATGACGCTGTTCTCGGCGGGAACGCTCGTCGCCTTCCTGTCCCCCGGCTTCGAGCTCCTCGTCGTCGCCCGCGTCATTCAGGCTTCGGGCACCGCGATCATGATGCCGCTGCTCATGACCACGATCATGACGATCGTCCCGCCGCAGCACCGCGGCCGGATGATGGGCCGCGTCAGCATCGTCATGGCCCTCGCGCCCGCGATCGGACCGACGATGTCGGGGCTCGTGCTGCAGTCGCTCGGTTGGCACTGGATCTTCGGCATCGTCCTGCCCATCGCCCTCGTCGCCCTGTTCGTCGGCGCGCGCTGGATCCAGAACCTCGGCGAGACGCGCACGGCGCCGATCGACGTGGCATCCGTGACCCTGTCGGCACTCGGCTTCGGTGGCCTCGTGTTCGGCCTGAGCCAGATCGGCGGGGGCCACGGAGGAGATGCGGCCGCCGAATCGGCCTCGCTCGTGACCCTGGTCGCGTCCCTCGCGGTCGGCGTGATCGGTCTCGGCGCCTTCATCTGGCGTCAGATCCGTCTTCAGCGCTCGGATTCGGCCTTGCTCGACCTGCGCGTCTTCCGGTCATCGAACTTCACGCTGTCGGTGACCCAGCTCGGTGTGATGTCGATGGCCTTCTTCGGGGCGATCACCCTATTGCCGCTGTACCTGCAGACAGTACTGGAGAAGAGCCCGCTCGAGACCGGCCTGGCCGTCTTGCCGGGCTCGCTGGCGATGGGACTCGCCGGTCCCGTGATCGGACGGATCTACGACCGTTTCGGCACGCAGGTGCTGCTCGTTCCCGGGGCCGTGATCACGAGCGCGACGCTCTGGTTCTACACGACCGTGGGCACCGAAACGTCCTTCGTGCTGCTGATCGTCGTGCAGACCGTGATGATGATCGGTCTCGCGCTCTCATTCACGCCACTGTTCACGGCGTCGCTCGGGTCGCTCGAGCCGCGGTTCTACTCGTACGGCTCGGCGATCGTCGGCACGGTGCAGCAGGTGGCGGGCGCAGCGGGCATCGCCCTGCTCATCACGGTGATGTCGTCCGCCTCAGCCGCCGCGGGCGGGGGGCTGCAAGCGGATGCCACGGGCACGCGCGCCGCTTTCCTGATCGCCGCGATTCTCTCCGTCCCCCTGATCGTGGGGGCCTTCCTGATCCGCAAGCCGGCTGATCAGCTCGACAGGGTAGCCCCCGTCGCGCACTGACGACGCGCGTCCTCATCGGGGCTCAGAGCGAGCAGGACCCGCCGCCGCAGCACTGAGACGCGGGGCGCGAGGACTCCTTCGCCTCCTCGCGGGAGGAGTTCAGGAGCGTGAGGAGCGGCTTCGACGTCGAGGTCGTCTCAGACGTGGTGTCACTGGACATGCGCTCCATGTTACGCCCGCGTTTCGGTGCGGGCACCGGAGCGCGTGATAACGCCGGAGTGCGGCATCCGCAACCCCCGTTTCGGGTGCCGCGGCGGTTCTTAGCGTGGAGACGACCCCGATCGAGAAAGAGAGTCGACCCATGACCGATCTCAGCGGCAAGCGCATCGCATTCCTGCTCACCGACGGCTTCGAAGACAGCGAGTTGACCAGCCCCTGGGAGGCGGTGACCTCAGCGGGCGCGGAGGCCGTGCTCGTCTCCCCGAGCGAGGGCAGCATCACCGGAGAGAAGGGCCACGAACAGAAGGTCGACCTCGCCGTCGCCTCCGCGTCCGCGGGCGATTTCGATGCCCTCGTGCTCCCCGGGGGCGTGCAGAACGCCGACGACATCCGCATCGTGACGGATGCCGTCAGCTTCACCCGTGACTTCTTCCAGCAGCACAAGCCCGTCGCCGTCATCTGTCACGGCGGGTGGATCCTCACCGAGGCCGACGTCCTGAAGGGCCGCACGCTCACCAGCTATCCGACGCTGCAGACCGATCTGCGCAACGCGGGCGCAACCTGGGTCGACGAAGAAGTGCACGTCGACCAGGGTCTCGTCTCGAGCCGCAACCCCGACGACCTGCCGGCGTTCAACGCCAAGCTCGTCGAGGAGGTCGCCGAAGGCGCGCACTCGGGCCAGACCGCCTGAGCCCCCTTTCACCAGCGACGGCCCTCCACGACGGTGGAGGGCCGTCGTTCGTGTGCACGGCGGCGTGCCTGTCACACACCGCCGTGGGGGAGCGTCTGACAGGACGGGCACCACTGACCAGCGCCTTTGGTACCGGGAATGTCTTCGATCGTGCCGTCGCCGTCGGGGCACGGTTGACCGGTGCGCCCGTGCACGCGCATCGCGGCGACCTTCGCAGCCTTCTGCTCCGAGATCGGGACTCCGCGCCGCGCGATGACGGCCGCGGTCAGCGTGTCGTGCAGGGCGAGGTGGAGCCGGGTGATGTCGTCCTCGCTCAGCGCCGCCGCATGCGCGGTGGGCGACAGCCGAGCTGCGAAGAGGATCTCGTCGGAGTAGGCGTTGCCGATCCCCGCGAGTGTCTCCTGCTCCTGCAGGAGCGCTTTGAGCTGCTTGCGTCGGCCGCGGAGCGCCTCCGCGAGCATCGCCCTCGAGTACCCGGGATCGACGGCGTCCGGCCCCAGCTTGGCAACGGCCGGCACGTCATCGGGCGCGTCGACGAGGTGCAGGTGCACCGACAGCCAGTCGCCTGCATCGGTGATGCCCAGAACGCCGTCATCGAAGACGATCCGCGCGATCTCGGGCGCCGACGAAACGGGCGCCGCATCGGCGCGGTCCGTCTCGGTCCAGGTAGCCCACCCGGCCCGACCGAACCCGATCCCGAGGTGGATGCCATCGAGATCGAGGTCGACGTGCTTGCCGTGCCGCGTCACGCCGGTCACTGACCGCCCGAAGAGTTCGCCGGGTGGCCGGGAGCGGGTCTTCCATGACCGACCCTCGACGAGGTCGACCTCGCGCACGACACGACCCGTCAGGCGCTCACGCAGAAACAGCGTGAGCGCCTCGACCTCGGGTGCCTCGGGCATCGGGCCGACCTGTCTACGCGCCCGGCTCGGACGCGGTCGGCGGCGTCGCCGCGGTCGGCACCGAAGCCGGAGAAGACGGCGACGGCGCGGCAGGCGCGCCTTCCCCCGAACGCTGCGCCGTGGCGAACGCGTCCGCGACGGCGCGTCCCTGGATGATCTGCGTCAGATCGATGCCGGTGGCCGCGCGCACGGCCTCGAACGACGAACGCAGACCCGTCGCCGACTCGGTCGCGAGGTGGCCGCTGGCACCCTCGCCGCCGAGCACGGTGATGTTGCCCACGCGGTCGTACCCCTTGGCGAACTCCGCCATCATCGGCACGAGCGACTCGAGCGCACGCTGTGCGAGCAGCGCCTCCTGGTTGTGCGAGAGAGCCTCGGCTTCCGCGCGGATCGCCTCGGCTCGCGCCTCACCGGCCAGGCGCACCGCCTGCGCGTCGGCTTCGGCGCGCACCCGGACGGCGGCAGCTTCCTGCTCCGCGATCTGGGCGCGGGCCTCGGCCGCCTTGATCTGCGCGTACGCCTCGGCGTCGGCGTCCTTCTGACGCTGGTAGAGGTCGGCGTCGGCGACGCGGGCGACCTCAGACTCCAGGCGCGCCTGCGTGTTCTGCGCCTCCTGCTGGAGCACGGCCTGTCGACGCTCGGCGCGCGTAAGCGCCTCGGCCTGCTCGGCCTCGGCGTTGGCACGGCCGACCTCGGCCTTGGCCGCGGCACTGTTCTTGTCGAGCTTGGTCTGCTCGATGAGGTTCGCCTCGTCGGTGGCGATCTGGCGCGCGCGGATCTCGCGGACCGCGTTGATGCGCGCGACCTCGGCCTCGCGCTTCACGCGCTCGACTTCGGTCGCACCCAGGGCCGAGATGTACCCGTTGCTGTCGGTCACGCCCTGGATCTGGAACGAGTCGAGGATCAGCCCCTGCGACGACAGGTCGCCCTTGATCCCCTCGGCGATCTGGTCCGACAGGCGCTGCCGGTCGCGCATGAGCTCCTCGACCGTCAGCGTCGCGACGACACCGCGCAGCGCACCCTCGAGCTGCTCCGTGGTGAACTGTTCGATGGCCTTGTCCTGCGAGGCGAAACGCTCGGCCGCACGACGCACCTGCTCGGGGTCGGAGCCGATCTTCACCAGAGCCACACCGCTGACGTTGACGGTGACGCCGTTGGACGACTGGGCGGTGGGCTCCATCTTGATCTGACGGGCGCGGAGCGAGATCATCTCGCCGCGCTGCGTGAGCGGGTTCACGATGGCTCCGCCACCGGTGATCACGGTGATGCGCGACGACTCACCATCCGCGCTTCTCTGACGCTTACCGACGATCACCAGGGCTTCATCGGCCTTGGCGACGCGGTACCAGCCGCGGATCAAGCCCGCGATGATGAGGAAGACGACGATGACGACGACGAGTGCGATGACCACGACGATGCCGATCGCCCCCAGAGCAGCAAATTCCATGGTTCTCCTTCGACAGGCACCGCCGAAGCGGCGCGGGGGAATTCCTTCCAACCTATCGGCCGACTCCGAGGCGGTGTCCACCCCCTCCGGGTGGAGAAACCGTCACGCGACGCTCCACCGGGGCGTACCGTTAAGAGGCAGGCGGCCCGAACCGCCTCCGGAAGGGTCCCCCATGAAGATCGTCTCCTCGTCCGACTGGCGGGATGCCATCGCCTTCGACGTCCCGGTCCTCGTCGCCGACGTGGTTCCGGGTGAGCCCACGCGATGCGTGGCGTGCGGCACGGACGGTGCGCTGATCGAGCGCACCGAGCTCTGGGCGGTCAAGCATCGCCACCCGAAGCACCACGGGGGCTTCGTCCGTTTCTACTGCGAGGCTCACAAGCCGGCGGCCGCTCCCCCGCCGCCCGCGCCTGTCGAGCTGAAGCGCGCCCGGTCCAGCGCCCCTCGGGCAGAGCGGCGTCCGAGCAGCCCGAAGGCCGTCGCTGTCACCGACCGTCCGATGCGCACGATGTGCCCCGACTGCTTCGTCGAGGTCTCGGCGGGCGGCGACTGCGGGATGTGCGGCGCGCAGGTCGTCTGACCACGCGAAGAACCGCCCCGTCGCGACGTCGGCGGGGCGGTTCTTCGCGTGCGAGGTTTCAGCGGGCCGAGATCGTCCAACCGGCCTCGTGTGAGGCACCGGGTCCCAGGGCGATCACACCGGTGTCGTAGTCGTAGGCGGCGTCGTTGAACGCATCGGGTGCGCAGGTCATCGGCTCGACCGCGAGCCCGGCCCGGTGTCCGGGTGTTCCCGGTCCGGCGGGCAGATCGGCGGTGTGGATCTGCACCCAGGGGCAGGCCTCGTCCCAGCTCATCGCGACACCGGTTCCCGACGGATCGGTGACGACGACGGTCGCGCGAGCGCCGGCATCCCGGATCAGGTCGGTGTAGGCGTGATCGATCTCGACGGCGCCGAGCACGCGCGGGGCACGGTAGTCGAAGCGCTCCGCGTCGACGGAAACGGATGCCGGCGCCACGGGAGCCAGCCGGTCCGGCGTGACCTCGAGCACGGTGTCGGCCGGGAGGGTGAGTGTCCACTCGTCGAGGATCGACGGCCCCGCGACGAGATAAGGGTGAGGTCCGGTTCCCCAGGGAGCCGGAGTCTCGGACAGGTTGGTGGCCCGGACCGTCTGGGTCAGACCGGAGGCATCCACGCGGTACGTCGTGGAGACGACGAGCCACCAGGGATAGCCCGCCTGGGCGGGAACGGTCGCGGTCAGAGTGACGGCGTCGTCGGTCGCGTCGAGGATGTTCCAATTCGCCCACGACAACAGTCCGTGCAGGGCATGTCCGCGGTCGGGCTCGGTGAGGGCGAGCTGGTGTTCGCGCCCGTCGAAACGGTGGATGCCGTCGACGACACGATTCGGCCACGGGGCGAGCGTGGTGCCCCGGTAGGCGGGGCGCATCTCATCCGCGGCGAAGGGCACGACGAGATCACGACCCTCGAACGTCAACGAACGCAGAGAAGCGCCGACGCTGGCGATCGCGGCCTCGTAGCCGTGGGCGCGCAGGACGACAGGGGTACCGGAGACGAGCGTGGGTGTCTCGGTGGGAACGGCATCGGTCATGCCGTCATTATCGCGGGCGCGGGGTCGCCCCTCCCTCATCCTCCGGCCGAAAACGACGAATGCCCCGACCGTGAAGGTCGGGGCATTCAGGGAGGGCGACTTACTTGAAGGCGTCTTTGACGTTCTCGCCGGCCTTCTTGACGTTGGCCTTGGTCTGCTCGGCCTCGCCTTCGGCTTCGAGTCGCTCGTTGTCCGTGGCCTTGCCCCAGGCTTCCTTCGCCTTGCCGGTGAGGTCTTCAGCGGCGTTCTTGATCTTGTCGTCGAGTCCCATGTCGGCTCCTCCCGCGTCATGCTCGGGTCTTTCCCGATTCGTCCACGGTATGTCGCTCGGTGTCGTGCACGAGGGGGCTTGATATTCCGAACCGGGTGAGGAAGAGCGGACCCCTCACCCGCTAGGTTCGAGAGCGTGCGCCCCTCTCGAACCGCTCTCGCCGGCACCGCCGCACTCCTCGCTCTGCTGTTTCCCCTCGTCTCGTGCAGCGCGGCATCGAGTTCTCTCAGTTTCCGCGACGCGCAGGGGCTCCCGACGGCGACATCGAAGACCCTGCCGTCGGTCGAGGTCGTCTCGGCTGCCTCCGTCATCGTCCTCGCCATCGACCATGCGGTCGTGGAGGGCGGATCGGCGCAAGAACCCCTCGCCTACACCTCGGCCGCCGTCGACGGCTGGCGCTCCGCCCTGGGCGCCGACTCGACGAGCTCGAATGTCCTGGCACCGACCGGGTGGGACACGGAGGTCGTCGCACACGACTGGCCCGGTCTCCGCCTGCTCACACCGCCGGACGGCCCGGGGTGGCTGTCGGTCACCGCCACTGAGGTGAACGGCCATCCGGTGCGCACCGCGCACGGGATCGGCGTCGGTTCCACCCGTGCGGACGCCCTCGCCGCAGGCGCCACGGAGGGCTTCTCCGCGGATGAACTCCGGCTCGACGTTCGCCAGGTCGCCGGCACCTCGTCTCTGCAGCACCCGGGCAGCGTGGGTGAGGAGTTCATCTCGCTCGTGATGCAGGGCGACACCGTGGCATCCGTCCTCGTCCCTGCCAACGACTACAGCGACCTGTGAGCGACATCGAGGACCGCAGCCCCTTCGCCGACCTCGTCGACGGCGATGGAGCGATCGATTACCCCCGCGGGAGGGGCGGGCGTGTCGCCCTCATCGTCTTCCTCGTCGTCCTCCTCCTCGTCTTCGGCGGGGGCGGAGGGTATGTGTGGTGGGCCTCCACGGCTCCGGTCGGGCCTCCCACCGTCACGTCCAACGCACCGACCGCCGCCGCGGGAGCGACCGCAGCGATCAAGCTGCCCGTCTCCGGGTCGGCCCTCGTGAGTGTCGAGGGTGGAGAGACCTACCTCGGTCCGGATGCCGCGGGCGGCTGGGTCTCGTCGGGCGGAGACGACGCGCGTCCGATCGCGAGCGTCACGAAGCTCATCACGGCGCTCGTCGTCCTCGACGCGCACCCGCTGACCGACGCGAACGATCCCGGACCGTCCATCTCCTACACCGACGCCGACACCGACCTGTACGACCAGTACTACGTCCGCGGCGCGACGATCGCGCGGATGCCGGACGGGCTCACACTGTCGTTGCACGACTCGCTCGCGACCATGCTCATCCCCTCGGCGAGCAACTACGCGACGGCGATCGCCCGCTGGGCGTACGGGTCGGAGGGCGCCTTCCTCGACGCCGCGCGCTCGTGGTTGAGCGCGAACGGACTGAACTCCACCCGGATCGTGGACGCCACGGGTATCGACGACCGCAACACGAGTACGCCGAGCGACCTCCTCGCCCTCGCGAAGATCGCGGCGGCCAACCCGACGATCGCCGCGATCGCCGCCACGCCGTGGGTCAACCTGCCCGCGGGCCCCGGGAACATCGAGAACACGAACAGCCTCCTCGGCACCGACGGGGTCACGGGACTGAAGACGGGCAACCTCGGCGACGGCACGTTCAACCTGGTCTTCACCTCCGTGCTCGACGTCGGTATCGGCGCGCCCCTGAAGATCACCGGTGTGCGCCTGGGCGGTGAGACCCGGGCAAGCACCAACCAGGATGTCGTCACGATCCTGGACAGCATCCGCGACGGATTCCACACCCTCCAGGTGGGGACGGTCGGTGTCGAGATCGGCGAGATCACGACGGCGTGGGGATCGACCGCCGAGGTGGTCGTGGGTCAGAACGCCTCTCTGATGACGTGGTCGGACACGCCCGTGTCGACGTCACTCGACGTCACCACCCCGGAGACCTACGCCAACGGCGAGAAAGTCGGAACGATCACCTGGACGGCGGGGCCCAACACCGCTTCGGCGGACGTTGAGATCTCCGGGGCGATCGAGGAGCCGACCCTCTGGTGGCGCCTGACGCATCCGAGCGAGCTCGGCCGCTGATCGGCCCCCGTCCGGGGTCGGCTTGAGCACCGTCATATGGCATAAATGGCAGGTGGGGATTTCGGGGGACGACGCGGACGAGCGGAAGAGCGGGGAGGACTCCTTCGATCGGATCGCGGCCGACCTCCAGGCGCTGCGCGACGAAGCCGGCCCGGTCTCCTACGCCGAACTCGTGCGGCTGATCACCGAGCTGCGCCTCGGTCGGGGAATGTCCGCGGCGGCAGCGGCACCTGCGCGCTCCACCGTCTACAACGTCTTTCAACCCGGACGGGCCCGCATGGACCCGCTGCTGGTGCGAGACGTCGTCCGTGCGCTCGGGGCGGACGACGACGCGGCCGACGGGTGGGTGCGCCGGTGCCGTTCGGCGCGCCGAGTCGCCGAAGCGTCCGCTCGCTCCCGTGGGAGCGGTCCTCCGCGGGTCGTCGCGCCCGCGCTGGCTGCTCCTGCGCTCGGTCGCGCGTGGCATCCCGTCTCCGTAGCCGCCCTGCTCGTGTCCTGCGTCGCCGTGAACCTGCTCGGCCTTTTCACGGTCCACGTCTTCAAGCTGTCGATGTACCTCGATATGGTCGGAACCGCCGTCGCGGCCCTCGTGCTCGGCCCCTGGTCGGGTGTCGCCGTCGCGGTCGCCTCCAACGGTCTCGGATTCCTCACGGGCGACCCGTCGACGATTCCGTTCACGCCCGTCAACGTCGTCGGCGCTCTCGTGTGGGGCTACGGCATCCGACGCCTCCGGCTGGGGTCGCGGCTCACCGGCTTCGTCACGCTGAACCTCGCCGCGGCGCTCGCGTGCTCGCTCGTCGCGACTCCGATCGTGATCGCGGTGTTCCACGGCGGAGAAGGTCACGCCTCGGAACTCGCGGTGCTGTCACTGGAGGCCACCCGATTGCCGTTCTTCGTGTCGGTGTTCTCCGCGAACATCGTCACGTCGGTCACCGACAAGCTGCTCACGGGTTTCATCGCCCTCGGTGTCTTCGCGGTGCTGCACAGTCGGTGGGCGGTGCCCGCAGCGCACATGCCGCTCGTCGAGAGGCTGGCGCCCCGAGCCGAGGGACGCCCGCAGCAGGTGGCGGGTTAGCCGCGCGGGGCGACCGTCGTCGGGGCGTAGCCGGCGAATCCGTCGATTCGCTGCTGCGCCAGGGTGGTCCCGAGCTCGCGACGAGCGCCGACGTTCACCCAGTAGAAGTGCAGCGCGGCATACGTCGCCTGCGGGGCGGCATCCAGAGCGAACGGAGCGATGTTCCAGGTGCCCTGCACGCCCTCCGTTCCGTCGCCCGTGTCACGCTCGATCCGCAGCACGGGTGTCTTGATCAGGCGGGCTCGCGACGCTCCCGTCGAGTTCGTCGTCGTCGCCCAGATTGCGGTCACTTCGTTCCACGGGATGTTCACCGCAGCGCCCTGGAACCGCACGGCGATTCCGCTGCGTCCCACGGCCACGCACTGACGGTTGCCCCACGACGCGCGGCTCCTCGACGCCGCGAGGAGATTCAGGAACACGAAGACGGAGAACAGCCCCAGGATGCCGAACATCACGGCGATCACGTACGGCATGGGGCCCTGCATCGACGGCGTCGTTCCCGCCTGGGCGAGCACCGCCCACACGATCCACCCGCTCATCAGCGTGATGAGCGCGAACGCGATCGTCAGGATGAGCGGCGGTTTGCGCAGCGGAGCGACGTGCAACCAATCGTCGGGCGCTCGCTCGAAGGTCCGGTTGAACATCTCGGCGGGGAGCAACCGCAGCCGCTTGCGCGACGCGAAGGGCGTTCCCCAACCGGGCGGGACGAAGGCGGTGCGAGGGTTCGGCGCGTTCACGGCCGACAGTTTACGGATGTCGCGGCAACCGGGCACGACATCGTTCGGTCAGATGACGTGTCCGCGGAAGCCTTCGATCGGACGAGCGTCCCACTCATCGAACGGATCACCGCCGACCTCGTCCATCAAGGCTGGTCTCGCCGCCGCCGCGGCATCCTCGGATTCCCAGAGGGCGATACCCACCAGCCGTCCGCTGCCGTCGTCGACCACGCCCGTCCAGAGGAGTCCCTGCTTCTCTCGAGCGACGCGACTGTACCTCTGCATCGAGTCCACGACCACGTCGCGGTGTTCGGATCGAGGAGAGTGGATCGAGACGACGGCGTAGGTCATGCCTGATCGTGACACGGACCGCGCGCGGTGACCAGCATCGCGCGAGGCAGGGCGAGCAGCCTCCTCGTACGCTGGTGCGATGGCACACCTCTCCCCCGCGCAGATGGACCGCGCTGTCGGAACCGTGATCGTCTCGGCCGTCGGCGACGCCCTGGGCTCCGCCTACGAGTTCGGCCCGTCCCTCCCCGACGAGGTGACGCCTGTGTTCGGCCTGGGACATTTCGGCCACGGACTCGCGGAGTGGACCGACGACACGAGCATGGCCGTCCCCGTGCTCGACGAGCTCGCCGCCGGCCGACGGCTCACCGACCCCGGCGCTCTCGAGCGCATCGTCGCCGCGTGGCAGGGCTGGGCGCGGACCGCCCTCGACGTGGGTGCGCAGACCCGCCACGTCCTCGGCCGGATCCCCGCGCCCGCGGAATTGGGTGCCATCCGCTCCGCCTCTCGCGCGGTCCATGGTGAGACCGGGCGCAGCGGAGGCAACGGCTCGCTCATGCGTACCGGTCCCGTCGCGCTCGGGTACCTCGACCGCCCCGCGGATGAGTTGACAGCCGCCGCAGCCGCCGTCGCCCAGCTCACCCACTGGGAAGACGACAACATCGACGCGTGCGCGCTCTGGTGTGCGGCGATCCGCCACGGCATCCTGACCGGCGATCTCGACATGCGCGGGCAGCTGGAGGTGGTGCCCTCGAGCCGTCGCGATCGCTGGGCTGCGTTCATCGACGACGCTCTCGCTCCGGGCGCGCATCCGCGCGACTTCCGTGAGGCGAACGGCTGGGTCGTGCGGGCCTTCCAGGGCGCGCTGGCCGCTGTCGGCGGCGCCAGCGGACCCCTGGATGCCATCGAGCGGGCGATCCGCGGAGGCAACGACACCGACACGGTCGCCGCGATCGCCGGGTCTCTCGCCGGTGCCGTCTGGGGAGCCGAGGCGCTTCCCGCTTCGTACACGGAGGGACTGCACGGGTGGCCGGGCATCGATGCAGCGAAGCTCGCACACCGGGCGCGGGTCGCGGTGGGGGCGTCGGAGGTGTCGGCTCGGGGCTGAGGTCAGGCCCTGGCCCTATGACCGGCGTCCACCCGATCAGATGTCGGGCTGGAACACCGCCGCGTCACCGTCGCTCGGCGGGTGCTCCGCCTCGTCCCCATCTAGGTATGCGGTCCCGTAGAGGGAGCATCCCAGTGTCGCCAGGCCGCGAATCAGGTCTTCCTCCAGCACGAATCCGCCTTGCGTGCTGTCGGAGTCTCCCGACCACCACAGCACGGTGTCCCCGTCGTGGCGGAGCTCAGCGAGAGCCTCAGCTCTGGGCTCGAGTTTTCTCACCAGCGCCCTCAGCGCAGAAAAGCCGGTCTGATCGTCGGCGCCCGGGTCATAGACGGTCTCGGTGAGCGACCAGAAGGTCCGCTCGTACGTCAGACGCTCCGGTGAAGAACTCCGACCAGCCCGCCCCGCGGGAGTGAGATCTCCTCTGTCACCCCAACGGTCTGGCTGCATCCCCAGCAGGGCGGAGATCTCGCCCACCGTCTTCGTGTCGCTGGAGACGCTGAAGGACGCCCTGTTGCCACGGATCATGGGGATCCCCCGTCGAAACGCTCAGTTGTTGAAGCGGAAGTCCACCACGCTACGCCGTCGATAGGCGCATATGCGCGACGGGTCGCGATGTTCAGCTTGAGAGATACCGCCGATTTGCCCGTGGTCTGGAACCTTCCGCGCTCCGTTGCCTTTCCGGATGTCGGAGGCGTGGCCGCAAGCCCGGACCGTTACCGCCGGCGCCTGAGCCCCGATAGGCGTCAGGTCAACCGCTCCCTGTCTCGCCTGGATCACCGATCAATCATCGCCACCCCGGGCACTTGAATACCGAACTAGGACGGGAGCTGCACGAGTGTCAATCAGGGTCCGTGCCGCAGAAAGTCGCTACCGTGGCAGCACAGAGCGTGAGGGCAATCGTCGAAGGGGAGAACATGCGCTTCAATAGCTTGCTGGTGTCGAATCTTCGGGCGGTCGAACGCTTCGAAGTCGAGGAGCTTTCGAGCTTCGTGATGATCGCGGGGCAAAACGGATCCGGCAAGTCGTGTGTGTTCGATGCGGTTCGACTACTCAAGTCCTTGTACGGCGGGTATTCAGCGAACGAGTACCATCAATGGTTCGGCGAATTCGCCATCAACCTTCAAGACCGACACGCACTCCGAAGAATGTTTCGCGACCCAGATCGCGCTTTGGAGGTGCGCGCACAACTGGAGCTATCAGCGTCAGAGCTTCGGTATATTCAGCAGAACGCTGAGGAACTCGCGTTCCCTCTCGCTTGGCAGGAGGTGACAGGACAGGCAACCGACCATTGGAGTTTTAGCCGAGTCTCCGTTGCAACTCAGATTGCAGCCTTTCAGCCACAACTTGACCAGGTGATCCAGCGTCTCGGTGCGGCAGTTCGCGCTGCAGCCGCTGTCCAGGAGCTTGCGGTGACCATTCGCCCCAGCGGGGATCTCGTACTACAGGACTCCGTCATCGCGCAGCTGGCGTTCCAGACCTATGCACCACATGCGATTGGAACCATCGAGTACCACAGCGCGTCGCGCACTTACACTCGCCAGGACCTCGGTGGCGTAACCCTAGACACGCGGGCGTTTGAAGATCAGCGGCGACAATCTGGTCTTTACAACTGGCAGGCT
Organism: Microbacterium enclense; assembly: GCA_038182865.1. Classification (NCBI taxonomy): domain Bacteria; kingdom Bacillati; phylum Actinomycetota; class Actinomycetes; order Micrococcales; family Microbacteriaceae; genus Microbacterium; species Microbacterium enclense. The sequence goes on along the minus strand of CP116226.1, from coordinate 3,063,334 downwards.
AAGTATCAGGACATTAAGACCGAGCTCGCGTCCAGCTACATACGCGATCTGATCGCGAGAGAGTCGGGAAACGAGCCAAACGGCGAAAGCGTCAACGACACACTGTCCGAGTTGTTTCGGACATTCTTCCCGGACAAGCGTTACGCAGGCGTGCGCCCACTGGACGGTGGAAGCCTGGAGTTTCCTGTAGAGGTGCCAGGAGGCGGATCACACGATATAGACGATCTCAGTTCCGGGGAGAAGGAAATCCTCTACGGATACCTTCGGCTTCGTAACGCGACCCCTCGTGGTTCGATCATTCTGCTGGATGAACCAGAGTTGCACCTGAATCCAGGACTACTCCATGGGTTTGCTGATTTCTATTACCGACACCTGGGCGTCGCCCAGGACAATCAACTTTGGTTGGTCACTCACTCAGACACGCTCCTGCGTCAGGCCGTAGGCAACGCCAATTACCGCGTTTTTCACATGACGCCCGCGTCGGCTAGCGACAGCAACCAAAACCAGGCTAATCCGATCCACCTGAACGATGAACTCGACCGAGCAGTCATCGATCTCGTCGGCGACCTAGCCGCGTATCGGCCAACGGCGAAGGTCGTCATTCTGGAGGGCGAGTCAGATAGCGGCGACGGATTTGACGTGACGGTCGTGCGACGCCTGTTTCCCGACATAGCTAAGCGGGTGAACCTAGTTAGTGGCGGATCTAAGAGTCGTGTGCGCGGCCTTTATGGACTCTTGGCTAGTGCATCGAGCCAGCTCGGCCAGTCAAACCGCTTCTACAGCGTGACGGACCGTGATCGCGATCCTGAAAGCGATATTAGCCACGTCAAGCAGTGGGACCGGTATCACATCGAGAACTATCTCGTGGAGCCGCTATACATTCGGCAAGCCGTACAGGCCCTGACCGGTAACGACCCATTCGGTAGCGACGAAGGCGCTCTGGAAGCGCTACGCATCGCCGCGCGCGAGATCGTCGATGAGATAGCCCTGCAACTGGTTCGAGCTGACCTCAATGATCGGGCTGTCACCTCTCTGCGTGTTGGAGCCCGTGCAGGCACTACCGCCGCCGAAGATCTAGCGTCGTCCATGCGGGCGAGCGCCGCACGAATCGAAATCTTGACCAATGCGACCACCGTTGGTGCTGTAGAGGCTCAGCTCGATCGGGAAAGGCGTCGTCTACATGAAGCGTGCGAATCAGACGCTTGGCTAGCAGAACTCCCTGGTCGAAACATTCTGAAGCGATTCGTACGCGACAACACCACCGTGAATTATGAAGCGTTCACGAATGTCGTTCTCGACAGGATGGTGCAATCGAGCTTCGAACCAGCCGGGATGAAAGAAACGCTCGAAGCGATTCTCCTCGACTAGACCAGGGGCTGTGTAAGCACGTTCAGCTCGCGTCGCTAGTTCAGCGACCTTCGCGCCATTCAGTTGTTGAAGCGGAACTCCACCACGTCGCCGTCCTGCATGACGTAGTCCTTGCCCTCGAGGCGCGCCTTGCCCTTCGCGCGAGCCTCGGCGACCGAGCCGAGCTCGACGAGGTCGGCGAACGAGATGACCTCCGCCTTGATGAAGCCTTTCTCGAAGTCCGTGTGGATCACACCGGCCGCCTGCGGGGCCTTCGCACCCTGCGGGATCGTCCACGCGCGCGCTTCCTTCGGACCGGCCGTGAGGTAGGTCTGCAGGCCGAGGGTGTCGAAGCCAATGCGGGCGAGCTGGTCGAGGCCCGACTCATCCTGGCCGGTGGAGACGAGCAGCTCGGCGGCATCCTCGGGGTCGAGGTCGATCAGCTCGGACTCGATCTTGGCGTCCAGGAACACGGCCTTCGCGGGCGCGACCAGCGCGGACAGCTCGTCCTTGCGAGACTGGTCGGTGAGCACGGCCTCGTCGACGTTGAACACGAAGATGAACGGCTTGGCCGTGAGCAGGCCGAGTTCGCGGATCGGCGAGAGGTCGAGACCGGATGCCGACAGCAGCACGCCGCGCTGCAGGGCATCTTGCGCGGCCTTCGCGGCGTCGAGCACCGAGGGATCGAGCTTCTTGCCCTTGACCTCTTTCTCGTAGCGCGTGATCGCCTTCTCCAGCGTCTGGAGGTCGGCGAGCTGCAGCTCGGCGTTGATGGTCTCCATGTCGCTCGCCGGGTTCACGGCTCCGTCGACGTGGACCACGTCGTCGTCGGCGAATCCGCGGACGACCTGGGCGATGGCATCCGCCTCACGGATGTTCGCGAGGAACTGGTTGCCGAGACCCTCACCCTCGCTCGCCCCGCGCACGATCCCGGCGATGTCGACGAACGACACCGCGGCGGGCACGAGACGCTCACTGCCGAAGACATCGGCGAGCCGCTGCAGGCGGACATCGGGAAGGTTCACGACCCCGACGTTGGGCTCGATGGTGGCGAACGGGTAGTTCGCCGCGAGCACCGAGTTCTTGGTCAGGGCGTTGAAGAGGGTCGACTTTCCGACGTTGGGAAGGCCGACGATTCCGATGGTAAGAGCCACGGGAGTCCAGGTTACCCGGCCCGCGCGTCGCTCACGGCGTCACGGCCGGCGGGCGCGGAACGCGTGGGTCACATAGGGCAGCGCGATCGACCCGCCGTCGGCGAGTTCAGGGAGGGATGCCACGACTCCGTCGACCGCGGCGTCGATGCCCGCGCGCTTGTCCGGGCTCGCCGTGATGATGTCGCTGCGCGACACGACGAGGTCGCGCAACTGGTCGAGAGTGATCGTCCGTTCCCATCGCCACTCGCGGTGCTCCAGCTCAGCGAACGGATCGGCGACGCGGGGTCCGGTCGTCGCGAGGAGCACCTCGGCATTCGAGCCACCCATCGCCGCGGTGAGCCGCCGCACCCAATCGACGCTGTCGTCGCGGATGTTCCAGATGAGGCCCAGCGCTCCCCCGCTGCGCAGGACGCGAGCGACCTCGCGCGACGCCCGCTCGACATCGACCCAGTGCCACGCCTGACCCATGACCACGGCGTCGAGGCCGGAGTCGGGGAGCGGGAGGCTCTCGGCCGTCCCGACGAACGTGGGCACGCCGGGGACGCCGGCGCGCAGCGTCGCGAGCATGTCGGCATCCGGATCCACGGCCACCACGTCGGCGCCCAGCTCGACGACGGCACGCGTGAGCTTGCCGGTGCCGGCACCCACATCGGCGACGCGCAGCGCGCGCCCCGGCTCGCGGACGGACTCGAGCAGCCACGCCACAGCTTCGTTCGGGTACCCGGGTCGCCCGGATTCGTAGGCGGATGCCGCCTGTCCGAACGACGTCGACTTCTCGCGATCGGTCATGCCCCGACCCTACGCTGCCCGTCCGACACCACCACCGCGCTCCGTCGTGCGGAGTTCCCGCCGCGATCCGGTGTGTCGTCGGTGACGTTCCGGCGTGTCCGGCCCCGGCTCCGCACGACGGCTCGCACTCCTCTCATCCTGCGGAGCGACTCGACACACTGCTTCCCACACATCGATCCGCCTGAACGGTGCCCGCCGCAGCCACGGGATGCCACTCGCCCCGGCGCGCCTCTCCGTGTCGGCGGTTCCGCGGGTGAGGGTGGAGGCGTGGGACTGGACTTCACGGCGATCGACTTCGAGACGGCGAACTCCAGCGGAGCCTCGGCCTGTGCGGTCGGTCTCGCCCGGGTCCGCGACGGCCGCGTCGTCGCCACCGCCGCCTGGCTCATCAAACCGCCTCCGGGCCACGACCATTTCGCCCCGATCAACGTCGGGATTCATGGCATCCAGCCCGCCGACGTCGTGAACGCCCCCGACTGGAGCACGCAGCTCGCGCGGCTCACGGCCTTCGCGGGTGCGGACGTCCTTGTCGCCCACAACGCCGGTTTCGACATGTCGGTCCTTCGTCGCGCGTGCGCCACCACCGGCGACGCCTGCCCGCCCTACCGCTACCTGTGCAGCGTCCAGATGTCGCGCAAGACGTACACCCTCGCCTCGTATCGGCTCCCGCTGGTGGCCGAGGAGGCCGGCTGCTCGCCCTTCGCGCATCACGATGCACTCGCGGATGCCGTTGCCTGCGCGGAGATCACCATCGACTGCGCGCGCCGCGCCGGGGCCGACGACGTGCACGCCCTCGCCGCTCACCTGGGGGTCCGGATCTCGCAGATCGCCGCCGAGCCGGTGGTCGAGCGCGCCGTCGCCTGAGCCTTCCCGGCCCGTCTTTCCGGCGATGTCGGAGGTCTGGTGCATGCTGACCCCATGGATGCCATCGCCCTCGTTCTCGTGATCCTCGCCCTGGCGCTGGGTGCCGTCGGCGGGTGGTTCGTCGGGGCCGCTCGATCCGCAGCGCGTACAACGCTCGAACGCGGTGAGCTGTCGGCGCGGGTGGCCGCCGCCGACGCCGCACGCGCGGGGCTCCAGGCGCAGCTCGACCACCAGATCGGCCTGTACCGCGAGCTGGTCGGGCAGACGCGCAGCGACCAAGCTGCCCGGGAAGAGCGCGAGCGCCGCGACCAGACGGTCCTGCGCGCCCTCGACCCGGTACGAGAGACCCTCGACGCCATGCAGCGCAAGGTCGATGGGCTCGAGCGCGACCGCGTCGAGCAGTATTCGGCACTCGGCGAGCAACTGCGCCAATCCCGTGAGGCCGACGAGGCGTTGCGGGCGACGACCGAGGCGCTGGCGTCGGCGATGCGCTCCGGCAGTACGCGCGGTGTGTGGGGCGAGACCCAGCTGCGCCGCGTCGTCGAGGCGGCGGGGCTCACCCGCTACGTCGATTTCGACCTCCAGGCGTCCGTCTCCTCCGACGCGGGCGCGGGCCGGCCCGACATGGTCGTTCGCCTCCCCGGCGGAAAGGCCCTCGCGGTGGATGCCAAGGTCCCCCTCGACGCCTACCTGCAGGCCAGTGCCATCCCGGTCACCGCGCACGGCGATGAAGGCGCGCGCCGGGCGACGTTGCTCACCCGTCACGCGAAGGCGGTGCGGGCGCACGTCGACGCCCTTGCCCGCAAAACCTATTGGGCGGGACTGGAGAGCAGCCCCGAGTTCGTCGTGTGCTTCATCCCGAGCGAATCGCTCCTGTCCTCGGCCCTCGACGAAGACCCGACCCTGCTCGACTACGCCTTCTCGCGCCGGGTGGCGCTGGCCTCGCCGGTCAACCTGTGGGCGGTGCTGAAGACCGTCGCCTTCACCTGGACCCAGCAGGACGTGTCCGACGAGGCTCGCACCCTCTTCACCCTCGGCACCGAGCTCTACGAACGAGTCGGAACGCTCGCCGGACACGCGACCGACCTCCGGCGCGCGATCGAACGCACCGTCGACAGCTACAACAAGTTCGCGGGGTCCCTGGAGTCGCGTGTCCTGGTCACGGCGAGGAAGTTCCCCGGCATCGACGAAACGAAACTCGATGCCGTCGCCGCCCCCACCGCGCTCGAAGCCACGCCTCGCCGCTGGGCCGCCCCGGAATTCATCGACTCGGGCGCAAGCATCTCCGACGGCAGGGAAGGGGCGCAGTCCGTCCGCACGCAGGACGACGACGCAGAACGCCCCGAGAACCGGCCTCTCGCGGCCGCCGACCTCGGCGACGTGCGGGCTCGGGCGGGGCTCAGCGACGGCGAGCGGTAGCGGTACGCGGCCCGCGCGGGATCACGACCCGCCGGGGACCCAACTCAGGAGGCTGATCACCGCGGCAGACGCACCGACGAATGCGCCGACCATCCACCAGGCGCTCACCTCGTGGCCCTCGTCGCGGCGCACACGCAGAAGGACGTCGGGACGGCGGGCAGGGTCGACGGCGTCGGCGATGACCGCATGCGCCCCCGTCTGGGGCGCGGCTTGGTTCGTCGGAGCTGCCATGGACGATCCCCCTTCGGGTCTCGGAAGAACACAGCGTCGCCGTTGACACTGCAGACGATTCTGCCAGACGACCCCCGCCGGACCGGTCACGCTTGCGTCACGACACGCCCGGCTGTAGGTGTGCATCAGGGCACCACCGGCGAGCCGTTCGCCGGATCCGCTTCTCACGGAGCCGTGGCGTGGCGTACGCCATCCAGCCTCGCCTGCGCGAGGCGACGTTCCGCTCCCGCGGCCCCCGCCGGGTTTCACGCCGTCGAGCGTCCGCGAAACGCCGCAGGAAGCCTGTCCCTTACAGCTTTCCGCGGGCGTTCAACGTCGGCCCGGCTGGAGACGGGTCGTACGCGCGGTGCCGCGCAGGTACTCGCGCGTTACAGCCACTTCGACGTGAGGTGCTCCGACGAGATACGACGCAGAGTGCCCGAAGCGCCGCGCAGCACGACGCTCTCGGTGTACAGGAAGTCGCCCTCGCGGCGAACACCCTGCACGAGCTGGCCATCGGTCACACCGGTGGCGACGAAGATCGTGTTCTTCCCCGTGACCAGTCCGTCGGCCTCGTACACCTCACCGTCGACCTTGAGCCCGGCATCCAGACCCTTCTGCTTCTCGTCGTCGTTGCGCGGCGCGAGGACACCCTGGATGTGCCCACCGAGAGCCTTGATCGCGCACGCCGTCACGATGCCCTCGGGGCTGCCGCCGATACCGACACACATGTCGGTACGGGCATTGTGACGGGCCGCGTTGATCCCGCCGGCGACGTCGCCATCGCTCATCAGGCGGGTCCCGGCGCCCGCTGCGCGGATGTCGGCGATGAGCTGTTCGTGGCGAGGACGGTTCAGCACAGATACGACGATCTCGTCGACCGGCTTGCCGAGGGCCTTCGCGAGAAGGCGGATGTTCTCTCCGATGGGCAGGCGGATGTCGACGACACCGACGCCCGCGGGGCCCGTCACGAGCTTGTCCATGTAGAACACGCTCGACGCGTCCAGCATCGTTCCCTGGTCGGAGACGGCAATGACCGAGAGAGCGTTCTGACGCCCCGCCGCGGTCAGTGACGTGCCGTCGATCGGATCGACGGCGACATCGCACTGCGGCCCCCGGCCGCTGCCGACACGCTCGCCGTTGTAGAGCATGGGCGCGTTGTCTTTCTCGCCCTCTCCGATCACGATCGTGCCGTCGAAGTTGACGGTGCTGAAGAACGCTCGCATCGCGTCGACGGCTGCGCCGTCGGCGGCTTCCTTGTCTCCGCGCCCGATGAAGGGCACGGCGCGAATCGAGGCAGCCTCGGTGGCCCGGACCAGCTCGAGAGCCAGGTTCCGATCGGGGTGCAACGGGCTCATATCGGATGTCAGGCTCACCATGTGGCCCACTGTAGCCAGCGGAGTCGTGACAACCGCCCAATTTGACCCCTCGGCGGATGAAGGAATCGCGATTCTTAACGCCAGCGCATACTCCCACACTTCCTCCGCCTCGACCCTCATCACGATCCGGCGGCTTCGCTAGGCTGGCGGTGTCCCCACACCGACACAAGGAGCACAATGCCCGTCGCCACCCCTGAGCAGTACGCCGACATGCTGGACCGCGCCAAGGCCGGCAGCTTCGCGTACCCCGCGATCAACGTCTCGAGCTCGCAGACCATCAACTCGGTGCTCCAGGGCCTGACCGAGGCCGGCTCCGACGGCATCCTCCAGGTCACCACCGGCGGCGCCGACTACTTCGCCGGCCACACGGTGAAGGCCCGCGCGACCGGCGCTCTCGCTTTCGCGAAGTACGTGACCGAGGTCGCGAAGAACTACCCCATCACGGTGGCTCTGCACACCGACCACTGCCCGAAGGACGCGCTCCCCGGCTTCGTCATCCCCCTGCTCGAGGCCTCTGAAGAAGAGGTCAAGGCGGGTCGCAACCCGATCTTCCAGTCGCACATGTGGGACGGTTCGGCTGTTCCCCTCGACGAGAACATCGACATCGCTGCCGAGCTCCTCCCCCGGCTCAACAACATCCACGCGATCCTCGAGATCGAGGTCGGCGTCGTCGGCGGCGAAGAAGACGGCGTGCAGCACGAGGGTTCCAACGAGGCCCTCTACACGACGGTCGCCGATGTGACCAAGGCCGTCGAGCGTCTCGGCCTCGGCGAGAACGGCCGCTACATCTCGGCCCTCACCTTCGGCAACGTGCACGGTGTGTACAAGCCGGGCGGCGTCAAGCTCCGCCCCGAGCTGCTCGGCGAGATCCAGGAGGGTATCGCCGCGAAGTTCGGCACCGGCCCCAAGCCTCTCGACCTCGTCTTCCACGGCGGCAGCGGCTCGACCGACGAGGAGATCGCCCTCGCGGTCTCCAACGGCGTCGTGAAGATGAACATCGACACCGACACGCAGTACGCCTTCACGCGCTCGATCGCGGGCTACATGTTCTCGAACTACGAGGGTGTGCTGAAGCTCGACGGTGAGGTCGGCAACAAAAAGCAGTACGACCCGCGCGCGTGGGGCAAGGTCGCCGAGTCGGCGATGGCCGTCCGCGTGGTCGAGGCCACGAAGCAGCTCGGCTCCTTCGGCAAGTCGCAGGGCTGATTCGATTCGCCCCTCCGAACGCCCCGGCTCCGACCGGGGCGTTCGTCGTTTCGGGATGCCGCGCCCGCGCCGTCCAGGAGGCGGCACGGTCGTACCCCACACCGACCGAGGACTGGCCCCGTATGCGCGTCGAGCGCGTTCCCGGCGGACGCTTCGCCGAGGTCGACACGGAGCGCGAGCCACCCCCTCGCCGGGACGACGGCGGCGAACCACCGCGTCGCCGGGAGTGCGCGCGAGCGCCCCACGGCGGCGGCGACGCCGGCGGGTGCGGGATCAGCCGCGGTACACCTCGAGAACGGTGGGCGCCCCCTGGGGCGACCGCAGGATCTCGATGGCATCCCCCGCCTGGACGTCGCCCGCACGGCGGACCCGGAGGTAGGCGCCGAGGCGACCGGCATCCGAGAATCTCTTCACCCATCCGCGCGCATCGCGGCCACCCACCCACCGCGCGAACGTGGCGCACGGCGTCCGCGGCATGGTCACCTCGACCTCGACCGTGTCGCCGATGCGCCAGACCTCACCGATGCGCGCCGCGTTCACGTCGATGCCCTCGACGCGGAGGTTCTCACCGAACCACCCGGGACTCAGATCGCGCCCCAGCTCGTTCTGCCAGTACTCGGCGTCGGCCGCCGAGTACGCGTAGACGGCCTTGTCGCGCCCACCGTGATGCTTGCGGCTCGCCTGCACGTCGGCGCGGACGCCGAGAGGGCCCACCCGCACCGGACCCTCCAGCGGTCGCTTGTCGATGGCGGTCACGCCGACCGAACCGGCGTCGGGGTGCAGGCTGTGGACGGCGCAGACGGCGACGAGGCGTGGCATCCGACGATGCTACGGGGTGGAGAAGTCCCGCCGCATGACGACGCGGTCGCCGTCCATCGAGCGGATCTCCACGGACCCGATGCGGGATGCGGCGAGGTCGGTGCCCGCGCTGAGCTCGGTCGTCGAGCCCGGTCCCGCACGCCAGGTCGAGAGCACCGAGGTGGCCCCGGAGTCATCGGTGACCGCGAGCGCATACGGCCAGCCGCCGGGCGGCGCGTCGAGCACCTCACCGGTGTACTGGCAGACCAGGTCGATACGGGTGCCCCACGCCACCGAGGTCAGCTTGACCGAGGCCTCCAGCGGGGCACCGGCGACGTCGTCGAGCGCGTACACCGTGCCCGAGGAGGAGGTCGCGTTCGTCACGGTGATCACGGTGGGCACGGCCACCGCGATCAGGGCGAGGGATGCCGCGAGCGTCCACGCCGTGATCCGGCGGGCGCGCCGTCGCCGTGCGGTGCGCACGACACGGCCACGCAGAGACGGGTCGGGAAGCACCACGGACACAGGGCCACTCGAGGCGTCGATGGCGCGCGCACGCTCCGCCGACAGACGCGACAGCAGGCCGGCGGTCGGCGCGAGTTCGGCCACCGCTTCGCGGCACGCGGCGCAGTCGGCGAGGTGCTCCTCGTACTCCGCGCGATCGGCACCCGACAGGGCGCCGAGCACGTAGGCGCCGTCCCAGCTCGACAGCCGCTCATGATCGGCGCTCATCGCGTCACGCCCCTCTCTTGCAGCGCGAGCCGCAGTGCTCGCACCGCGTAGTGCAGCCGTGATTTCACGGTCCCCGCGGGAATCCCCAGTTCCTCCGCCGACTGTGCGACGCTTCGACCGCCGTAGTACGCGCTGACGATGACGGCGCGGTGGTCCGGCGTCAGCGTCGCGAGCGCCTCCTCGACGAGGAGAGCGTCGAACATGGCATCCGTGTCGTCGTCTCGACCAGACTCCGGCAGTTCCTCGACCGGCAGCTCGTGGCGCCGCCGCGCGCTCCGCGCCTCGTCGATGACGATGTTGCGCGCGACCGTGAACATCCAGGACCGTAACGACCCCGGGTCATCGCTCATGATGCGCGGAGTCCGCCAGGCGCGCAGCAGGGTTTCTTGCACGACGTCGTCGGCGCCGGCGTGATCGCCCGTCAAGCTCACGACGTACCGCCAGACCGGTGCGGCGTGCGCGTCGTACAACGCGGTCAGACGCGCGTGATCATCTCGCACCACGGCCGGCTCCTCCTTCTGTTCTCAGGAGAACACGGGATGCCGGCCTTCGCGGTTCACTTCGCGATGCCGTCCATGAGGGTCGAGAGGTAGGACGGATCGCTCACGAGGGCGATAGCGATGCACGCGCCACCGAGGACCGTGACGACGGCGAAGCCCACCAGGGGCACCCAGAACGAGATGCGCCCCTTCCTCAGCCGTCGCCATGTGACCACGGCTGTGATGAGATACACGACGCCGTAGATGACGGCGGCCACGGCACCCCACACGAAACCCGCTGTGAGGTTCGAGTAGGTCGCATCGATGTTCAAGACCTTGGCCGCCTGCTCGGCGTAGTTCGGGAAGTCGAGCACCTGCGTGATCGTGGTCACCACCGACAACAGCCCGTAGACGAGCAGCATCAGGGTGATCACGCGGTCCACGAGCGGCCCCCGGCCCGCGGCGGGAACGGTGGACGCGGATGCCGGCGGGTTCGGGCTCGACGCGGGAGCCGCCTGCTCGGGCGCGACGCCCGCCTCGAGCGACTCGGTCACCTCCGGGCGCTGGATGCGCGCCTGCTGCTCTTCGGGCGTGGCGTACTCCCCGAACTGCGGGCGGGGCCGCGGGTCGGGATCGCTCACGAACGCCCCCGGCCGCCCAGCGCGCGCTGATCGCGCTGGCCCGTGGCATCCTGTCGCAATTCCTTCGGGAGCGAGAAGATGAGGTCTTCCTCGGCGGTGCGCACCTCTTCGACATCGCGGTAGCCCGCACCGGCGAGTTCTTCCAGCACCTCACTGACGAGGACCTCGGGAACCGAGGCACCGCTGGTGACGCCGACGGTCTCGACGCCGTCGAGCCATTCCTGCTTCACCTCGTCGACGTAGTCCACGCGGTAGGCGGCCTTGGCACCGTGCTCCAGAGCGACCTCGACCAGGCGCACGCTGTTGGAGGAGTTGGCCGAGCCCACGACGATGACCAGATCGGCACCGACCGCCACCTTCTTGATGGCGACCTGACGGTTCTGAGTGGCGTAGCAGATGTCGTCCGACGGCGGGTCCTGCAGGTGCGGGAAACGCAACCGCAGTCGCCGCACGGTCTCCATCGTCTCGTCGACCGAGAGAGTCGTCTGCGACAACCAGACGACCTTCGACGGGTCACGCACCTCGACGGTGTCGGCGTGCTCGGGTGAGTTGACGACCGTGACGTGCTCGGGAGCCTCGCCTGCGGTGCCCTCGACCTCCTCATGACCGTCGTGGCCGATCAGCAGGATCTCGAAGTCGTCGCGCGCGAAGCGCACGGCTTCGCGGTGCACCTTGGTCACGAGGGGGCAGGTCGCGTCGATGGCCTGCAGACCACGGTCGGAGGCGGCAGAGACGACGGCCGGCGACACTCCATGGGCGCTGAAGACGACGTGGGAACCTTCGGGGACCTCGTCGACTTCCTCGACGAAGATCGCGCCCTTCTTCTCGAGCTCGGTGACGACGTGGATGTTGTGCACGATCTGCTTGCGCACGTAGACGGGGGCGCCGTAGCGGTCCAAGGCCTTCTCGACCGCGACCACGGCACGGTCGACACCGGCGCAGTAACCGCGAGGAGCGGCCAGCAGCACCCTCTTCTGTCCCTTGACCGGGATATCCTGGAGCCGGCCACGTCGACCCGGGATCCGGGGAACGGGCAGTTGGACGACAGGTGTGCTCACCCCTCGATTCTACCGGGGCGCCCCTGGACGACGGCCGAACCACCACACAGGAGCTCATGACCTCGTTCCACCCCGAGACGGTGCCCGGCGAGGCCCCTCCCGCCGATTCGGTCCACCCGCGCGATTCGCGCACCGACACTCCGACGTCGGTGTCGCGGCTCAACGACACGATCCGCGGGTTCATCGAACGCTGGGGCTCCGTCTGGGTCGAGGGCGAGATCACCTCGTTCAACCGGCGCGGCGGCAACGTGTTCGGCCGCCTCAAGGATCTGAACAGCGAGTCGACGGTCGCTTTCCGCATCTGGTCGAGCACGCTGGCGCGACTGCCGAAGGACTTCCAGGTCGGCGACCATGTCGTCGCGTGCGTCAAGGCCGACTACTTCCCGCGCACCGGTGACTTCTCCTTCGCGATCTCGGCGATGCGCCATGTCGGTCTGGGCGAGCAGCTCGAGCGTCTCGAGCGTCTGCGGGTGCAGTTGCGCTCGGAGGGTCTCTTCGACCCGGTCCGCAAGAAGAAGCTGCCCTTCCTCCCCCACTGCATCGGCCTCATCACCGGGGAGAACTCGGATGCCGAGAAAGACGTGCACCGCAATGCGGAACTGCGCTGGCCGCGCGTGAACTTCCGGACCACCTACGCCGCGGTACAGGGTGACCGCTGCGTCCCCGAGACCCTGGCCGCGCTGAAGGCGTTGGATGCCGACCCCGAGGTCGACGTCATCATCATCGCCCGAGGCGGCGGCGATCCGCAGACGCTGCTCGGCTTCAGCGACGAGCGTCTCGTGCGCGCGGTGGCGGCGGCATCCACCCCCGTGGTCAGCGCCATCGGGCACGAGAACGATTGGCCTCTTCTCGACGAGGTCGCCGACCTCCGCGCATCGACGCCGACCGACGCGGCCAAGCGCGTCGTCCCCGATGTCGCGGAGCAGCGCGCCCTCGTCGCCCAGTTGCGAGCGAGGTTGACCGGACGCCTCACCCAACGTGTCCTGCACGACATCGCCCAGCTCGAGCAGATCCGCTCACGCCCCTCGCTGCGCACCCCGCACGCGATGCTCACCTCCCGCGCGCAAGAACTGTGGATGCTGTCGAACAGGGGACGCGACATCGTCGATCGTCGCCTCGAGAGCGAGCGTCGACGCACGCAGGAGTTGAGCACCGCGCTCCGTGCCCTGTCGCCCCTGGCGACCCTCGCGCGGGGATACGCCATCGCCCACCTCGACGGCGGCGTGATCGTCCGGGACGCGAGCCAGGCCCCGGCCGGCGCCGCACTGACGGTCACCGTCGCGCGCGGAGCTGTCGCGGCACGCTCGGAGGGCGAGCTCGCGGATCCCATCGACGACGAGGCACCCGGCGACGGGCTGTCCGCGAGGCCCGCCTAGAATGGATGCCATGACCGCGACGACTCCCGGCCCCTCCGCGGACGTCGCGACCCTCTCGTTCGAGCAGGCCCGCGACGAACTGGTGCGGGTCGTGTCCGAACTCGAGCAGGGCGCACCGACCCTCGAAGAGTCGCTGGCTCTCTGGGAGCGCGGCGAGCAGCTCTACGCGCGCTGCGAAGAATGGCTCCTCGGCGCCAAGCGCCGCCTCGATGCGGCTCGCGGCGAGGGCGAGGAGAGCTGATGGGACGCGTCGTCGCCGAACTTGGCCGCCCCGAGACCCCCGAAGAGACCGCGGCCCGCAAAGCCGAGTCTTCGCGGCGATACCGCTCCAGCAAGACGTTCCGCAACCTGATAGCGGCGATGCTGGTGACCGTGGCCGTGGTCTTCGTCATCATCGCCGCCGTTCCTCGTGGGGAGCCGGCGCCGCGGCCCGAGCCGGACGTTCCCGCGTTGGCCGCCGACCTCGCGGGTGACCGCGGTCGACCCGTGCTGTCGCCGTCGCTCGGCGAGGGCTGGCGCGTCAACCAGGCGACCGTCGAGGGTGTCGGCGGCACCGAGGCGTGGACGATGGTCTACGTGAAGTCCGGCGAGTCGGGCTTCCTCCGCGTGGCCCAGGGGTTCGACACCGATGAGGCCTGGGTCGGCCAGGTCCTCGACGGCACCCGCAGCACCGAGACCGTCGACATCGACGGCATCACGTGGGACGTCTACCGCCCGGCGAACCCCTCCGGCACCGGCAACATCGACTACGCCCTGGCCACCGCCGCCGGCCCCGACTACGTGCTCGTCTACGGCGACGCGGCCCCCGAGACCGCTGCTCTCGCGGCCGGTTCCGTCACCACCCAGGTCGAGCAGTTGAGAGAGGTTCCGTGAGCGAGCGCATGTCTCCGCATCAGGTGTGGGAGCAGATGGTCGAGGGCAACCGACGCTTCGTCGCCGGCGAACCCGCCCACCCCCGGCAAGACGTGGAGCGTCGCGCCGAACTCGCCGCCTCGCAGCACCCCAATGCGGCGCTCTTCGGCTGCTCCGACTCTCGTCTGGCCGCCGAGATCATCTTCGACGAAGGTCTCGGCGACCTGTTCGTCGTGCGCAACGCCGGCCAGGTCATCTCCGACTCGGTCATCGGCAGCCTCGAATACGCCGTCGGTGTGCTCGAGGTTCCCCTCATCGTCGTCCTCGCGCACGACGCGTGCGGCGCCGTGGGAGCCGCCATCGAGAGCACCGGTGTCGACGCACCGACCCTCCCCGCCTACATCTGGCGACAGATCGCACCGATCGTGCCCGCCGTGCGGCGCGTGCAGCGCGAGAACGCCGTCGACGGACACCTGCCCGATCACGTCGACCCCGAGCTGGTCGGCCGCGAGCACCTCCGGCACACCGTCGCCGATCTGCTCCGCGCCTCCGAATTGATCAGCGAAGCCGTCGCCGACGGGCGCATCGCGGTCGTGGGAGCCAACTACCGACTCGACGACGGAGAAGCGTTCCCCGTCGTTATTGTGGGCGACGTGGACGATCCGCGCGTCTGAGACAGACCGAACGATCAGGAGGAACGACGACGTGACCGACATCGAGTACCGCATCGAGCACGACACCATGGGTGAAGTGCGCGTGCCGAAGGACGCCCTCTACGCGGCGCAGACCCAGCGCGCGGTCGAGAACTTCCCGATCTCGGGCTCGGGC